>SVNV01000012.1 GCA_015066705.1 Ruminococcus sp.
GAATGACACAGAAATGGCTCGGTATGGCTGTTGGCTTTCCAGAGAAAACAGCAGACATCAGACTTGCACAGTATGAGTCGGGAACAAGAACACCAAAGGCAGAGCTGACAAAGGAAATAGCGAAAACACTTGACGTCTCTCCGGCAGCGCTCGATGTTCCGAACATAGAGAGCTATATCGGACTTATGCACACACTCTTTGCTCTTGAGGATTTATACGGTTTCCGTATTGATACGCTCAATGATGAGGTATGTATCCGACTTGATAAGAATAGCGGAATGGAATATCCACAAATGGTAAAGCTCTTTACAGCATGGCTGAAAGAAGCTGATAAGTTCCGAAATGAAGAAATCACAAAAGAGGAATATGACCGCTGGCGTTATCACTATCCTGAACTTGATACTTCTGGCGAATGGCACAAGATAGGAGTGTCACAGGAGTTGAGTGATATGATAGTTGATGGTTTGAAAAATGATAAAAAATGAACAGAACACTTTATAAAGCAACACAATCTGGAGGTGAGATCATGTTTATAGTTACACATAATGACGCTATAGAATTGGAACATCAGGTTCGCAGATTATACGGATGTGACCGAGCTGGTGTATCTGGCTTGGCAGATGCAGATCATTTTGAATCACGTCCTATGGATGCGGCAATTATGGTGGTATCTTATATTTACGCCAAAGGACTTCAATACAGCGAAACAGAATATGATGAGTTCTTGAGCAAATACGATACTATTTTCAGATATCCCGATGAAAATGATGCAGAGAACGAAGTAGAAAACTACATCAACGAGTTAAGCGAAATAATCGAAAAATATATCTAATAAAAAATTGCCTAAACATTATAAAGCGTTGCTTGTTCATTTTGAAATACAAAAAGAGCTATCCGATTTTCAAAATCAGATAGCTCTTAATTTTTAGAATAATTCAAATGTTGCCAAAACGTTGCCATTTTACTGTTGTGCTAACAGAAAACAACGTAGTCAAGCCATTTGTGTGGGGTCTGTTATTATTCCCACTCGATTGTGCCGATTGGCTTTGGTGTGAGGTCGTAGAGAACTCTGTTGATTCCCTCAACCTCTGCTGTGATTCTTGCAGTAATTTTATGAAGCACTGCATAAGGAATTTCCTCAATAGTAGCACTCATAGCGTCAGTTGTATTCACAGCTCTGATGATTGCAGGCCAGCCTTCATAACGCTTGTCATTCTTAACGCCCACGCTCTTCATATCAGGAACAGCAATAAAATACTGCCAAACGTGTGTTGAAAGTCCTGCTATGTCAAATTCTTCTCTGAGAATAGCATCTGCTTCACGGAGAGCGTTAAGTCTGTCTCTTGTGATAGCACCAAGACATCTTACGCCAAGACCAGGGCCCGGGAATGGCTGTCTGTCAACCATTGTAGCAGGAAGCCCAAGTGCCTTACCTACAACTCTTACCTCGTCCTTGTAAAGAAGCTTAACCGGTTCAACAAGCTCAAACTGCATATCCTCAGGAAGTCCGCCTACGTTGTGATGAGCCTTGACTCCGTCACTTTCAAGAATGTCAGGGTAAATTGTTCCCTGAGCGAGGAATGAAATCCCCTCAAGCTTACCTGCTTCTTCGTCGAACACCTTGATAAATTCCCCGCCGATAATCTTTCTCTTCTTTTCAGGCTCAGAAACACCTGCGAGAAGGTCGAGGAATCTGTCAGTAGCATCAATATAAATGAGATTTGCGTCAAGCTGATTCTTAAATACTTCAATAACCTGTTCACTTTCGCCCTTACGCATAAGTCCGTGGTTTACGTGAACACAAACAAGCTGTTTTCCGATAGCCTTGATAAGAAGTGCAGCAACAACTGAGCTGTCAACTCCTCCGGAAAGTGCTAAAAGCACCTTTTTGTCGCCAACCTGTGCACGAACTTCAGCAATCTGTTCAGCGATAAACTTGTCCGCAAGCTCAGGTGTTGTGATTCTTTCCATTGAATCAGGTCTTACATTTGACATAAAAATCTCTCCTTAATCTGCAAAAAACGCAAAATGATTTTCTAGTAAAAAATACATTATTACTATACCACATTCCAAAGTGATTTTCAATAGTTTTCAGCAATTTTTTCTTGACAAGTATTTCATAATTCTTAATATATATTTACGATTTTGACGGCTTTAGTTACGTTTTACATATTTGATATCTGTTTTTTAAAAACTTTTGTAACTCCCTTTAGACGATACTTGTAATTATTTGTAACTTTACATTTTGTGGAAATTCAATTATAATCAAATTAAAGCAATTATCAAATTATCAGGGAGGTACATCTATGGATAAAAAGAAGAAACTCAAGATTGCTTTGTATATCGCAATTCCGGTTATTATAATCGCAGTTGTTCTTGCTATAATTTTAATTGACCTGCACTCTAACAAAAACGACATCTATGTTCCTGATGACGGAAAGCCTTTTTATATGATTGAAGGCGAATTGGCAGACGTAGACCGCATTGAAATTTCCGACGGAGAAAGCGGTACAACATCTGTAATTGACCAGAATAACGGTCTTGACAAGGTTGTCGCAAACTTTAAATCAGTAAAAATCCAGCGTGGCGAAATGATTTCTAAAAAATTCGGTAATTTTTACGAAGCGACAATATACTACAAAAATGGAGAAAAGACATATTTTACAATCGAAAATGCAGAATCCATAAACCGTCAGGGCTATGCTTATGATATTCTTGAAGGCAAAATTGATTATTCCTTGCTGACTGAATACGTTGACACAGCCAAATCCGAAAAGAATGCAAACGAATAGCAATCCTGAACTGTTACTTGATATATTTTATGTATTTTCTAAGTAATCTATTTACAGTTAATTTACTTTACAAAATTCGACAAATGATGTATAATTATCTTGTAAATAAAATATCAGGAGGTTATCATCATGGGCTTTAAAAAGTATTTCCCTTTCAGCAGCAAGGCTAAGGATGTTCAGGGACTTGTAATTGCTATCGCAATTTACCTCATCATCTCAATCGTTCTTGGTGCTCTTCTCGGAATCCTTGCACACATTCCGCTTGTAGGTCTTCTTACAGGTATTGTTGGCGCATTGGTTTGGGTTTACTCAATCGTTGGAATTGTTTTTGCAATTCTCGAATTCCTGAACGCTAAGAAGTAATACTAAAAAATAAATCCCTTACCCAAGTGGTAAGGGATTATTTTTTTGTCTTTTAATACTCAAAATCACTTCCGCCTACGAACTCTCTTATGAGAGCGTTTGTCGGTACATATTCCGCTGATAAAGTTTCCATTTCATAGAGGAAACCGAGAATATCAGAAAACTTTTCATAGTCAGGATAAAATTCCTTTAGTCTTTCCATAGCAGGAATAACCCTGTCCTTATAAAGGGGAACTTCATAATCAAAAAATGTGTCGATATCAAAATGTGCTCTGTGTTTATGAGGCATAATGTAGAGATTTTCGCCACGTTCAACGCCCTGATACATATCAAGTGTGTCCTCAGGTCTCCTTCCACGCTGAACAATATCTCTAATCATTCTTCGCATAACTCGGATTTTTGACGGGTGGAGAAGCTCGCCGTTTGAACGCTGGATTCTCGTTCTTACACTAACATAAATTCCTGTTGCGAAATCATATGACTGTCCCGTAATCTCAGGATTAAGTGCATGAATACCCTCGATAACAACTATTTCGTTTTTATTTCTTTTGAGAAGGTGTCCTTTTTCTCTTCTCTGTTCAACAAAATTAAACTTCGGAACGTCGATTTCCTCGCCGTTTGCAAGCTTTTCAAGGTGGTCGTTAAGAAGGGGGATATCCATTCTCAGCGGGCTTTCGTAGTCGATTCTTCCGTCCTCACCGATAGCGTCCGGGGTATTTACAACAGGAAGAAAATAACTGTCCATTGAAAGTGTATGGGTATTGTATCCCCATTTTTCAAGAAGAGCTTCAATTCTCAGAGCTGAGGTTGTCTTCCCTGAGCCTGACGGTCCTGACAGAAGAACGATTGGCTTTTCCTTTAGATTTTCACGGAGGGTTTCAGCAATTTCAAAAATATGGTCAGCATAAACCTTTTCTGATGATTTTACAAATTCCTCAGCGTCGTTTTTTATTCTGTAATTAAGTTCGTCTGTTGTAATAATATTCATAATTATCTCCTAAAACTGATTTTTGTTGTCTATTCCCATTTATCGCATATATCTGTCAGCTTATCAGCAAGTCTTGCCAAATCCTTGTTGGTTCTTCCCTCGCTCTTTTTAATAAGCTTTGTAAGTCTTTCAAGAACGGCAAGCAGTCTTGCGTAAACTGTATTAGGCTTGTTATCTGTCTTTCTTACAATCGGTATTGCTACGCCCTCTCTGATAAATTCGCCTGAAACAAGGTCGAATTCAGTACCGCTGTAAGGTGCATAGGCATTTATATTGTTGTCTTTGAGTGTCTGAGTGAAATTGTCAGCAGCCTCGGTTTCACCGTGAACAACGAACACTTTCTTCGGATTATTGATAGCCTTTGCCCATGTGAGAAGACCGTCAAGGTCGGCGTGTCCCGAAAGTCCCTGCATTCTGGTTATTTTAGCCCTTACCTGAACCTCTTCGCCAAAAAGTCTTACTTTCTTAGCGCCCTCAAGAAGATTTCTTCCCATAGTATTTGCAGCCTGATAACCCACAAAAAGAACAGTAGCTTCTTCACGCCACAGGTTATGCTTAAGGTGGTGCTTTACTCTTCCTGCCTCACACATACCGCTTGCAGAAATTATAATTTTTGGCTTTTTATCAAAGTTAATAGCCTTTGATTCCTCGCTTGTAACCGCAAGATTAAGTCCCTCAAAGCTGATAGGGTTAATTCCCCGTCTTACAAACTCGATAGCTTCCTCGTCAAAACAGCTTTCCTTGTTTCTGTTGAAAATACTTGTAGCTTCAATAGCAAGAGGGCTGTCAACAAACACCTGAAAATCGGCATTTGTCTTTACCATACCCTTTTCCTTTATTATTCTCAGGAAATAGAGAAGCTCCTGAGTTCTGCCTACCGCAAAGGACGGAATAACAAGAGTTCCTCCCTTAGCAAAGGTTTCCTCAATTATATCTGCAAAAACCTGTACATAATCAGGTGGTGTATCATGCTGTCTGTCGCCGTAGGTAGACTCCATAACAACATAATCCGCCTCGCTTATATGAGTAGGGTCTCTGAGAAGTGGCTGGTCAAGGTTTCCGATGTCGCCTGAAAATACAATCTTTCTTGTTTCATTATTTTCTGTGAGCCACACCTCTATACTTGCCGAACCCAGCAGGTGTCCTGCGTCAACAAACCGGATTTTAACTCCCTCGTAAATTTCTATTTCTTCATTATATTTATGCGGAACAAACTGAGAAATTGCCCCTTCTGCGTCCTTCATAGTGTAAAGAGGAACATACTCCGTCTTTCCGGAACGCTTTCCTTTACGGTTACGCCATTCTGCTTCAAACTCCTGAATGTGTGCAGAATCCCTAAGCATTGTAGAGCAAAGATTACAGGTTGCCTCTGTGGCGTGGATTTCTCCCTGAAATCCTCCGGCATACAAAAACGGCAGAAGTCCCGAATGGTCGATATGTGCGTGAGTAAGAAGCACTGCGTCAATCATTGACGGAGCGCAAGGAATCTTTGCATTTTCATACATATCCCTTCCCTGCTCCATACCAAAGTCAACAAGCAGTTTCTTGTCATTGACCTCAATATAGGTACAGCTTCCTGTTACTTCGTGACAGGCACCGATAAATACAAGTTTCATAAAAGCATTCCTTTCGGGGTGTTTTCTACAGTATATCACTTTCTGACAGATTTTTCAAGTGCAATCACCAAGTTTTTGATAAAAATAAACAAAAAGGGCAATCCCGAAAGACTGCCCTTGATTTTTTACTTATTTTTAGAGTGCATTTACAGTGTACACGTCGTTTTCTGTAAGATAATCTTCAGTAACCTCATCATAAATGTCTGTTACATCAAATTCAACGTCGTCTTTAGTAAATTCCTTGAGGGTACCGTTTTTAACAGTAACCTCTTCAAGATAAGCTACAACATAGAATGTTCCGTTTTTAATTGTACCATCTACATCGTGAGTACACTTGACTTCATAAACAGCAACAAAAAGATTAAGCTCATCCCAGTAGTCTGTCTGGTCCTTGTTCATATTGAAATATGTAAGCTTACGAGTTACGCTTGTGATTGACTTTACTTCTTCAATTTCATCAAAGTCCCAAGTATAGCTGTCGATATAGCTTTCAGCCTTTTCCTTTGCAGCTGTGTCAAGGATATCCTTATAAGAATCCTTTGTTACATCTGAAGCTGATGCATACTTTTCAGTATTGCTGAAATCAATAGTATATGTATGTTCGGTTTCCTTGAGCTTGTAGCCATTATCTGCAAAGCTGTAAGATGCTTCTGCTGTTGCTACAAATGTAGCACCCTCTACTATATCCAGATTCCATGTATCAGCATCAACATATACACCGTTTCTCACATAGTCAGGAGTTTCTTCCTTCCACTGCAAGCTGATATAAACGTCAGGAGCAATACCGTTGTATACAACATCAATATACTCAAAAACGTCTACTTCCTCAAGTGGTGTAAGACCTTCTACCTTGTATGTCTTTTTCTGTGATTCTTCAAAAACGTAGAACTTATTGCTTTCTTCATCTTTACAGCCCTTGTTATCCGAGTCATAATCCCAGCCTGTAAAATAAGCTTCTACTGTGATTTCATCGCCGTTTTCGAGGTTATATGAGCTGCTTGAAATATAGAAGTTAAAGTTATTTTTAACAAAGTCTGAGCAGTTTTCTTCCGAAATACTTGCGTCGCCGCTTCCGTCACGGCCTTCAAACTCAACTGTAAGGTCCTTGAAGATATCAAGCTCTTCGCTCTCCATAAGTCCCTTAACCTTAACCTCAAAGCTGTCCTTTGTAAGCTTGATGTTGTATTCCTTAAGGTCTTTCTCGTCGTAATCAACAGTTACCTTAATCTTATCGCCATTCTTGAGCTTATCCTTTTTTTCGTCAAAATCGATTTCAAAACTGATGCAGTCAAGAAGCGCTTCCTTCATTTCAAGAGCTTCGTCCTCATCCTTTGCCTTTTCAAAAGCCTTAGCAACATCATCTTCGTCAAGCGAAAGATACTTAGATGTCTTAAGGCCCTTGTATTCTTTCTTAAGAAGCTTATCAAACTCCTTCATTGACATTCCTTCGCCTTCTTCTTCGACAATTTCCTCAATGTCGTCCATAGAAAGGTCAAGAGCCTCTTCAATAATTTCGGATTCTTTGATACCATCATACAAAACATATTCGTCAAGATAGAATGTTGTATATTCATCAAATGCAAATGAAACCACAGGAACACCCTTGCCGTCAAGACCTTCAAAAGTAACTCTGCAAAGCTCCTCAGGGTCAATTTTTGTCCACTTTGTTACACTACTGATAACAGCAACAATTATAATAATAACCGCAAGAACTGCCAAACCTATTCCTGCAAAAGGAAGGTACTTCTTAATCTGTTCAGGGTTAAGACCCGGTGCTGTTACTCCGCCATCAGCCGGTGTTTCAACCGGTGCTTCAGTAGCTGTATTTTCAACAATCGGCGCAGAAGCTGCAACCGCTTCAGCAACCTCCTGCTTAGCGCCACAATTAGGACAAAATCCTGCATCAGCGCTCATTTTTGTGCCACAAGAGCCACAAAACTTTTCGTTTGCCATAAATATTACCTCCTAAAATGTACAAAAAGTATATATTTTCATATTTACATTATACTTAACAAAATGTTCAAAGTCAATTTATAAATGCCAAAATTTACAATTTGTATACTCTTTGACAACTTCCTGTGTTATAAAAATTTAATATTTACAGTTATAACAAAACAAACAAGCGTTCTCCTTTTTTCAGGAAAACGCTTGTTTTTTATAAAAATATTCACTTCATAAGGAAATCTCTTATTTTTTGAGTCCCCAGATATCTCTTGCATAGTCGTTTACTGAACGGTCAGCTGAGAAGATTCCTGCTCCTGCGATATTGTTAAGTGACATCTTCTGCCACTTCATCTTATCCTCGTAGCATTCGCTTGCGTATTTCTGAGCCATCTGGTATGAATCAAAGTCAGCAAGAACCATATAAGGGTCGCTTGTCTTGAGGTTATGAGCAACCTCATTGAAGGTTTCACCATTGATACCCTTATACATACGGTCGATTGCACCCTTGATAATACCATTTGAGTTGTAAATATTCTCAGGATTATAGAAAGGCTTTCTTTCGTTAACGTCGTCAACCTCCATACCGAATACGATAATGTTGTCTGTTCCAACCTGTTCGTGGATTTCAACATTAGCACCGTCCATTGTACCGAGGGTAATTGCGCCGTTAATCATAAGCTTCATATTACCTGTACCCGAAGCCTCTGTACCTGCAAGTGAAATCTGTTCTGAAATTTCAGCGGCAGGCATAAGAAGTTCTGAAAGTGATACACAGTAGTTGTCAAGGAACACAACAGAAAGCTTTTTATTGAGCTTTGAGTTTTTCTTGAGCTCCTGTGAAATATTCCAGATAAGCTTGATAATCTGCTTTGCAAGGTAGTAGCCAGGTGCAGCCTTTGCAGCGAAGATATAGGTCTTTGGTGTAAATGGAGCGTCCGGATTTGCCTTGAGGTAGTTATATTCAGCAATAATATTAAGAGCATTAAGATGCTGTCTCTTGTATTCGTGAAGTCTCTTAACCTGAACGTCAAAGATAGAATCTGTATTAAGATTGATACCGTACTGATTTTTAACGTGCTTAGCAAATCTCTTCTTGTTTTCTGTCTTGATTTCAGCAAGTCTCTCGAGAACAGCCTTGTCATCTTCAAATTTCTTGAAATCAGCAAGCTTTGAAGCGTCCTTCAGGAAGCCGTCACCGATACATTCACAAAGAAGGTTTGTGAGTCCCGGATTTGACTGATAGAGCCATCTTCTGTAAGCGATACCGTTAGTAACATTCTTGAACTTTTCAGGAGTAATTGAATTTTCATCCTTGAAAGTATCCACCTTGATGATTTCAGAGTGGATTTTAGCAACACCGTTTACGCTGTGTGAAGTGTGAACACAGAGGTTTGCCATTTTTACCATATTGTTTGAAATAATAGACATTCTTGTACACTTAGCCTCGTCGTGTGTCTTTTCCCAGAGGTCACGGCAGTAACGTTCATTGATTTCAACAATAATTGAGAAAATTCTTGGTGTAACCAACTTCATAAGGTTGCAGTCCCATTTTTCGAGAGCTTCCTGCATAACGGTGTGGTTTGTATAAGCAAAAGTCTTGGTACAGATATCCCACGCCTTATCCCATTCATAGCCACAGTCGTCAAGAAGAATTCTCATAAGCTCAGGGATAGCAAGTGTAGGGTGTGTGTCATTAATATGGATAGAAACCTTATCAGCAAGGTTGTCAAGTGTTCCATAAACGCTCATATGGTGGTTTACAATATCACCAACTGCTGCTGCACAAAGGAAGTACTGCTGTCTGAGACGAAGTGACTTACCTTCTGCGTGGTTATCGTTAGGATAAAGAACCTTTGAAATAGCCTGTGCGATAATATTCTGACCGAGAGCCTTTGAGTAATCGCCCTTATTGAACATACTCATATCAAAGCTCGGGCATTCAGCCTTCCAGAGTCTCAGCTTAGAAACAGCCTCGCTGTCAAAGCCAGATACATACATATCATAAGGCACAGCCATAACTGTTGTATAGTTTTCGTGAGTTACGCAGTGATACTGATTATCCCAGTATTCTTTAAGTTCGCCGTCAAAACGGATTTCAATACTCTGGTCGTGGTTTGGAACAAGCCACATCTGTCCGCCAGGAAGCCAGTTATCAGGAAGCTCTGTCTGCCAGCCTTCTTCAAGCTTCTGCTTAAAGATACCGTATTCATAACAGATTGAGTGACCGATTGCGCAATAGCCCTGTGTTGCAAGCGCGTCAAGATAACAAGCCGCAAGTCTTCCCAGACCGCCGTTTCCGAGACCTGCATCAGGCTCCATTTCGTAGACACTGTCTATATTGATTCCGAAATCCTTGAGAACAGCAGTCGCCTCCTCAACCATCGAAAGGTTATAAAGGCTTGTTTTCAATGAGCGTCCCATAAGAAATTCCATTGAAAGATAATAAACCTTCTTTTTACCTGCTGAATGTGTCTTATTGACAAAACGTCTTCTCTTGTCGCCGAGAAGCTTTACCACTACCTTTGAAAGTGCCTCATAAACCTGCTTATCCGAAGCCGCATCAGGTGTAACAAAATAATCCTTATCAAGAACACTTACAAATTTTTCCTTAAGCTGTTCTTTTGTGATAAGCTTTGGCATAACAAGTGATGACTTTTTTGTATTTGCCATATATTTTCCTCCATATCTTATTCGGGATAATCCCGACAAACTCATAATCATATCTGTATTTTTCATCACAACAAAAAATTGCCCTCCGACAAAAAATACACAATAACAATTATACTGTTATTATGCCTAATTGTCAAGGGGCAACATTGTATAAAATGACCATTTTCTTGGTGGTTTATATATTCATTCCTACAAGAAGCCTTTGCTATTTCGTTAAGTCAAGGTAAAAAAATTTTAAACATCAAAACACCTTATAAATCAAAGGCAAGGAATGGTAACAGTAATCTCAGTACCCTCTCCGATTTCGCTCTGAATACTGATACTTCCGTTATGATAAGAAGCAATATGCTTAACAATAGAGAGCCCCAGACCGGTGCCTCCCGTCTGTTTTGAGCGGCTTTTATCAACACGATAAAACCTCTCAAAAATTCTGTCCTGATGCTCCGCAGAGATACCGATTCCGTCGTCTTTTACAACGATATAAGCAAGCCCGTTTCTTTTCTCGACCTTAACAAAAACGTGACCGCCCTCGTTATTATACTTTATGGCATTATCTATAAGATTGAGGAAAAGCTCCATCATATAGCTTTTGTTAGCCTTGACAGTAAATTTCTCTCCCTCTACCGAAACGCTGATTTTATGTTTGTCGGCTTTAAGCTGAAGTGTTTCCTCAACGTCGTTTGCAACATCAAGAAGACAGATTTCCTCCGCTGTTTCATCAGCAGAAAGCTCCTCGATTTCCGAAAGTCTGATAATATCATTTATCAGAGCAAGAAGTCTTTCACTCTCTCTGAAAATTGTTCCGCCGTATTTTTTCACCGATTCCATATCTGCAAAAATTCCGTTTTCGAGCATTTCCCCGAAGCCTTTTATGGTAGTCAGTGGTGTTTTAAGCTCGTGTGAAACATTAGCAGAAAAGTCTTTTCTTATCTCCTCGGCTCTGAGCTTTTCTGTTGCATCAACAAGAAGAATCATAAAGCCGTGTGTATTATTGAAGCCTGCCTTATTTACATAAAACTGAATCTGTTTGTTAGGCGTGCTTATAACCCCGTAGGAGGTTCCCTCCTCGTCAGCAATTTTCACCCCGTCGATTAAGCTCTGATTCTTTACAAGCTCGCTGATTTTGGCTCCCTCGCTGTATGAAAAATTCGGATTAAGAAATTCAATAGCACTTTTATTCACTGAAAGAATGGTTTCCTTTTCGTCAAGAAGAATCATTCCCTCAACCATATTTTCGGTAATAAGAGAAATCTTTTCCTTTTCGTTTTTCAGTCGTCTGATGTATCTTGAAAGTCTTTCTGAAAGCTTTTTCATCGCCTCCACAATAGGCTCAAGCTCTTCGTATTCAACCTTTACCTGAAGGTTTTCATCAAGTACATCAAGGTTATTTACTATCTGGGTAATAGGTTTTATTGCATTTTCTGAAAGCTTAACGGAAATAATGGTTGCTACAACGATAACCACAGCCGAAATCACAACAATAAGTCCTACGACACCAAGAAAAATTGCAACAACGCTGTTTCTTTCTCTTGAAAAACGATAGATACAGTCGCCATCTTTTAGCGCATAGTAATAAGAGGTTGTAGACATAGTTTTTGACAGTCGGGTAGCCTGTCCCTCGCCCTTTTTCAGAGCCTCAGCAATTTCACGTCTCTCCTTGTGGTTTTCAAGCTCTGACGTCTCAAAGAAATTATCATAAATGACATTTCCCTCAAGGTCGAGTCTTGTATATCTCACCTCATAATTAAGGGTTTCTTTGAGAATATCGTTTATTTCCTCGTCGCTGTACTTCTGTTTTGTAGCAACAGTAGCAATTACCGCAAGCTCGGTTTCTGCTTCCTGTCTGTAAAATCTGAAACCGAAAGCTACTGCGATTATACCGAATACAATTACAGCCAGCATAACTGTCATAAAAATACTGCGGAATATTTTTTTCTGCAAAGCATTTTTCCCCCTTAATCACAAAAAGGCGAGTAAAACCCGCCTTGATTGTTTAAATTTTATAACCTACGCCTCTTATTGTTTTTATCAAATCCACACAGCCTGCCACTTCAAGCTTCTGACGGAGAGTTTTAACGTGCATATCAACCGTACGGGTTTCACCCTCGTAGTTAAAGCCCCATACCTTTTCCATGAGCTTTTCACGGTTTATTGCGATACTCCGGTGCTTCATAAGATAAGCAAGCAGTTCAAATTCCTTATAAGTCAGTGCGATTTCCTGTCCGTTATAGCTGACTATTCTCTTTGAAAGGTCAAGATTTAATCCATCGATTTCAACAGCGTCGCTTGAAGGAAGCTGTTTGCTTGCACGTCTTAAAACCGCCTTTATTCTGGACAAAAGCTCCATAACTCCGAAAGGCTTTGTAATATAATCGTCAGCCCCCGCTTCAAGTCCTGTAACCTTATCAATTTCCGAAGTTTTTGCTGTAAGCATAATCACCGGAATATCAGCATAAAGGCTGTTTGACTTGAGCTTTTTGAGAATTGTAAGTCCGTCCTCATCAGGAAGCATTATATCAAGAAGAATAATATCAGGCTTAGTGGTTTTCAAATCTCCGTAAAAGGCTTTTGCACACTCATAAGCACTCACTTCATATCCGCCCGACAAAAGTGCACAGGAAACAAGTTCTCTGATTCCGTCGTTGTCCTCAATACAAAAAACCTTAGCCATACTACCTCTCCTACTTAGAAGCTCTTTTCCGGAAGCATATAAATCTGCTGATATTCTTCTACCATCTTGTCAAATTCTTCGCCTGAAGCCTTAAGCTCGTGAATATAATCGTGAACCTCAAAGTTTGCGTCTGCCATCTGGATAAGGCATACAGCGATATTTGAACAGTGGTCAGAAACTCTTTCGAGGTTAGTAATAAAGTCTGCAAAGATAAAGCCGAGCTCGATTGTACATTCGCCATCTCTGAGACGCTTTACGTGACGGCTCTTGAGCTTTGTCTTGAGCGTATCGATAACCTCTTCGATAGGCTCAACCTTATGAGCTGCCTCGAGGTCGTTATCGATAAACGCCTGAACTGTAAGATTAAGAACGTCAGCTACTGCTGTTGTCATAACCTCAAGCTCCTTCTTTGCGTTTCCTGAGAAGGCAATATTCTTTTCCTTCATTTCCTTTGAAGCCTTGATAAGGTTTGTTGCGTGGTCAGAAATTCTCTCAAAGTCACCGATACAGTGGAGAAGTGTTGAGATATTCTTACCGTCTTCAGCAGAAAGCTCGTTTGCAGAAATCTTTACGAGGTATGTACCAAGCTTATCCTCGTAATTGTCAATACGGGTTTCTGTATCATAGATATATTTTTCAATTTCTTCGGAGTAGCCGTTTGTAATATCAAGTGCCTTGAGCATTGAATCACGGGTAATTGTAGCCATATTGTCAGTAAGCTTTTTACACTGTTCAATAGCAAATGCAGGTGAATGAATAAATCTTTCATCAAGAACCTTGAATTCTTCGTCCTTTTCCTTTTCTTCCTTAGAATCCTTGACAATAAAGCAAGCAAGCTTTTCGAGCTGTTTTGTCATAGGCATAAGAAGTATAAGAGCGAGAACCTTAAATACTGTATGAACAATAGCGATACCAACCTCGTTTGCAGCCATACTTGCAAAGCCAAAGCCTACAATAGAATCTATAATCCAATAAGCTGTAAGAAGTACTGCGGCGCTTATTACGTTAAAACTGAGGTGAATAACCGCTGCTCGTCTTGCATTTTTTCCTGCACCGATTGATGAAATCATAGCTGATACACAGGTACCGATATTCTGTCCCATAACAATCGGGATAGCAGTAGCATAGGTTACTACACCTGTCGTTGTAAGCGACTGGAGAATACCGACAGAAGCAGATGACGACTGAATTACAGCAGTCAGAACTGCTCCGACAATAAGTCCGAGTATAGGGTTTGAAAAGAGTATTAGAATTTCTCCGAATTCTTTTGATTCAGAAAGAGGCTTTACTGCATCACTCATAACCTCCATACCAAACATCAGAACTGCAAAAGCGATAAGAATAACAGCTATATCCTTATTCTTCTGCTTCTTTGAAAACATTACAATAATTATACCAATAAATGCAAGAATTGGCGTAAAGTTAGCAGGCTTACAAATCTGAATAAAGAAGCCCTTACCGTCGATACCTGTAAGTGACAAGAGCCATGATGTAACAGATGTACCAAGGTTTGCACCCATAATTACACCGATTGACTGACCGAGAGTCATAATTCCTGAGTTAACAAAGCCTACAACCATTACTGTTGTTGCTGATGATGACTGAATAACAGCCGTAACAAGAAGTCCCAGCATAAAGCCTTTGAATGTGTTTGAAGTAAGGCTTGCAAGAATTGTTTTAAGCTTGCTACCTGCCATTTTTTCGAGGGTTTCGCCCATTACATTCATACCGTAAAGGAAAAATGCAAGACCACCCAGCAAAGAGAATACGTCAAAAATACCCATACTTTTTCTCCTAATCTGTAAATTACCACTCAGACCTCCCCATAAGGTCTGTCTTATATTAAAATACTATACACAGACATTATAACTAAAAAAAGTAAAATTCCAATACAATGTATGTAAAATCTAAGTAAATTTTTATTTTCGTGATTTTCTACATAAACTCACACCTAATGATATTTTTTACTGACAAAAATTACAGTATGGTGTAAAATATCCTGTTAAAACAGGCTTTAATTTATGGAAAAGCCCTTGAAAAAAGCAATAAACTATGTTAAAATAAAGACAAGGTGAACTGCGAGATTTGTTCTTTCGGTAAACCGCATCTACAAATAACAAATTACTGACACCAAAGGCATACCTGAGGAGAAAGTTTCTGCTTATTTTTTTTACGGGGAAACTATGACTATCCGGCTGTGCTTTTGTGGAAGTACAGCCTTTATTTATTGAAAGGAAACATATATGGAAAACAGAGTTGCACTTATCGGAATAGTAGTTTCCGAAAGCGGGTCTGTATCAAGACTCAACGAGCTTCTGCACGAAAACGCAGGCTATATTATAGGACGAATGGGTATCCCTTATGAAAAGGCAGGAGTTTCAATAATCAGCGTCGCTATTGATGCGCCTACTGATGTTATAAACAGCCTTTCAGGAAAGCTGGGGGCTTTAAAGGGAGTTACTTCAAAAACGATATATCAGAAGCTTCCGTAAAAAAGGAGTTTTTAATGAAAAAACTGATTGAAAAACTTGAAAAAGAAAAAATTCTCACAAAAGAGGAATTTGCTTTTCTTATTGAAAACAGAAACGAAGAAATCGCAGAATTTCTCTTTGAAAAGGCAAGAAAAATCCGTGAGACTCATTACGGGAAGGACGTTTATATACGTGGGCTTATCGAGTTTACAAACTACTGTAAAAACGATTGTCTGTACTGTGGCATAAGACGTTCAAATAAGACTTGTGAAAGATACCGACTGACAAAGGAAGATATACTGCTTTGTTGCGAGGAGGGGTACGGTCTGGGATTTCGCACCTTTGTTTTGCAGGGTGGCGAGGACAACCATTACAGTGATGATTATATGTGCGAAATTATCAGTGAAATCAAGAGGAAATATCCCGACTGTGCAATCACCCTTTCAATCGGCGAAAAATCAAAGGAAAGCTATCAGAAATTCTTTGACGCGGGGGCTGACAGATATCTTCTCCGTCACGAAACCGCCGATTTTTCACATTATGCAAAGCTTCACCCTGAAAATCTGTCTGCCGAAAACAGACAGCGTTGCCTGTGGGATTTAAAAGAAATCGGCTATCAGGTGGGCACGGGCTTTATGGTAGGTTCACCTTACCAGACGGCTGAGAATCTTGCAGAGGATATGCTTTTTATTCACAAGCTACAACCCCATATGGTTGGAATAGGGCCTTTTATCCCACACCACGCAACGCCATTCAGAGACGAAAAAAGCGGAACTCTTGAGCTGACACTGTTTATGCTGGGATTACTAAGGCTTATGCTTCCGACGGCACTTTTACCGTCAACTACCGCTCTGGGAACTATTCATCCCGAGGGCAGAGAAAAAGGACTTCTGGCAGGAGCCAACGTTGTTATGCCGAACCTTTCCCCTGTAACTGTGAGAAAAAAATATCTTCTCTATGACAACAAAATCTGCACAGGTGACGAGTCGGCACAATGCCGTGTTTGTCTTGAAAAGAGAGTTGCGTCAACAGGTTATAAAATTGTTGTATCTGCAGGACATCATTTGTCATTTGATAATCATTGAACATAATAATTTTACATTGAAAGAAAGAGGTATGAATATGTATAACCCAAAATCACTTAAAGCTGAAGAATTCATAAACCACGAAGAAATTCTCTCTACACTTGAATACGCTGAACAAAACAAGAACAACCGTGAGCTTATTCTCGAAATTTTAGAAAAAGCAAGACCAAGAAAAACTGAACGTGGTATCGAATGTGCAGGTCTTTCGCACAGAGAGGCAAGCATTCTTCTTGCTTGTGAGGACAAAGAGCTTATCGAAAAAATGTACGACCTTGCAAAGGAAATCAAGCAGGCATTCTACGGAAACAGAATTGTTATGTTTGCGCCGCTTTATCTTTCAAACTACTGCGTAAACCAGTGTGTTTACTGTCCATATCACCACCAGAACAAGACTATCAAAAGAAAGAAGCTTACTCAGGAAGAAATCAAGGCTGAGGTTATCGCTTTGCAGGATATGGGACACAAGCGTCTTGCACTCGAGGCTGGCGAAGACCCTGTAAACAACCCTCTTGAATACATTCTCGAAAGCATTAAAACCATCTATTCAATCAAGCATAAGAACGGTGCTATCAGACGAGTAAATGTAAATATTGCAGCTACTACTGTTGAAAATTACAGAAAGCTCAAAGAGGCTGGTATCGGTACATACATTCTTTTCCAGGAAACATACCACAAGGAAAGCTATGAAACTCTTCACCCTGCCGGTCCTAAGCACAACTACGCATACCACACAGAGGCTATGGACAGAGCTATGGAAGGTGGAATTGACGACGTAGGTCTTGGAGTACTTTTCGGACTTGAGCTTTACAAATACGAATTTGCAGGACTTCTTATGCATGCAGAACACCTTGAAGCTGTTCACGGCGTAGGCCCTCACACAATCAGCGTTCCACGTTTAAAGAGAGCTGACGACATTGACCCAGACCAGTTTGACAATGGTATCGACGATGACACATTCGCAAAAATCGTTGCTTGTATCCGTATCGCTGTTCCATATACAGGAATGATTATTTCAACCCGTGAATCACAGGCTTGCAGAGATAAGGTTTTAGCACTTGGCGTTTCACAGATTTCTGGTGGCTCAAGAACTTCTGTTGGTGGTTACGCAGGCTATTCAGCTGACGAAAGACCACACGACACAGAACAGTTTGACGTTTCTGACCAGCGTTCACTTGACGAGGTTGTTCACTGGCTTATGGATTTGGGATACATTCCATCATTCTGTACTGCTTGTTATCGTGAAGGCAGAACAGGCGACAGATTTATGAGCCTTTGTAAGACAGGGCAGATTCAGAACTGCTGTCACCCTAACGCACTTATGACTCTGAAGGAATACCTTGAAGACTACGCTTCACCTGAAACAAAGGCTATCGGCGAAGCCCTCATTACAGCACAGCTTGAAAAAATACCAAACGAAAAAGCAAGAAAGCTCGCTAAGGAATATGTTGAAAACATTCACCTGGGCAAGCGTGATTTCAGATTTTAATTTTTGGAGAACACTATGAGTTTAAATGCTACTCCTTCGGGAGAAAGAACACATATAGGCATTTTCGGGCGTACTAACGCAGGAAAATCAAGCCTGATAAACGCTCTCACCTCACAGACTCTTGCAGTTGTTTCAGGTGTTGCAGGCACTACCACAGACCCTGTTTCAAAGGCTATGGAAATTCTGCCTCTCGGACCTGTACTGCTTACAGATACGGCAGGACTTGACGATAAAAGCGAGCTTGGAGAAATGCGAGTTTCACAGAGTATGAAGGTTCTGAACTCAACTGATATTGCCCTTGTGGTAATTGACGCAGAGATTGGAATTTCACAGTCGGACAATGAGTTTATAGAAAAATTAAAAGGTCTTAAAACACCTTTCATTATTGTTATGAATAAGTCAGACAAGCTTGATGAAATTCCTGACGACAGCGAAAACACCATTTACGTCAGTGCTGAAAACGGCTACAACATAAACAAGCTCCGTGAAGCTATGGCAAAAATGGTGACAAACAAAGAAGAAATTCCTGTTGTCCGTGACCTTCTAAAGGAAGGCGACCTTGTTGTACTTGTAATTCCTATTGACGAGTCAGCACCAAAGGGCAGACTCATTCTCCCACAACAGCAGACAATCCGTGACATTTTAGAGGCAGGCGCTGTGGCAGTTTCCTGTCGTGACAGCGAGCTTGAAACCACACTCCGAAGCCTTTCAAAAAAGCCTGCTATGGTTATCACAGACAGTCAGGCATTCAAAAAAGTATCGGAAATCGTACCTGAGGACATTCAGCTGACGTCATTTTCAATTCTTATGGCAAGGCACAAGGGTGGGCTTAAAAATGCAGTAAAGGGTGTTACTGCACTTGACAGCTTAAATGACGGTGACAAAATTCTCATTGCAGAGGGTTGCACCCACCACAGACAGTGCAATGACATAGGCACAGTCAAGCTTCCTAATATGATTTTAAAATACACAGGAAAAAACCTCGAATTTTCTCATTCAAGCGGAAAGGAATTTCCTGAGGATTTGAGCGGATACAAAATGGTTGTTCATTGTGGTGGTTGCACACTTAACGAGCGTGAAATGAAACACCGTAACAAAACTGCACTTTCACAGAATATCCCTATTACAAACTACGGAATTGCTATTGCTCAGTGTACAGGTATCTTAAAACGCAGCGTAAAACTCTTCCCTGATATTTATCATTTGTTATAATTAAAAAAGTCCCACCTTTTAAGGTGAATGGTCATAAAGAAGTATTACACGGACTTATTGAGGAAAACCCTTTTGAAAAAGGGTTATTCCTCAAACTCCTTTCCTAAAACTTTCAATTTAAAATCCCATATAGGATATTTTATCCTATATGGGATTTTATACTAAAAGTCTTTGGAAGGGGGCTTGGGGGACAACCTTTCTTCAGAAAGGTTTCGCCCCGATAAATTCATATAATATACTTCTATATAACTATTCGCCTTAAAAGGTGGGGCTTTTTTATTCAATTACAACGCCATACTTTGTAAGTACGATATTTGATTCTTCCATAGCCTTCTTGATTACGCCAAAAGCACTTACAAGAGCGTCAGGGTCACAGGTTTTCACCATATTGCTAGCTCTTTCAAGAGTCTCCTTACCGATTTCAATCTGAGACTGATATATACTATCAAGTCGCTGTTCAGCCTTGACCTCTATATCAGCATATGCTTCCTTGATATCCTTGACAGTTTTTGTTCTGATATCGTCATAGTTTTCAAGAGCAATATCAATAATATCAATCTGTTTTTTCTTCTTTAAAATGCTGGTAAAAGAGCTCATTGTTGCGGAGGGAAAGGTTTCGCTCGTTCCGTAGAGCTTCACCCCCATAACCTGTCTTGTAACCTTATTTTTAAGGTCGCTCATAACCTTATCAACAGAGGTCGACTTTGAAGCTGTTGACAAATCCTTGATACCAAGACTTCTTGAAAGCTGTTCACTCATACCGTCCACAAGCTCATTTATACGGTCACGGTGGGTTTCGATACATTTTCTGTAAGCCTCTCCGACCTTATCCATAAGATAGCTGTAGAAATACTTTTCAACGTCCTGAGTTGAAATATCGCTTTCCTCGCTACCGGCATTTCTGCACTCAAGAACCGATTCTCTCAGCTTTGCGAAAAACTCATACATCCATCTTTCAGCTTCCTGCTGCATTTCAACAATACTGAGATGAAATACAGGCTTTTTAGCCTGAAGAGCAGCCGAAATACTTTCACACTTTTCTTCAAATTCCTTTGTAATATCAACAAGCTTCTGATTATCAAGAGCTGTCATTTCTTCGTACATTCTCACCTTTGCAAAGGTCTCATTAAGCATCTGTTCAAGAAGTGCAATTACACGTCTTGTCTTGATAACGTCCTTCTGCATAATGATATCACGCTTAAGTGAAACCTCAAAGTTAAGGAACTGATTTTCGTAAAATTCCTCAAACTCTTTATTTGTACGGAAGTTTCCGGTTTTTCTGTTATATTCGTCCTGACCGCTGATACCAAAGGTAATAGCATTAGGAACAACAGCCTCGCTCTTTTCGGTAATTCTGTTCATAATCTTATCAACGTCTTCCTTGTTTGAAAGAGCGTCAATCATATTCACAAGAACATAAAGCATACCGAATCTCTGAGGCTGAACATGGCTCATAAGAAACATCTGCTCAGTTTCTGAAAAAGGAAGAAGTGCGCTTGCAACATAAATAATCGCATCAGCATTCACAAGGTATTCTGAAACCTTTTTATCAAGGTCATCAAGGTCAGAAAGACCAGGTGTGTCAACAATTCTTACTTCCTTTAAAAGCTCTGAATCATCTCTTATATCAAGATAATCAATCTTGTCCGGAAAAGCCGTCATAAGAGGCTCTATTTTTTCTCTTGTAATCTCAGTTATGTCAAGAGGTATTCTGTCACCATTTAAAAGCACAGCCTCAACCGACGGAGTTTCCCCATAAGAAATCTCGTTGATTGTATAGGTTTCAGGTGCCGCATTAACAGGTGCAAGCTGTTTTCCAAGGAGTGCGTTAATAATTGTGCTCTTTCCTCTTTTAAAATCGCCAAGCACTACAAGTGTAAATGGCTCGTCGCTTTTTTTATCAATAAGCGCCTGCCATTTTTTAAGTCCTTCAACAAAATCGTCGCCAAAGACCGTATGGACATCTTCGCTTTCAACAAGCCCCTTTAGTCTTCTTCTGACAAAAGCAATATCCTGCTGAGCAGACTTAAGAGTATTTACGTTATTATCTGACATAAATATACATTCCTTTCGTCCGTCATTACAAAGTGGATTTACCACTTATGATATTGCATCTTATATTGCATTCCTGAAGAGAAATACAACCTGTCTCAGGCTTTTCCAAATCCTTACGCCAGAGATAGAGGCCGTCGCTTCTGATAAACTCCTCAGCCGCCACAATTCTTCTCTCAGCCTTAGTAAGGTCATTTTTCGGTTTTAAAAATCTCGACATAACCATTCTGCTCTCATTGCTGTATGAAAGTGCTTTATTAAGATTAACATCAGACTGTTCTCTGCCGTAGAAATCCACAAAACCCTTATCAAGAATGTTTGCAAAGATACTGCTGTATTTCTTAGGGTCATCGCAACAGATAATAGCCGCTCTGTCGGCAGTAATATCCGCATAATCAATCCATTCGGAAAGTGCGCATATAACCTGATTACCCACCGGCTGGGTATATGACTTTGTAACCGGAAGGAATCTGTAAAGTGCATTTGAAATATACACACAGCCAAAGTTATAAGCTATGTGGTTATTCTGAAGCTTTCCGCATTCATAGCCTATAAGAACCTGTAATTCCTCTTGAGTAAAGGAATCAATAAGGCCTGTTGTAACAATAATACAAGGCTCGATAATATCGCTTGCTATTGAATAAATGATTTTCTTATCGGTATCTTCACGGACAAATACAATAGGAAGTGCCATTTCAAGTCTGTCTGCACACTTTCTCACGATATCGTAAACCTCGGGATATTTAAGCATACCCGCCTGATTACATTTTGAAAAAAGCATTTTTGCTTCCTGAGTAATGTCCACCGTATTTATACTTTTACTGAGCTTATTCCATGCAGAAAGGCTCTGTATTTTTTGTCTGACTGCAAAATCCGAATCAAGAGCATAGTCAAGCGCACCGCCCACAATATGATTTGAAAAAGAGCGGGTATAGGCATTCAGATAAGACCTGAAGCTTGTATCTATACTCATAAGCGGGTTCGAACATTCTGCTGCTGTCAGATTATCCGAAACTATTTCACTCATGAAATACTAATCCTCCTGTAATACTTGTGTACTAAATATCTACTGTACCTGTCAATGAACGTCTTACCGCATAAGCATTCTGCAATACATCGCTTGCTTCCTCTGCAATATTGTGGAGTCTGTCCATTTCCTTTTCAGAAAACTCCTTCTTTTCAGCCTTGATTTTATTAAGGTTGTCAAGAGTTTCCTGAGTATCACGAAGAATAATTTCTGTTTCGTTTTCAATCTTCTGCTTGAGTCCTTCAAATGAATTAACAACCTGCTTACGAACAGTTTCACTGAAGTCGGTTGTAAGCTTCATTTCGTGGAGCTGTTTAAGAACCTGATTCTTGAAGTCTGTCTTATACTTATCAATTCTTTCCTGAACAAGGAACTTATCTACTGCAAACTTTCCACCGAAGGTTCCTGCAATACCGGCAAGTGCCATAAGGCAAAGGGTTACAGGTCCGCCTACTGCAATACCAACAAACTGTGCAAGTGAAGTAGCAGTAAAGAACAAAGCATAAAATCCTGTAAAGCCTGTTGCACCACCAAGAAGTGCACCCTTGAGGCCTGCTTCTCTGAAGCCGATAAACAATCCGCCGGCGCCAAAGCTTCCGATAGTAGAAGCAATAATCTGGTCAACAGCACCTCCGTTTCTTGAAACCTTTTCAGAAACAGAGAACATCTGCTGAATTTTTGCGATTGACTCAAAGAATTCGTCTTCAAATGACTGAAGTCTCTCAGCTTCGTTACTGAGGGCAACAGTAATTGAGTTCTGAATCTGTTCACAGATGAGCTGAGCTCTTGCTTCCATTGACTTTCTGATATTTTCAGTAAGCTTCTGGTGTACAACCTGAAGTCTGTCCTTTTTCAGGTCCTCGCTGAACATAGGGAAGTTATCAATAACCTCCATAGCTGTTTCTTCAATCTTAACCCAGTAATCGTCAAGAACAGGCTGCAAATCATCATAAACCTTATTTGCGGCTTCATTGATTTTAACGAATTCTTCTCTCTTCTTATTTCTGATTTCATCAATCTCAGCGATAGCCTTCTGATAGTTATCCATAAACTCGTCGTTTTCCATCATCAGGGCATTTTCCTGAAGTACAACTGAGTTTAAAATTTCAGTACCGCTGTTAGCAATCTTTGTTGAAAGAATCTGAAGTGTAATAGCACCTCTTTCCTTTGTAAGAAGAGTTTCGAGAGCCTCTTCAAACTCAGGGAAATTAGATTCCTTAAGCATTTCCTCGTCACCGTTGATTTTTGCGGTGAGAGCCTTCTTTGCATAAATTCCGATAACCTTAGGGCTACCGATTTTTCTCTTATATACAGCAAATTCTCTTGAGTTTTCACCCATTACGAGCTTTGCCTTATCCATAACGTATCTGCAGATACGGTTTCTTACTGTTTCAACAATCTTGTTTTCGTCTTCCTTGGAAAATGTTCCGAAGCAGTTAACCGCAAAAATAATTCTTCCTACGTCGCTTGTGAGCATTTTCTTTTCAAGGAAGTCCTTTTCAAACTGTGAGAAAGGTGAGTTTGCGCTGATAACAAAAACAGCAGCGTCGATTTCCGGAAGGATTGAGAGTGTAACGTTTGTCATCTGCTCATCGTCGTTAAGACCTGGAGTGTCGATGATGTCAACGTTGTTACGGCAGAAATCAGTAGCGTAATGAACTGTTGCTTCTCTTACAGTTTCAGCCTTCATTTCAGACTCTTCTGTCAGCTTTGTAACATAGTTTTCAAGCTGTTCGATATCAACGTTCTCGCTTGTACCGTCTTTATATTCAACCTCAACATAGGATTCTTCGCTGTATGTAACTCTGTTAAGTGTTGCAGTAGCAGGAAGTACGTCAGCAGGAAGAACCTCTTCGCCAAGCATAGCGTTGATAAGTGTACTCTTACCTCTTTTGAATTCACCTACAATAGCAACTTCAAAATGCTCATTCGCAACCTTATCGATGGTATCCCTGATTGAATCAGCATTGTGTGTAAGCGAAACCTGTTCGCTCAGTACAAGTAATTTTTCAAGGCTTTCTGTAAGGTTTTTTACCGTTTCGTTATAGACGGAATAGCTTCCATATTCATATGGCTTGTTCATCTTCTCCAATTCCTTTCTACTATATCATTTCTTTTTAAAGGAAACCCCAAAAGGGCAGACTTCCCATTTAAAATATACTATAATTTATGTATAAATTATACACACTTTTTGACCAAAAGTCAATTAAATTTACAAAAAACTCCCCCGATTTTGAATTTTATCCATTTTAAACAAAAGTGTTCAAATTTTCAAAGCACAATGCACAATGCTCATTTAAATAAGAAAGAAAAAAACCTTCTGAAACAGTGAAAGAAAATCCATTGACAAAAGGTTGAAATTAGGCTATAATACAACTTGCGAGTGTGCTATGCGGCAGCGTATGACGAATTAGTGTACGAGGAAAGTCCGAGCATCACAGAGCGGGATAGCTGATAACATCAGCCGAGGGCGACCTCAGGGCAAGTGCAACAGAAAATATACCGCCACGCAAGTGGTAAGGATGGAATGGCGAGGTAAGAGCTCACCGGCGTACAGGAGACTGTACGGCCGTGTAAACCCTATCCGATGCAACACCAATGGTTTGTGTAAGTCAATGTCTGCTCGGCAGGCTTGCACTTATAGGTGGCTTGAGCTTTACGGCGACGTAAAGACCAGATAGATTGTCGCACACGACAAAACTCGGCTTATCGGCACACTCGTGCAGATTTTTCTGCTTCAGAAAAGACCTTCGGGTCTTATTTTTTTGTGATTTTTAAGAGGTCAAAAAACGCGGTTTTTTATATGTAAAAATTTTAATATTTCCAGTACATAAAATGGTCATAAAAAATTTCTTAAACGTTTTAGATAATTTGCATAATTCATAATTATTTCTCACAAGTTTTAGTTTATAATTATATCATTGTAAACTACATATTGTGGTTGGCGATATATTTATTTAGGCGGAGAAGTTATGAAAACAAGAGTAAACAAAAAAGATACTGTCAGATACCTGATGTTCGCATTTTCATTTTTAGCAGTGCTTGTTCTGACAATGGGGTTGGTTATGATTCTGGATACATACAGCAAAAAGTATTCGGATAATGATATAAATGAAATTCAGGGTAATTCCCCTTATATCCATCAGGAAAATAATCTGGAAATAAATGCTGATGATTATAATGAAACAAACAGAAATGTTGTTGTAATCGAAATCGAATGATAATACTGACTACTCTTCAGAGTAGTCTTTTTTTATGCATAAAAATTACTCCCTGTCTTATGGGTGGTACTCTCATAAGACAGGGATGGTTCTTACATATTTATAAACATCTGCATAAGTTCGTGGCCATTTTCGACATAATCGCCTGTTGCCTTTGCTGTTTCCTCTGTGAACTCGTCACAGCCCTTTACCTCGCCCTTTTTGTGATACATCAGGAACGGAATAGGGTCGTTTGTGTGTGTCTTTAAGCAAAGTGGTGTAGCGTGGTCCGGCATAATAAGCACCTTGTAATCATCATACTTTTCAAGTGCAGAAAGTACAGGTGTGAGAATCTTTTCGTCGATAATTTCGAGAGATTTCTTCTTGTTTTCGATTTCATTTCTGTGTCCACACTCGTCTGGTGCTTCAACGTGAACGTAAACCAAATCCTGTCCGTTTTCAAATTCCTTGATGCAGGCCTCAGCCTTGCCTTCAAAGTTTGTGTCAATGTAGCCTGTTGCTCCCTCAACGCTTACAACATTCATTTCGCTGAATTTACCGATACCCTTTAAAAGGTCAACAGCAGAAATCATTGAGCCTTTAATACCGTACTTTTCCTCAAACGGCATAAGTGCTTTTCTGACGCCCTCTCCCCAGAACCACATTGAGTTAGCAGGACGCTTGCCTCTTGCAATTCTCGCCTGATTTACAGGGTGGTCTTTGAGAATATCATAGCTCTTAACCATCATATCGTAAAGCTTCTTGGTGTTTTCGTGCTTTGGAATGTATTCCTTGATAGGTTTTCCTGTGATGTCGTGTGGAGGTGTAAGAGTACCTACATCCATTGTGCCGTTGTTCCAGATAAGGCAGTGACGATAGCTTACACCTGAATAGAGCTTGAATTCATCGTTGTCAAAATGCTCAGCAAGATACTCAACAAGAATTCTTGCTTCCTCTGTTGAAATATCGTCTGCGCAGTAGTCAAGAATTGTCTTGTCCTCGTAGTTTTCCTCGTCTGAAAGTGTAACAAGATTACATCTGAAAGAAACGTCAGTAGGCTTCATATCAATTCCGATTGAGCCTGCTTCAAGCGGTGAACGTCCCGAATAGTAAACCTGTGGGTCGTAGCCCAATACTGCAAGGTTAGCAACGTCACTTCCAGGCTTCATATTATCAGCAACAGTCTTTACAAGACCGATTCTTGAGCCCTTTGCAAGCTTATCCATTGACGGAGTATATGACGCTCCCATAGGAGTCTTGTTTCCAAGCTCATCAACAGGATAGTCAGCCATACCGTCACATAAAAGTACAAGATACTTCATAAAAACACATCTTCTTTCTGAAAAACTTTATTCATTAGCTGACACAATGTCGTTATTGTATCTGCTTAAAAACTGCTTTGTTCTTTCGTTTTCGGTGTTAGCGAAAACTTCTTCAGGGGTGCCCATTTCAACAATGTATCCGCCGTCCATAAACACAACCACATCAGCTACATCTCTGGCAAACGCCATTTCGTGAGTAACGATAACCATAGTCATTTTTTCTTCTGCAAGCTCTTTTATAACCTTTAAAACCTGACCTGTAAGCTCAGGGTCAAGAGCAGAAGTCGGCTCGTCAAAAAAGAGAATTTCAGGGTTTAAAGCCAGTGCTCTTGCAATAGAAACTCTCTGCTGCTGTCCTCCCGAAAGTTCATACGGATAAGCATTTGCTTTTTCGGAAAGCCCCATCTTTTCAAGTAATTCCTTAGCCTTTTCCACGGCCTCCGCCTTTGGCATTTTAAGTACCTTGACCGGCGCTTCAATAATATTTCCAAGCACGGTCATATGAGGAAAAAGATTGAAATTCTGAAAAACAAGTCCGATTTTCAGTCTTATATCTCTTAAGGTTTTAGCGTCTGCATAAACCGTTCTTCCCTTTGAATCCTTAACCAGCATATCTGCGTCACAAACACGGATTTCACCGCCGTCAGCCTTTTCAAACTGGTTTATACAACGCAGAAGTGTGGATTTTCCGCTACCGGAAGGCCCGATAATCGCAATAACCTGACCTTTATTTACGTCAAAGGAAATATCCTTAAGAACCTGAACGTCGTCAAATTTTTTTGAAAGGTTTCTAACTTCGAGAATTGCCATACAAAAAACATTTCCTTTCCTTATCTGTAATAGTTAAGCTTCTTTTCGATAAGTGCAAAAAGAATAGTAAGTACAAAGGACATAACAAAATAGAAAACACCTGCAATAACAAGTGGTGTAAGCGAGCTGTAAGTCTGCATCTGCTGTTTTGCAACAAGTGTGATTTCAGCGTAGGCAACAACGTTTGCAAGTGAAGTATCCTTGACAAGTGTGATAACCTCGTTTGAGCTTGCAGGAACAATTCTCTTTATAACCTGCGGAAGAATTATTCTGAAAAAGGTCTGTGTTTTTGTCATACTCAGCGCATAAGCAGCCTCGTACTGTCCCTTTGGAATTGATTCGATTCCCCCTCTGAAAATCTCTGCAAAATAAGCTGCATAGTTAAATACAAATGCAACAATTATCATATTGAAAAGATAATTTTCGCTTGCAATATCAACTTCCATTAGAAGATTATAAAGCCATACAGGTGTATAGTCATTCATTCTGAGGATAGGAATAAGATATCTCACCAGAATTATCTGGAGCATAAGAGGAGTTCCTCTCATAATAAGAATATACACGTTTGTAAGCCACGAAACAGGCTTTATTTTACACATTTTCAAAAGTGCAACAATCATTCCCAGCGGAACAGAAAACAAAAGCGTGAACCCGAAAACCTTGAGTGTCGGCAAAAGGTGTTCGAGCAACAGCTCAGTGACCTTGCGGATTTCTTCTGCTGTCATAAAAATACTCCTTAAAGTTTATATATATTACTATGCTAAAGCAAAATCATACTATCACAATACAAGATACATTATAAAACAAAAAAACGCAAATAGCAATAGCCATTCACGTTTTTTAATGTTTTTTGTAGAAAATATATAGTTATTTTACAGTTGTAATATCCTTACCGAACCACTTTGTAGAAATCTGTGCAAGAGTTCCGTCAGCCTTCATCTCTGAAAGGATTTTCTGAACCTCGTCACGGAGCTTCTGGTCCTTCTTTCTGAAGCCGATAGCATATTCTTCGCTTGAAAGTCCGTCAGGAAGAACCTTATAATCCTTCTTACCTGTTGTGATTTCGTAGTTTGCTACGATTGAATCAAGGAAAACAGCATCTACAAGACCAAGTTCCATTTCCATAAGAGCGTTGAGGTTTGTTTCATAACCTACGATTTCACACTTCTTACCAAGGTCTGAATCAGCGAGAAGTGTCTGTGCTGTTGAACCATTCTGAACAGCAATCTTCTTGCCTTCAAGGTCAGCAGACTTTTCAGCAGCATTGTCACCCTTAACGCAGAAAATCATATCGTTGTTCATATAAGCTTCTGAAAGATTCATCTTTTCAGCTCTTTCAGGGTTTACTGACATACCATTCCAGATACAGTCGATTGTACCTGCGTCAAGGTCCATTTCCTTAGTTTCCCAGTTGATACCAACCTTTTCGAGCTTAACGCCCATTCTCTTACAAACTTCTTCAGCAACGTCAATATCAAAACCAACGATTTCGCCGTTTTCGTCTGTGTAACCCATTGGCTTAAAGGTAGCGTCAAGACCAAGCTTGAGCTTTCCTGCGTCCTTAACCTGCTGAAGTGAGTTATCTTCCTTTGTTTTTTTGCTTTCGTTCTTGCCACAGCCTGTCATAACCATCATTGCAGCAAGTGCAACGCAAGCAATTCTTGAGATAAATGACTTTTTCATAATTAACCTCCGTCAAAAAATAATATTGCTCATTTATAATATCACATTACCAAGCTAAAGTAAAGGCTTTTTTGTTAATTTTGTGAGATTTTGTCGCCCGTGTGATTTTCCACAAAAAACACTTAGCATTTTTTATAATTTTTACAAAATAAGTGTTGCAAATAGTCAAAAAAGGTGTATAATGATTTATGTGATTTTTTGTAAGCGAGGTGATTTTTGATGAAAGGCTCACATAACAACCAGCCTAAAGCAGCTGTTTTCAACGATTTTTCAGGCTTTGGAAGATGTTCTATTGCCGTTTCGTTGCCGTTGCTTTCAGCCTTGAAGGTTCAGTGCTGTGCTGTGCCTACTGCGATTTTTTCAAATCATACAGGCTTTGAGAGCTTTTTCGTTGAAGATTACACAAACAGACTTGAGGCTTACACTACCGAATGGAAAAAGCTCGGGCTTCGTTTTGACGCAATAGCTTCGGGATTTTTAGGGTCAGCGGAGCAGATAAGCATTGTTGAAAAATTCATTTCGGATTTCCGTGACGAAAACACAACTGTTGTTATCGACCCTGTTATGGGTGACTACGGAAAGCTCTATCCTACATACAAGGTTGAAACTGCACGTCAGATGAAATCCCTTGTCCGTCATGCAGATATACTCACCCCTAATCTCACAGAAGCGTGTATCCTTACAGGTGAGGTTTACAGAGAAAAGCCTGACGAGAATTTCCTTAAGAAAGTCTGTCTTGAGCTTTCTGAAAACGGAGCTAAGAAAATCGTTATTACAGGTCTCGAAAACGACGATAGCATTTCAAATTTCATTTATCAGGAGGATAAAGGTTTTTCTACTGTTTCAGTGAAAAAGTCAGGACTTCAGCGTTCAGGAACAGGTGATGTTTTTTCATCAATTATTACCGCCTGTGCTGTCAGAAAATTCGACTTCACACGCTCAGTTGAAATCGCTGCCGAGTTTGTTGCAAAAGCAATCAAGCGTTCAACTGAGCTTGACATTCCGACAACCGACGGTGTCTGCTTTGAAGAAATTTTAGGAGAGCTTACGTCTCTTTAACTAAGGTGATTTTTATGAAAAACAATTCAAATAAAATACGTCTGCTGACCATTTCAGCACTTATGGCTTCAATATGTCTTTTACTTACAGCATATTTACACATACCGTCAAGCAAAGGTTACATACACATCGGCGACGGAATAATTTTTCTTGCGTCATCAATGCTTCCCACACCATACGCTGTGTGCGTAGGAATTGCAGGTGCAGGGCTTGCTGACATACTGAGCGGTTACGCAATATGGTTTCCGGCAACAGCTGTTGTAAAAGGCGTTACTGCACTTATGTTTTCAAACAAGGGAAAGAAAATTATCACTGTAAGAAACCTGCTTGCAATCATACCGTCATTTATCGTCTGTGCAGGTGGATATATTGTTTATGAGGCACTTGTTATCACGGATTTCAAAACGGCAGCAGTACAGATAATGTCCTATGTGACACAGATTACTGCAAGTGCTGTGCTTTATATCCTTGTAGGCATAACCCTTGACAAAATTGATTTCAAAAAGAAATTTCTTTGATAACAAATAAAAGCTACTCTTTTTTGGAGAGTAGCTTTTGTGTTTGTTTTAAGATTTTTGGTCAATAATAAATAAAAAACGAAGGAGGGTTTTTATTTATGAACGACCGCGATAAGCTTGTTGCACGTCTTATCATTACGCTTCTGCTGTTTGCACTTATTTCTATTGTCGTTGTGACTTTCAGTTAGATTTTTTCAAACTTTACCGAAAACTCGTGTTTGTATTCCTTACCCGTCTCCGAGCACATTTTCTGAAGCTGCGACGACAAGACATCAAGCTGTGAAAGTCTTTTTCCGCCGTCACCGCTTTCTGAAAGTCTTGCAAGAGAATGAGATATTTCAATACTCCCATTTTTCTTGACCTGAGAAAGAATTTCCATTCCCTTGTCATCGGCACACAAAACTCTTGCATAAGGCTTTATCTGAAAGTCCGTTTTTTCTATTCCTAATATTGCATAAAGTATCACCCTTCTTATACGAGCATGGGTGATATTTTTTGTTTTCAAAGCGTCGTAAAACTGTGTAAGTGTTACAGGAGTTTCTGATTTGAGATATCCGGAAATTCTCACAGCCAGCTCTTTTGTACAGTCAGGGATTTCAAAAAGCTCATCAACACTCATACTTCTGAGCTTAAACACAACCGCCTTTGTCATCAGGTTAAAATCAAAGCTGTCCTCGTTACATTCATAAGGCACAAGCTTTGAAAAATCCTCTCCCGAACGAATCTTTTCTCTTACGAGGCTTGCGCTTGCAAATCCGTTGATTTCTTCACTGCTGTCGTGGTCAGCACCCTCTCTTTTTACAAGACAGAAATCTACATTCCAGCCAAGCTTTTTACAGGCTCTTATATACTCGATTCCGAGAGTGTTGTTTGGTTTTTTTATGATATCGGAAATTCCCTCTCCGTAAATTTCTTCACAGGCCTTTGATAATGCCGAAGGATAGCTTTCGCCCTTAACAAGAAGCTTTTTTAAAACCTCGCTCTCTGAAAGGTCATTTACGCACTGTGCTGTTTTTAAAAGCAAACCTCTGTCGTCGGTTTCACAGCCAAAGGAAAGCATATCAACACAGCCAAGTCCATTAAGGATTTCCACAGCACCTTTTGCAAAAACCTCACCGCTTGCACAGGAATAAGGACAAGGTAACTCAATAACGAGATTCACACCATTTTCAACAGCCATTCTCGCTCTGTAATGCTTGTCAAAAACAGCTACCGTGCCCCTCTGGACAGTGTTTCCGCTCATTACCGCAACGATGTGAGTAGCACCGCTTTCACGGGTTTTTTCTATATGAAATTTGTGTCCGTTATGAAACGGGTTGTATTCGCTTACAATTCCGCAAATCTTCAAAATACTCATGCCTTTCAGAATCTATTGTTAAAAGCAACAAATTCACGTCGCTTTGCAGGTTTTTTAACATATTATGTGATAAAAATAGTAAAAAACACTTGAAATTTTCCTTCTAATGTTATAATATATAATAATGGATTGAATGTCAAGAAATTTATTTTTGGAGGTATTTATAAATGAAGATTTTAGTTGTAAATGCCGGAAGCTCATCACTTAAATATCAGCTTCTGGATATGACTGACGAAACAGTTATCGCAAAGGGAAACTGTGACAGAATCGGAATCGGCGGTCACGTTTCACACAAGACCTTCGACGGACGAGCTGTTGAAGCTGATTGTGATTTCCCTACACACACAGAGGCTTTTGAAAAGCTGGTTGAAGTTCTTACAACAGGCGACGCATCTGTTATTGCTTCAATGGACGAAATTTCAGCAGTAGGTCACAGAATCGTGCAGGGTGCTGAAATTTTTGATAAGACATGCTTTGCAACAGACGAGGTTATTCAGCAGATTGACGACCTTCAGGAGCTTGCACCTGTACATAATCACCCACACGCACTTGCTCTCTGGGCTTGTAAAAAGGTTATTCCTGAAAACGTTCCTCAGGTTGTTGTGTTTGACACAGCATTCCACCAGACAATGCCACCAAAGGCTTATATGTTTGGTCTCCCATATGAAGATTATGAAAAGTACGCTGTAAGAAAGTACGGCTTCCACGGAACATCACACAGATTTGTTTCTGCTGCTCTCGCTGAGGCTATGGGCAAGGACATCAAGGATTTGAAGATTGTTTCATGTCACCTCGGTAACGGTTCATCAATTACTGCCGTTGACGGCGGTAAGTCAGTTGATACATCAATGGGCTTTACTCCACTTGACGGTGTTGTAATGGGAACAAGAACAGGTTGTGTTGACCCGTCAGCTGTAACATTCGTAGCTGAAAAGCACGGCTTTACTCCAAAGGAAATGAGCGACTATATGAACAAGAAGTCAGGCTTCCTCGGAGTATCTGGCGTTTCTTCAGATAACAGAGATATCACAAAGGCTGCTGCTGAAGGAAACGAAAGAGCTAAGCTTGTTTCAGATATGCTCGTTTACGAAATCAAGAAGTACATCGGTTCATACGCTGCTGCTATGAACGGCTGCGATGCAATTCTCTTTACAGGCGGTATCGGCGAAAACGCAACAGACGTGAGAGAAGCTGTATGTACTGATATGGAATTCTTCGGAATCAAGATTGATAAAGAGGCTAACAAGACAAGAGGTCAGCTCATCAAGATTTCTGCTCCTGAATCAAAGATTGAGGTATGGGTTGTTCCTACAAACGAAGAGCTTCTTATCGCAAGAGATACTCTCGCTCTTATCAGCAAGTAATAATTAAAGTGCAAATAAAAATCCCGTCATTCTAAGATGAGTGGTCACAGAGAAGTATTACACGGACTTATTGAGAGAAACCCTTTTGAAAAAGGGTTATCCCTCAAACTCCTTTCCTAAAACTTCAGTATTTAAAATAGTTATCCCCCGCTGAGCGGGGGATAACTATTTTAATATTAAAGTCTTTGGATGGGGGTTCGGGGGACAACCTTTCTTCAGAAAGGTCTCCCCCGATAAATTCATATAATATACTTCTTTATGACTACCCACTTTAGAATGACGGGATTTATTTTTTATTTACGCTACCTGTTCAGGTGATTCGCCGTTATCAACAGGAGCAACAGTGGTTGTTCCCTCGTCTGACGGATTTTCAGGCGGAGCAGTTGTTGTTTCCGGTGGCGTTGTCATATCAGGTGGCGGAGTTGTTATTGCCCCTGAATCGCTCGAGCTATCGCTGTCGCTTCCCTCAGGCGTTGAATCACTTCCTGTATCCGAAACCTCAGGTGTTGTAGTTGTTTCGCCTGTATCTGTATCAACGGTAATCTCAGGCGGTGTTGTAACCGTCGGAATCGTTGTTGTCTGTGGCGGTGTGGTGGTTGTCTGAGGTGGGGTTGTAGTTGTTGGCGGAGGTGTTGTTGACGGTGGAACATAGGTGTTTACAAAGTTTCCGTCGTCAATGCTGAGGTCAATATTTGACTTTCCGTAAACAGTTTCCTGAATGATTTTAGCATTCTTGAGGAAGTTTATAGAAAGAACCTCCATACCTCTGATTTTAATACCTTTCCATGTGGTGTTGTCAGGCACCTGAAGCTGCTGCTGTTTATATCCCATATACTTGAAGCAGTTCAGAAGCAGTGATGCAATTTCACCCTCTTCAAGATTTGTCTTAATCATTTTCTTGTCAAGAATTCCGTCAACAAGGTCCTTGATTTCACCAAAAGAAAGCTCCTTGGCCTTATTGAGTGCTGTAAAGATAACTTCTCTCTGTCTGCTTGTTCTTCCGAAGTCGTCGCCTACACCATAACGGATTCGTGCATAAGCAAGTGCCTGATTTCCGTTAAGGTTATAATGTCCAGGCTTTGTAAGATAGTCAGTACCCTTTGGTTTTCCCATTATCTTATTCTGTTCATCCATCGGTGGACGCATAGCATTGATATGTGCCTGAGTAACATCAGCCTCAATTCCTCCGATTGCCTCAACTACGTCAATGAAGGAGTAGAAGTTTACAAGAACATATCTGTCAACAATTACACCGAAATTCTTCTGCAGGGTATCCATCAGCACTTCAGGACCACCCTTTGCGTATGCAGAGTTAATTCTGTCGGCATAGAATCCTGGAATATTACAGTAAATATCTCTCATAAAGGAAGTAAGAGTGATTGTTTCCATTTCCTTATTTATAGAAACAAGAATCATTACGTCGGTATTTCCTCTTGAATCGCCTGTGGTATCACGCAAATCCTCTGCAATAACAAGAATATTTGTTACGTTTTCGTTGGACATTGTGTTGTCGGCAATTCCGGCAAGCTGGTCTTTAAGCCAGTCCTCATACTCGTTTGCGTCAACAGTATCATCGTGACCTACATTCTGCTGTATACCCGGATTTAAATCATATATGGTGTCGTCTTCAACCTTATTATACACATTTAAAAACCATACAATTACCACTCCGATAAGTATAAGGAAAAATGCGATTATAGCAAGAAGAACAACAAGAACGGTATTCTGATACCATTTTTTCTTTTTAGGCTTTTCCTTATGCTCTACATACTGATTATACATCTCGTCGTTTTTAAGAATCTTCGAAAGCTCTTCCTGGCTTATAGCATCATCTTCGGTAGCTACTCTTTCTACATATCTGCCCTTGGTTTTTACACCTTTTTTTGCCATCATGGCAAGAGCAACCATATCCTCGATAGACATATCCTCATCACGGACATTATCTTCTTCAGAAACAGAAAGAAGTTCAGCATCTGCTTCCTCAATAATTTCCTCTTCAAAAGCCTCTTCAACAGGCTCAGGTATTTCCTCCTGAACAGGAACAACTCTTCTTACTACGGCACTATACTTCGGTTCTTCATATCCCGAATTGGCATTAGCCTCAGCAACAATATCATCAACATTCAAAGCAGAAGTATCAAAAGGCTGTTCTTTATGGCTGTCATAACTTGACACAGAAATACTTCTTCCGCCTGAAATAGTAACATCAAGTCCCTGATTCTTCTCTTTTTCTTTTCTTTTATTCAAAGCAAGTGTAAGCAAATCCTCAAGCGATGACTCGAGCTCTTCAGATTTGCCGTTTAAGTAACGATTATCCTCAGACATTATGTTACCTTACCTTTCTAAATACATAATTCAACAAATAACATTATAATACAAATCTCCACACAAATCAACACTTTTTTGCTTTTTTCACATCATTTTCACCCTTATTAACAGATTTTGATTCAAAATACGTCAGAATTAGGTCAAAACCTCTTGACCTTACGGGAAAAGAGTAGTAAAATAATAAGAGATAATAATTTTGGAGGATACATAAATGAAAAACTTTATTGTTGAAACTTCAGCAAGACACGTTCACGTTTCTGCTGAGCACCTTGAAATCCTTTTCGGAAAGGGCGCAACACTCACACACAAGAAGGACCTTTCACAGCCTGGTCAGTTTGCTTGCGAAGAAAGAGTTACCATCGTAGGACCTAAGAAATCGCTTCCTAACGTATCAATTCTCGGTCCTGTAAGACCTGCTACACAGGTTGAGCTGTCTGCTACTGACGCTCGTTCAATCGGCATTGCAAACGCACCTATCAGAGAATCAGGTGACGTTGCAGGTTCAGCCGGCTGCAAGATTGTAGGGCCTTGCGGTGAAGTAGAAATCGAAGAAGGCGTTATTGTTGCAAAGAGACACATTCACCTTACTCCTGCTGACGCTGAAGAGCTTGGCGTAGAAGACAAGCAGGTTGTATGGGTTAAGATTGACACTGCTGACAGAAAGGCTATTCTCGGCGACGTTGTATGCAGAGTTCATCCTAACTTTGCAAGAGCTATGCACATTGACACTGACGAATCAAACGCTGTTGGTGCTAAGGGCGAGCTTATGGGAGAGATTATTACTCTCTAATATCTGTAATTAAAAAGGGTGCAATTTATGCACCCTTTTTTGTTTCACGTCACTTTCACAAAATTAACAAAATACCTATGGAAATATTGTTTATAATGTAGTATAATGGTTTTTAGTGGTGGCTTGAACGGTTTGCCCTGTCGGGCAAACTTGCCCGTTTTTCAAGAAAAACGGCTCAGGTGCGCAGCACCCGTTCAAGCCGTAAAAAATTCAGGAAGTGAAAACTATGAAAGAAATAATAGTCGGAAGCAAATGCACTTGCGAGTGGATAGTAACCGAGGAACGACTTGCCGTCAATGTTGAAAGCGGGGATTTGAGAGTACTTGCGACACCTGTGATGGCTGCTCTTATGGAAAAGGCTGCTGCACAGTGCCTTGGAGAATTTCTTGACGAGGGCGAAACCTCGGTGGGAACCGCTCTTGATATTGCCCATACTTCTGCTACACCAATCGGAATGAAGTTTGAAGCTACTGCTACCATTACTTCGTATGACGGCCGGAAGGTTGATTTTGAAGTTTCTGCCAATGACGAAGCCGGCGAAATCGGTAAGGGAACACACTCACGATTTGTGGTGAATGCTGAGAAATTCCAGACTAAAACAAACTCAAAGAAAGCTTGAATTCAGAGGATAAAAAATGAGCGAATATAATAAATATATACCGGAGGACGACGAAGCCTACGAAAGACGTCTTTACGAAGAACAAAAAGCACTCGCTAATAAGAATACCGAGGAATACAAAAAGGCACAGCGTGATGCCCAGAGAAAACGTGAGGAAGAACGCAGAAAACAGCTTGCTCAGGATAAAATCGAACTGATGAAGCTGAAGTCCGGCGTTATTGAAGAATCGGAAACCATTAAGGAAGAAGAAAAGGTTGAGCGTGTCCTCTCCTTTAAGGAAAAGGTCGCAAACTTTTTCTACCACTATAAAATTCCTGTAATCGTAGGAACAGCTTTTTCAATAGCTCTTGCATTTATTGTCTACGATACAGTTACCCGCAGAAAGCCTGATATGTATGTGCTTTCAACCTGCAATAACGGTCTGGAATTCCGTACGGAAGCTCTTCAGGATTATTTTGAACAGTTCTGCGAGGATTTGAACGACGATGGCGAGGTATATGTTCAGGTTATTACCGCACCTACAACCAACGATTTCCAGGCAAACGAGGGAAATCAGGCGAAAATTCTCACTCAGCTTCAGATGGATAAAACAATTATCATTCTGACAAGCGACGGAAACTACAACCTCGAATCAAAGCGTGACGAAAACGGTCTTTATACCGAGGATAACTATGTTTTTGCTGATATTTTTGATGATTTAAGAAAGCATTATCCCGATAACGAAAGCGTTGACGAAAAGGGCTATCACTTTGACGGCGACAGTCTCAAAGAAGCTCTTGGCTGGGAAGAAATGCCTGACAATGTTATATTAAGTATGAGAAAGCCCGTAAGAGCACTTGGCGGAAGCTATAAAAAAATGGAGAAAAACTACCGGATTGCAAAGGACGTCCTTGAACAGATAATGAAGGATAACGGAGATTTATAAACAAAAAAAGTCGGAAGATTAGCGTTAAACCAATCTTCCGACTTTTATTTTTTATTTTTCAAAAAAGCGTGCCATTTGAATGTTGTTTTCTGCTTCGTATTCGTAGATTGCACCGTTCTTAGGATTCATTACAACGTAATAATCATCGTTGCCCTTTGAAGCTTCAAAAAGATATGCACCATTGTAATATCCGGGAACCTTTTCATCAATCAATTCTTCATCGTCAAATGTGAGAACTGCTGACTGAACTGTGTCATAATCAACAGCAAGACTGTCTGATGCCTTTTCGTATGACATCTGTGGGAGTGTGTAATAGAACCACATAGCCACAGCTACAATACACATCAAAGGAAAAACAGCTGTTGTAATTTTCTTGTTTTTGATTATATCAGATACCATAATAGGAACAAATCCAAGCATGAGTGCAACAAGCTTTCCGAGAGGATAAACCCCTGCAAAATACTTGTTATTAATATAATCATATACACAATAACCAATGATTGCCATTAAAAATGACAGTACAAAGACAACAAATTTGCCAAGCAATGAGCTTTTAGCTTTATACACCATAATCCCTCCTGAATATAGCCTGATATTAAATCGTCCCCACAATTTAATATACTACCATATATAGTTTAATATACTACCCTTTGCAACTATATATTAACATATTATACGATGTTATGTCAATATGTGAAAAAAATTTAGCATATTTGTTTGTTTCATTTAACAAATTATTTTTGACGTTTTTATACTAAATCGCCTATGAATATGATATAATAATTACCAAAATTGCACATTAAATTACAATTTATTCAAAAACCGCTGTAATCATAATTTACAATTATACGAATAAATTAAACAAAAGCGGAAGATTTCTCTTCCGCTTTCTACCTTTTTACCTATAAATTTTGCTCTGTTTTTCAGACAGAATAATCATCACACAAAGTATGATAATCAGCGCTATCGGAAACAGTGATATACTGATTTTTTCTGCGACAAAACCGAATATCGGTGGAACAAAAGTTGTGCCTACATAAGCGCTTGCCATCTGTACTCCGATTACTGCCTGCGAAGCCTCCTTACCGAAATGTGTCGGCGTTGCGTGAATAAGACACGGGTAAATGGGTGCACAGCCAAGCCCGATAAGCACAAGTCCTGCTATCGCTCCCGTGCCGGAAACAGGCATAAATAGTACTACAATTCCTGCCGTTATTATCACTTCGCCGATTCTGACCATATTCCTGTCGCCCAGTCTGTCAGACACAAAACCGTTTATAAAACGCCCAGCCGTTATTCCCAGATAGAATATCGAGCCCCATTTCGCAGCCTTTTCTGCGGAGATTCCCTTTTCAAAAACTATGTAGCTTACCGCCCACAGTCCTGTTGTCGCTTCTATTGCACAGTAGCAGAAAAAGGTTATCATAACCTCTTTTACTCCCTTTATCGAAACTGTCTTTTTCAGTCCGAGGGGTTTTTGAGAGATTTCTTCGCTCGTATCCAGCTTTTCTGTCGCTTTTTTCTTCCAGAGCGGTAAGGAAATAATAAGCATAACCGTCAGCACTGCCTGAAGCATAAAAACTGTCATATATCCCTTTGTCCAGCTTGAACCTCTCATCAGATAATACGACATGATGTAAGGTCCCATAGAACAACCTACTCCCCAGAAGCAGTGAAGCCAGCTCATATGCCTGCTTTTATAGTGAACAGCTACGTAATTATTAAGCGCTGCATCTACGCTTCCTGCACCAAGCCCATAAGGTATTCCCCATAAGCAAAGATGGATAAATTCTGTTGAAACAGAAAAACCGAAAAGTGCTATCGCTGTCATTGCAACACTGAGGGCAGTCACCGGACCTGTTCCGAGTTTTTTAATTATTCTTTCGCTGAAAAGTGCCGAGAGAATTGTTCCCCCTGCAATTATCATACTGACAATTCCGGCATAAGAAACAGGCACGTCAAGACCGCCGTACATACTCGGCCACGCTGAGCCGAGAAGCCCGTCGGGAAGTCCCAGACTGATAAAAGAAATATAAATCACAACAATAAGCAAATGTATCATAATTAACCTCTATGTAAAACCCCTGCTTTTTTACGGCAGGGATTTTTTGTTACTTGAGTTTCCAGATATCCTTGTTGTATTCAGAAATAGTTCTGTCTGACGAGAAATATCCGGCATTAGCAATATTTATTAGCATTTTCTTTGCCCACTTGTGTCTCTGGTTGTAATCCTCAAAAGCCTTGTCCTTTGTCTTTACATAAGACTTGAAGTCAGGGAAGGTCATAAACCAGTCCTTGTTTATAAGCTCATTCTTAAGTCTTTCAAGGTGTTCCTTGCTACCAACCTCAAGCATTTTCTTGCTTGTGATAAAGTCAACAGCAGCTTTGAGCTTTTTGCTTTTCTTATAATAATCCTTGGCAACATAGCTTGCCTCAGCGTATCTCTTTACAACCACGTCGGAAAGCTCACCAAAGATATATATATTCTTATCTCCCACAAGCTGGTGGATTTCCACATTTGCACCGTCTTCTGTACCGAGAGTAACAGCACCGTTAAGCATAAATTTCATATTACCTGTACCGCTTGCTTCCTTTGATGCAAGGGAAATCTGCTCTGAAATATCGCAGGCAGGAATAAGCTTTTCCGCCTTTGTAACGTTGTAGTTTTCAATCATAACAACCTTGAGGTATGGGCTTACTTCAGGGTCATTGTTGATGATTTCCTGCAAACAGAGGATAAGGTGAATAATATCCTGAGCGATAACATAAGCTGGTGCAGCCTTTGCACCGAAAATACAGGTAATCGGAGTTTCAGGCTTTTTGCCCTCCTTGATTTCAAGGTATTTGTTGATGATATAAAGGGCATTGAGCTGCTGACGCTTATATTCGTGAAGTCTCTTAATCTGAATGTCAAAAATCGACTTATCGTCAATTTCAATCTTCTGGGTTTCGTAGATATAATTTTTAAGGGCAGTCTTGTTTTCCTGCTTGATGTTGAGAAGCTTTTCAAGAACTTCCTTGTCGTCCTTGAATTTTTTAAGCTTTATAAGCTCACTTGCGTCCTTTTTATAGCCGTCACCGATAAGCTCGCTGATTAACTCCGTAAGCTCGGGATTTGAGTGCAAAAGCCATCTTCTGAAAGTAATTCCGTTTGTTTTGTTGTTGAACTTTTCAGGATAGATTTTATAGAAATGGTTAAGCTCTGTTTCCTTTAAAATGTCTGTATGAAGCTTAGCAACACCGTTTACGCTGAAGCAGTAATGAATGTCGATGTGTGCCATATGAACACGCTCGTCACGGTCAATGATATAAAGCTTTTCGTCGTCGAATTTTCTTCTTACCTTGTCGTCAAGCACTTCAATAATCGGCATAAGCTGTGGAACAACAGCCTTCATATATGAAACAGGCCACTTTTCCAACGCTTCTGCTAAAATTGTGTGGTTTGTATAAGCACAGGTACGGCTTACAATATCAATAGCGTCATCCATTTCGATTCCCTCAGCCACAAGAAGTCTGATAAGCTCAGGAATAACCATTGTAGGATGTGTATCGTTAATCTGGATAACTGCATAATCAGGCAGGTCATAAAGATTACAGCCCTTAGCCTTTACTTCCTCAAGAATAAGCTGTGCGCCGTTTGAAACCATAAAATATTGCTGGAAAATTCTCAGCTTTCTTCCTGCGTCGTCGCTGTCGTCAGGATAAAGGAAAAGTGTAAGATTCTTTTCGATTTCGTTTTTATCAAAATCAATTCCCTCTTCAACGATTGATTCGTCAATAGTTTCAATATCAAAAAGGTGGAGCTTGTTTGTCTTGTTGTCATAACCGGTAACGTTTATGTCATACATTCTTGAAGTAACCTTTCTGCCCTTAAAGGAAACAGTGTAGGTTTTGTCAGTCTTGATAAGCCAGCCTTCACTTTCAATCCAAGGGTCAGGTGTAGCTGTCTGCAGATTGTTTTTGAAAACCTGCTTGAAAAGTCCGAAATGATAGTTAAGACCAATTCCGTCGCCGTCAAGACCAAGGGTTGCCATAGAATCAAGAAAGCAGGCTGCAAGTCTGCCAAGACCACCGTTACCAAGTGATGGCTCCGGCTCGATTTCTTCAATTTCAGCTATATTTTTCCCGTTTTCAGAAAGCTCGTTTTTAACCTCGTCATAAATTCCAAGATTGATGAGGTTGTTTGAAAGAAGCTTTCCGATAAGAAATTCAGCGGAAATATAATAAATCTTTTTCTTTCCGTTTTCTTTTACTTTTTCTTCAGAAAGCTTGTGAGTAAGCTCCAGAAGGCCCTGGTAGATTTCCTTATTGTCAGCGTCTTTGATAGTTTTATTGAATCTGCTCATAATAATTTCGCTTAATTTCATAACACATCTCCTGAAATTTATTTTAAGAAAAAAGCACAGTCTGAACTGTGCTTATCGTCTAAATTATTATATACCATTTATTCAAAAAAATCAATAACATACGTCGGTTTTATGAGTTTTATAATTATAACTTTCTGAATAAATCAAAAACTTTCTTCTTTATTCAGAAACAGCCACCCAGCCCAAATCCTCAAGACTTTTTATAGTCTCATCAGAAATATCACTGATAGTCCCATCTTCTAATAATTCCAAATCAAAAATAGCGGTTCTTCCCGGATAAGTCATCTCAATATATGTGCATTCTATTTTAATCAGGTCGCCTGTTGTCAGCCCGTCAAAAAGACTTTTGTCATCAGCACGCATAACAGTAGGTTGGTCTTCGTTGGCAATAATTATATAGTGTCCGTTTTCAACCTTCATAAAACGACCTTCCAAAGTCATTGTATCTATATCATCAGTGTCAATGTTGTTATCAGGCTTTTCCTCACAGCCACACATCATAAGCATAACTGCTGACGCTAAAATAATAAAAATCTTTTTCATAAAACCACTCCTTCTCATATAATAAGTGCAAAAAACATGTCGTTTTGTTGCAAAAAAATCAGTTCACGTCAAAACTATTGTCCTTTGTCCTTTAACGTGATATAATCTCAGATGGTGAAGCTTCTGAGTGCCATCATCTTCACTTATTACAAAGGTCGGCCACTGTCCCCTGCCGACCTTCTTTTTTTATTCCGAAAGAAATTTTACAATATCCTCAAGCTGTCTTTCTGCGTGGGCACGTCCCATCAGGTAAACCTCATAAAGCTTATCAGGATTTTTTTCAATCTGCTTTATTCCCACGTCGCTGTCAGGACGTATAACAAGGATTTCTCCTTTTTTCTCCTTTTCTCTTATGTATTCAATGGTTTCGTTATACATTTCGTGGCGTTTTTCCATAGCCTCAATGATTTTTGGGTATTTTTTAAGTACCACCCTGATAAGTGGCATGAGCTTGTTAGGGCCCTTTACATAATCGTCAGGACGTGTCAGCACAACGATATTCTTGTCGTAGCCCTTTTTCTCAAAGAATTTCAAAGGCACAGAATCAGCAACCCCGCCGTCAAGGAGCTTGTATTTCCCTATCTCCACAACTCTCGAGGCAAGTGGCATAGAAGCCGACGCTCTTATGAATTTAACGTCACGCTTCTTACCGTCTTTACAACGATAATAAAGTGCCTTTCCTGTTTCAACGTCGGTACAGACAACATAAAATTCCATAGGATTTTTTTCAAAAGCGTCAGTATCAAAAATATCAAGCTCGTCAGGGATTTCACGGTAGCAGAAATCTGCTCCGAAAACATCACCTGTAAAAATCCATGACCACATACTACAGAAACGCTTGTCACGGCAGTATTCCATATTATATCTAATTGCTCTTCCCGGCTGACGTGATTTGTAATTACAGCCAAAGCAAGCCCCTGCCGAAACACCGATAGCTCCGTCGAATTCTATTCCGTTTTCCATCAATACATCGGTAACGCCTGCGGTAAACATTCCACGCATACCGCCGCCTTCCATAATAAGTCCTTTTTTCATTTTGTTTTTACGCAAAAAGCGTATCCTCCTGTTTTTTATTCTACATACTGAACCTTCAGAAGATTTGTTGCTCCCGGAACACCAAGAGGTACTCCTGCTGTAAGCACAACAAGGTCTCCGTGATTTACATAGCCGTATTCCAACGCTTTTGAAACAGCGTGGTTAAGAAGGTCGTCGGTGTTTTCCTGCTCATCAACAATGCCCGGCAAAACTCCCCAGCTGAGATTTAGCTGTCGGCAGGCTGTTTCGTCTGTCGAAAAGCCTACAATAGGGCAATTCGGACGGTATTTTGAAATCATTCTTGCAGTTTTTCCAGTTTTGGTAACAGTAATAATTGCCGCCGCATTAAGGTCGTGGGCAGTAGTTACTGTTGCGTGAGAAATAGCGTCAGTAATCGAAAGGTTTGAAATATCCCCTGCCTTTTCAAAGCGGGTAACGTAGTTTATATCATCTTCTGTTGTGCTTGCAATAAGTGCCATTGTTTTTACAGCTTCAACAGGATAGTCACCTGCGGCAGTTTCGCCCGAAAGCATAATTGCAGATGTTCCGTCGTAAATTGCGTTTGCAACGTCGGTGATTTCCGCTCTTGTAGGACGTGAATTCTTAATCATAGATTCAAGCATCTGTGTTGCAGTGATAACCTGCTTTCCTGCTCTGTAACCCTTTTTGATAAGCTCTTTTTGAATTGCAGGAATCTGTTCAAATGGGATTTCAACGCCCATATCTCCTCTTGCAATCATAATCCCGTCGGCAGCCTCTAAGATTTCGTCGATATTCTCAACGCCCTCGCTGTTTTCGATTTTAGCGATAATGCGTGGATTGTACCAGCCGAGACTCTTTGTTAGCTTTCTGAGGTAATTGATATCGGCAGCGCTTCTTACAAAGGAAGCCGCAATAAAGTCAAAACCGATTTTAGCCGCAAATTCGAGGTCATTCATGTCGGCGTCGCTGACGTAAGGCATTGAAAGCTTTGCACCCGGAATATTTATTCCCTTGTTGTTTGAAAGCACACCGCCTCTTGTAACCTTACAGATTACATCTGTACCTGTAATTTTTTCGGCAATCATTTCAATAGCTCCGTCGTTTATGAGGATATGTGTTCCCACAGAAATATCCTTAGGAAGATTCTGGAAGGTAACCGAGCAAATCTCATTCGTTCCCTCAACCTCGTTTATGGTGAGTGTATAGGTATCTCCGTCAAAAATTTCAACAGGCTTATTGTCTTTGAATTTCTTGAGTCTGATTTCAGGACCTCTTGTATCCATAAGTGTGGCAACAGGCAGTGCAAGCTCTTCACGAAGCTTTACAATCTGCTCGTAGCGTGCCTTGTGGGTTTCGTGTTCTCCGTGGGAAAAATTAAAACGTGCAACATTCATTCCTGCTTTCATAAGCTGACGCATTACGTCATCGTTGTCAGTTGATGGGCCGATTGTGCATACGATTTTTGTTTTTCTCATATATATCAAATCCTTTCTGAAAGAATTTTTTCGCTATTATATATATTATACTACCAAAAAGCATTTAAATCAACGCATTTACTGAAATTTTACTCGTTAATAATCTCTTTATCGCCATTTCAGAACAAAAAAGCGTACAGAAAAATCTGTACGCTTAAATTGTGCATCGTGCATTATTTCTTCAAAGCAATTCCTTCCGCTTCAAGTTTTGCGATAATACCGTCACAGACAGCCATTACCTCTTCTCTTGTAAGTGTTCTTTCAGGGTGTGAGAAAACAAGTCTTGTAGTAATTGACTTACCTGTTTCGTCAGCGTAAACGTCAATTACGCTTACCTTTTTGATAAGTTCGCAGTTAGCGTTCTTGATAGCATCTGACACAGGTGCAAAGCTCTGTGAAATAAACGAAAGGTCGATTTCCATTTCAGGGAATCTGCTTGGTTCTTCGTACTTGATGCTTGCATTCTGGATATTCGCAAATGCATTTACGTCGATTTCAGCATAAACAATGCTTGCCTTTTTGTCAATCTTCTTGGAAACAAGTGGGTGAACAACGCCGATTTCACCGATATTCACGCCACCACAGATAACAGCGTTAAGATTCTTGATATGCTGATATGAATGTGTAGCCTCCATCTTTTCAAATGAAAGTGCCTCGTGCTTGATGTCGTCAGCCATTACTGAAAGTCTGTTGATAAGCTCGAAATAAAGCTCTTCTACGCTCTTTGTTTTTGAGAAAAGTGTAACAGCAAGTTTTTTCTTTTCGTCGCAGAGGTTATCAGCCTTAACGCCATTTATAACTCTGCCTACTTCAAACACGCCAAAGTCAGCAGCAAACTGTGTGTTGTATTTAACCTGACAAAGCTGTGTCGGAATAATTGACTTACGGATAGTTTCGATATTAGGGTTTGTAGCATTTACAAGCTTGATATTATCCTCAATTTCGATACCGAGAGCCTTATATTCGTCATAATATGCCCATACATAAGAGTGAAGCTCGTGCATTGAATATCTCTTAACGAGAATGTCCTTCATCTTATCCTCAACTGACTTTTCAATATCAGCTCTTACAGGATAAAGAGGTGCTTTAGCTGTGTGAACATCAAAGTTATCATAGCCGTAAATTCTTGTGATTTCTTCGATAATATCAGCCTTGATTGTAACGTCCTTTGTAGCTCTCCAGCTTGGAACTGTCACATCAAAGTTGTCGCCTTTGTTTTTAACATCAAAGCCAAGTGAAATGAGGGTTTTAACGATTGTATCATTAGAAATTTCAATACCGGTATACTTGTCAACGAATTTCTTATCAAAGCTTAAGTTTCTTGTTTCATACTTAAAAGCGTATTCGTCAGTAAGTGAAGAAACAACCTTTACTTCGCTGTCGATATCGAGAAGAAGCTTAACAAATCTTGCGATGGCTGTAACTGTCATTTCAGGGTCAAGTGACTTTTCATATCTCATAGAAGCGTCTGTTCTATGTCCGAGTCTTACAGTTGACTTTCTGATTGAAACAGGGTCAAAGGTAGCTGATTCGAGGGTAAGTGTTGTTGTATCCTCAACGATTTCGCTGTCAAGACCACCCATAATACCAGCAATAGCAACAGGGGTATTATCGTTACAAATCATAAGAGTATTTTCGTCAATATTTCTTTCAACGCCGTCAAGAGTCTGGAATTTAAACGCTTCGTCAAATCTCTTTATTCTGAGTTTTGAAACCTTTCTTGAGTCGAAAGCGTGCATTGGCTGTCCCATTTCAAGCATAAGGTAGTTTGTAAGGTCAGCGAGAAGATTTATAGCTCTCATTCCACAGTAGAAAAGTCTGATTCTCATATTTACAGGGCTTACATTCTTAGTGATGTTTTCAACCTGCAAGCAGGAATATCTCTGACAAAGTGGGTCGAGAATTTTCATATCAATCTGTGGGAGGTCCTTATACTGAGAAAGGTCAACGCCCTCGATAGGCTTTAATTCTCTGCCTGCAAGTGCTGCAAATTCTCTTGCGATACCGTAGTGTCCCCAGAGGTCAGGACGGTTTGTAAGTGACTTATTGTCAACCTCAAAAATAATATCCTCAATCTGATAAAGGTCCTTGATATCAGTACCAAGTGCAACATCTTCAGTAATATCCATAATACCGCTATGTTCGTCGCTGATACCAACTTCTCTTTCGCTGCAGCACATACCGTTTGAAGTATATCCTGCAAGCTTTCTTGGTGTAATTTCGATTTCGCCGATTTTAGCGCCAACCTTAGCAAAAGCAGTTTTCATACCAACTCTTACGTTAGGTGCGCCACAAACAACGTCAGTAAGTGCTCCGTCGCCTGCGTCAACCTTTAAAAGGTGAAGCTTTTTGCTTTCAGGGTGTTCTTCAACCGATTTGATTTCAGCTACAACGATACCACTGATATCGCTTCCCTTAAAGAAAATTTCGTTTTCAACCTCAGCAGTTGAAAGTGAAAACTGACTGATAAGTTTAAGTTTATCAAGACCTGTCAAATCAACAAAGTCTGAAATCCAGTTCATAGACAATAACATATTAAAAACCCTCCCTATTCGTCATCAGTAAACTGTGAAAGGCTTTTAAGGCTTCCACTATTAAGGTCACGGATATCCTTTACTCCGTACTTCATCATAGCAAGTCTTGTAAGGCCGAGTCCGAATGCAAAGCCTGTATATTCCTCAGGGTCAATTCCTCCTGCCTTTAAAACCTCAGGGTGAATCATTCCACAAGGACAAAGCTCAAGCCAGCCACTATGCTTACATGAAGGACAGCCGTCGCCACCACAGATAAGACAGCTTATATCAAGCTCAAATCCAGGTTCTACGAATGGGAAAAATCCAGGACGGAGTCTTACCTTGATATCCTTCTTGAACACTTCTGAAAGCATTGTTTTCATAAAGAAAATAAGGCTTGAAATTGAAATATCCTTATCAACCATTACGCCTTCCATCTGGAAAAATGTATTTTCGTGGCAAGCGTCAGTAGCCTCATTTCTGAAACATCTTCCAGGGAAAATAGCCTTGATTGGCTTACCTTCGTTAACAAGTGCGTCCTTATACTTCTTATAGATAGCGTTCTGTGCAGCAGAAGTATGTGACTTCAGAAGCTGGCCGTTTTCAAGGTAGTAAGTATCCTGCATATCTCTTGCAGGGTGGTGCTTTGGAATATTAAGTGCTTCAAAGCATTCGTAGTCGGTAACAACCTCGCTATAATCCTCAACAGCAAAGCCCATTGACTTAAAAACAGCCTCACACTGTCTCTGAACAAGTGTGATAGGGTGGTATGAACCTCTGTCAAGGCTTGGTGGCATTGACACGTCAAATTCCGGCATGGCGTTAAGTTCTTTTTCAAGTTCTTTCTTTTTGAGGTCGTTCATTCTTTCAGTAATCTTATCAGAAACCTCATTTTTAAGTTCATTTACTTTCTGTCCGAAAGTCTTTTTCTCTTCGTTTGATAAATTCTTCATTTCCTTAAGCAAATCGGTAACGCTTCCCTTTTTGCCAAGATACTTGACTCTGATATTTTCAAGGTCAGCAACATTTTCACAAGCTGAAAGCTCGCCGTCAAGTTCTTTTTTAAGGTCAATAATTTTTTCGTCCATAACTCTTTTCCTTTCAACAAATTTCCACAATAAAAAACCGTCCCATGCTAAAAAACATGAGACGGAAAAGTATCCGTGGTACCACTCAAATTGCGTATGCTTAAAATAACACACGCCACTCTAATCCACTTTAATGCAGTGGTTACATTCTGCTTTTCACAGACGGCTCGTGAGGCGAAATTCGATTACGGGTGGAAATACGGTTATCACAGCTAAAAAACCGCTCTCTGAAAATCCAAATCCCTATCTACTGAAAATCTCAGTCATAGCCTTTAAATATCCTAATTAGTATAACACAACCAAAACCACTTGTCAAGTATAACCCTGACTGTTGCAACGTCCTTGACCCGCCTTGATTTTTACTGATTTTCAATACACTTGAAAACCTTGTTTGCGTTTCTCATTTCGCTGCCGTCTTTTTTCATTGTAAAGAGGCTTACAAGCGGACAGATAATCAGTGCCGAAACCATAGTAAATGCTCCGCAGTTAAGTGGCGACATAATGTTAAGCTTCCAGCCGAGAGAAGCTACCTTTTCAACTACTTCAGGGAACCAGCCCATGCTGAAAAGTGCTGTATGAACAACTGTCACGCCAACTCCCCACACAAAGCATGTAATAACCGCTATCTTTGAAATCTTCTTCATAAAGAGTCCCCACATAAACGGTGCAAGGAATGAGCCTGCCAGAGCGCCCCATGAAATTGACATAAGAGTTGTAATATATGCGTTTTTGTTCATTGCAAGAATTACAGAGAAGCCAAGGAACATAACGATAAGCACACGCATATAGAATACCTGCTTTTTGTCGTCAAAATCCTTTTTGAAAGGCTTAATCATATCGATTGTCATAGTTGAGCTTGAAGTAAGTACAAGTGATGAAAGTGTTGACATTGAAGCTGAAAGTACAAGCACAATAACTACACCGAGAAGAAGCTCAGGAAGTGCTTCGTTCATCATCGCCGGAACAATAGCGTCGTATTCAGGCTTACCCTTTATAACAGTGATAATGCTCTTTGTCTGGTCAGCAGCATCAGTTGTAGCATAGATTCTTCCAAAACCACCGATGAAATACGAACCGCCTGCAACAACAAGCGCAAAAATTGTTGAAATAATTGTTCCTCTCTTGATAGCACTGTCGTCCTTGATAGCATAGAATTTCTGTACCATCTGCGGAAGCCCCCATGTGCCAAGTGATGTAAGAATAACTACACCGATAAGGTTAATCGGGTCAGGTCCGAGAATAGAATTGAGAGTGCCTGTATTTCCTGCTGAGTCAGGGGTATTTCCCAAAGCTGACATAGCCTCTGAAAGTCCACCCTTGTTTGCAACAACACAGATAACTACTGCTGCAATACCAACAAGCATAATAATTCCCTGAATAAAATCGTTAAGTGCTGTTGCGTGATAGCCACCAACGATAACATAAATTGCTGTAAACACAGCCATAATGAGAATACAAGCCTCATACGGAATATGGAAAGCCGATTCAAAAAGTCTTGAAAGTCCGTTATAAACTGATGCTGTATAAGGAATAAGGAAAATAAACACGATTACAGCCGCAGCCAGCTTGAGCTTCTTTGAGCAGTAACGCTTTTCAAAAAACTCAGGCATTGTTGATGTGCCAAGATGCTTTGACATAATTCTTGTTCTTTTTCCAAGCACAACCCATGCAAGAAGTGAGCCGATAAGTGCATTTCCAATACCAATCCATGTGGCTGCCGCACCGTAAAGCCAGCCGAACTGTCCCGCATATCCGATAAAAACTACTGCCGAAAAGTAGCTTGTTCCGTATGCAAAGGCAGTAAACCAAGGTCCGATACTTCTGCCACCAAGAACAAAATCTGCTACATTTTTTGTCTTGTTCTTACAATAAAAGCCTATTCCCACCATTACTGCAAGATAAACAATTAAAATTACCCACAATAACATAAAAAACTGTCCTTTCTGTCCGCTTTAAAGTTGTTATGCTTTTAATTTGTTATGCTTTAAACTCTTAAAGCGATTTGACCAAATTTCACGGAAGCTGTCAAAAAACAGCTTCCTGAATAATTACATATTATAAGCCTCTTCTGCACGGAGAAACTCGTACTTTTCTCCTAAAACTTCCCTTGTCTTTTCGTTATCGGAAGTCTTTAAAACAATCGCAGCGTTTTCCCCTGAGGTAAGGGCATACATATATCTTATATCAAGTCCGTTTGCGCTTAAAATTCCACTGACATTTTTAAGTGTGCCGAAATGATGTGGAAGCTTGAGCCCGATAACATCTGTAAGCATTGCTGAAAAGCCGTTATTCTGCAATGCTTCAACAGCAACATCAGGCTGTGAAACTATCATTCTGAGCATTCCGTAGTCGCTGGTATCAGCAAGACTTATACATATAATATTTACGTTATTTTTTGAAAGAATATCCGTAACCTCTTCAAGTCGTCCCAGTCTGTTTTCAATAAAAACTGTAAGCTGTTTCATAATCCCACCGACCTTTCTCAGTCTTTCTTTCTGTTATCGGTAACTCTCTTTGCCTTGCCCTCAAATCTCTGAAGTGTGTTTGGAGATTCAAGCTGGATAATTGCGTCAAGTCCGAGCATTGTTCTCAAAGCACTTCTGAGCTTTGTTCTGATTTTTTCAAGCTCAGCAAAATCGTCTGTCATACTTGCAGGTGCAAGCTCAACTCTGATTGTAAGAATATCCGAATGATTTTTTCTGTCAACGATAATTTCATAGTGAGGACCGATTTCCTCAGTTTTAAGAAGGACCTCTTCAATCTGGCTCGGGAACACGTTTACGCCTCTGATTTTAAGCATATCGTCTGTTCTTCCGCTCATATTTTCCATTCTGACGGTAGTTCTTCCACACTTACAAGGCTCATACATAAGTCTTGTAATATCTCTTGTTCTGTAACGGATAAGTGGCAATGCCTCCTTAGAAAGGCAGGTAACAACAAGTTCACCCTTTTCGCCTGCAGGGAGGACTTCGCCCGTCTTAGGGTCGATGATTTCAGCAATAAAGTGGTCCTCGTTTACGTGCATTCCACAAAGCTCAGTACATTCGCCTGAAACACCAGGTCCACAAAGCTCGCTCATTCCGTAGTTCTGAGTAACGACAAGATTTTCACCAAAGAGCTTTTTCATTTCAGCTCTCATCGGCTCTGTCATAAGCTCACTACCAACAAGAGCCGTCTTGATGCTCAGGTCTTTCTGTGGGTCAAGTCCCATCTGCTGAGCAACCTCGCCTATTCTCAAAGCATAAGAAGGTGTAGCAACCAGCAAGGTTGTTCCGTAATCCTTCATATACATAATCTGCTTTTCTGTATTTCCTGACGACGACGGAATAATACAGCCACCCACTCTTTCGAGTCCCTTGTGAAGTCCGAGAGCGCCGGTGAACATTCCGTAGCCAAAGCAAATCTGACACATATCTTCTTTAGTTGCTCCACCTGCAACAGCAAGTCTTGCAACACATTCGCTCCACATTTCAATATCGTTCTTTGTGTAGCCAACAACAGTAGGCTTTCCCGTAGTACCAGAAGAAGCGTGAATTCTCACAAGCTCGCTCTTGTCAACAGCAAAAAGTCCGAATGGGTATGTATCTCTCATATCCTGTTTAGTTGTAAACGGAAGCTTTTTTAAATCATCAAGGGACTTAATATCCTCAGGCTTAAGTCCGATAGCGTCCATCTTTTCTCTGTATGGTGCTACCTTTTCATAAACTCTCGCTACAAGCTTTTTTAATTTTTCAAGCTGAATAGCTTCTATTTCCTGACGGGAAAGTGTTTCTTCCTTTGCCCAAATCATCAAAATTTCACTCCTAATTATTTCTAAAAGTCAACTAAGATACATTTTAGCACATCAAAGCGCTGATGTCAACCAAATTCGACATTTTTCTCTCAAACAAAAGAAAATCCCCACAAATTGTGGGGACTTAGTTTTTAAATTCGTTGTCGAAGGCAACACCTAAATGGTGCATTGTGCATTGAAAAAACCTTTTGCCCTCGCTTTTTAAGCCGAGCTTTAGCGAGGCGAGAGCCCTGCCACAACTCAAAATTCAAGTCCCGAACAAACGGATATGTGGCAGAGGAGGATGCAAACGTCACGTTTGCTAAGCTGTTACGATTTTGCTTGCGTCCTGGAGATTAAGATGTTCAACAGCCCATTCTCTCATCTTGTACTTGAGGATTTTTCCTGCCGCATTCATAGGGAAGCCGTCAACAAAAGCGATATATCTCGGAACCTTGTGCTTTGCCATGTGGTCAAGGGCAAACTTCTTCATTTCCTCAACAGTTGCCTCTTCGCCCGGCTTAAGAACGATACAAGCCATAATTTCTTCGCCGTAATCCTTGTCAGGAACGCCGATAACCTGAACATCCTTTACCTTAGGGCTTGTGTAGAAAAATTCCTCTATTTCCTTAGGATAGATGTTTTCACCGCCACGGATAATCATATCCTTTATTCTTCCGGTAATCTTGTAGTTGCCCTCAGGAGTTCTTCTTGCAAGGTCGCCCGAGTGAAGCCAGCCGTCCTCGTCGATTGCATTTGCAGTAGCTTCAGGCATCTTGTAGTAGCCCTTCATAATGTTGTAGCCTCTTGCGCAGAATTCTCCGTCCATATTGTCGCCAAGCTCTTCGCCTGTTTCAGGGTCAACAATCTTACATTCAACACCGAAAATAGGTCCGCCGACAGTGTTTACTCGTGTTTCAATGCTGTCGGTAGTCTTGCTCATTGTTGTAGCAGGTGAAGCCTCAGTCTGTCCGTATGTGATACAGATTTCAGGCATATGCATCTTTTCGATAACTTCCTGCATTGTCTTGATAGGACAAGGTGAACCAGCCATAATACCTGTTCTCATATTTGAAAAATCTGTCTTTTCAAAATCCTCGTGACCGAGCATTGCAATAAACATTGTAGGTACACCGTGGAATGCTGTAATCTTTTCCTTGTTGATACAAGCAAGTCCCTTTCTTGGTGAAAATGCAGGAATAGGGCTCATTGTTACACCGTGTGTAACGCTTGCTGTCATTGCAAGTACCATTCCGAAGCAGTGGAACATCGGCACCTGAATCATCATTCTGTCGTATGTGGAAAGGTCCATACAGTCGCCGATAGCCTTACCGTTATTGACAACGTTGTAGTGTGTCAGCATAACGCCCTTAGGAAAACCTGTTGTTCCTGAAGTGTACTGCATATTTACAACATCGTGCTTGTCGATTTTAGCTCTCATCTTGTCAACTTCGCTTTCATCGACCTTGTCAGCAAGTGCCATAGCTTCATCCCATGTGAAACAGCCGTCCTGCTTTGAATCTGTTGTAATGATATTCTTCAAAAACGGAAGTCTTCTTGATTTGAGTTCCCCCGGATTGCATCCTGAAAGCTCAGGACAAAGCTCCTTCATAATACCAACGTAGTCGCTGTCCTTAAATCCGTCAATCATAACAAGTGTATGTGTATCCGACTGGTTGAGAAGGTATTCAGCCTCGTGGATTTTATATGCAGTGTTTACAGTAACAAGAACTGCACCGATAGTTGTACAAGCCCAGAAGGTAATATACCAGGCAGGTACGTTTGTAGCCCAGATAGCAACGTGGTCGCCCTTCTTAACGCCCATAGCGATAAGTGCTCTTGCAAAACGTCTTACGTCCTCACGGAATTCAGGATATGTTCTTGTGTAGTCAAGCTCTGTATATCTGAAAGCGTACTGCTCAGGGAATTCCTCACAGATTCTGTCCAGAACATCAGGGAAGGTTTCGTCAATGATAGTTTCCTTTGGCCACGGATAATAGCCTGTGCCTCTTGCGTCAATCTGAAGCTTGCTCTTTTTTGCCATGAGATAAGGTCTCATATAGTTTGCAAACTGTGGGAATACAATTCCTGCCGCATAAAGGTCCTTAGCCCATCTCTTGACCCATTCAAGAGAAATATAGCCGTCGTATCCGATTTTCTGCAAAGCTGAAAGCATCTGTCCGATAGGAATGTCTCCCTCGCCCATAAGCTTGTAGCTAAGCTTTCCGTCTTCCATTACAGAATCCTTAACGTGGATATACTTTATGTAATCTCCGAGATTTTCAACAGTCTGTTCACCTGTTTCACCCATATATCTGTATGGATGGTGCATATCCCAGAGTGCCGCAATCCACTTTGAATTTACAGCATCAAGAAGTTTTCTCAGTCTCTTTGTATCAGCGTAAACACCGTTTGTTTCGACAAGAAGTGTTACGTTATACTTTTCGCCGATAGGTGCAATTTCCTTTAAAACCTCTGCAATCTTTTCGTCGTCGATTTCGTCAGCAGGTGCAGGGTCAAGGTCAGCCAAAATTCTGATATATGATGTGCCGAGCTTGTTTGCAAGCACAGCGTACTGTGTGATTTCTTCAACAGTTTCATTGTGCTTGTCAAAGAATTTCAGACAACAGCCACTTGAAAGACAAGGAATCTCCAGCTTAAGTCTGTTGAGCTTTGCAATAGTCTTGTCGATATTTTCATCGGTAAAAGGCTTTGCTTTAACAGAATAAATCTGGTCTCCAAGTCCTCTTACTTCAATTCCGTTAAAGCCGAGGTCTGATGCCATGGAATAAATGTCTGTCCACGAAAAATCAGGGCAAGCAAGTGTTGAAAAGCTGATTTTCATTATTTTTCCTCCAATTTAAATGATAAAAGCATACAAGTTAATAATATCAAACTTTCAGCACATTTGTCAAGTAGGCGTACTATATACAATAGTTATTATGATATAACCTAAGGTTAAAGCAAAGGTGACGGTTTTCCAATGCACAATGCATAATGCACAATGGAGGTGTTGTATTCGGCAACGGATAAAAAAATTACTCACTACCGATTTTACGATAGTGAGTTTAGTTTTTAATCCGTCGGCGAAGCCGACACAATAATTGTCAATTGTCAATTGTCAACTGTCAATTAAATCAATAATTTTCAGCGTGTACTTCAAAGTAGCTCTGTGGGTGGAGACAGGTCGGGCAAAGCTTTGGTGCCTTTGTGCCGACAACAATGTGACCACAGTTACGGCATTCCCATACCTTTACTTCACTCTTTTCAAATACTTCTGCAGTTTCAACATTCTTAAGAAGCGCTCTGTATCTTTCTTCGTGGTGCTTTTCAATAGCAGCTACCATTCTGAACTTGATAGCAAGCTCCTTGAAGCCTTCTTCTTCAGCAGTCTTGGCAAACTCTTCGTACATATCTGTCCATTCATAGTTTTCACCGTCAGCAGCAGCGCCGAGATTCTGAGCTGTATCGCCGATTCCGTTAAGCTCCTTGAACCACATTTTTGCGTGTTCCTTTTCGTTGTCAGCAGTCTTTAAGAAGAGTGCAGCAATCTGCTCATAGCCTTCCTTCTTTGCAACTGAAGCAAAGTATGTATACTTGTTTCTTGCCTGAGATTCGCCTGCAAAAGCTGCTTCAAGATTCTTTTCTGTTTTTGTACCTGCATATTTATTGCTCATAATAAACAACCTCCTGATTTTTATATATATTATTATATTACATTATTTATAAAGAAGTCAATAGCTTTCCGATGGTTTATAACCAAATTACGAAGCAATATCCTTCTCTGAATATCTGAGAAATCCTATCAATACAGCCAATACCGCATAGCACATTCCCAACGTCACAAGGAACACATCAAGTGCCCTGTCTGAAACGATTGAAGCAGGGTCAGCATATGCAAACGGTGTTATGTATTTTAAAAATTCTGTTTTTTCTGTAATGTTGCTGAGAAGATTTGCGAAATACATAAAGGTTGCAAATCCTACCCCGATAGCAACTCCGCCTCGCTTTATAAAGGCAGAAAATCCGAAGCAGATAAGTGCGATTTCAAGCTGTAAGAGGAAATATCCCATATGGATAAGTAAAAATTCCTTATCCGGAACGCTTTCGCCTATAATCTTTATAGTGAGATAACCCATAGCTGTTACAAACAAATTGAAAATAACAACCTGAATCAGAACAGCAAATAGCTTTTCTACAATAACTCTGCTTCTTCTTATCGGGTGGGTAAGAAGAAACTCCGCAGTACGGTTTTTTTCTTCCTTTGAGAGAATAGAAATACCGATGATTGCCGCAAAAAATCCTCCGCCCATTCCAAGAGTATTTCCACATTCGATTCCGTAATATCCTATAAGCGTACCAAAATTAAGCTGGTTCATTCCAAAAGCGTCAGAAAAAGCACCCATATTGGAAAAAATATCTTGCACTCCTTCTATTTCGCCTTTCATTTCAGGATAGATTACGATACACACTACAAGCATAAAGGTAATCGCAAGAGTCCACACTATAAACCCTCTTGCACCCTTTTTGAGTTCTTTTCTAAGTACTACCATAATCCACCTCCTACTTATAATAGTGCATAAACACTTCTTCAAGGTCCGGCTCGGTAATGGTGAGGTCGGTTATTTTCATTCTTCCAAGCTGTGAAATAAGCTTCTTGATTTCACCGTTATAAAAGAACGAAATCCAGTCTTCGCCCTCACTGTCAGGAGTGTATTCTATACCATAAGGAAGGTCGGTAACCCCACGAAGAGTAACCTTTTTGGCACTGTTTCTCTTTGCCAGCTGTTCAATGCTGTCAACCGCAACAATTTTGCCCTCTTTTATGATGGCCGCCTTATCGCAATTATTCTGCACCTCTGACAAAACGTGAGAAGATAAAAATACTGTAGCGCCCTCCTGCTGACGGCTGTGAATAAGCTTGAAAAATTCCTTCTGCATAAGCGGGTCAAGTCCGCTTGTAGGCTCGTCCATTATGTATAGCTTAGGCTTGTGCTGCATAGCGCAGATAATACCCAGCTTTTTTCTGTTTCCCAGAGAAAGCTGGTCAACACGCTTTTTAGTGTCAACCTCAAAAATCTCACAAAGTCGTCTTGCCTCATCTGTGCAGTCAACTCCTCTGAGCTTTGCCGAATAGGTAATAACCTCTCCTACACGCATATTATTATAGAAAATAGCTTCAGACGGGAGATAGCCTATGTCTTTAAGGTATGTTTTTGACTTTTTGAAAGGAAGTCCCATTACCCTTACCTCTCCTTTGTCGGCTTTTATAAGCCCGAGAAGAGTTCTTATCGTAGTTGATTTCCCTGCACCGTTAGGACCGATAAATGCAAAAATTTCGCCTTCCATTACATCAAAGCTGATGTCGTTTACAGCCTTGACTTTTCCATAGCTTTTGCATAGGTTTTTGATAACAATTACTTTTTTCATAAGCCCTCCTTTTTACTATTTAGATTTTCTTGTAAAAGGATTGTATCACAGATTTTCTCCATTGTCAACAACAAAAACCCTTTCAAACCGTAATTTTTGTGTAATTTGCGGATATTTTTCTCTGTCAACCTCAGAAAAGAAATCCTCATAAGGTCTTGCATAACATTTTTTATCACCGTAAAGTGCTTTGTAGATTATAAGTCTTTCTTCTGTTTCGGTGTGCATAGCCTCACCTATGACCTCATAAAGATAAATATGGGGATTCAGAGTGGTGTCTGAAAGCTCCCTTTTAAAATGTTTTACAATATCACCTTTTTCAATTCTTTTCATAATTTCACTCCTTTTTTTTACATTTTTTTGATTGTATCATACTTTTTTAAAATGGTCAAATTTAATTGACATTTGTGGTGTGTAGTGATATAATTATTAAAATCAAGAATAATTCATAGGAAGTAATTTATTATGGATATTGTAGTTGTTGGTAATGGTAAAATCGGTAAGAATCTCAGCTCAATGCTCGTAAACGAAGGTCATAATATTACAATCGTTGACTGTGATGCTTCGGCTATTTCAAAATCCCAGAATAGTCAGGATTTGATGTGCATTGAAGGGAACGGTGCTACCGCAGAGGTTCAGAAGGAAGCAGGAGTAAACAAGGCTGACCTTCTTGTTGCCACAACACCTTTTGACGAGCTTAATATGATGTGCTGTCTTATTGCAAGAAAGCTCGGCTGTAAAAAGACAATTTCCCGTGTGAGAAATCCTGAATATTACAAACAGATTGACCTTATCAAAGACGATTTGGGACTCTCAATGGTTATTAACCCTGAGAGAAATACTGCCGACGAAATAAGACGTATCCTTGTTTTTCCGTCAGCTGTAAAGGTTGAGGTTTTTGAAAAGGGACGTGTTGAGCTTGTTGAACACGTTATTCCGGAAAACTCTCTTATTGCTGACCTTAGTCTTATTGACATATATAAAAAGACAAAGTTGAAATTCCTCATTTGTGCCGTTGTCAGAAACGACGAGGTGTTTATCCCGACCGGTGACTTTGTGCTTCAGGCAGGCGACAGAATTCACCTTGCGGCTTCTCACAAGGATATCGAAAGATTTTTCCGTTCAAGCGGTGTTATGAAGGACAAGGTTAAGACCGTTATGATAGTAGGCGGTGGAAAAATCTGCGTATACCTTGCAAATCAGCTTATCAATATCGGTATGAGAGTAAAGATTATTGAAAAGGATTATGATTTGTGTCAGGAGCTTGCTGAGCTTATACCTAAGGCAGTAATCATTCACGGAAACGGTGCTGTCGAAGACCTTCTTATGGAAGAAGGAATTATGGACGCAGACTCATTTGTTGCACTTACAGGCTTTGATGAACAGAATATTCTTATGAGCCTTTATGCTAAAAACAATACCGGAACAAAGGTTATTACAAAGGTTAATGACGAAAGCTATATCAAGCTTGCTTCACAGCTGGGGCTTGACTGTCTTATTTCTCCTAAGAATATTACCTCAAGCAACATTTTAAGCTATGTACGTTCACAGGAAAACACTTCTGAAAGTAATATAGAATCCCTTTATAATCTTGTCGGAAATCAGGTTGAAGCTATTGAATTCAACATCAGGGATAACATTCCTGACGTTGTGGGGATTTCCTTTAAGGACCTGAAACTTAAGGAAAACATTCTTATCTGCGCTATCATCAGAAAGCGTGAGGTAATTATTCCTAACGGTGATGATTCTATTCAGCTTGGTGATGCTGTTGTTATAGTTACAAAAGAGCATCATATTTCGGATATCAGGGATATTCTTTTATAACGTATAACAGGAGATTTTTATGAATAAATCCATAGTTTTTCACTATTTGTCAAAAGCGCTACTTGTAGGCTCGGCAATGTTTTTGATACCGTCCTTTGTGAGCCTTTATTATGGCGAAACCCACACGATGCTGATTTTTCTTATTATAGGACTTGTGGTGGGAATTGTTTCTGTACCTCTTGCAGTTATCAAGCCTAAAAACAAACAGATGTATGCAAGAGAGGGACTTGTTATAGTTGCTCTTTTGTGGGTAATATATCCTTTGCTGGGTGCGCTTCCTTTTTATTTCAGTGGCGAAATCCCACACTTTATGGACGCTGTTTTTGAGAGCGTTTCCGGATTTACCACAACGGGTGCTACCATACTTTCAAACGTAGAAGCACTTTCACAAGGAATGCTTTTCTGGAGAAGCTTTACTCACTGGGTAGGCGGTATGGGAGTACTTGTTCTGATGATTGCAATTCTCCCTTCATCAAATCACGCAATGCATCTTATGCAGGCTGAATGTGCAGGCCCACAGGTAGGAAAAATCGTTCCTAAGGGAAAAAACAGTGCGGCATACCTCTATATCATTTATGCAGTACTTACATTAGTAACGATTGTTCTTCTCCTTTTGGGCGGAATGCCACTCTTTGACAGCGTTTGTCACGCAATGGGAACAGCCGGCACAGGTGGTTTCAGTGTTAAAAACGCAGGTATCGGATATTATAATTCGGCATATATTGAATATGTACTTACTATAATGATGATTCTTTTCGGCGTTAATTTCAGCCTTTACTACTTCATTCTTATAAGACGTTTCAAGGAAGTTTTTAAGAATACGGAGCTTAAAACATATTTTGCACTTATTACCATCGCAACACTGCTCATTATGGCAAATATTTATCCGACTTATGAATCTCTGGGCAAGAGCTTCAGATACGCATTTTTCCAGGTTGGTTCGATTATGACTTCGACAGGATTTGGTACTGCCGACTTTAACGTATGGCCTGCTTTTTCACAGACAATACTGATTGTTCTTATGTATATCGGTGCCTGCGCAGGTTCTACAGGTGGTGGATTTAAAGTTTCAAGAGTTATTATTATGTTCAAGAGTGGTGTAAAAAGCATCAAGAAAACCATTCACCCAAACTCTGTAAACATTGTTAAATCAGAAGATAAGGCACTTGATATAAACGTTGTTCATGGTGTTCAGACATACCTTATTATCTATATTTTTCTGATATTTATTTCGCTTTTGATAGTTTCACTTAACGGAGCGGATTTCACAACAAACTTCACATCTGTCACAACCTGTATAAACAACATCGGTCCGGGGCTCAATCGTGTTGGTCCTACCGAAAACTTCGGATTTTTAAATGACCTGTCAAAGCTGACGCTTACTGTTGATATGCTTCTGGGACGTCTTGAATGCTTCCCGCTTCTAATTCTTATGTCGCCGTCAGTGTGGCGAAAGAAAAACTTTTAACCAGCGGTGTCGCTGGACCCTCCTCTGCCTTTTTTCTCTGTCGTGAAAAGTTATTACTTTTGAGCGGACGGCAGGCTTCAAGGAGATTCACACTAAAAGCTTCGTTTATGCGGTGTCGCTGAAGTTTTAATTAAACACTAAAGGGTATCGAGTAAAAACTCGGTACCCTTTTCATTATCACTTTAACATCAACCCGTTTATCAAAAAAGTTCATCAAGAAGAATGTAATACCTGAGTTTTTGGTAATCGGGAGTAATTTTAAGATAGTCAAAAAGCATATCGGGACTGAAATTTTCATAAACCTTTCCGCCGAAAGTTCCGTCAAAATTCCACTTGAGGCTTCTGTAAAGAAGTGCAATATCCCTCCATTTATCGCCTGTTCCCGTATCGCCCAAATCGATAAATCCAGCTACCTTTCCGTCCTTTAAAAACACATTAGGCAGGCAGAAATCACCGTGACTTAAAACAGGCTCATAATTCTTCGGCTTGTTTTCACAAAGCCACTTATAAAGTGCCATAGGGTTTTCAAAACCGCCCTCTCCAAAGGTTTCCGGCATAGTGTTTTCTACATCAACGAGTCCGTTTTCTATTCTGTAGAATGCTTCTTCAAGCTCGGTATCAAGACCTCTATCCCTCGGGCATTCAGAAATATCAACAGCCCACAGCATTTCAAGTGCTTCGCACAGAAGTTCAAGAAGCTCATCGGGGTTTTCTAAATAATACTCATCGCAGGACATTTTCCCCTCAACTTTACTCATAAGGAGATAGCTTTTTCCGTCAGAAACCTCATAAGCCATAACCTCAGGCACAGGTATTTTTTCAACAAGCCATTTCATAACCTCAACGGTTTTGTCATTTGTTTCACGGTAATTCTCAATCTTGAGCACCATATTTTCAAATTCTAATACAGCCGACCCGCTCATTCCGATATTATCCGTCTTAAAAGGCTTGTCCCCAGTGTATCTTTTTATGTTGTCAGGCAGTATAAACTCCATAGACCCTCCCGTTTAAAGAAAAGCCCGCACAAAAAAGTACGGGCATTGTTGTTTTAAAGAAGAACGATTCCCTTCTGGTCACATTCGCTCATCATTTCGCTCGGCCATACAGAAACCTGCACCTCGCCGATGTGAGCCTTTTCAAGCAAAAGCATACAAAGTCTTGACTGACCGATACCACCACCGATTGTAAGTGGAAGTGTTCCGTCGGCAATTCTGCTGTGATACTCAAACTTCATTCTGTCCATAGCATCTCTTTCTTCAAGCTGTTTTTTAAGTGACTCTGCGTCAACTCTGATACCCATTGAAGAAACTTCAAGCGCTCTGTCAAGAACGTCGTCCCACAAAAGCAAATCTCCGTTTAAGCTCCAGTCGTCATAGTCAGGCGCTCTGCCGTCGTGTGATTCGCCGTTTGAAAGCTTGCCACCAATCTGCATAATAAACACAGTTTTGTGTTCCTTGGTAATGAGGTTTTCACGTTCTTTGGCTGTCTTGTCAGGATACATATCAAGAAGCTCCTGAGCGGTTATGAAAAACACATTTTCGCTGATTTCGCCCTTTAAAACAGGATATCTGAGGCTTACCTTTCTCTTTGTATAAGCGATAGCCTTTGCGATAAAGCTTACAGTTTCCTTGAGGTAATCAATAGTTCTCTGCTCTTTTGTGATAACCTTTTCCCAGTCCCACTGGTCAACAAAAATCGAGTGAACATTATCAGTATCGTCATCACGTCTGATGGCATTCATATCAGTATAAATACCCTCGCCTGCGTTGTAGTGGTATCTGTAAAGAGCCATTCTCTTCCACTTTGCAAGGGATTGAACGATTTCCGCGTCGTGGTCGATTTCCTTGATAGAAAACTCTACCTTTCTCTCAACACCGTTCAAGTCGTCGTTGATACCGCTTCCCTTTGAAACAAGCAGAGGTGCGGTAACTCTGTCAAGAGTCAGCGCAAAAGAAAGTGCCTGCTGAAACACGTCCTTGATATATTTGATTGCGTGCTGTGTTTCTCTCAGGGTTAAGAGAGATTTATAGCCCTCAGGTATAAACAATTCTTTTGACATTAAAATCATTCCTTTCCCAAAATAGGTGAAACTTATCTGATGCTACCTACTGTTCTTGGATAGAGGATAACATCACGGATATTTGCAACGCCTGTAACGTACATAATAAGTCTTTCAAAGCCAAGACCAAATCCACCGTGTGGAACAGAGCCGTATCTTCTCAAATCAAGATAGTCTGTATAAAGGTCAAGGTTCATTTCTCTTGTTTTCATAGCTTCAACAAGCTTATCGTAGTCAGCTTCTCTTTCGCTTCCGCCGATGATTTCGCCGACACCAGGAACAAGAAGGTCAACAGCAGCAACAGTCTTTCCGTCCGGGTTCTGCTTCATATAGAATGACTTGATTTCCTTTGGATAGTCTGTTACAAAAACAGCCTTCTTGAAAATCTTTTCTGAAATATATCTTTCGTGTTCTGTCTGTAAATCACAGCCCCATTCAACAGGGTACTGGAAGTTTTCGCCTGAATTTTTAAGAAGTTCGATAGCTTCTGTATATGTTACTGTGCCAAAGTCGTTTGAAATAAGTTCTTCAAGTCTTGCGATAATTCCGTTTTCAAAATGAGCGTCAAAGAACTTCATTTCGTTTGGACACTTTTCAAGAACTTCACCGATAACTGTCTTAATCATCTTTTCCGCAAGCTCGATAATTTCAGGAAGCTCAGCAAAAGCAACCTCAGGTTCAACGTGCCAGAATTCAGCAAGGTGCTTTGGAGTATTTGAATTTTCAGCTCTGAAGCTTGGTCCGAATGTATAAATCTTACCCATAGCCATAGCTGCAACTTCGCCTTCAAGCTGACCTGAAACTGAAAGTCCTGCCTTCTTTCCGAAGAAGTCATCGTTATAGTAGTCCTCTTCATTTTCGTAGTCCTTAGTGTAACCGATTGTTGTTACCTGGAACATTTCACCTGCGCCCTCACAGTCACTACCTGTGATAAGTGGTGTATTCACATAAACAAAGTTATTTTCCTGGAAGAAGTTATGGATAGCGGCAGCCATAACTGAACGCACTCTCTGAACAGCGTTGAATGTATTTGTTCTGCCTCTCAGATGTGGCATTGTTCTTAAAAATTCGAGAGTATGACGTTTTTTCTGCAAAGGATATTCAGGTGGGCACTTTCCGATAACTGTAATTTCCTTAGCATTGATTTCAACGCTTCCCTGTCTTGCTTCTACAACCTCACCTGTCACCTTGATAGAAGTTCCGAGATGAAGAGCCTCAGCGTATTCAAGGTCAAGTGCCTTGTCAATAACAATCTGCAGATGTTTTAAAGTTGTTCCGTCGTTAAGCTCAATAAACGCCACATTTTTTGAATCTCTTGATGTTCTTACCCAACCACAGACAGTAACTTCCTTACCGATAAGGTCGGCTGTTTCAAATACGATTTTGATGTCCGTATGCTTCATAATATTTCTCCTTTATAAAAAATATGAGTTTACAAATAAAAAACTCCCGTCCTAAAAAATAGGACGAGAGATAAATTCCCGTGGTACCACCTAAATTACTGCAAAAAAGCAGTCACTCGATAACTCCGCTTAACGCACGGCGACGGTTCCCCTACTCACAAAAGCTTTCAGTTCACTGCTCGGGAGTGTTATTCACAAGGCTTCTTCTTTACGGTTCTCACCATTTCCCGTAATCTCTGTGAGGGAACATCCTTATTACTTCTCTCCGTCAAGGCATTTCACATATAATAAATCATTTTAGCACTTTTTTTAATAGTTGTCAAGAGCAAGTCAAGCAATAATAGTTCAGATATAATAAACAACGGCTTGAATGTTTATTTAAATCGCCACTATATTTCTTCGTTATTATATGTTATAATATAAAAAAGTAACCTTAAACAACTTTAAAGATAGGAGGCGAATCTATGGTTAGTTCAATAATCAATACATATAATCAGGTTTCTAATTCTGTTAAGCCAAAAAACAACAACTTGCCAAATGCGGATTTGAAGGAAAAAGAATTGAAAAACAACAAATATGATATTGTTGAGATTTCAAAAGAAGGATTGCTTCAACTCAAAAACCAACAAGAATCAGTTATTGATTCTTCAAATGAAACAACCTTAGAAAACGCCACCGAATCAATAGAAGATGCTGTCTCTACATACAATTTGCCAAACGAAGAACAAGAAGTATCAGATACACAAGAATCAGGCGAAGAACTTAACGAATCCTCATCGATAAGCGGTAGCATAGGCATAAACGCTGGTAAACTTGCCCGAAAACTTGCTTCAGCAAAAACAAGAGAACAAGTTCAAGCGGTTATCGCTGAAATCAGACAAGATATAGAAGAATGCGAGGCAGGCGAAGAACAAGGTATGATTGTTGACGAGGCCAGTGTTCAGGCCGCTAAAACTTTATTAAGTCAGGCTGGACAACGGTTAAGTGAAGTTTCAAACCGTGAGGCTACTCCAGAGGAAGAAATGGCATTTCTGATGGCTGGTTTATTGTAATAAAAATAGCATAATTATAAAAAGGCTTGGTTAAATCAAAATTAACCAGGTCTTTTTTACATAAATGAATAACTTTATAAAAAGAAAAAGCCCCCGCTATTGCGAAGACTCTTTGATTTGGCAGGGGCAGTAAGAATCGAACTCACGACACGCGGTTTTGGAGACCGCTGCTCTACCTGCTGAGCTATACCCCTATATTATGGTGGGCCATCGGGGACTCGAACCCAGGACCGACCGGTTATGAGCCGGTTGCTCTAACCAACTGAGCTAATGGCCCAAATTTTAAAGCAAATAAAAAGAAACAAGTAAACTTTATTTACTTGTTGCCTTCCGTATAAACAACCCGTTTGGTCGTGTGGTGACCCGTACGAGAATCGAACTCGTGTTGCCGGCGTGAGAGGCCGGAGTCTTGACCGCTTGACCAACGGGCCAAATTTGGTGCACCATCGGGGACTCGAACCCAGGACCCACTGATTAAGAGTCAGTTGCTCTACCGACTGAGCTAATGGTGCATATTATGGATAGTGTCGGCAACACCCTATTTTTCCAGGCAGTCACCCGCCAAGTATCTTCGGCGAATATGAGCTTAACTTCTGTGTTCGGCATGGGAACAGGTGGAACCTCATCTCTATCGTCACCGACT
>SVNV01000030.1 GCA_015066705.1 Ruminococcus sp.
ACTATCCCCCGCACAGCGGGGGATAGTTATTTTAATATTAAAGTCTTTGGAAGGGGGTTCGGGGGACAACCTTTCTTCAGAAAGGTTTCGCCCCGATAAATTCATATAATATACTTCTATATAACTACCTACCTTAAAGTGGGGATTTTCTGTTTATGCAGGCAAGGTGCGATTTCAAAAAATCGCACAAGCGTTTAATCAGGAATTTAAAAAATCCTGATTAAACAACAACTGCCCCGCCTGGCGGCGGGGCAGCTTGCCTGCGTTATTTTTTTGAACAAACGAGATAACCTTCTGAAATACCCGTTACAATAATTTCTTCTCCGTTTTTGATTTCCTGTTTGGAAACAGCTTTTGCACCAATAAATCTGTTTTTGTAACTAACACAAACGCTTCCGCCGGAAACTCCAAAATCACAAGCAGCCATACCTGTGCAGTTCACAAGCTGTTCTGTACAGACAACTCCTGTTTCTCTGATAATTCTGCTGAGATTTTTTGAAAGAAGAAAACAAAAAGGCGTAATAATAATTGATATGATTGCAGCACCAATCTCCGAAAGGTAAACATTAATGTCAAGAGATATAAAAATAAGTGAAAACAAACCGTCCAGCGACAAAAAACAAAATACTGTCATTATCGACCAGAAGCTTGGGTGACTGTATTTGTAATCCTTGTCTGTCATTTTGAGAAATTCTCTTACAAAAAGCAAGAGCAGAAATAACATCGAAAATAACATTATAAGCGTGGAAAATTTTCTGTAATTATCAAGATTATACCAGAGCTGTGCCATAAATATATGATTCTTCCTTTACGTAATGTTTCAATGATATTATACACTAATCCACTGTGTTTGTCAATAGTTTTTTAATAAATCACTGTATTGTTTGTTCTTAAACTACCAGTAATTTAACAATTTTGTCTTATATATAAAAATAAGAACCACCTTTCGATGGTTCTTATGAAAATTCCGGTGTTTACGATACAGCAAACTGAGAATTATAAAGATTTGCATAAAATCCATTGTTTTCAAGAAGCTGCTGGTGAGTCCCCTGCTCAATGATATGTCCTTTGTCCATAACAAGAATGCAGTCCGCTTCCTTGATGGTTGAAAGACGGTGTGCAACAATAAAACTTGTTCTTCCCTGCATCATTTTTGCAAAGGCTTTCTGAATACGAATTTCTGTCAGAGTGTCGATTGAAGAAGTAGCTTCGTCAAGTATAAGCATAGGTGGCAGACAAAGCATAACTCTTGCAATACAAAGAAGCTGTTTTTGTCCCTGTGAAATATTTGAGCCTTCGTCGGAAATCACCGTCATATAGCCCTTTGGAAGTCTTTTTATAAAGCTGTGACAATGGGCCGCTTTTGCAGCTTCAACGACCTCTTCCATAGTGGCGTCAGGTTTTCCGTAGGCGATGTTTTCAAAAACAGTACCAGATTTGAGCCATGTTTCCTGCAAAACCATTCCGTAATTTGACCGAAGCGAATCTCTCGTTATTTCCTTGATTTTAAAACCGGAAACTGAAATTTCACCCTTGTTTACGTCGTAAAACCTCATAAGAAGATTTATGATAGTTGTTTTTCCACAACCGGTCGGCCCGACGATAGCAATTCTCTGGCCCGGTTTTACTGAAAGATTAAGATTTTCGATAAGGCTTATTTCAGGCACATATGAGAATGAAACATCATCAATTTCAACTCTTCCGTCAGCATCTGTAAGCACAACTGCGTTTTCAGCATCAGGTGTCTGTGGTTCTTCTTCGATAATTTCAAAAACTCTCTTTGCAGACGCAAATGCCGATTGAAGCTCGGTAATTACCCCACTGATTTCGTTGAAAGGCTTGGTGTACTGATTTGCATAGCTCAGAAAACAGGAAAGCTGTCCTACTGTAATGTTTCCCGACATTGCCGAAACCGCACCAAAAATCCCTACTCCCGAATAGACAAGTCCGTTTACAAAACGTGTGCAAGGATTTGTAAGTGCCGAGTAGAAAAGAGCTTTTACTCCACACTGCTGAAGTCTGCCGTTTATTTCGTCGAATTTTTCTTCTGCGTCGTCCTCATAACAAAAAGCCTTTACAACCTTCTGGTTTCCAATCATTTCTTCAATAAGAGAAGTCATTTCTCCACGTGTTTCCGACTGGATTTTAAACATATTGAAAGTTCTTTTTGCAATAAATCCGGCAACAAACAGCGAAATCGGTGTTATCAGAACAACAACAAGTGTGATTTTCAAATCAATGGAAAGCATAAATCCGATTGTTCCGAAAATAGTAACTATTCCTGAAAAAAGCTGGGTAAATCCCATTAAAAGCCCGTCAGAAATCTGCTCAACGTCAGTAATCATTCGTGAAATAATATCTCCCTGTCGCTGTGCATCAATATATTTCAGCGGTACAATCTGAAGTCTGTCAAAGGCTGTTATTCTGATATCCCTGACCGTACAGAAGGTCAGCTTGTTTGTGCAAAGATTCATAAGCCACTGGGTTATCGCAGTAATTCCCACAACCACCCCGAACTTGATAAGAATCACGCTTATACCGTTAAAGTCAACTTTTTTCTCATCAATAATCTTGTCTATTGCGTTACCTGTAAGAATCGGTGCGTAAAGTGTAAGCCCCACAGAAATTACAGCAAAAATCATCGCAAGCACAAGATATCCCCTGTAAGGCTTTGTATAGGAAAGGATTTTACTGAGTACTGATTTATTTTTCATCTCTCTCAATCTCCTCTCTTGTAAGCTGTGACTGACAGATTTCACGGTATTCGTTACAGTTTTTGAGAAGTTCTTTGTGAGTTCCTTTTCCCACAATTTCGCCGTCGTCCATAACGATTATACTATCGGCATTTTTAATAGTAGTTGCTCTCTGTGAAACTATAATTACGGTAAGTCCGTCAGTTTCTTCAGAAATAGCCTTTCTGAGTTTTGCATCGGTCGCATAGTCAAGTGCAGAGGCAGAGTCGTCAAGAATAAGTATCTCGCATTTTTTTACAATAGCTCTTGCGATAGTAAGTCGCTGACGCTGACCTCCCGAAAGATTTCTTCCGTTTTGCATTATCATTGTGTCAAGACCGTCAGGCTTTGAATCAACAAATTCTCTTGCCTGAGCTATGTCAAGCGCCTTGTAAATCTCTTCATCGGTTGCATCAGCCTTGCCCCAGCGCATATTATCTCTTATTGTGCCCTTAAAAAGCACTGCTTTTTGTGGAACAATGCCGATTTTTTCTCTCAAATCCGTAAAGGTGTAGTCCTTTACATTTTCGCCGTTTACCTGCACTTCTCCTTCTGAAACCTCGTAAAATCGGGGAATAAGATTTATAAGCGTAGATTTTCCCGAGCCTGTACCTCCAATAATACCGATTGTCTGTCCTTTTTTTACTGTAAAGGTTAATCCATTTACAGCATTTTCGGCTTCTTCACTGTATTTAAAGGAAACGTTTCTGAATTCTATTGCATTTTCGCTGTTGTTTTCTGATATTTTCTTTGCATTTTCGTCTGTAAGCTGTGGTTTTGTATTAAAAATCTCGTTGATTCTCACTGAAGAAGCAGAAGCCTTTGTGAGAATTACAATTAAGTTTGCAAGTGCCACAAGTGCAAGAAGAATCTGTGACATATAGTTTACAAGAGCGATAACCTCACCCTGAGTAAGGTTTCCTGCATAAACCGTTTTTCCACCAAACCAGATGATAGCTAAGATTGCTGAGTTTACCACAACGTAGGTTGCAGGGTTTAAAAGTGCAGAAATCCTTCCCACAACAATCTGATGCTTCATAAGGCTTTCACTTGTTTCCTTGAAATCCTGTTTTTCTTCTTCCTGACGTGAAAAAGCTCTTACAACTCTCACACCTGCAAGATTTTCTCTTGTGAGAAGGGAAACCTTATCAACTTTTTTCTGGATAGCTGTATATCTGGGAATAGAAAGTGACATCGTCAGATAGATAATGAATGCGATAACCGGAGATGCAACAATAAAAATAAGTGTCAGCTTTACGTTTATAAGAAAAGCTGCGATAATTGCACCGATAACTATAAACGGCGAACGTAAAAACAGTCTCAGAAGCATATTTATTCCCGTCTGTGCCTGATTTATGTCACCGGTCATTCGGGTAATAAGTGTAGAAGTTCCTATTTTATCAATTTCAGAATGAGAAAACTTATTTAAATGATGATAGAGGTCTTTTCTCAGAGCAGTACCAAAGCCCATTGAAGCTTTCGCCGCAAAATACTGTGCTGTCAGCGAGCAGGCAAGTCCCAGCACGCCAAGAAGCACCAACACCCCGCCCATTCTGAGGATATATTCCTTATCGTTGTTTTTGATTCCTACGTCAATGATTTTAGCCATAACAACAGGAACAATCAGTTCAAAAGTCGCCTCGGTCATTTTAAAAAGCGGGCCTAAAATACTCTCTACTATATATTTTTTCAGATATCTGAAAAGCCTGAACATAAAATCTTCCTTTCGTAAAAATCATACCTATAATATAATATCACAGTTTTACCCATTTAACAAGATTTACCGAGAAATATTTACACCAAAAACCTTTTGTGGTAAACTATGTTTATAAGTTGTACTCAAAACATCAATCTTTTTACTCAAAAAATCAAGTTTTTTATTTTTAACTGTGTTATTATTAGGTTAATGAAAGTAAGCTTACATTTCTCTAAAAGGAGTCCGTAATGAAAAATCTGTATATTATTGTTGAATCGGTGAAGTTCATTGAAGAAAATCTTTGTGAAAATATCACCCAGGAGGATATTGCAAACAACTGTTTCTGTTCGCTGTCAGGCTTGCAGAAAACCTTTCAGTATGCAACTCACCATTCAATAAAGGATTACATTTCAAAAAGACGTCTTACGGAAGCTGCAAAGGATTTACTTAAAACCTACGACAGCATTACCAATATTGCGCTGAAATATCAATACGGCTCACCCGAAGTTTTTACAAGAGCATTTGTCCGTGAGTGGGGTGAAAAGCCTTCAAGCTTTCGCAAGAATAGAAAGTTTTCACAGCTTTTTTCACCTCTCGACATCGAAACAATGGTTGAAAAAAGGAATAAAGGAGAAATTCATATGAGTAGAAAGAGAACTGATTTATCTGAACTTTATCAGATTTTAAAGGAACGCAAGGATTGTTATATTATATGTCTTGATATGATTGGACTTACGGAAATAAACAACATCAGCAGAAACGCAGGAGACAAGGCTATCGCTGAAGCTGTCCGCAGAATGGACGAGGCATCAAACGACGATATGCTGTTTTTCAGAATTGGCGGAGATGAATTTGTTATCGTGACAAATTACACTGATGCTGATGATGCAGTAAAGCTTGCTGAAAGTATCGTTGCACAAAACGGAAACACCATTACCTGTGACGGAGTTGAAATTTCAGTAGGCCTCAGAGCAGGAATCACTAAGGTTTCACTTGGTAGCAACGTAAGATATGCCGAGCTTTTTAATCGCTGTATTGAATCTATTGATTTTACAAGACTATCAGGAAAGGACGTATCCGTTAAAGAATAATTTTAAAATTAAAAATTAAAGCGTGCGGAAAATCCGTACGCTTTTTGTTTGTCTGTTTAAGGTAAGGTATCTAAAGGGACACCCCTTTATGCTTCATACACTCTTACTTCGCAGTTTCCCATAAAGAAGTTTAAAAACTCGTCATTTGTCATATCACGGAAGTAGGTTTCAATCACTCTGCAGACTCCGCCGTGAGACACGAGAAGAACATTCTCCTGCTCGTAATTATTGATAATTTCCTCTAAAAAGCCGTATACTCTGTGTGCAAGTTCAAGGAGGGATTCGCCTGTTTTACCCATTTTTACGCCAAATTCGGTTTTGTTTTTTGCAAAGCCGTCAGCGTGTCGGTCCATTCCCTCGTACTTTCCGTAATCCCATTCTGTGAGTCTTTCGTCAATTACAAACGGAACGCCTATCCTTTCAGAAACTATCTGTGCTGTCTGTATTGCCCTCTGAAGAGGCGAACAGATTATCACATCAATATCGCCGAACATCTGGATTTCCTTAGCAAGATTTTTTGCCTGTTCCAGACCATTGTATGTAAGATAAATATCACTGACGCCACAAATACGATTATCAAGATTCCAGCCGGTCTGTCCGTGTCTTGTGGAATAAATCTTCATAAAACAGCACTCTCCTTATTTTTCAAAAAACGCCCCGTTCATTCAAGAAAAGGGCGTAATAGTCAGACGTATTCGTATTTAACTTTAAAGTAATATTCGTATTCCTCGTAATTTTTTTCCTTACCCCACAATACATGGATTTTTACCACGCAGTCATCAAGATATCCGGTAGGAATGTTAAGAGCAGTTCCCTTTTTAACAATCTCCTCACCTTTATTATTGTAAACTGTATAATAAACATCACCTGCATATTTTCCGATGAAGCTGACCTTTATGTCACTTGTTATTTCTTCACCGACAGGAGCATCTTTTTTTACTTTTTGTTTAATCTCAGGTATTTTATCAAGAATATCTGTAAGTACAATCTTTTTATGTTCATCAATATCATTTTTATATCGTGTACTTATATGATAAGCCTTAGGTGTTATCAGGGTCTGGCCATTACTTATCTCAATCTCACCTATCTCCATTTTAGGTCTGCCTGAGTTGATAAAAACACAACCCGCAATAAAAATTGCACCAAAAACCATAATAAGTACTTTTTTCAGCATCATTACACCACCTAACTGAATATTTCATTTATATTGTAAACTATTTTATTAAAAAAATCAATAGTAATATCAAATTTTGCAACAAAAAAGGGCGTATTTCTTTAAAATACACCCTTGATTTTATCAGATTACAACTGTTCCCTCGTAAACAATTTCAGCATTACCTGTGAGATATACTGCATCATCAGTATACTTGATTACAAGGTCGCCGCCCTTAAGCTTAACTGTGATATTCTGGTCTTTCTTACAAATACCGTTTTCAACAGCAGCCACAACAGCAGCACAAGCACCTGTTCCGCAAGCCCATGTTTCACCTGAGCCTCTTTCCCATACTCTCATCTTGAGAGTCTTTTCGTTAATGACCTGAATGAATTCAGTGTTTACTCTTTCAGGGAAAATAGGGTCAAGCTCAAACTTAGGACCTACCTTTTCGATATCAATATTGTCAACATTCTTTGTGAAAACAACGCAGTGTGGATTTCCCATACCTACGCAGGAAATCTTATACTCATTTCCGCCGATTGTAACAGGATAATCAACAATCTTGTCAGCGTCAATCTTAACAGGAATATTTGCAGGATTAAGCTCAGCCTTACCCATATCAACCTTAACTGCAGAGATTTCGCCCATATGGTATTTAAGTTCACAAGTGAGAATACCGCTAAGTGTTTCGATTGTCATAGTATCCTTTTCAACAAGACCGTAGTTTCTCAAGAATCTTGCAACGCAACGGATACCGTTTCCGCACATCTTACCTTCTGAACCGTCAAGATTAAACATTCTCATCTTAGCGTCAGCCACATCTGATGGGCAAACGAGAATTACGCCGTCGCCACCGATTCCGAAGTGTCTGTCAGAAAGACGAAGTGAAAGTCCCTCTGGGTTGTCAATCTTCTGGTCAAAGCTGTTGAAGTAGATATAGTCATTTCCGCAGCCCTGAAGCTTTGTAAACTTAAGAGTCTGCTTTTCTGTTCTCATATCGTTGATATCAACAAGCTCTGTTGAATGTTCTGTATACTTACTCTTGAGTGAAGATGCGATTGCATTAGCTGTATCGATTGAAGTAAGACAAGGAATATTTCTTTCAACTGTCTTTCTTCTGATTTTAACGCTGTCACGAGTTGGAATTCTTCCCTTTGAAGATGTTGAGATAACGTAAGAAATCTTTCCGCTTTCGATAAGTGTAAGAGTATTTTCATCAGCCTCGTGAATCTTCTTTACAGCAGTAACAGGGATTCCGTTTTCTTCAAGAATCTTGGCTGTTCCTTCTGTTGCATAAAGCTCAAATCCAAGCTCCTGGAATCTCTTGGCTGTATCAGCGATTTCAGGCTTATCGCTGTTTCTTACAGTGATAAGAACTCCGCCTTCCTTACCAAGCTTATAGCCGGCAGCGATAAGTCCCTTATAAAGTGCCTCTTCAAGTGTATTTGCAACGCCGAGAACTTCACCTGTTGACTTCATTTCAGGTCCGAGGTGGTTGTCAACGTCGATAAGCTTTTCAAAGCTGAAAACAGGAACCTTAACAGCAACGTAAGGTGATGTCTTATAAAGACCTGTTCCATAACCCATATCCTTGAGCTTTTCGCCAAGCATAGCTCTTGTTGCAAGGTCAACCATCGGAACGCCTGTAACCTTTGAGATATATGGAATTGTTCTTGAAGAACGTGGGTTTACTTCAATAACATAGAGTTCCTCATCATAGATAAGGTACTGAATATTTACAAGGCCCATTGTCTTGAGTGAAACAGCAAGATTCTTTGAGCATTCGATAATTCTTTCTGTAAGCTTATCGGAAACATTCCAAGCAGGGTAAACAGCGATTGAGTCACCTGAATGGATACCTGCTCTTTCGATATGCTCCATAATACCAGGAATAAGAATATCTTCACCGTCGCAGATAGCGTCAACTTCAATTTCAGTACCGTTATAGTACTTGTCGATAAGAACAGGATTTTCAATTCCCTGATTGAGAATGATTTCCATATACTCGATAATATCTGCGTCGTTGAAAGCGATAATCATATTCTGTCCGCCGAGAACGTAAGATGGTCTCATAAGAACAGGATAGCTGATTCTGTTTGCAACCTCAAGAGCTTCATCAGCAGTCATAACTGTAAAGCCTTCAGGTCTCTTAATCTTGTGGTATTCAAGGAGCGCGTCAAAACGTTCTCTGTCCTCAGCAGCATCAATGCTGTCAGGAGGAGTACCCATAATATTTACGCCGTTTTCAGTAAGGAACTTTGTAAGCTTGATAGCTGTCTGACCACCAAATGCAACCACAACGCCGTATGGCTTTTCAACGTTGATGATATTCATAACGTCTTCGTTTGTAAGAGGTTCAAAGTAAAGTCTGTCAGCAGTATCAAAGTCTGTTGAAACTGTTTCTGGGTTGTTATTTACGATAACAACGTCAAAGCCTCTCTTTTTAAGTGACCAAACGCACTGTACTGACGCATAGTCAAATTCGATACCCTGACCGATTCTGATAGGGCCGGAACCGAATACGATAACTGTCTTCTTGTCGCTGTTTTTATTTCTGATAAATCTGCTTGCTTCGTCGTCATTATCAAATGTTGAGTAGAAGTAAGGAGTTTCAGCAGCAAATTCGGCAGCACAGGTATCAACCATCTTGTAAACTGCCTTAGCAGGATTCTTAACAGGTTCGCCTGAAAGTCTTGCAATTACTGTATCAGGATATCCCATCTTCTTAGCTTCAAGATAGGTTTCGTCAGAAATGTTACCCTTTGAAAGCTCTCTTTCCATATTGATAAGGTTAAGAAGCTTATATGTGAACCACTTATCAATCTTAGTAATTTCAAAGATTTCTTCAGGAGTTACGCCACGTCTGAGGGCTTCATAAACAACGAAAAGTCTTTCGTCGTCACAGTTGTGAAGTCTCTGTCTGATTTCGTCATCAGCCATAGCCATATGCTTTTTGCTCATAAGGCAGTCGTGACCGATTTCAGCACCTCTTACAGCCTTCATAATAGCCTGTTCAAAGCTTACGCCGATTGACATAACCTCACCGGTAGCCTTCATCTGTGTACCGAGAGTTCTCTTAGCGTATACGAATTTATCAAATGGCCACTTAGGGAGCTTGATTACGCAGTAGTCGATTGTTGGTTCAAAGCAAGCGTATGTTGTACCTGTTACAGCGTTCTTGATTTCGTCAAGAGTATAGCCGATAGCAATCTTAGCTGCAACCTTAGCGATAGGATAACCTGTTGCCTTTGAAGCAAGTGCAGATGAACGTGAAACTCGTGGGTTTACTTCGATAACTGCGTATTCAAAGCTGTCAGGGTTAAGAGCAAACTGACAGTTACAACCACCTTCAACTTCAAGCTCGTCAACGATACTTAAAGCAGCAGTTCTGAGCATCTGGTATTCCTTTGGTGAAAGTGTAACAGCAGGTGCGATAACAACAGAGTCACCTGTATGAACACCAACAGGGTCAAAGTTTTCCATTGAGCAGACTGTAATTACGTTGCCCTTTGAGTCACGGATAACTTCAAA
>SVNV01000013.1 GCA_015066705.1 Ruminococcus sp.
TTATAAGGTAGTAAAACTTATTGCAAGTCACCCTAATATATCAAGCGTTTGAGAGTAGTGTAAATTTATAAGGTAGTAACCCACCTCCATAGGTGGGTTTTGTTTTGTTGTAAAATACAGTAACCATTGTCTATTCCGCCCAAAAACTTTTTTATCATTTGTCCAAAATGTCGAATTTTGTCGAAAAATGATATATTGCCTTGAAAACCCTTTCGTTAAATGCTAAGATTAACTTAATAAATGACGAGGGGAGTGGCGGTTTTGAAAAATGATAAAAACCATAAAACTCCCGAAATCAAGGCAGGAGCAATAGTTGTAATCACTTTGATGATTGTGGCTATGGCTCTTATTTTTATGTCTCTGATTGTCCGTGACGAAACTGATGATAAAAACTATGAAACCAAAACAACCCCACCTCAGACGGCAAATACCACCTTGAAAACTACAATGGTAGAGGTGAAATTCCCGCTTGATTTGAATAAAGCCACTTTTGAACAGCTTTTACAGATTGACGGCGTAGGTGAGGATATTGCAGGAAAAATTATTTCGTATCGAAATGAAATCGGTCACTTCAGCACAGTTTATCAGCTTCTTGAAATCAGCGGAATAGGCGAAAAACGTTATGAGATGCTAATGAAATATCTGTATGTGTCAGGGGGGATTTCCACAACAACTCACACTACAACCCCCAAGCCTGAAACTACAATCAAAACAACTACTAAAAAGCTGACTGCCACAACCAGTAAATCAACTACTAAAACCACTACTGCAACAGCCACAACAACTACCGGACTTGTCAGAAAAACTGTGAATATCAATACCGCATCTATCGAAGAAATAATGAATGGACTTCTTGTTACATATGAGGAAGCAAAAGCTATTGTAACTCTCAGAGAAAATATAGGACATTTCCGGAATCCTCTTGAAGTGCTTTATGCAACCGACGAAAAGGGCAGGGAGATTTTTTCTGACAGTGATTATAACAAATTCAAGGACGTTATAACAATAGAATGAAAAAATTCAGTTTCGTTGACAGTGTATTTTGCGTGTGATATAATCAAGTTAATCAAATGGAAAAACTCACTAAATTAAGAAAAGAGGTTAGTGATTTATGAGCTGTGAAGTTTATATGCACGGACAGGTTTTAGGAACACATTCATTTTTGCTTAAGGGTGAATTCTTACAGCCTGATGAGTATTCTGAAATAAAGGCTAAGTACTTTTTGCCGGGCGGTGAAACAGGTACTGCGGCAACAGTCCTTGCGTCACTGGGCGTAAATGTAAAGATTGACGGAACACATATCGGAACCGAAGTTGCACCGCTTTTAAAGGAATTCTATAAGGATAAATCTGTTGATTTGTCATCTCTTTACTTTGACCCTGATTATGAAGGACTTATGGACTATGTGGTAATTTCAGGACTTGTGCGTTCGCCAATGGGAGTTTTTCAGTCACTTTATGAGCCGGGCGCAAAAAGACGCTGGAGTATGCCAAAGGAAGAGGATATCGCAGAATGTACTGTTGCTGGAATTGACCCGTATTTCATTGAAGCGACACAGGCGACTGTAGAGCTTTGCGTAAAGCATAAGAAACCTTATGTTACAATCGATAGCCGTCACGACAGCTATATCCACCAGAACTGTGCAATCAACGTTGTTTCTAAGGAATGTACAGGCTCGCCTGAATATAAGGATAAGAGTATCGAGGAAATCTATAAGCTTCTTACCGATACTACCAACGGTCTTGTTATTATCACAAACGGCAGTAAGGATATGATTTACGGAAGAAAAGGCCAGCCTATGAAAAAGATGAAGCCTTTTACTGTTGAGGTAAAGAGTACACTTGGAGCTGGGGATACATATAAAGCAGGCTGTATCTATGGACTTCTTCACGGAATGACCGATGACGAAATCGTCCGCTTTGCAAGCGCTTGCTCAGCTATCGCAATTTCAAGATTCCCACTCCCACTCAATCCACCTACTATGGAAGAAATCAAGGCTATGCTTGATAAATAATATAATCTCTAGAAATCAGGATAATAAATATGAATGATAAATTTTCCTCTATAAAAAGCAATATACTTGCTTTTGCTGAAAATAATGAAAGTGTAGAGGCTGTTATTGCAATCGGTTCATCAACAAGAAGTGAAATGAAAGCCGATGAGTTTTCTGACCTTGACCTGCTGATTGCTACCGATGACGCCGAAAGCTGGCTTTATGGAGATATTCCACATAAGTTTGGCGAGGTTAAAATCTCCTTTGTTGAGCCTACTCTTGGCGGTGGAAAAGAACGTAGAATTCTGTATAAAAATGCTCTTGATGTGGATATGATTGTATTTACACCGTCACAGTTGACAGAGGTTGTCCAAACAGGCGTTGCAGGCTGGGTGTGTAACAGAGGTTATACCGTGATGCATGACAGTATGGGGATTTCCGAGCTTCTTGCAGAATATGTAAAACCTGAAATCGGCTATAACCCACCGTCAGAAGCGGAATTTATAAATATCGTCAATGATTTCAGTTTTCATACAATTTGGGCATACAAAAAGCTTATCAGAGGTGAAATGTGGTCTGCAAAGATGTGCATAGACGCATATCTTAAAAATTATCTTCTAAAAATTATTGAAATGTATTGCAATAAAAAGTATAACGTTGATGTGTGGCATGACGGAAGATTTCTTGATAAGTGGGCTGATGAAAGAATTAAAGCCTCGCTCAGAAAATGTTTTTCTCGTTACAACAAGTCGGATATAAAAACAGCATTACTTGAAACAAAGGCTTTATTTGACGATTTAGCAAAATCTTCAGCAGATTTAATGGGCTACCAATTCCCGAAAAAAGCTGTCAGCTATGCCGATGAAATATTGTCAGAGTATAATAAAAGATAAAAATAAAAAGGATACCCGAGGGTATCCTTTTTTGTGGTGCCGCTAACCGGACTTGAACCGGTACGGTGTTTCCACCGAGGGATTTTAAGTCCCTTGCGTCTGCCTGTTCCGCCACAGCGGCAAATAAATTACCTAAATATTATACACGATTTACTGTGCTTTGTCAACAGTGATAAAGGCGATTTTTAATAAAATTTACCACCCAGAGCAAAAAAGAAGTGCACCCCAAAAGTTGGACACTTTTGGGGTGCATATCATTTTCTTTCATTATGCCATAGGAGGGGGATTTTTTCTATTGTCCGTTTTTACTGGACTTGTGCAGTTTTATTATTACTTCTATTATTAAAAACTAAAAAAGCAATTCTTCCAAATTCAGCATTTTAGAATAATACTGAGCTCCTGCAACTGTCAAATGTAGGGCGTCCTGACTGATATACATATTTGTATCCGTGAAAATCCTTATTTCGCCATTGCTTTCAACAATCTCCATCATATCGATATAATGATTTCCCCACTGGCTTTTTAATTTTTCATTTACAGCTTTATATCCAGGGTCCAACGCAACGGTCTGTTCGAAATAACTGTTCTTGAAACGATTGAAATAAATCTGTCCATTTAGTTTTCCGAAATTCTTCGTTCCAATACCATAAACAATGTCTTCGCTTTTTACATTGGCCCACAAATAGTCTGGTATACTATCCCTGGCAGCAAAAACAAATATTCTGTCCGCTTGTCCAATCCTATCTATCAGTGAATCCTTAAAATCAAAGGAATACGAAAGCTCTATATCGTCATATTCGGATTCCAGCAAAATGTTTCCAAAATCACGAGCAAAAGAATTACCTATAATCAGTACTTTCAACTTGTCTGTGGTTTCAAAATCTTTATCATAACTATAAATTCTATCACAATACTCAGCGTGCATACCTCTGTGAACGTCATCGACATAGATGCCTAATTCCGGGACATCTCGTACAACACCTGCACGGATATATATAACGCCCGAAAAAGCACAAACAGCAAAAGCGCAAATCACAGTGATAATTGACTGTCTTGCAGTTATCTTTAACTCAATAATTCGATAACTCAACTCCGAAATAATACATAAGATAATTAAATAGCCAATCATAAACCTCGCTGTAATGGTGCTACTAATAGAATATCTATACAATGCCAAAAGAATTTGATGCCATATAAAGATGCTGTAGCTTCTTTTTCCGAGAAATGGCAAAACCCGTGTCTTGTCAAACAGACGGTTGCTCGCACTCGTGTACATAAGCACACAAGTTAATAAAACCGTTAAAGGTACCAGCACCACATTCGGTAACAACAATTCACTGGTTTGTGATTCTCCGCCAATAATAACCGTCGCAACACCTATACTAGAAGGGTCAAATGTAAATACCCCGATGAACAGTATGCCCACCAAAGCAAATAGCGTACCGTAAGAAATCCATTTGCATAAATTAGGATTTGTCGATTCCTTACCAGTTACCATTAACCCAACAATACCCCCAAACATGAGTTCATAAAATCGGAATGGTAACATATAAAAGCGGTTTCCTGTGGATATATTCGGAAGTAGAAATAAAACAAACGACAAAATCGAGATGACCCAATAGCCCCATAAAATCATGGTTTTACTGTTTTTCTTACATACAGATGAAATATTCTTCAGCAATAGAGTAATAAGAGGAAATACAATGTAGAATTGCATTAGAATGCCTAAATACCACAGATGCATCAGCGGTTTATAGTCATTTAGTGAATTCCAATAATTCTTCGTTGTTATAGCTGATAGAATATTGTTTGAAAACGCTGTTGATGCAATTACAGATTGAGCCAAATTTTCATAATCGTCAGGAAGCCAAAAAAAGAGCCCAATAACCAAACACAAAATTGAGCCAAGCACAACCGCCGGAAGAAATCGAATAATGCGGTTCCAAATAAATTTAATATATGAGAACTGTTGGTCTGTTATTTGTTTGACAACCTTGGGGACAGTCAGAAAACCAGCAATGACAAAAAATACGTCAACGCCTAAATATCCCGACTTGAGAAAGCCAAGGTGATAGATAACAACAACCAGAATTGACAGCCCTTTCAAAAAGTCAATATCCATTCTTCTTGTGCTTTTATTATTCATAATCCTTCCGTATTCCTTTCTGTATTATATACCAAATTTAGTGGCAAACATTTATTCACAACACATTACTCACCCAGATACACAGTTGTGCTCTTTAATTCTTAAAGTTTCCTATATTCGATTAATTTAAAAGTGTTAATCCAATATCTCAGCTAACGCCATTACCAGCAGATATTCTTACTATTAGTCCTTTATAGACCTTTTACACAACCACTATGATTTCTCTGTTGTTTCAATTCAAAGTAGTTGATATTTTAGCATATTTTCATAAACAAGTCAATAGTGCTTGCATTTTAATGATAAAATTCACCACCCAGAGCAAAAAAGCCCTGAGTGGTTTTTTGATTACTTCTTGTCAAAGCTTGGGTTAAAAGCGTAGTGATTTTTTGCATTGAGCTTATCCTGAACCATTCTCAAGCCTTCACCGAAACGCTGGAAGTGAACAACTTCTCTCTGTCTTAAGAACTTAATCGGGTCTCTTACATCAGGGTCGTCTACAAGACGGAGAATGTTGTCGTAGGTCTTTCTTGCTTTCTGTTCTGCTGCAAGGTCCTCAACAAGGTCTGCAACAGCGTCGCCTGATGACTGGAAATAGCTTGCGGAGAAAGGTACACCTGCCGCAGAAACAGGGTAGATGCCTGTTGTGTGGTCAACAAAATAGGTGTCAAAACCGCTGTGCTTTATTTCCTTTTCTGAAAGATTTCTTGTGAGCTGATAGAGGATAGCACAGATAATTTCAAAATGTGCAAGCTCCTCCGTGCCGATGTCGGTCAATATGCCCTGAACTTCTCTGCAGGGCGCTGCAAATCTCTGATTAAGATAACGAAGTGACGCAGCAAGCTCACCGTCAGGACCGCCAAGCTGAGAAATAATAACCTTAGCAGCTGCAGGGTTTGGGTTTTTGATGTTAACGGGATATTGAAGTCTTTTTTCATAGCTCCACATTAATTTTCACTCCTTTCCCAAGGCCATGGAGTAGTGTTCCAAGCCCATTTGCCGTTTCTTACTGCACCGTTGCAGGCCATTGGTGCAAATCTTCTTTCGTATTCTTCAACAGCCTTGTTGTAAAGGGCAAGATTCTTTTCGTAGTATTTTACGGCCTCTGCACAATCAGGGTGACTGTCAAGAAAAAGTCTTGCTTCGTCAAGAGCAAAGGAGTATTTGCGGATTCTGTTTAAGAGCATCTGCTTTTCAGTCATTAAATAAAACACTCCTTTCACCTGTGAATGGCTTGTCGAGCTCGCGGAAAATTGTTCCTCTGTCAAGACCTTTGTCCTCGTCGTAGAGCATTCCCCAGTTCTGCATAGGAACGTAACACATACCTATCGGCATATCCACAGGAAAAGCCCCGTAAGGCTGAGCACAGTTTGCACAGGTAGCGTCGTCAGGAACTCTTCCGTCGTTTCTGATGATTTTTGCTAATAAATCCTTGTCAAAAATCTCCATTTTACATTTTCCTTTCGTAGTTTTTCACGGGCTTTTACGTCCGTAATTCATATTATGATAAAATCCGACAAAATGTGAACAGGACTTTTGCGTATAAAATAATAGCCACTTTTTGATAGCCAATCATTTTTTACGTTAGTTATAATCCGGACGATTGTGATAAAAAGATTAAAACAAAATTCATAATGTTAAACGATTGAAATTTTATAAAAAAAATAAACCCTCTTGTAATATTGGTAAAATTGTGTTATTATAATTACAACTGCTGTGGATTGCAGCAAGAAGCAAATTTTTATAAACGTAAGGAGAGAAAAATCTTATGCAGTACGGATACTTTGACCTTAAAAACAAAGAATACGTTATCACAAGACCTGATACTCCGGCTCCTTGGGCTAACTACCTTGGTTCACCTGAGTACGGCGCAATCATTTCTAACAACGCTGGCGGATACAGCTTTGTAAAGAGTGGTGCAAACGGAAGACATACCCGTTACCGTTTTAACACAAATATTGCACTTCCTGGACGTTATATCTATATCAGAGATAACGATACAGCTGATTATTGGTCAGCTTCATGGCAGCCTGTTGGTAAGCCACTTGACCAGTATAAGTCAGAATGTCATCACGGTACAGCTTATACAACAATGAAGGCTGACTATTCTGATATCCATTCAGAAGTTACATACTATGTTCCGCTTAATAAGACATACGAAGTATGGAGAGCTAAGATTACAAATAATTCCGGTAAGGAAAGAAACCTTTCTACATTCGGATTTATTGAGTTTACAAACGAAAACAATTACGAACAGGACCAGGTAAACCTCCAGTATACACTCTTTATTACAAGAACTTCATTTGAAGGTAATAAGATTGTTCAGCATATCAACGAAAACAGCGGTAAGACTGCTGAAGGTACAAACTACAGAGAAAGATTCTTTGGTATGGTAGGTGCTGAGGTTAAGTCATATAATGGTAACCTTGATAGCTTTGTAGGCCCATACAGAACATATTCAAACCCAATCGCTGTTGAAAAGGGCGTTTGTGATAATGCTCTTAACTATAACTCAAATGCTTGTGGTGCTCTTCAGTCAGAGGCTAAGCTTGCAGCAGGCGAAACAATCGAGCTTATCTACGTTGTAGGTCAGAAGTGTCCTGCTGAATCTGCTGCTATCCTCGATAGCTATAAGGAAGCAGGTAAGGTTGACGCTGAAATCAAGGAGCTCGTTGACTACTGGCATGGCCAGCTCAATAACTTCCAGATTGAAACACCTTCAGACGAATTCAATAATATGGTTAACGTTTGGAACGCTTACCAGTGTTTTATCACATTTATCTGGTCAAGAGCAGCATCATTCATCTACTGTGGTCTCAGAAACGGCTACGGATACAGAGATACAGTACAGGATATTCAGGGTATTATTCATATCAATCCTGAGCTTGCTGCAGAAAAAATCAGATTTATGATTTCAGCACAGGTTGATAACGGCGGCGGTCTCCCACTTGTTAAGTTTAACCATAATGCAGGCCACGAAACATTCCCTGACGAAAATGATGAAAATTCAATTTACGCTAAGGAAACAGGCCACCCATCATACAGAGCTGACGACGCTCTCTGGCTCTTCCCGACAATCGTTAAGTATATCGGTGAAAGCGGTAATAAGGCATTCCTTGACGAAGTTATCGTTTACGCTAACGGCGGTGAAGATACAGTTTACGAACACCTCAAGAACGCTATCAGATTCTCAATGGAAAGACTTGGCGCTCATTCAATGCCGGCTGGTCTCCACGCTGACTGGAATGACTGTCTCAGAATGGGTAAGAAGGGCGAATCTACCTTCGTTGCATTCCAGCTTTACTATGCTATGTCAGTTATCAAGGGCTATGCAGAAGAAAGAAACGATGCTGAATACGTTTCATATATCGAAAAGGTTCAGGCTGAACTCGGTAAGAGCCTCGAAGCTTGCTGGGATGAAGACAGATTTATCCGTGGTATCCGTGAAGACGGCGTAGTTGTTGGTGCTAAGAATGACCCTGAAGCATCAATGTGGCTCAACCCACAGACATGGGGCGTAATTTCAGGTTTCTCATCAAAGGAACAGGCTGAAAAGTCAATGGAAAAGGTTCACGAAATTCTTAATACTCCTTACGGCGTTAAGCTTATGGACCCACCATATGTTGACAACTATTTCGACGGTGCTTTAATGCATATCTTTAACCCTGATACAAAGGAAAACGGCGGTATCTTCTCACAGACACAGGGCTGGGCTATTCTAGCTGAATCACTTCTCGGTCACGGCGACAGAGCATTTGAATACTTTATGGAAAGCTCACCTGCAGCTATGAATGATAAGGCTGAAATCAGAATTCTTGAACCATATGTTCACGGTCAGTTTACTGAATCAAGACGTTCACCATATGAGGGACGTTCACACGTTCACTGGCTTACAGGTACAGGCTCAACTGTAATGGTAGGCTGTGTTGAAGGTATCTGCGGTATGAGACCAAATGCAGAAGGCCTCGTTATCGACCCTTCAATCCCTTCAGCTTGGGACGGATTCAAGATTGAAAAGAACTTCAGAGGTAAGCACCTTTCAATCGACATCCAGAACCCGGACCACGTTCAGAGCGGTGTTAAGAGCGTAACTGTTAACGGTGAAAAGCTCGACGGAAACTTTGTTTGCGAATGTAAGATGACAGACCAGACAAATATCACAGTTGTTCTTGGATAATTAAATGCAAAATCCCACAGATTTTCTGTGGGATTTTTTGTTTCCATTTCGGATAAATGTTATAATTTTATAGCTGTTGCCCGGCACTCTGTGAAGAAAAAAACGCTTGTAAAAACTGCATTTTTTAAATCAAAAAACAAAATTTTCACCCATATATGTAGTGTTTGAAAAAACTATAATACACATTATGTACTAAATATCCAAAAATATTGACAAAATATATGCTTTTACTTAATCGTTTTTGTAATTTGTGCCAAATACTTTAAATAGCCCTCTTTTTCGTTGACTTTTGCCCTCGTTAGTGATATAATTTATCTTGTATAATTATGTGGAAAAATAAAATTTGAAAGGACGATATGATGTCTCAGTTACAATATGCTGAACGAGAAGTTGCTTCTCGTCCTATAAGTAGTGTCCCTAAAAAGAATATAGGTTATAGAATTTTTAAGAGATGTTTTGATTTTATATCATCGCTGATAGTCAGCTTAATTCTGATTTTACCGATGATAATAATTTCGATTGCTATTATGATTAAAGATAAGGGCAGTCCGTTTTATGTTCAAAAAAGAGTTGGTCAGAATGGTAAACAGCTTGGGATTTTTAAATTCAGAAGTATGAAGGTTGGAGCTGATAATCTCGAAAAGATGCTTACGCCTGAACAACTTGAGGAATATAAGAGAGAATTCAAACTTGAAGATGACCCGAGACTTATAGGATATAAAAAAGCGGGCGATGGAAGCAAGTGTTTTGGCGCAGTTTTAAGACGTACAAGTCTCGATGAACTTCCACAGATTTTATTTAATATCTGTATTAAGGGAGATATGTCTGTTGTGGGTCCAAGACCACTTCTTCAGGAAGAAATTGAGAAGTATTATTCAGAAGTAGAACAGGCTATGTTTAAATCTGTAAAACCTGGTTTGACAGGTTATTGGCAGGCATACGCAAGAAATGATGCTACATATGAAAGTGGAAATCGTCAGAAGATGGAACTTTATTATGTTGAAAATCAGTCGATTTTGCTTGATTTGAAGATTATTTTCAAAACTATTGGCTCTGTTATCAAAAAGAGTGGAGCAAAATAAGATTATATTTAATCAGAAGTTTTCTTTGATTTCAATTTAGCAAATTGTAGAAAGTTTCTTGGCTCGGATAATAAACTTGATTTAGGTAACGAACTGCATGGCAAGGATTTATTCATTACGCATAATCATTCACGAAATAGTAGTTATTCAATAACTGATTTAATACTGTTTGGTGATATTAGTAACATAAAAACCATAACCATACTTTCTTAGATGGTTCATCTGAAGAGCAAATTAAAGTTGTCGAGGAGTTCTTGAGCTCTATGACAGCTGATGAACATGAAAGAGCAATGTCAGAAGAATTTGATTATTTAGATGACAATTAAACCACTCTCAATTGAGGGTGGTATTTTTATACCCAAATTTAAGGAGGAAATATGCCACATCCAAGAGCAAGACCAAACCTGCGCCCTGACCATAACGGGACGCAGAGGGCACAATTCGAATCCCATAAAAAGAAAATCTACGCCACACAAAAAGTATGTGGCATTTGTGGTAAACCTGTCGACTTTGGAATGAAATTTCCTCATTTTCAACAAGTCATAAAATGTAAAAATCCTACTAAGAGAACAATATTTTTTAAATCAAAAAACAAAATCAGCACCCATATATGTAGTGTTTGAAAAAACTATAATACACATTATGTACTAAATATCCAAAAATATTGACAAAATATATGCTTTTACTTAATCGTTTTTGTAATTTGTGCCAAATACTTTAAACAGCCCTCTTTTTCGTTGACACTTTATGTCGATTGTGGTATAATATATTTTGTATAAGTGTGTGTATTTAAGGCGTAAAATTATTCTATATTTTTGGAGGAATAACAATGAAAGCCATAATTTTAGCAGGTGGAAAGGGAACACGACTCTACCCAAATACAATCGTTGTTAGTAAACAGCTTTTGCCGATTTATGATAAACCGCTGATTTATTATCCGCTGTCAGTACTTTTGCTTGCAGGGATTAAGGATATCCTTATTATTTCAACTCCTGAGGATACCCCTAATTACGAAAAGCTTCTTGGCGACGGCTCGAGAATCGGTATACATATCGAATATAAGGTTCAGGATAAACCAAGAGGACTTGCTGACGCATTTATTATCGGCGAGGAGTTTATCGGTAACGATAGCGTTTGTCTCGTTCTTGGCGATAACGTGTTCTATGGACAGCATTTTACTTCTATATTGAATGAAGCACAAAACCTTGCTGAAAAACACGGAGCTGCAATTTTCGGATATCCTGTTAAAAATCCAAAGGAATTCGGCGTTGTTGAGTTTGATAATGATGGTAATGTAATTTCAATCGAGGAAAAACCTGAAAATCCAAAGTCACAATATGCAGTTCCGGGACTTTATTTCTATAATAACGAAGTTGTGAAAATCGCAAAAAATGTTAAACCTTCACCTCGTGGCGAAATTGAAATTACTTCAATAAACAACCACTACCTTGAAAATGGACAGCTTAAGGTTACTCTTATGGGTAGAGGTATGAGCTGGCTTGATACAGGCTCTCCAAAGGGCATGCATAAGGCGAGCGGTTTTGTAAAAACCGTTCAGGAAATGCAGGGATTTTATATTTCCTGTATTGAGGAAATCGCTTGGAGAAGAGGTTTTATTACAACAGAACAGCTTCGTAAGCTGGGCGAAGAACTTAGTATGACAGCCTATGGACAGTATTTGCTGTCACTTAAATAAACAGTCATTGAGGAGAATTTATGGTAATGTCAAGCGTTGAGTTAAATAATTCGACAGTATTAATTACAGGTGCTGCAGGTTTTATAGGTTCAAACCTTTCAAAACAGCTTTTGAAAGGTTTTGACGACATCAAAATTATCGGAATTGATAATATGAATGATTACTATGATGTTTCATTGAAAGAATACAGACTCAACGAACTGTCAGCTTATGATAATTTTACATTTGTGAAAGGTAGTATTGCTGATAAGGCTGTAATAGATGAAATTTTCAGTACTTATAAACCTTCTGTTGTTGTGAATCTCGCAGCTCAGGCAGGTGTAAGATACTCCATAACAAATCCTGATGCTTATATTGAAGCTAACTTGATAGGTTTTTATAATATTCTTGAAGCTTGTCGTCATTCTTACGATAACGGTGAGAAGGGCGTTGAACATCTTGTGTATGCTTCAAGTTCTTCGGTGTATGGCTCTAATAAAAAAGTTCCGTATTCTACTGACGATAAAGTTGATAATCCGGTTTCACTTTATGCTGCAACTAAAAAGTCAAATGAACTTTTAGCTCATGCATATTCAAAGCTTTATAATATTCCATCAACAGGACTTCGTTTCTTTACAGTTTATGGTCCTGCAGGTCGTCCTGATATGGCGTATTTTGGATTTACAAATAAGCTTCGTGCAGGCGAAAAGATTCAGATTTTTAACTATGGAAACTGTAAAAGAGATTTTACATATGTTGACGATATTGTTGAGGGCGTTGTAAGAGTAATGCAGAAAGCCCCTGAAAAACAGGACGGGGAAGACGGTTTGCCACTTCCGCCATATAAGGTTTATAATATCGGAAATAATAGTCCTGAAAATCTTCTTGAATTTGTTGATATTCTTCAGCAGGAACTTGTTAGTGCTGGCGTGCTTCCTGAAGATTACGATTTTGAAGCTCATAAGGAACTTGTTCCAATGCAGCCTGGCGACGTTCCGGTCACATATGCTGATACAAGTGAACTTGAAAAGGATTTTGGATTTAAGCCATCTACAAGCCTTCGTGAAGGACTCAGAAGATTTGCTCAGTGGTACGCTGAATTTTATAAATAATTTCAGAAACGGTGATATTTATGTCAGAAAAACTTAATATTGCAGTGGCGGGTACAGGCTATGTAGGCCTTTCTATTGCAACTCTTTTAGCGCAGAATCATAAAGTAACAGCTGTTGATATCGTTCCTGAAAAGGTTGAGATGATTAACAATAAAAAATCTCCTATTCAGGATGATTATATTGAAGATTTTCTTGTTAATAAGGAACTTGACCTTACAGCAACTCTTGATGGTGAAAGCGCATATAAAAATGCGGATTTTGTGGTAATCGCTGCTCCTACTAATTATGATAGTAAGAAGAATTTCTTTGATACTTCCGCAGTTGAAGCTGTAATTGAACTTGTTATGAAGTATAACCCTGATGCAATTATGGTTATCAAATCTACAATTCCGGTAGGATATACAGAATCAATCAGAGCGAAAACAGGAAGTAAGAATATTATTTTTAGTCCTGAATTTTTGCGTGAATCAAAGGCACTCTATGATAACCTCTATCCAAGCAGAATTATCGTTGGTACAGATATGAATGACGAAAAGCTTGTTGAGGCTGCTCGTACCTTTGCTGAACTCCTTAAAGAAGGTGCTATCAAGGAAAATATTGATACACTTTTTATGGGATTTACAGAGGCTGAAGCTGTTAAGCTTTTTGCAAATACATATCTTGCGCTTCGTGTAAGCTACTTTAATGAACTTGATACTTATGCTGAGATGAAGGGACTGGATACTCAGCAGATTATCGAGGGCGTTTGCCTTGACCCACGAATCGGCGCTCATTATAATAATCCGAGCTTTGGTTATGGTGGATATTGCTTGCCAAAGGATACCAAACAGCTTCTTGCAAATTATCAGGATGTCCCTCAGAATATGATTGAGGCAATCGTTGAAAGTAACAGAACAAGAAAGGACTTTATTGCCGATAGAGTACTTACTAAGGCTGGCTATTATAATTACTATAATCGTGGTGATTATAGTGCTGATGAAGAAAAAAACTGCGTGATTGGTGTTTATAGACTGACAATGAAAGCTAATTCTGATAACTTCCGACAGAGCTCAATTCAGGGAGTTATGAAACGAATTAAGGCTAAGGGTGCCACAGTTGTAGTATATGAACCTACTCTTAAAGACGGTGATACTTTCTTTGGTAGTAAGGTTGTAAATGACCTTGAGAAATTCAAGGAAATGTGCAATGCAATTATTGCAAACAGATATGACACATGCCTTGACGATGTAGCCGATAAGGTTTATACAAGAGATGTATATAGAAGAGATTAGAATTAAGGAGAGTATTTTCGTTGAATATTATTTTATTGTCTGGTGGAAGCGGCAAACGTTTGTGGCCACTGTCAAATGACATAAGAAGTAAGCAGTTTATAAAGCTTTTCAAGAAAGATGATGATAGCTATGAATCAATGGTACAGAGGGTTTATCGACAAATAACAACAGTTGACCCTGATGCTAAAGTGACCATAGCAACAAGCAAAACTCAGGTTAGTGCTATCAGAAATCAACTTGGTGAAAAAGTTGATATATGTATTGAACCATGTAGAAGAGATACTTTTCCTGCGATTGCATTGGCTGCACTGTATTTATATGATGTTCTTAAAGTTTCGTTGGATGAAGCTGTTGCTATTTGTCCGGCAGACCCTTTTGTCGAGAATTCGTATTACGAAGCAGTTGGCAAGCTTGTAAATCTTGCAACTTCTAATAATGCCAATTTAACTCTTATGGGAATTGAGCCTACATATCCTAGTGAAAAATACGGATATATTATTCCTGAAAGTGATGAGAATGTTAGCAAAGTTCTTGAGTTTAAGGAAAAACCGGATACTGTAACGGCTGAGAAATATATTTCTCAAGGTGCACTTTGGAATGCAGGAGTCTTTGCTTTTAAACTTGGTTATATTGTAAATAAAGCACATGAACTTATTGATTTTACTGATTATTATGATTTACTCAATAAGTATGAGACACTTACAAAAATAAGCTTTGACTATGCAGTTGTAGAGAATGAAAATAATATTCAGGTTATGCGTTATAGCGGTGAATGGAAAGACGTAGGTACCTGGAATATGATGTCTGAAGTTATGACGGATGACACAATAGGTAATGTCGTTCTTGATAACGAATGCTCAAATACTCAGGTGATAAATGAACTTGATATACCTATTCTGTGTATGGGCTGTAAAGATATGGTTATTGCAGCAAGTAGTGATGGAATTCTTGTTTGTGATAAAGAGAGAAGCGACTATATGAAGTCTTATGTTGAAAAATTCGACGGAGATGTTATGTTCGCTGAAAAATCGTGGGGAATATATAATGTAATTGATATTCAACCGGGAGCTATGACTGTAAAAATTGCTTTGCAGGCAGGTAGTAATATGAAATACCATAGCCATGAGCTTCGTGATGAGGTGTGGACAATAGTTTCTGGAAACGGAACAGTTGTTATTAACGGCGAAAAGAAAAAAGTATCAGCTGGAGATATAATCAATATTGCGCGTGGAACCAAGCATACAATTTTTGCTGATACAGATATGAATATTATCGAGGTTCAAGTTGGAACTGAAATCGATAAATTTGATAAGAAGGTTTTTAACAACGATTTTTAATTTAATGTTTGAGGAGAATCATTATGACCATAATCGTAACAGGCGGAGCAGGCTTTATCGGCTCTAATTTCGTATTCCATATGCTTGAGAAATATCCTGATTACCGTATCATTTGCCTCGATAAGCTTACCTATGCAGGTAACCTTTCTACTCTTGCACCGGTGATGGATAATCCTAATTTCAGATTTGTAAAGGCTGATATCTGCGATAGAGAAGCAGTGTATAAGCTTTTTGAAGAGGAAAAACCTGATATTGTTGTAAACTTTGCGGCTGAGTCACACGTTGACCGTTCTATCGAAAACCCTGATGTTTTCCTTAAGACTAATATTATGGGTACAGCAACTCTTATGGATGCTTGTAGAAAATACGGAATTACCCGTTATCATCAGGTTTCAACAGACGAGGTTTATGGGGATTTACCACTGGACAGACCTGACCTGTTTTTCACTGAGGAAACCCCAATTCATACAAGTAGCCCGTATTCAAGCTCAAAGGCAGCTGCAGACCTCTTGGTGCAGGCATATCATAGAACATACGGACTTCCTGTGACAATTTCACGCTGTTCAAATAACTATGGACCTTATCACTTCCCGGAAAAGCTTATTCCGCTTATGATTGCAAATGCACTTAATGATAAGCCACTTCCTGTTTATGGGGAAGGCCTTAATGTCCGTGACTGGCTTTATGTTGAAGACCACTGTAAGGCTATTGATTTGATTATTCATAACGGTAAGGTTGGCGAAGTTTATAATATCGGTGGTCATAACGAGATGAAGAATATTGATATCGTGAAAATCATCTGTAAAGCGCTCGAAAAACCTGAAAGCCTGATTACATATGTAACAGACAGAAAGGGCCACGATATGCGATATGCAATCGACCCTACAAAGATTCATAACGAACTTGGCTGGCTTCCTGAAACAATGTTTGCTGACGGTATCCAGAAAACAATCCAGTGGTATCTGGATAATAAGGAATGGTGGGAAACTATCATCTCCGGCGAATACCAGAACTACTACGAGAAGATGTATGGAAACCGCTAAGAAAGTGGGTATGTAGCATTGAACAATACAACTATATACAAAGGTAGAAACTCCCAAATAGATATAATTAAAGGTATTGGTATAATACTTATGGTCGGCGGACATTGTGGTATGCCGTTTACTCACTTTATTTATTTGTTTCATATGCCTTTGTTCTTTCTTATGTCCGGTTATTTATGGAAGGACCCTAAGGAATATAGCTTTAGTAGTTCGTTTGATTTTTTGAAGCGTAAGTTAAAAGGCTTGTTGTTGCCGTATTTTCTTACAAATGCGGTATTTACATTGTTCAATAACGTATTTATTAATGTTGGAATATACGATGAAAGTATATCTGTTTTATCTTTTGCTGAAGTAATTGCAGATATAATTAAAAGTGCTTGTTTTTTATCAACTACAAAGCTTGGAGCAGCAACTTGGTTTTATAGGGTGTTGTTCTTTGTTGTTTTGTGTCAGTATATTATGTGCAACATAAAAAGAGATAGAAAGTTTAAAAGAGTTATTTCTATATCATTTTTGATAGTAGTAATTATAGGAATGACTATTATTCAGTTTAAAGCTACGTTATTATATAATGTTTTATTAAAATGTGGTCTTGTTCCTTTTTTTGGTGGTTTTTATGCATTTATGTTAGGTGTTTTCATCAGACAATATAAAATAGATGACTTAGTTAATAAGAGAAAAATTTTCTCCTTTATAATCGCACTTGTCGGATTAATCGTTTTGAATTCTTTTGGAACGGTGAATTTAGATAAAGGACAAATAATAAATATTTTCTTTTTTACTCTTTCAACCCTGCTTGGATGGGCTTTGCTATTAGTAATTAGTCATTACGTCAGAGGATTCATTAAGAAATCAATTTGTTATATCAGCCAGCATTCTGTCTGGATTATATCTCTTCATTTTTTGAGTTTCAAGTTGGTTTCATTCGTTTATATTGTGGCGACAAATAAAGATTTTAAGCTACTTTCGAGTTTTCCGGTTATTGATAATAAGCCTGTGTTGTTTTTACCATATTTGGTTATTGGAATTGTAATGCCTTTACTTTTATGTGGCATAGTTAATTGCATAAAAAATAAAATTAAACAATTAGCGTCAAAATGATTTATTTATAGTTGGAGGAACTGATAATGAAAGCTTTTGTAACAGGCGTTTGTGGTCAGCTTGGCTATGACGTGATAAGAGAGCTAAATAAAAGGGGCTATGAAGCTGTCGGAAGTGATATTCGTGACAGTGCTGATAACCTGAATGTTCCTTATGTTAAGCTGGATATTACTGATAAAGAAGCTGTCTGTAAAACTATTGTTGATGTTAAACCTGATGTAGTTGTTCACTGTTCAGCGTGGACTGCTGTTGATGCTGCCGAAGATGACGAAAACAAAGATAAAGTCAATAATATAAATGTTGACGGCACAAGAAATATCGCAGAAGCTTGTAAAAGCGTAGACTGTAAAATGATTTATATCAGTACAGATTACGTTTTTGACGGACAGGGAACTGAGCCTTGGGAAGCTGACTGTAAAGATTATGGACCACTGTCGGTTTATGGTGAAAGTAAACTTCAGGGTGAACTTGTTGTTTCAGAAATACTTGAGAAATATTTTATTGTCAGAACTGCTTGGGTTTTCGGTAAGAATGGAAATAACTTTATTAAAACCATGCTTAATATAGGTAAAAAATATGATACCTTGCGAGTTGTCAATGACCAGATAGGAACACCTACCTATACTTACGATTTGGCAAGACTTCTTGTTGATATGGCAGAAACTGATAAGTACGGTTTTTACCACGCAACCAATGAGGGCGGTTATATAAGCTGGTATGATTTTGCTTGTGAAATATTCAGACAAGCAGGCTATGAAACAAAAGTAAACTCTGTAACAACGGAGGAATATGGTGTTTCAAAGGCAAAACGTCCTTTAAATAGCAGACTTGATAAATCAAAGCTTGTTAAATCGGGATTCAAGCCTTTACCTGATTGGAAAGATGCTTTAAGACGTTATCTTGCGGAAATAAATTAATTGAGGGGTAAAAATGGGACAGATAAAAGTAGAAAAAAATGTAGGCGGTATCGAAGGACTTTGTGTAATAGAACCTGCTGTTCATGGTGATAGCAGAGGCTATTTTATGGAAACATACAGTCAGAGGGATATGGAAGAAAATGGAATTAACATTACCTTTGTTCAGGATAATCAGAGTATGTCTGTAAAAGGCGTGCTTAGAGGACTTCACTTTCAGAAGAATTTTCCTCAGACTAAGCTGGTAAGAGTAATTAAAGGTTCTGTCTTTGATGTTGCTGTTGATTTGCGTGAGGGTAGTAAGACTTTCGGTAAATGGTATGGAGTTGAATTGACTGAAGAAAATAAGAAGCAATTTCTCATACCAAAAGGATTCGCCCACGGATTTCTCGTGCTGAGCGATACTGCTGAATTTTGCTATAAGTGTGATGATTTTTATCACGCTAACGACGAGGGCGGTCTCGCATGGAATGACCCTGAAATCGGAATCGAATGGCCACATCTTACAGGAGAATATAGAGGTACAGCTTCTGCAGAAGGCTACGCTTTGGAAGATGGTACACCTTTGAATTTGAGTGAGAAGGACCAGAAGTGGGATGGGATAAAAGATACTTTTAAGTTTTGAGGTATAGAATGGAAACGTTAACTGAAAACAAACTTCTTTTGATAGCTCCTGTGTTTATGGGTTATTATAAAGAAATTATACGAGAAGCAGAATTACTTGGTTATAGTGTGGATTATGTCTGTGATGCTCCTAGTAATTCGAATATATCAAAAGCAATTGGTCGTGTTAATAAAAAGTTGATAGAAGGTTCTACAAGACGTTATTTCAACAATTCTGTTTTACCGGAAATAAAAGATAAAAAATATAATTACGTATTGGTTATCGCTTCTATGAGTTTTGCTCTTACGCCTGATATGGTAAAAAAACTCAGAGAATTAAATCATGAGGCAAGATTTGTAATGTACCAATGGGATGGCGAAGATAATCTTCCGTTTGCTAAAAAAATTCATAATTATTTTGATAAAGTGTATACCTTTGATAGATTGGACTGTCAGAAAAAGGATATTTATACCTTTTTGCCTCTTTTCTATACTAGGGAATATGAAGGTATAGACAAAGATAAGGCAGAATATGATTATGATTGTGTTTATATAGGAACTGCACATCCTAAAAAGTATGAAGAAATAAATAGAATGTCCCTATCGTTAGCAGATGCTTTATCAAAACAATACATTTATCATTATATGCCATCAAAGCTCAAGTACATATACCATAAAATATTGAACGTTGAATATAGAAAAGCAAAATTTTCTGATTTTAAAACAGAAAAAGTTTCAAAAAATGATATCTTAAAGCTATATAACTCAACAAAATATATTTTAGATGCTCCACAAGCAGGACAGAATGGTTTAACTATGCGTACCATTGAATGTTTGGGTGCAAGAAAAAAACTTGTAACAACTAATGAAGACATAAAGAATTATGATTTTTATGATGAAACAAACATATATGTTTTCAATGAAGAAGACAATATAGATTTTAATTCGTCTTTCTTTACCGATGGATATAAGGAGTTACCTGAAAAAATATATAAAAAATACTCATTGAAAAATTGGCTAAAAACATTGTTAGAAGATTAGAAGGTGGAGTTTATATGAAAATTCTTGTGACTGGTGCAAATGGTTATCTTGGTCAAGGTATTGTAAAAGAGTTGCTCAACTTGGGTAATTATGTTATTGCTGCTGATTTTACTTCTGAAAATATTGATAATCGTGCTGATATAACTTGTTGCAGTATTTTTGACGTAGAAAAACCTTATGAATATTTTAATAAGCCAGACATAGTTTTACACTTGGCTTGGAAAAATGGATTTGTCCATAATGCTGACAACCACATTGCTGATTTACCTAAGCATTATGAATTTTTAAAGAAAATGATTGACGGCGGTACAAAAAGAGTGTGTGTTATGGGAAGTATGCACGAAATTGGTTTTTTTGAAGGTGCGATAAATGACAACACCCCATGTAATCCAATGAGTATGTATGGTATTGCAAAAAATTCTTTGAGACAGAGTGTTGAAATCTATGCCAAGGAAAAAGAAGCTCAGTTTATTTGGTTAAGAGGATATTATATTGTAAGTAACGATGTGAAAGGTAGTTCTATTTTTTCAAAAATTGCTAAAGCTGCAAACGAAGGGAAAACAGAATTTCCGTTTACTAGTGGCAAAAATCAATATGATTTTTTGGATTATGATGATTTTTGTTATAGAGTTGCAAAAGCTAGTATTCAAGAAAAAATAACAGGTATAATTAATATATGTAGCGGTAAACCAGAGTCGTTATCAAGTAGGGTAGAGCGATTTATAAAGGATAATCAATATAATATTAAGCTTAAGTATGGTGCATTTCCTGACAGACCGTATGATTCAAAGGCAATCTGGGGAGATTCATCTAAAATAGCAGAGATTTTAGGTTAAAAATGTTAAACTTATTGAGGCTGAATGATAAAAATATAAGTTCACATAAAGAGGAGAAAAACAATGCCACGAGTATCAATTATAATGGGCGTATATAATGTTAAATCTATTGAAGAACTTGAGATAACAGCTAAATCCATTATAGAACAGACCTATACAGACTGGGAATTTATTATTTGTGATGACGGGTCTTCTAATAACACGTTTGAATTGTTGAAAAGAATTGAGGCCATGGATTCAAGAATTAAAGCCATTGGTTATAAGGAGAATAAAGGCTTATCAACTGCACTTAATACTTGTATTGAAGCTTCGACAGGAGAGTATATTGCAAGACAAGATGCTGAGGATATTTCTCATCCTCAGAGACTTGAAAAAGAAATTGAATTTCTTGATACTCATCCGGAATATGACCTCGTTGGTTGTAATGCATATATATATGACCATGAAAATGGCAGATGGGGAGAGTATCTTAACAAAGAAATACCGGTTGCTTCAGACTTTTTGTGGACAACTCAGTTCTTACATCCAACTGTTATTTTCAGAAGAGAAAGTCTTATTAAGGCTGGTAAATACAGAGTTTCTAAAGAAACAAAAAGAAGCCAGGATTATGATTTGTTTATGACAATGTACAGCCTTGGAATGAAAGGTTATAATATTCAAAGCAAAATGTTTGATTATTATCAAAAGGATGGTCATCAAAGGGAATTAACATGGGGAAAAAGATTTAGAGAAGCGCAGATTAGATATAAAGGCTTTAAAAAACTTCATCTTTTTCCAAAGGCATTTCCTTACGTTGTTAAACCTTTGGTAGTTAAAATTATTCCTCAGAAGATTTATAGAAAATTGAAAAAATCAGAAGGAGCAGGAGCAAAATGAAAATAAGAGATATTCTCATTAATCATTTATCACCAAGTCAGATGAGAATAATTAAGAAACCGGTAATGTATTTGAGATATTTAAAATCTCTTTTGAAAAGGAATAATAATACATTGAGTATAAATGAAAACGCCGTGAGTGAATATTGCGTTTTATCAATGCCTAAAAAGCATGTTTTTTTTGGTTACTATGACTTGCAGCAATTTGATGATAACTATCAGAAAATGCTTGTTCATGTCGTTGATGAAAAGAAATGTAATCCGAAAAAGGATGAAGCATCGATATATTGGGTTGATAAAGATAGTAAGGAGTTCAATTACGTTACTTCTACAAAAGCATGGTCATGGCAGCAGGGTTCAAGATTGAGATGGCATCCTATAAAGAAGAATACCATTGTTTATAATGATGTAGCAGACGGAAAATACGTGGCGGTAGAGTATAATATTGTAGAAAAAGCTGTTGTCGCTCAACATCCGATGGCTTTTTATGATATTTCATCGGATGCCATGTATGGTCTTGGTCTTAATTTTTCGCGCCTCCAGAGATTACGTCCAGGTTACGGATATAGTGTTTTGCCTGATGAAAGCGTAGGTATTACAGCAAGCGAAGATGATGGTATTTTCAGATATGATTTTAATACGGGTGAAATAAAATTACTCATCTCACTTAGTAAACTTGCAAAAGAAGTAGATATCGATGAAGATGTCGAGCATTATATAAATCATATTTCGATTTCTCCGAATGGAGATAAATTTATGTTTTTCCATCTGTGGTCGAGTGTTAAAAAATCCAGCTGGGATATGAGACTATATGTTGCTGATATAAAAACAGGTGAATATACCTGCCTTGAAAAAGAACATATTGTATCTCATTATTGCTGGAAGGATAATGATACTCTTCTTGTTACAACTGCCGCAATGAATGGTAAGAAAACAATGTATATCGAGTATGGTATTTCAGAAGGTATAGTAACTGTTCATGAAGGAGAATGGCTTAAAAGAGACGGTCATCCATCATACATAAACGGAACGGATAATTACATTTCTGATACTTATCCTCAGCAGTCCTTACAGTATGTTTTCAAACAGACCGGTTCGTATTCTGACGTAATTGCAAAAGCTTTTGCTGACCCGAGACTGTTTGATGAAAAAAGATGTGATTTACATCCAAGAATTACGCCTGATAATGAGTATATTACGTTTGATACGACATATAAAAACAAGGTCAGACAGGTTGTTATGATGAAAATCAGACCGGATTATTTTGATGATTACAACGAAACATTTACTGTTGTAGGTCTGGGCTATAAAAACAATATCATAAAGGAAATGTTTTATGAGATTATTAATCATAACGTCCCTAATGCTGAATACTTAGAGCCGTTTGTATATCCAAATAAATTTGTCAAATTATTTCACAAGGTAGTTTACGTAAGAAAATTCAGAAAATTTTTCAGATGGCTTCCTGCTGATTTGTTTGAAAAATATCACATTCTCAATAAAAAGGAATTTGATAAAAACAAAACCAATTATGTCATTATGAATTATGGAACTGACCTTGACCGTTTGCATTTTTCTAAGCTTCTTGAGAATGTAAGGAAAAAATATAATGATTCAGTAAAATTTGTTTTAATGCTATTTGACCCTATAATCAGTCCACTTAATAATCAGGGCTGGGAAAGAATAACTCAGGTTGTTAATGAGTTTGATATTGTTACAACTTTTGATGAACAGGATGCAGCACAATATTCAATGTTGCATTTTACCGACCCGTATGCAAAACGAAATGTGATTCCAGATGATAATATACAAAAGTGTGACGTTTTCTTTATCGGTGCAGATAAGGGGAGAGGCAAATTACTCAATGAAATACAGAAGTTGTTTTTGAATAACAATATCAATTCCAATTTGAGAGTTGTAGGGCTTCCTTCAGAACTTGAAATGGAAGGACTGTATTGTCAGAAAGAATATATGTGTTACGAACAAACAATAAAAAATGTTTTGAATTCCAATTGTTTGCTTGAGGTACTTTGTGAAGGTCAGCATTCTTCATCGTTGCGATATTATGAAGCTGTTGTTTATAATAAGAAGCTTCTTACAAATAATGCTAACATCGTTAATATGTCATATTATAATCCTGATTATATTAAGGTTTTCCAGAAAGTATCTGATATTGATGTAAATTGGATAAAAGACGATCGTGATGTTAATTATAATTATAACGGCGATTTTTCTATTACGCATTTCTTTGATATGATTAAAGAATATGATTATAATTCAAATAAATAATATTTTAATTGAATTAGAAAGGTTAAACACAAATGAATCAAAAAAGTAAGCTTTTATGGGTATCATCATTTGTTCCTTATGATGCCGTTCCACATGCTGGAGGTAAAATACATAACTTTTATATTAAAGGAATAAATAAACTTGATTGTTTTGATATGCGTCTCGTTACTTTTGCTCAGATAGATGAAAAAGAAAAGATAGACTTAAATAATACTTCGATTGATTATGATGTAATATATCATCATAAAAACGGTGTTTCTCATCTTTGGTGGGGTGTACTTAATAAATTGAGAAGCATTAATGTATTCAATAAATATGGTGGATTTATTTCACCGTTTATGGAATATAAAGTGAAAAAAATGATGAGAATGCTCAAAAATAATGGCTATGAGCCAGATATTATTGTTTTACAATGGACACAAATGGTATTAATGACCAAATATATTAAAAAGCTGTTTCCTGATGCTGCTGTGGTTTCTATTGAGGAAGATGTATCATTTTTGTCATATATGAGAAAATATAAAGAGCAGAAAGTGTTTATAAAAAGATTTATTCGTAAATGTAGATATAATAAGCTAAAAAAATACGAAACATTATGTCTTAATAACTCCAAACTTGTTGTACTTAATAATCATAAAGATAATTTACTCTTGATGGAAAATGGAGTATGTGATAACACTTGGGAATGGAGCCCTTATTTTCAAACTTTTATTGATAAGGAATATGTTGGAAAATCAAAAGATATTGTCTTTTATGGTGCTATGGCAAGACCAGAAAACTGGCAAAGTGCACTCTGGTTCATACAAAACGTGTGGCCAAGCATAAAAGACGATAATGCTCGTTTTGTTGTTGTCGGTAATAAACCACCAGTTCAGCTTACTAAATATGCTGATGAAAGAATTATTTTTACTGGCTTTGTTGAAGATGTAGCACCGTATTTTCAAAATTCTATGTGTATGGTAGCTCCGCTGGTGATGGGAGCTGGAGTGAAGATTAAAATTATTGAAGGATTTTCGGCTGGAATTCCTATATTGACAAATGATATAGGAATAGAAGGTATTTTTGCTACAGATGGTAAGGAGTATTTTCATTGTACTGAACCTCAGGATTATATTGATGTAATAAATTCATTGCTTTCCGGCGAGATTGACATCAATAAAGTGTCAAAAGCTCAAAAGAATTTTATTATGGAGAAATATAATTTTGAAGCTTCTTTGATAAAGTTCAATGAAAAACTTAACGAATTATCAAGGAGAAAATAATGCGAACCTTATTAAACTTAAAATTCGATTTAAGACAAACTTTTGTTAATATATGTTTGTTGATTTTGCTGTTTTACCCATATACTAGAATGAGTTTTGGAGAATTAATTCCGTTTAAGTTTTTTTTAATTACTTGCACGGTATCGCTACTCGTTGTAGTTTTATTGATTTCATATAAGAATTTCAAGATGGATATGGCTGATATCAACGTACTTTTTATGCTGATAATTATGTATTTGTGGAACAACTGGGATTTCAAATATGGTGTATATTATTCGTTGTTTGGTCATGCAATCTGGTTTGTTTTCTACATTTTTGCTTCCAAAAATCCAAGATGGATTAAAATTGCTGTGAAGTTTTCGATATTCGTAGGATTGTTCTATTCTTTTTGGACAATTCTCACATGGCTTAATTCAGATGTATATTTTAATTTTGTACTTCCTATTGTAGATAGGATGAGTGTGTATAGTCTTGCAAATCAGTATAATCAAGGCTATATGGCTGGATTAACCTCGCATTACAGTACAAATGGTTTATATCTTTCTATGGGTGTATGTTTTACATTGGGCTATTATTTTTTCGAAGATAAAAAACTTAATAAAGTCAGTCTGAAAGGTTGGGTAATATTATTGATTCAACTTTTTTCGATATTTCTTACTGGTAAGCGAGGACCTATTATTTTTATTATTCTAGCTTTTTTTGTTACTTATTCTATTTGCAATTCTGATGCACCGATTACGAAATATGTGAAAGTTTTTTTGATTGCATTTGCAGGGGTAATAGCATTTATAATCTTGTCTTATTTTATTCCTCCTTTGATGAATTTTATTGTAAGATTTGAAGAACAAATTAGCAATAATGATATTTCATCAAGCAGATTTGATTTATGGCGTGACGCTTGGAACGGTTTTGTTAATAAACCACTTTTAGGAAATGGATGGTATTGGTATAAATATAATAATTTCAAAAACTCTACGATTTATCATCCGCATAACGTGTACATTCAGTGGCTTTGTGAGGTGGGTATAGTAGGTTCAATAGCGTTATTTACTTTTAATATTAGCATGTATATAAAAGCGTTTAAAATGTTAAAAATGAGTACATTTGGTAAAATAGTAACAGATAACAGAGAAAAAAAGCTCTTGGCTATTTCTGTTTTATATCAGACATTCTTTATCTGTATGAATTTTACCGGTACTGCTTTTTGTGAACTTCAAAGTATTTGTCCATATATATTATGTTGTGCATTTACTCAGCTGTTATGGAAAAAATATGTTCATGGTAAAAATAACTTAAACAGAGGTTAATAATTATGAAAGTCGGTATATTGACTTGGTATTTTGGCAATAACTATGGTGCTAAGGCACATTCTTATGCTCTTCAACATGTTTTAAAAGATATGGGTATTGATGCAGTGCATATTGCATACTATCCAAAAGGAATGTGGAAAACTAATATAAGAATGAATTTGAATACTCCTCACATGAAATTTCATCCTTGTATTCTGGCTAAGTGTTTACTTAGATGTGCAAAATTTATGAGATGGACAAAAAAGCAATATACAGTAACTGAGAAAGTTCATTCTGCAAAGGAAATAGATGAACTTGGATTTGACGCTATAATTATCGGTAGTGATGAAGTTTTTAATTATAACCATCCTTTCTTTGATGAAATTTATTATGGTAAAGGACTTAAAACACCATTGATTACATATGCACCAAGTTCAGGTCAGGCATCGTGTGATAAAGTTTTTGATGAAACCATCAGAGAATCTTTATCAAAATTTGTTGCATTCTCAGCCAGAGATAATCATACAAAACAACTAATTAGGAATAATGTTGATAACGAAGTTACTGAGGTGTTAGACCCTACTTTGTTGTATAATTTTGATTTTGAAGAGGATTTATTTAATAATTCAGAGCCTTATTTGTTGGTTTACTCATTTGACCCATGGGATAATTATAGTAAACAAATAATGGAGTTTGCATGTTCTAAAAAACTCAAAGTAATATGTGTTGGTCGTCATAGTAAATGGGCTGATAAATCATATACTTCAGCGTCTGAATATGAATGGCTCAGTTCGTTTAAACACGCGGAATATGTATTTACTGATTCATTTCATGGTGTAGTCTTTTCAGTAATCAATAAAAAACAGTTTATGATAGTAAGCAGAAAAGATAAGATAAATAAGATAAATGATTTGCTTTCTGCTATTGGGGTAAAAAGAGATTTTTACAATGGACAGTGTAGCTTTGATGAGTATTACGCTGATGCTTTGAATTATAACGATATAAGTGAATCTGTTGCAAAACAGCGTGATTTGTCGTTGGATTATTTAAAAAATTCTTTGGAGGAAGCTTGTAAATGATAGGAAATATAGTAGTATACATCATTTTAGCAATAGTGTTGGCTGATATTATTATAATGTCTGTGTATTGTAGATTTATGTCAGTACTTGATAAAAAGCGTATGGTCAGGAGAAAACAAATAGAAGCACAGCGTATCTCTGAAGGTGTATCGGTATCTCAACCAAAGAAAAAATTAGTTAAAAGAATCATTATTTATTTAATTGACCACTATTTTTACGGACTTATGCGATATTCTGTAATTGTAGTAGGTAAAATCCCGAGCGGATTTATTAGAAATATTCTTTATAGATTTGTTTTTTGTATGAAGATTACCAAAAGAACTGTAATTTACGGAGGCTGTGAAATCAGGTCACCATGGAATTTCACAGCGGATAATTGTGTTGTTTCAAATAATTGTTTGCTGGATTGTAGAAATGAAATTAAATTCGGACAGAACGTAGTTCTGGGCGCTGGTGTTCACATATGGACTGAACAACACGATGTTAATAGTCCTACGTTTAAGGTTACAGAAAGAAACAGAGGACCTGTTGTTGTTGGCGACCGTGCTTGGATATGTAGTGATACGACAATTTTACCTAACGTAAATGTAGGTGAAGGAGCTGTTCTTGCGTCAAGAGCATGTGCTACTAAAAATCTTGAACCTTTTGGAGTATATGCAGGTATACCTGCGAAAAAGATATCTGAAAGAAACAAGGACTTGGTTTATGAACTTAACGGAAAATCTCATTGGAAATTCTATTAAGGATTGAATTAGGAGCGATATTAATTGAAGGATTCAAATGGAGCTAAAAAACAATTAGCAGTAAACACAGTAATACTGACAATAGGAAAGCTTTGTACTCAGGGTGTAAGCTTTTTGTTGCTCCCATTATATACTACGATATTATCCAGTAATGAACAAGGAATATTCGATTTATTTAATACTTATGTTGTTCTTTTGTTACCGTTAGTAAATTGGGAATTTGATTTAGGTATGTTCAGATTCCTGCTTGATACAAAAGGTGAATTTCAAAGTCAAAGAAAAGTATTTTCCACTGTAATTTCCGTTAATATAGTTCAGAGTTTAGCTTATATTATTCTTTTTGCGTTGGTTTCCCCATTTATTAAATCTGAATATAGAATATTTTTGGCGATTGACGTTTTACTTAATGTGTTTTTTAATGCGCTGTTGCAGTTTTCAAGAGGTATGAATAAAAATACGGTTTATACCTTTACAAGTTTTATAGCAGCATCACTAACAGTAGTCTTTAATGTAATAACCATCACAGCTTTGCGCTGGGGTGTTTTTGGTATGTTTATATCTCCTGTTGTCGCAAAAATAATGGCTCTTGCCTTTGTTTTTATAAAAATGAAAGCATGGAGATATTTTTCTTTTGCTCTTTATAATAAAAATCTTTTTAAAAATATCTCAAAATATGCGTTGCCGTTGATACCTACCCAGTTGTCGTGGTGGATTGTTAACGCTTCAGACAGAACGATTGTATCTTATTTTCTTGGTCTGGGAGCAAATGGTATATATGCAGTTTCAAACAAATTTTCCGCTTTGTTTATAACGTTTTATAATATTTTTAATATGGCGTGGACTGAAACCTGTGTTTTACATAGGGATGATGAGAACAGAGATGAGTTTTTCTCAGGACTTTTTAATACGGTGTATGCCATTTTTACAGCGGGTTGCTTTGTGATTATGGCTTTTATGCCATATATATTTCCACTGATGGTTAAAGGGGATTATCAGTCCGGCTATAACCATGTTCCGATTCTGATGATAGCTGCATTGTGTCAGGTTGTATGTGGACTTTATAGCGTTTTTTATCTTGCATTCAAGAAAACAAAAGAGTCAGCTAAAACGTCATTTTTGGCAGCTGTAGTTAATATCAGTGTAAATTTAGCGCTTATTAAATTTGTTGGATTATATGCAGCATCAATATCTACACTCGTGGCATATTTATCAATGGCAATTTATAGAGCTTTTGATTCTAAAAAATATATAAATATGAAGTTCAATAAGAAGCTTTTGATATCAAGCTTGTGTATTGGCTTGCTCAACTTTACTCTGGTTATTATTAATAATGAACTTATGAACCTGATTAACCTTATGATTGTTATTGTATATGCAATATATATCAATAAGAATTTTATCATAAGTATTTTAAACTTTTTAAAGAAGAAATTTAAGAGGGCCTGATTAATGAATAAAAAATCTGTTTTTCCTGTTTTTGAAAAAATGGATATTGATAAGTGTACAGCTTGTGAAGCTTGTGCGAATATATGTCCTGTCAATATAATTGAGTTTTGTGAGGATAAAGAAGGGTTTAGATATCCGAGTATTGATTCTGAAAAATGTATCGGATGTAATGCTTGTGTAAAAATATGTCCTGTTTTGAAAAATCCTGAAAAAAGAACTCTCTTAAGAAAGTGCTACGGAGGATATGCTCTTGATAATAATGTAGTGCTTGAAAGCTCAAGTGGCGGTATTTTTACTTGTATCGTAAATTGGTTTTTGAAAAAATATGAAAATGGTAAGTATGTAGGTGTAGTATGGAATGATGATTTTACGTCTGCAAAGTATATTATTACCGATAATTATGATGAGCTTTCTAGAATCAGAGTATCTAAATATGTTCAGGCGAGAAAGGGTAACATTTATCAAAATGTCAAAAATGAGCTTGATAAAGGAAAACACGTGTTGTTTTCTGGTTGTCCTTGTGAGGTAGCTGGCTTAAAAAGCTTTCTCAAAAAGGATTATGATAAGTTGTTTACTATCGATTTTGTATGTAAAGGTCCTACTTCTGAAAAGGTGTTCAGAGAGTATATTAAATCTGTAAGTAAAAACAGAAAAGTTATTAGTATGAATATGAGAGTAGTTGGAGAAAGACCATGGATACCTCAGTGGATGAGAATTGAATTTGATAATTCAAAGAAAATTTTCAGGCCATTTTACAGTACGGTGTTGGGAAGAACTTTTCAGATATTTCAAAGAAAATCATGTTTTTCTTGTAATTTCTGCGGTGAAAACAGGTATTCTGATTTAACTCTGGGGGATTTTCACGGTGTTGATACAAATAAAAAATATTATAATCCTGACGGCACTTCTGAAATAATAGTCAATACACCTAAGGGGGAAACTATCGTAGACGAAATCCAATGCGACACTTATCTGGAAGAAGTGTTATATTCTGAAATAGCAGCCCATAATCCTTGTGTTGAGAAGCCGAATTCAAAGCCTTTAATGAGAGATGTATTTGGTAAATATTTATCAGAAAAAAATCTTAATACTGCATTTAGAAAAACAACTCCGTTGAAAATAAGATTAATAATGAAATATAAAGATATTAAAGAAAAGCTTTGGGCAGGAAGGTGAATGCTTGATGAATATTCTTTTGGTTGGTGGTAGTGGTATTATCAGTGGATATGTCTGCAATTATGCACTGTCAGCTGGACACAATGTAACTATTCTTAATCGTGGCAAAAGAAAGATGAATAAAAATGCTGTAAGTATTGTAGCCGACATAAGAAGCGAAACAGTTCAACAGATTTCACAAAAACTCGGCAAAAATGATTTTGACGTTGTGGTTGATTTTATTTCTTATGATGTTGCTCAGTTGAAAAAGAGTCTTGAGATTTTTTCTCATAGATGTAAACAGTATATTTTTATTTCATCAGCAACTGTATATGCTACTGACGATGTTATAACAGAAAATACACCTACTAATAATAATAATTGGGATTACGCCGTAAAAAAAGCACAATGTGAAGACTATCTTAAAAACTTTTCTTCAGAATTGAATTGTGCTTATACAATAGTAAGACCATATATTACTTATGACGTTTCACGAGTACCATATCAATTTTCTACAATAGAATATTATACTATAATAAACAGATGTAGAAACGAAAAACCTTTGCCTATATATGGTCAAAATGTAAGATGCACACTAACTTCAAGTAAGGATTTTGCTATAGCAATAAATGGACTATTCTTGAATGAAAAAGCATTTAATCAGGATTTTCATATAACATCTGATTATTCTACAACATGGGAAAATGTAGGTAAAATAATTTTTGAAAGTGTTAATGTTAAGCCTTTATTTGTAGATATTCCTCATGAATTATTAAATGTTACTAATAGTAAACTTGGATTTGATGCCAATGAAATCCTTGGGGATAAGGGTAGAAATATGGTTTTTGATAATTCTAAGATAAAATCAGCTGTTGAAGGTTTTAAAGGGGATTTATCTTTTGAAAATGAAATTAAAGAAACTATAGTTTATTACAATACAGCTCCAAAAAAAATCAATTATGCATGGGATGCAAGAATTGATTGGTTGATATCATCTGCACTTAAAAGAAACAACATTAAAACTAAAAACTATAAGCTTTCATTGAACGCTTATACCGAAAAACTCAGTTTGAATAACAAAATCAAGTACTTGCTTAATAGATATACCTTCACTTATTATTTAGTCAGAGTTTTAAGAAAAATAAAGAGCAAATTATAACTTTAATCATAATGAAAATTATTTAGGTAATCTTTATTTAATAAACTCAAATAATTCCACAACCCCGCCTTGTAAAAAGGCGGGGATTTTTGTTTAGTATTCCAATGACAAACACATATAAATATGCTATAATTATATCAGTTTTAAAATTGATTGCGGAGGTATTAGAGTGGATAACGAGAACGAAATCTTTGAAAATAATAGTGTTATTCCTGAGGAAGCTGAAAATGTGCCTGAAACAGCCGAAGAAACACCTGCGGAAACAGTAGTTGAAGAGGCAACAACAGAAGCAACATCTGAAACTCCTGAAATTCCAAATAAAAAGAAGAAAAAACCGCTTAAGATTTTTCTCATTGTGTTAGGGGTAATTGTTGGGGTAGCTCTTGTGCTTGCAATAGCTTTTGTAGCGATTGTTTATCACTATATCGGAATGATAGACGTGGTTGACCCAAAGGTTACTGATGAAATCGTAGATGTTATTCCGCCTGATGACGATGTTACAGACGAGCCTGACTCGCCACAGCAGGATATTGATAAGATTGATGATATCATAAATCAGAATACAGGAACAGATAACGGCACAGAGCCTTCTGATAAACCGTCAGATGATAATACCACAACGGACAATAATCAGTCGGGTAATACGGGAACAACAAAGCCGAATACAACTCCTAAGCCAAGCGTTCCACCTATGTATGACGAAAATGTCTATAATGTGCTTCTTATCGGAACTGACTCCCGAAATAAAACCGATAGAGGTCGAAGCGACTCAATGATTCTGATGTCGATAAATAAGAAAACTGAAGAAATCCATATGACTTCCTTTATGCGTGATTCGTATGTTGCTATCCCCGGAAAGTATAATAACCGTATCAATGCCGCATATGCTTACGGTGGTGCGGACCTGCTTATGGATACTATCGAGCTTAACTATAAGATTAAAATTGATAAGTATGTAAGAGTAAATTTCTTTTCTTTTATGGAAGTTATCGACGCTGTTGGTGGTGTAACTATAACCGTTTCTGACGCAGAAGTTAAGGTTATGAATAACTATATCGGGGAACTTAATACTCTCCTCGGTAAAAAATCAAACGACGGAAAGCTTTCAAAGGGTGGAACCTATAACCTTACAGGAAAGCAGGCACTTGGCTATTGCCGTATCAGATATGTTGGAAATGCCGATTTCCAGAGAACACAAAGACAGCGTGACGTTCTTATGAAGGTGCTTGAAAAGGTTAAGGGAATGAGTATTTCTGAAATGAATGATTTCCTTGAAATCTTCCTTCCAAAGGTTACTACAAATATTCCTGAAAGTGAAATTTTCTCTCTGGTTATGAATGCACTTACATATACCAAGTATCCTGTTTATCAGCATAGAATTCCTGCTGACGGTACCTGGTGGAATCTGAGAGTTCGTGGAATGGCTGTTCTGGGGATGAATTTCGATAAGAATATTAATATGCTTAAACAGGAAATCTATAATAAATAAACGTGCCTCGTAGTTTTCAAAAAGAGTAGGAGAAATAGATAAAAATGCTTGCAAACTATCACACACATACTTATAGATGTAAACACGCAAAGGGCGAGGATAAGGAGTATGTGGAAAACGCAATCAGGGGCGGAATTAAAACCCTTGGTTTTTCTGACCATTGTCCGTGGATATTTGATGGCGACTTCAAATCGGGAATACGAATGGATTTGAATGAAATTGATGACTATTTCAAGAGCCTGTCAGACCTTCGTGATGAGTATAAAAACGATGTAAAAATCTATATCGGCTTTGAATGTGAGTATTTTCCTGAACTTATGGAAAAACAAGATGAGCTTCTTATAAATTATCCCGTTGACTATCTGATTTTAGGACAGCATTTCAATTACAGAGAGCCTTACGGACCATATACAGGACTTGAATGTGATTCTGAACAGGAGCTTGAAAGATATGTTGACCTGATTATTGATGGAATGTCAACAGGTAGGTATAGATATATCGCACACCCAGACCTCTTTAATTTCACAGGGAATAGGGAAGCCTATGTAAGACACTATACCCGACTTTGTAAGTTTATGAAGGATAATAACTATCCTCTTGAATTTAACTATATCGGCTATATGGATAACCGCCATTACCCTGATAAAAGCTTTTGGGAAATCGCAAGAAGTATAGGTAATAAAGGAATTATCGGTATTGATGCCCACTATCCTGAAATGCTATCAGATGTGAATGGTCATAAGGAGTTTGAAAATTTCAGTAAGTCTTTTGGACTTGAAATGTTGGATTTTCTTGACGGACTTGAATAATGTAAAGACCTCTTGACGACATAAAAGCGTTGAGAGGTTTTTTTAATAAATCAGTTGTAAACAAATTGAGTATATTTGGGGATTTCCTTGACTTTGTGATAGGATATTTGGTATAATTTAAAAGATGTTTTTGAAAGGATTTTTTATTTTATGAAAGAAAAAAAGAGTGGTTTTTCAAGCCGAATAGGCTTTGTTCTTGCGGCTGCTGGCTCAGCTGTAGGACTTGGAAATATCTGGCGTTTTCCTTATCTTGCAGCTAAATACGGAGGAGGAATTTTCCTTCTTGTTTATATTATTCTTACAGTAACCTTCGGATTTTCACTGCTTCTTACCGAAATCGCACTTGGAAGAAAAACAAGTAAAAGTGTAATCGGTGCTTATTCTGAAGCTTGCTCTAAATTCAAGCCACTGGGATATCTTGCGGCAGCAGTTCCGATTATTATTTTCCCTTATTACTGTGTAATTGGTGGCTGGGTAATGAAGTATTTTACCGTTTTTGTTTCAGGAAACGGTGGTAATGCGGCTAACGCTGACTTTTTCGGAAACTATATTTCTACTGCTTCACAGCCTCTGTTTTTCCTTGCGCTATATATGGGAATAACAGCAATAGTTGTAATGCTCGGCGTTAAAAAGGGAATTGAAAAGGTAAGCACGTTCCTTATGCCTTTGCTTGTTCTTATGACAATCGGAATTGCTATTTATGTTCTTACAATCGACGGTGCAGTTGAAGGCTTTATCTACTATGTAAAACCTGATTTTTCTAAGTTTTCAATCAAAACCGTAATTGCCGCAATGGGACAGCTTTTCTACTCAATGTCAATCGCTATGGGAATTATGGTTACATACGGCTCTTATATGCGTAAAGAGGATAATATTGAAAAATCAGTTCATCACGTTGAAATTTTCGATACAGGAATCGCTTTTCTTTCCGGTATGATGATTGTCCCTGCTGTGTATGCAATAAGTGGTGGCGACCAGTCAAAAATCAACGCAGGCCCGGGACTTATGTTTGAAACCCTTCCACAGGTGTTTGATAAAATGCCTGCCGGAAATATTATCGGCTTGTGCTTCTTTACACTTGTTTTTCTTGCCGCACTTACTTCGTCAATTTCACTTATGGAAACAATCGTTTCAATTATAATGGAAAAATTCAGAATCAAGAGAATTACAACCTGCGTAATTGTTCTGACTTTCTCACTGATTTTAGGTGCACTTAGCGTGTTCGGATATAGTATCTGGAGTGATTTCAATATTATCGGCTATCAGATTCTCGACTTCTTTGACTTTATCAGTAACAACCTTATGATGCCTGTTGTGGCACTTCTCACCTGTATCCTAATAGGCTATATTGTTAAAACAAAGTACATCGAGGACGAAGTTGCACTTAATTCCAAATTCAAATCACAGAAGATGTATAGAATTATGATTAAGTATATCGCACCTGTCTGCCTGCTTGTAATTCTTGTTTCATCATTTGTCCTTTCGCTTTAATAATTGCAGGGCTTTCTGAATATTCTTGAAAAGGGGTGCCTTTGAAGAATTATGAAATCTCAGAGAATTTCAGGATAGATGAAAAAGAGATTTGTGTTTTAGTCCCTGAGGAAGATGATATAATAACTCTTGAAAATATCCTTGAAAATCTCAGTAACATCTGTAATGAATATCAAAAAAATAATCGCAGTTGTGAGGAATAACCTCATAACTGCGATTTTTACTTATGCCTTGTTAAATGCCTCAAGCCTCATCTCTTCGTATTTGTGCTTTGTCGCAAGCCCGCCTCTGATGTGGCGTTCACGCTTGTTTTTTTCTAAAACCTCTTTCACAAGCTTGTAGAGATGAGGGTGTATGTTTTTTAGCTTCTCCGAAACATCCTTGTGTACCGTTGATTTGGAAATCCCGAATTGCTTTGCTGTATTTCTTACCGTAGTGTTGTTTTTTAATATGTATTCTCCAAGAATAATAGCTCTTTCCTGACCGTTAGGCAATTCCATATGCATTCACTCCAATACACTTTTTTAAAAGTATATGCGAAGTGTTTGCTGAAAATTACCATAAAAAAGCCCGCACTCTTTAAGAAAGTGCAGGCTGTAATAATTTAGTATTTAAAATTCGGTAATAAAGCCGTTTATGTATCTTACAATGGTAAGAACATCGTTTATGCTTATTTTGTTATCCCCGGTAACGTCAGCGGCAAGTGCATTTGTACCATCAAGAGTAATAAAACCATTGATGTGTCTTACGATGGTGAGAACGTCGTTTATGCTGACGTTTTTATCACCGGTAACATCACCTTTCATATGCTCGGGAGCTTCTCTCGTGACTTTAATTCTGTAAGTCCTTTTGTTTCCGCTTGTGGCAGTAACAACAACGTCAACGTTGTTTTCTCCGTAGTTAAGAGCAACCTTACCTGTACCTGAAATCTTGGCACTTGTATTGTTCGCAGTAGCCGAAACAGTAATTGAGCTTACATCTTTTCCTACCTTGAGTGAGTAATTGCCTGAGTACATATTAAAAGCAGGGGAGTATGCCTGACCGCTTACTGTAAGACTATTGAGAAGATTGTTGTTGTTTCCTGTTGATGCAGGCTTCGGGCAAGCTTCTTCCGGCATATTATTGTAAACAGGAATGAGGAATTCAAGAGCCGAATTGAAAACTTCTTCAGGATAAGCTCTCTTCATAATCTTCGCTTCACTTTCAGCAGCCTGAATATTAGTCATATATTGGTGAGTGTAATATCCGTTTCCACCGTCTGTAACGTCAAATTTCTGAAGATAAAGTGTGTCCTGAGCCTTGTTTATGTAGCCTGTACCAATCCATATAGAACCGCCGACAATAGCCTTGTACTGGTTTGTCCACGGCAAAAGATATTTTGAGTTAGTGGTCATAGCGTATCTTGCACCGTTTTCAACAGCGGTGTAGCCACTTGAAGTGTACGCCTGAATGTTAAAGAAATTAAAGTATCCAGGGAATTTGGAAACCGTACCCTTAGCCAGTGATGAACCGTTAGGCCCCTGCTCCTGTAAAGCTCTTGTTGCAAGATGATAAGGGCTTACGTTTGACTGTTTAGCAGCGTCAATAAATGTCTGTGCGTATGAAAGTGTTTTCTTTGTGTCGGGGGTTGTGAAATTGCCCTTCATAAAGCAGTTTTTCAGAATGTTCTGAACGCCTGTGATTGTCTGTACCTTAGGATTGTAGGAAAGGTTTTCAAACATGAGAATTGTGCTCTCATTAATGAAATTTCTCGGGTCCATATAGTATTCAACAACCGACTGATGTGCCGCAACCCAACTGCTTCCGTCAAGACCGATGTAGTATTTTCCACTGAGGTTGTATGCACCCTTTTCTACAGAACGCCACGCTTCAGGTGCCTGAATGTTTACAAGGCTTCGCCCTACAACGGATTCGTTTTCCACAACTGTTTTCCAGTCAAGATTTGTGTGTAATGCTGTGAATACCCATTCAGGGTGTAATTGGTGAAGCTCTCTCAGCTTAACCTTGTAGCTTTCAGGAAATCCCTGACTTTCAAGATATTCCTCAAAGTCAACAGGCTCTTCAGGCTCTTCGGGCTTTTCTTCGCCACTATCGCCTTCGCCCTCGTTGTTGTCGCCACTGTCTGTGTTTCCGCCATCGCCTTCGGAATTTCCGCCGTCCTCAGTGTTTCCACCGTCGCCCTCAGGTTTTTCGTCCTCAGCAGGTGGAGGCGGGGCAGGGGTTTCAACTATTTCAATAAAGTCTTTAGAAGAATAGCCATTCTGTATAACGCCGTATGTATCTTCAAAACTGATTTTATAAAAGTTACCCTCACTACCGAGAATAGTTACAGGGTCGTCGTTGTAAAGTCTGAAAATAACGCTGTAAGACGTGCCGGGACCGCTTCTTACATTAAGATATGAGTCGGGATTTATCCCAACGACCTTACCTTGCTTGACCTCAGCAGCCGCTGCAATCAAGGGCATACCGTTAAGCGAAAATATAACAATAGCCATCATTAAGGCTATGTAAGTTTTTAATCGTTTTGTAATAATCATCTTTCAATTTCGTACTTTTTGTACGCCTCCGTGGTTAATTTTATTTCTCTGTAAATCCAATTATATTACATAATGTCGCATTTTGTCAAGGCTTGAAAGCCGTATTTAAAGGATTTTGCAGAAATTACCGTGAAATTTTATAAAATATTTCTGAAAATACTAAAGATTACAGAAATATTACAAAAATAGAGTGTCACAAAAGATTTCCTGTTGACAAGTATGGTAGGGTATGATATAATTTTTTTGAATTTATTTATCATTTTTTGTACTAAAAAAGAGAAATTTCAGGAGGCACATTATGAAACTTTGTCTTAAAAAGACGGTTGCAAGTATCGTCGCAGGAATTGTACTTGTTACAAGCCTTGTAATTTCGCCTGTATTTGCAGCCACTTCTAATAAAATAACAATTTCTACAACTAAAGCAACCGCAAAACCGGGCGAAAGCTTCGATGCCACTGTCGGATTTACAGCTGGCGACGACGGTGTGGCAGGCTTTACTATTGAACTTAAATACGATAGTACAAGACTGACTCTTAATTCCTATACAGCAGGAACAGGCTCAGCTCTTACAATGTCTGCTAATAAAGTAAGTGACGGAACACTCCGAATTTCAGGCTTTACAATGGGCGATGCCGTGAAATCGAATTTCACTATTGCGACTGCTAATTTTACAGTTAAAAAGGGTACAAAGGGTAGCGCTAACCTGTGGATTAACATTACTGAAATTTCTACATATAACAGCAAGGGTAATATTGTTAATGCTACATACTCAGCACCGTCAAGCTCATCACCCAAAAAGGTGACTATTGATGCGCCTGTTGTTACTACAACAACTACTAAACAGACTACAACTGTAAAACCAACCACAACCACAAAGAAAACTACAACTACACCAAAGCCAACTACTACAACTAAAAAGACTACAACTACTAAGAAAACAACTACAACAACTAAGAAGACTACCACTACTAAAAAGACAACCACAACACCAAGACCAACAACAACTACTAAAAAGACTACAACCACACCAAAAACAACAACCACTACAAAACCTACTACAACTACAATAAAAACTACAACAACACCAAAGCCGACTACAACAACGTTTACAACCACAACTGTTGATACTACAACACCTACTACTACAACAACTCCTGTGGATACAACAACTACACCGACAACCACAACTACAACTGCTCCACAGGGCTATACAGAGCCAATTTATACCGATTCAGAGGGAAGCTATGTAGCTCCTGAAACACCAATTTTTGAGTATACATACGAGGGTGAAGAACACTTTGCTGAAAGCGACGAAAGTAATTACAACTTCAATATGAAGGACTACGTATCCGATTTTACTAAGGAATATGATATTCTATTTGTAGTTGAGGGAACAAAGAAAATCAACGGTGCAATCGGCTACAACGTTGACGGTCAGTGGACAACCAAGAATTTCAAAATTCTTAAGGCAGGCACTGAATACTGGGAAGTTGAATCGATTCTCTTTGATAAAAACGACGCAATAGTTCACGTTCCGATTTACTTTATGGATAACGGCGCAACTCTTAAAATTCATCAGCTTGTAATTACCGAAAGCGATAGCGGAAATGTTGTTTATAACAGCGCACCGCCACCGGAGGTAATTCCACCTGAAACAGATAACCCACCACAGGACGAAACCAATACTAATACTACAACGCAGCAGACTATCGCTGACGAATTTGAGTATATTGATGTTCATAAGGGTGACGGCGATTCGGGAAATGATAATCTGATTATGGTGCTTTTCCTTGTAGCTGCACTTCTCGCAATGGCAGGTCTCGGAATTTTAGGCGTGTTGTTCATCTTCAAGAAGAAAAACGAAGATTATAACGATTATGACGACGATGATGAAGATGACGAATACGATGACGACAACGACGATTACGATTACGAGGACGACGATTTCTAAATAGAATAAGAAAATCCCCCCGCTATGCGGGGGGATTTTTATTTTATTATTTCTCTCTGAGCAAGCTTTCCTTGTATGAAAAACCGCAACCGCAGTAATTCTGCCTGTAAAGACTATATTCCTTTGAAAGCTCAATGGAACGCTTGTAGCCGTTGTTTTTCTTGAAATCTGACGGTAAAAAGGAAATTCCCATTTCTTTTGCAATTTCCTCACCGATTTCATTGAGCTTTTCTGCATTTTTCATAGGGCTTATGGTGAGTGTCGTGCAGAAATAATCATAACCGCCCTCTTTGCATACCTCAGCAGTCTTTCTGAGTCGCAGTTCATAACACTTAAAGCATCTTTCGCCACCCTCACGGATAGACTCAAAACCCTTTACAGCCGATAGAAATTCCTCGCCTCGCCACTGTGTTTCAATGAGCTTGACGGCGTTTTTAAGGGGCATTTCACCGATAAGTCGCTTTACCTCAGACTGTCGGTATAAAAATTCTTCTTCGGAGTTGATGTTAGGATTGTAAAAGTAAATTGTTATGTCGAAATGCTCATTGAGGTATTCCAGAACATAGCTTGAACAGGGTGCACAGCAAGCGTGCAAAAGCAGTGTAGGACGCTTTCCCTGTATGTCGGAAATTATTTTTCCAAGCTCAGCGTGATAATTTCTTTTAACCATTATATTCTACCTGCTATAAGGTCGCCCATTTCACTGCAGGAAACCAGAATGCAACCCTCACTCATGATATCGCCTGTTCTGTAACCGTCATTCAGAACCTCGTCAACAGCCTTTTCAATAGCGTCAGCCTCAGAACCCATATCAAAGGAGTATCTGAGCATCATTGCGACGGAAAGAATTGCAGCAATCGGATTTGCCTTGTTCTGTTCTGCTATGTCAGGAGCAGAGCCGTGAATAGGCTCGTAAAGTCCTAAAGAGCCTTCGCCAAGAGAAGCAGAAGGAATCATTCCGAGGGAGCCCGTAATCATTGAAGCCTCGTCTGAAAGAATGTCGCCGAATAAGTTTTCAGTAACCAGAACGTCAAACTGTGCAGGATTTCTTACAAGCTGCATAGCTGTGTTGTCTACTAAAATGTCGTAGTATTCAATGTCAGGGTAATCTTCCTTAACCTTGTGTGCAACCTCTCGCCACAATCTTGAAGAATCAAGAACATTCGCCTTGTCAACAGAATGCACCTTTCCACGTCTTTTTTTAGCCATTTCAAAGGCAACCCTGCATATTCTTTCAATTTCAAAATCGCTGTATTCCATAGAGTCGCAGGCTGTTTTTACGCCCTTTTCGTCAACAGTTGTAGAACGCTTTCCAAAATACGCACCACCGATAAGCTCTCTTACAATAACAAGGTCAAGACCGTTTTTAGTGATTTCTTCTTTAAGAGGACAAGCACCTGCCAGAGCGGGAATGAGCTTTGCAGGACGAATATTTGCAAAAAGCTTAAGAGCACCTCTTATTCCTAAAAGTCCTGCCTCAGGTCTTAAATTTCCAGGTAAAGTGTCCCATTTAGGGCCACCTACCGCACCTAAAAGTACGCTGTCTGATGAAAGACAAACGTCAATAGTTTCCTGTGGGAGGGGAACGCCTGTTTTGTCAATGGCAATTCCACCCATAAGTACTTCGGTGTAAATAAAGCTGTGACCGAATTTTTCGCCTACCTTGTCAAGCACCTTCTGAGCCTCATTAACTATTTCAGGACCGATACCGTCACCCTTAATAACAGCAATTTTCTTTTCCATAATACTACCTCTTCTTAACCCTTCAACGAATTCAAAAGTCCGTTTTTGTTTATAATGTTGATTAAAAATTCAGGGAAAGGCTGTCCCTGGTAGGTTTCATTTTTTGTTTTGTTTGTGATAATGCCACTGTCAAAGTCGATTTCAACCTCGTCACCGTCAGAAATTCTTTCGCTTGCTTCCTCACATTCAATAATAGGAAGCCCGATGTTTATAGCATTTCTGTAAAAGATTCTTGCGAAAGTCTTTGCAATAACGCAGGAAACCCCACAAGCCTTTATAGCGATAGGTGCGTGTTCTCTTGAAGAGCCACAACCGAAATTCGCCTCTGCAACCATAATATCGCCCTCAGAAACCTTATTTACAAATTCCTTGTCAATGTCCTCCATGCAGTGTAAAGCAAGCTCTTTAGCGTCAGCAGAGTTTAAGTATCTTGCAGGGATAATTACGTCTGTGTCAACGTTGTCGCCGTATTTGTGTACTTTTCCGTTTGCTTTCATAATTAACCCTCCATTACTTCACTTGGCTGAGAAATTTTTCCTGTGATAGCTGACGCAGCAGCAACAACAGGGGACGCAAGATAAACTTCGCTTTCAGGGTGTCCCATACGTCCAACAAAGTTTCTGTTTGTTGTTGCAACAGCTCTTTCTCCCTTTGCAAGAATGCCCATATGTCCACCAAGACAAGGCCCGCAGGTAGGTGTTGAAACAACACAGCCTGCGTCAATGAAAATATCAAAAAGCCCCTCATTCATAGCCATTTTCCAGATTTTTTGAGTAGCAGGAATGATAATGCATCTTACATTCTTAGCAATATGCTTTCCTCTGAAAATCTCAGCAGCAGCTCTCAAATCCTCGATTCTGCCGTTTGTGCAGGAACCGATAACAACCTGGTCAATGATAACCTCGCCAATCTCATCAAAGGTTCTTGTGTTTTCAGGAAGGTGAGGAAATGCGACAGTAGGCTTGATAGTGCTTAAATCAATGTCGTAAACCTCATCATATTCAGCGTCATCATCAGCAGTAAAAACAGTAAATTCTCTGTCTGTCTTTTCCTTTACGTAAGCGATTGTCTTTTCGTCAACTTCAAAAATGCCATTTTTTCCGCCTGCTTCAATAGCCATGTTAGCCATACAAAGTCTGTCCTCAACCGAGAGATTTCTCACACCCTCGCCTACAAATTCCATAGACTTGTATAAAGCACCGTCAACACCGATTTTTCCGATTATATGTAAAATAACGTCCTTTGCGGAAACGTATTTGTTAAGACTTCCCGTAAGATTGAATTTAATAGCAGAAGGTACTTTAAACCACGCTTTTCCCGTAGCCATACCTGCACACATATCAGTAGACCCTACACCGGTTGAAAACGCACCTAAAGCTCCGTATGTGCAGGTGTGTGAGTCAGCACCGATAACCAAATCCCCGGGGATTACAAGACCTTTTTCAGGAAGGAGAGCGTGCTCAATGCCCATATCACCAACGTCGTAGAAATGCTCAATGTCATACTTATTGCAGAAATCCCTGCACTGCTTTGAAAGAGTAGCCGCTTTTATGTCCTTGTTAGGTGTAAAATGGTCCATTACCATTGTTACCTTGCGTCTGTCAAAAATACTGTCAAAGCCAGCCTTGTCAAACTCGTTTATAGCAACAGGCGAAGTAACATCGTTACCTAAAACAAGGTCAAGGTCAGCCATAATAAGCTGGCCTGCTTTTACCTCGTCAAGTCCTGCATGTCTGGCAAGAATTTTCTGAGTCATTGTCATTCCCATTAAAATCAATCCTCTCCGAAAAAAAGTTAGTTTCCTACTTGAAATTATACCATATAATATGATATAATTAAAATACATATTTGGAATAGTTAAAATAACTAAAAGTTATGAGGTTGAAAGGAGGACTCATGGAACAGAATTTAAACCAGTACAGAATATTTTATGCGGTAGCACAGGCAGGAAGTATTTCAAAAGCCAGTGAAAAGCTGTATATTTCACAGCCTGCGGTAAGTAAGAGTATTTCAAAGCTGGAGGAGTCCCTTGATGCGGTGCTTTTAAAGCGTTCACGAAAGGGGATTACCCTGACCGACGAGGGTAAAACTCTCTTTGAACAGCTTGGAATTGCTTTTGCCGCTATAGAAGCAGGCGAAAAGAAAATAAAGAATCTTCACGACTTAGGAATTGGAAAAATCAAAATCGGGGTTTCTGCGAGCCTTTGTAGATTTATTCTTGTGCCGTTTTTAAAGGGCTTTATTGAAGAAAATCCACATGTAAGTATTACCATTGTCAATCAGTCCTCTGCAAAGACTTTCAAGCTTCTCGAACAGGGTAAAATTGATGCAGCTCTTGTTGTAAATCAGAATGGTGATGATTTTGGTGATGATTTTATTGCGGTAAGTGAGCTTGAAGATATTTTTGTTGCAACCCCTACATATATCGAAAACCTCAAAACAAGAATAGCTTCTCCTGATGCTGATACCCCTACACTTCTCGAAAGTGCAAACCTTATGCTTCTTGACGAGGAAAATATCTCAAGAATTTTCGTTGATAACTACCTTAACCAGCACGGCATCGAGGTTAATAAATTCCTTGAGGTTACAAATATGGACCTTCTTATCGAATTTGCAAAAATCGGTATGGGTGTTTCCTGTGTAATCAGAGAAATGGCAAGAAAAGAGCTTGACGAGGGAAGCTTGGTTGAGCTTCCACTTAAATTCCCTATGAATAAGCGTACCGTCGGATTTATTCTCCCAAAGGAAAACCTTGCCGTACCGACAGTTTCTAATTTCAAAAAGTTTATTGTTGAAAATATGGAGCAAATAGTGACAGAAAGGAAATAAGTATGAAAAAGACACTGATTTTTAACGGAAGCCCGAGAAGCAACGGAGATACAGCTTCTCTCATTAGAATCCTTATAGAAAAGCTGGAAGGCGAGTTTGAAATTGTAAATTGCTATGAAGCTGATATTTCACCTTGTATTGACTGCCGTGAATGTCGTGAGATTGATGATTGTGCTATAAACGACGATATGCAGAAGATTTATGATTACCTCAATGAATGCGATAATGTTGTTATTGCAAGCCCGATTTATTTTTCACAGCCGACAGGAAAGCTGCTTGATGTTGTAAGCAGATTCCAGAGATATTTTTCGCAGACATATTTCAAAAAGAAAAGACCGTTTCTTAAAGCTAAAAAAGGCGGAATTATCCTTGTGGGCGGTGGAAACGGTAACTGCGACAGTGCCTATAAAACTGTTGTTGGCATTATGAAAATGATAAATGTAACAAGCTTTGCACCACTGGTTAAAAGCCATAGTACAGATACAATTCCTGCATTAAATGACCAGAACGCTATGGAGTCTTTGCTTAATCTTGCAGAATATCTGAATATCTGATTTTTTAAAATATACTTTTTATTGACAAATTACTGGTAATTATGTATAATTATAACAACAGTAATGATGTTATTTCTGTGAGTTTACAACATAAAGGAGCGATTTTATGAAAAAAACCATAAAAAAAGGTTTTGCATTATTCCTGACAGTCCTGTTGGTAGTAACAATGTGGACTGTTCCTGTTTACGCAGAAGGAAGCATAGATGTTATTTTCAGTGGCGTTAATGCTATTCTAAAAGAAGGAACAACAGGCGAAAACGCTGCTTCAGCTGATGAGGATTATTCTTTGACAGTTGAATTTGAAGATGGCTGTTCACTTGGTTATATATCGGTATTTGGCTATGGCAATAATGATGGTAAGGTATTGGATTATGATTATGATGAAGCCACCGGTGTTATTACTGTTACCAAAGAGCATATGGCTGAATATGAAGGAACATTGTATGAGATTGAGATTCAAGTAATTGCTACAACAGAATTCAATCCTGAAAATGATATAATTGATGTTTCATCACTTCCATATGTTGATGAATATGAACTCAGCGAAGATTTGGCTAAGCTTATTGGCTTTGAAGATTCAGTTGATGTCGGAATTATGAGATTCTACCAGATTGAACTTGAAGAAGGACAGGAATTATATTATAAAGCTATCGGAACTGATGATGTCTATACAGATTTGAGACTTTATGTTGCAAAATATATTGAGAATAACCGTTTTGAAGCCCTTGACTATACCGATGGTGATTATTTAGGTATGGGAGAGATAGGACTTTTTGGCCCATCTGAAGCAGGTAAATATATCTTTATTTTAGTTACAGATGATGTTTATATTGGAGAGAATGTGAAATTCGAGCTTCTTGATATTGCTTCATTTGAGGACAACCTTGATTTCACAGAGACAACTGTTCCGACTCCTGATGCAGATGACCTCTGGGACTGGGATACAGCAACAAAGACTCTTACACTTAAGGACGGTTTTGATATTTTAACGGAATCTTGTGCAGTTGTTCTTCCTGATGGCGCAACTGTAAATGTTGAAGGAAATGCTTCAATCTGTAGTTTTACAGAAGACGCTATATGTGGCGGAGGCGACCTTACAATAAATCTTGCAAAAGGAGCAACTCTTGATATTGAAGCCGGCTATGCCTGTATTTATACACCTGCCGGGGAAATTATAGTACAGGGTGAAGCTGACGCTGACGGAAATCTTCCTGTTTTGAAGTCAAAAGCTAGTTATAATGGATTTCTTATTGATGACGACGGACATAATTCTGCTATTGACGGTAAGACAAATGCTGTAATTATCAATAATGTTAAGCTTGATATGACGGGCGTAGGTGGTATTGCAGTTTTTGAAGGAGAAGTTACTATCGAAGACAGTGAGGTAACAGCTGATACAAAAGACGAATGTGTTTACGTTGATTACTATGATACAGAACCAGGTGAGGATTATGACATTGTAATCGTAAACAGCGTTCTTGACCTTACATCAGAAGATGAAGCTATTCAGAACTACATTGGCGGTGTAACTATTACTGGTTGTGATACAAAGCTTTGTTCAAAGGAACAAGAGGGTATTGATGCAACAGGTAATGTAAATATCGAAGGTGGACGCATTAACATCACATCAGAAAAAAACAATATCCTGGCAGATGGACATTATTTATATCTTACAGATGTAAATTTCTACCTGCATAATAACAGTGTTGACGGCGAATATGACATTATTGAGGCTTACACTAATGGTGCTTGGGGCGAATTTATCGTTTATGACCAGAATATGAATATTATCCACGACGGTGAAATGACTGATGAAATGATAAGAATGTTTGAAGAAGAGGGAATGTTTACTTTTTCAGATGAAAATGGCGAACACATCTATCCTAAGCTTGTTGTTTCAACCTTTGACGGAAAAGCAGAGAATAACGTTGTAGAAGGTGTTCTCAACCAGTACGAAGAAGGTCAGAACCTTGAATTTACAGCTGATTCAGAGGGTATGGATATTAAATATCCTGTCTGGGCATTTGAACGATTCAAAGCAAGAAAGTGGGAAATCGTTGGTACCAACCTCAGCGGAATAGTTGAAGAAGAGGGAAATACCATCGACATTTCAACTCTTGAGGCTGGTACATATACTCTCAGAGTCAGATTTGAAAAACAGGTATTTATGAGAGATTACTGGACTTATTATGGTAACGCAGGCGAGGATAAGATAGATTATGTTGATGTTGAATTTGAAGTTCTTGGTGCAAATCAGGAAATAACACCTCCACCAACTGATGACGACCCGACTGACGACGACCCTCCTGCTGATGAATCACCAGAACAGGACGACGACCCTCCTGCTGATGAATCACCAGAACAGGACGATAACCCACCTGCTGATGATAACCCTCCTGTTGACGAAACACCTGAACAGGGCGACAACTCAGACGAAGGCGATAAAGAAGAAGCACCCGATACAGGTGCAGGAAGTGCAGGCTTTGTTTATGTAATTGTTGCACTTGTCGGTGTTATGACACTTTCAGTAAAGAAAACTAAAAAAGCTTCTAAGTAATATGTGTGTAAAAATCCCCTCGTTATAACGAGGGGATTTTTCAAAATGTGAAATTACAGAAAAATTTCAGAATAAATGAGATATTTACTCCTGAAACCGTAGTATATAGTTGAGGTGGAAAGGACGGTGAAAAGAATGGACGATAGTAAAATAATTGAATTGTTCTATGAGCGCTCGGAGCAGGCAATCGTTGCACTATCAGATAAATATGGTTCCGTTTGTTTAAAAGTTGCTTTTAATATACTTAACAATACAGAAGATTCAGAAGAATGTGTAAACGAAGCTTATTTAGGAGCTTGGAATACAATACCACCTCAGAATCCAAATCCTTTACTGAGCTATGTTTGTCGTATCGTGCGTAATCTTGCTGTTAAAAAGTATCATTCCAATACTGCGTTAAAGAGAAATAGCATCTATGATGTGGCTCTTGACGAGCTTGAAAATTGTTTTGCATCTTCTGTTTCTGTGGAAGATGAATTCAACGCCATTGAAACTGCACGGATTATTAACGGGTTTCTGTCAAAACTTGATAAAGAAAACAGAATTTTGTTCGTAAGACGTTATTGGTATTCAGACTCTATTGATGACCTTGCTAAAATATTTGAAACAAGCAACCATAATATTTCTGTCCGCCTTTTCAGATTAAGAGAAAAACTAAAGAAACATCTTATCAAGGAGGGAATATTTCAATGAAAAGAGAAAATATTTCAGAGATAATTGATAATATCAGTTCTGAATATATTGATGAAGCTGCTGAATACATAAATAATAAGAAAACCACAACTAAAAAAATATGGTATAAAAGATTAATTCCAATGGTAGCCTGTCTGTGTCTTGTTATAGGTGGAGTGTTTGTTGTAAATAGCTTAAGGAATAGTCTGAGTAAACCAAATGATATACCGAAATCAAGTGATACAGATTATGATGATATACTACAATCAGGTGATATTGTTGTAAATAAACATAAGCACGATGTGTTTGGTATAATGGATATGGATGTTGGTTTTACCAGCTATGAATTTATTTCAGAAACAGAGAAAAAGGAAATGCTTGATTATTTTGAAAGCATAATCGGATTCAGGTATGAAGATTTTATAGAAAAGATACCTGATAATTTTATAATAAGGTCTTTTTATTCTGTTGATACACCTGCTGATATTGAGCATAAGATTTATCTTCCTCACGATTATGTAATAGTATTCGAGACAGAAAATGGTGGGGAAATCAAATTATCATTCTCGCCATATTCAAAACCGCTGAAAGATGTGGTAGTAAATATGTGTGAAAACCCAAAAGCATCAGTAATAAACGGTAAGAATGTATATATTTGCGGTCTGAATAAAGGGGACTATAACGCACAGTTCTTATGTAAAAAGATAAACTATGACGTAGAGGCAACAGCTATCAAGTTAGATGAGCTGGTAAGCCTTATAGACAGTATTACAAAGTGAAATAGTAACAAATAAAAATCCCTCACAGATTTCTCTGCGAGGGAGATGGATGCAAACGTCACGTTTGCTGGCGGAGAAGGAGGGATTCGAACCCTCGATGAGCTATTAACCCATACACGAGTTCCAGTCGTGCGCCATAAACCGGACTAGGCGACTTCTCCAATAACACTCAAATATTATAACACACATCTCTCAAAAATGCAATAGATTTTACAAAAAAAAGTGGCAAGTTAATAACCTGCCACTTTGCTTTTTATTCAGTGAAAACTCCAAAGCTTGTAACCTTTTCATTTTCAATCATAACGTAGAGAGTTAAGTTTCCGTCAACGTATTCAAAGGAATTTCCATCAAAGTCGCCACTCCCGTAAATTGCCTTTACTTCTTCAACAGAAAGCCCGATTTTAAGTCCCTTAGGAGTCTTTGCATTTCCGGAAGCAACCTCAACCTCAAGCACCTTGTCCTTGCTTCCCGATGGGTAGGTGTAAATGGTAACACCGCCGTAAATAAAGGTTTTGTCGTCGCCGTCGTAAAGACAGCTTGGTGAAGAAAATTCCTCATCAGGCTCTCCTAAAGAAGATTTGAGACCTGAAAAATCGGCGTCTGGCTTGATTTTTACAGAATTTACTTCGATTACAGCATCACTCTTTGAAAAACTTCCTGCCGGCTTTTCAACCTCCACCTTGGCAGTGGTGGTTGTAGTTTTAATTTCATCAGATTCTATTGGCTCTTCCTTTTCAGGAATGGTTGTTGTAGACTGAGTTGTTGTTGTGTTGTCGCCGATAATGATAGCACCCTCAACTTTTTTTGTTGTAGTGGTAGTGGAATCGCCTAAGTTTTCTAAAACCTGACCTGTGGTTGTGGTAGTAGCCTTGGTGGTTGTGTTTTTTTCACTGTCAGCAGTAGCTCCACAGCCGGCAAGCAAAACGCTGCCCATACAAATTATAATTAACGCCTTTTTCATATAAAAACTCCTTATTTTGAATTTTCAAGAATGTTAAGTGTGTCATCGTTTTTTACGACAACCTTTATTTTTGCATTTTCTTCAATGAGATTACCATCAATCATAGCAGAAAAGCCATTTTCACCAATAGGAAAAGCCTCAAAAACATAAGTGCTTGAACTGTTTTCAATAAGTAAGTAAACGTCTGAAGCAACCTCAATATGCTGTGTGTCAATCTCACCTTCAAAAACAGCATAATTTCCGCTGTTATCACGACTGATTTCAAAGCTTGGCTCAGAGGTGGTAATTGCATTTCCGCTTAAAGTAACCATACCCGAAGGCACTTTAGGAGCTTCATCTAAAAGCTCGCCGATGTTTCTTTCTGCAATTTCAATTACAACAGCGTCATATCTTTCACGACTAATGAGATTCACCTGATACGGAATATATTTCTGATATCTGACTTTTCCAACGTGAGAGGATAAAAACGGTGCTATAGCATTGGCAAAGGAATCTCTGAAGAACAGAATGCTGCCGTCTTTCTTTTCAAGGGAAGAAGTCACAAAATCCTGGCCCTCAACGTTTCCGCCACGCTTTGCAAAACGGAATCCATCAATAAGCGTAATATCATCAGGATAGAACTGTAAATCCTTGTAATCGCTCACAGGATAAATCATTGCCTCAAGGTCGCCTGTGTAATCCTTTCTGGAAACCCAGTTGAAATCCTCATCAATCTTTTCAAAACCAATTTCGCTGAGAATTTTATTAACAGCAATAAATGCACCCTTGTTGTTCCAGTGGGTGTCGCGCTTGTGATAGAGAATCTCATCATTTTCGCTTAAAATTCCATACAAATCAATGTACGAAACCCCAAGACTATCAAGCTCAGCAGAAAGTCTTTCAAGGTTAGAAGTCTTTCCGTCAGCGTAATAGTAAGGCATAAATTGACCATAAAGTGTGTTTTTGTTAGGTGCAACAGTAAAAACAAACTCAAGTCCGCTTTCTGTTACGTATTTTTCAATAAGTGATATTGTTTTTGCAACGTTTCTGATTTCTCTGTCAGAAAGCTGATTTATTCCCGAATAATCGTCAGAGGTTTCCTCTAAAAACAGCCACTCATCACTGCCGACAATAACCTTGTCCTCGCCCGAAACTCCAAAAATACCGCTTAAAACAGCATTGTTGGCAGTAACAAGCTCAGCTCTGAAGCCAAAGTTTTCAGAAATATAGCTTTCAAGCTGGTCACCAACATCAGTGTTTAGCTTTCCGTCCTGAAAAATTTCAGGGGGCTCAGCTTTTTCACGTCTTTCAAGAGAAGCGTCCTGACTTGTAAAAAGCATACTGATAGCAGGGAAGGCGCATATTGCAAAAAACAAAATGCAGAAAATTATTCTGATATTTTTCATATAACCGCCTCCCTCTAAAATCTGAAATAAATAAACGGATTGTAGCTGGAAGCAGAAAGATTTAAAATACAAAGCCCAAGAAGTACAAGAGAAACCACGTAGCTTATAGTGTCAAATGCTACACTGTTTTTACCAATGAGAATTCCTGAAACAGCTCTGTAAACCGGTGTGGAAAACACCACAGCAAAAACAAAAACCGTTAAATATAATGGATTAAGAATGCCTAAAAGCATAGCTGATATTTCACTTGTGGATTCAAATCCTGCAAACATCTTTCCAATGTATGAAACCGCCTGAAAAATGCTGTCCGCCCTGAAAATAACAAATGTCAGACAAACAACAATAAGTGTGTAAATTCTTCTTAAAGCAGGGAGTTTGTCAGTTTTGTCAAGCTTGAATTTCTGCTCAAAAATCATCACAAATCCGTGAATCATTCCCCATAGAATAAAGGTCAGATTAGCACCGTGCCACAGACCTGTGCAGAAAAATACAATAAGCTTGTTTCTGTAAGTTTTGAGAGTGCCTTTTTTGTTACCGCCAAGAGAGAAGTATAAATATTCCTTAAACCAAGACGAAACAGAAATGTGCCATCTTGTCCAGAATTCTCTTATGCTTGTGGAAACGTAAGGATAGTTGAAATTTTCCTTAAAAGTAAAACCAAACATAGCCCCGAGACCAATAGCCATATCGCTGTATCCCGAAAAATCAAAGTAAATCTGAAACATATAGGAAACAGCACCAATCCAGGCTATCGTAATTGAAAGCTCGCTTGTGTTCAAATCAAATATTCTGTCAGCAACAGAAGCCATGGTGTTTGCGATAAGAAGCTTTTTTGAAAGTCCCATTATAAATCTTCTGATACCTGCTGAAACACCCTCAGCACTGAGCTTTCTGTTTTCAATCTGTAATTCAATGTCGTGGTATTTGACAATAGGTCCGGCAACAAGCTGCGGGAAAAATGCAAGGTAGAGAAGTACCTTAAAAAAGCTTCTTTGTGGTGTAACCGACCCTCTGTAAATGTCAATAACATAAGACATCGCCTGAAAAGTAAAGAAAGAAATACCGATAGGGAGTGTAATCTGTGTCAGCGGAATGCTAAGTCCTGTTGCTGAGTTTATAAGTTCAATAAAGAAGTTTGTGTACTTGAAGATTACAAGCACTCCTATGTTTAAAAATACAGCAAGAAAAAGGGAAGCTTTTTTGAGTTTTTCCTTTTTCATCATAAGTCCGAGGAGGTAGTTTACAATTCCTGAGAGAATGAGTAATAATACCGCAAAAGGCTCTCCAAAAGCGTAGAAGAATAAGCTTGCAATAAGAAGCCAGAAATTTTTAAGCTTTATCCCGGGTGAAATGACATAAAGTAAAAACACACAGGGAAGAAAGAAAAATATAAAAACTGTGGAACAAAAAGCCAAACTAATCCTCCTTAATTGGTAGTAGGAAATTTATGATATTCCCATGTGTAGCGTTCCTTCATAAACTTGTCGCTGACCATAAAGTAGTTGTTACAGCTGTCAAAATGATACCATTTTCCGTTCATTTTAACCATGTTCCAGTAGTGAACACCGCCGTCCTTAGGAATACCGTTAATGGTTATGATTTCATAACCGGCTCTTTTCATAATGTAGTAGTAAAGAGCTGCGTAGTTGTAGCAAGCTCCTCTGCCGTTATTAAGGGAATAAACACACATATTTTCAACAGTGTCCATTTCCATAAATCTGTACTTTACTCTGCTTCTGATTTCGTAGAAAATCTTTTCGTAATCCCCACCGCACTTTCTGATGATGTCATCAGCTTCGAGATGGAGAGTTTCAACAGTTACAGGTGCTTTAGTAGCAACACCGTATTTGTTGATGTTGTATCTTCCGATAGTGGTGGAAACGCTCATTATTCCGGTTGTTTCATCAAAGTGATAAAGACTGCCGCCAATGGTTTTCCAACCCTTTATGTTGTAGCCGTAGCTGTCTTTGTAAACCGTTCCGCCGTTTGAGTTGCACCAGCCTGTAAGAAGCACACCCTTGTCAGTAAGCTTGTATTTGTGACCGCCGATTGTAACCTCGCCCTTGAGCTTGATACCCTGATTGAAATAGAATTTTTCACCGGCAATGGTATACCAGCCGTGAACAAGCCAGCCGTTTCCGTTGAAGTATCTGTTTCTTCCGTTGTAAGTGTAATAGCCCGCCTTGATAATGCCGTCTTTACCGAAGTAATAAACGTCACCGTCGATTGTGTTGAAGCCTGTTCTTAAAACGCCGTACCAGTCGAAATAATACTTGTTTCCGTCGATTGTATTGTAGGTGATAGCCATTTTACCGTCGTCTTTGAAATAATGCTTTTTGCCGTCGATAACCTGCCAGCCAAACTGCATTACACCGTCGTCATCAAGAAGATAACTGCTGTCACCGATTTTTCTGAAGCCTGTAAGCTTAACGTATTCTGAGTTGAAGTAGTATTTTTTCTTGTCAATGGTTACAAAACCTTTTTTGAGAATACCCTTAGCGTCAGCGTAGTAGGTCTTTTCGTCGATTGTGAAAAATCCTACTGTCATAACGCCCTTGTCAGAAAAATGATATCTGTTTTTGTTTATGTCAGCAAAGCCTGTCTTGTAAACACCCTTGCTGTCAAAGTAGTATGTGTTTCCGTCAATGATGTAGAAGCCTTTAGCAAGAACACCGGTAGTAGGGTCAAAGTAGTAATCAATGCCGTCAGAATTCTGCCAGCCTGTAACAAGAATTCCGTCAGGGTTAAAGAAATAAACGTTTCCGTTATATTCCTGCATACCGGTAAGAACAACGCCACTTTCAGAAAGGTAATACTGATACCCATCAATAACCTGAATGCCCTTGAGCATTTTTCCTTCGGTATCAAAGTAATACTTGTCCTCGGAAATTGTAACAAAACCGGTTTTCATAACACCGTTTTCGTCAAAGTAATATGTATCAGGTTCAATATTCAGAAAGCCCTTTGTAAATTCGCCGTTCTCATCAACGAAATATCTGTCTCCGTCCTTAACGTACCAGCCGTCAACCTTCTTACCAAAATCATCATAGAATTCAGATTCTACAATGCCTGTTAAAAGCTCTCCGTCCTCCTGAAGGTAATATGTGTTGTCATCAATTAACTGTTCACCTTCGAGAATGATACCGCTTCCGTTTGAGTAATAGGTTTTGCCCTTAACTTTGAGCCAGCCATAGCAAAGCTCACCCTTGTTGTCAAAGTAATAGGTTTCGCCCTCAATGTCGTAAAATCCCTTTACTTTTTCCTTTGATTCTTCCTCAATAAAGTACTTGACACCTTCAATGTTGTGCCAGCCCGGAGCACTGTATTTATTGTAATGGATAACTCCGATAATTGTAACCACAATGGCTAAAAGTAATGTTGTACCTGAAATAACAGCTATCAGTTTTTTCTTACTCATAAACATAACCTCTAAACAGACTAAAGATATAAAAATTATATCATATTTTGGCGAATTTTGCAACATTTCTCAAAAAACATACCACTGTGAAATTATACAAAATTCTACCTTTGTTTTTATACAAAAAAATAAGACGCTTCCTAAAGAAACGTCAATAGAAAAATAACCTGACAGTAACCGATGAAAAAATAAACCCTGTAATGTCCGCAAGTAATGCACAAATAAGAATTCTCTTGCTACCTTTGAGATTAGCACTTCCGAAATAAATAGCAATAGTGTAAAAGGTGGTTTCAGTAGCACCAGCAATAACGCTTGCTACACGTCCTGCGAAGCTGTCAGGATGATTATTCAGCAGTATTTCATTGAGCATTGCCGTTGAGCCACTGCCTGAAACAGGCTTTAAAACCGCCAGCGAAACACATTCCTCAGGAAACCCCAGAGCAGTCGTGAAAGGTGAGATTATTTCAGTAAGACAGCTCAGAAATCCACTTGCACTAAGCATTCCGACACAGACAACAAGTGCAATAAGAGCAGGGAGGATTTCGACCGAGGTTTTAAGACCGTTTTTTGCTCCCTCGGTGAATGCCTCAAATACATCAACCTTTTTGTATACTCCGTAAAGTATTACAGCGACAACAAAAAACGGAATTAAAAAATCAGATAAACTCATAATCTTAAGCTCTTTCTTTTTTGGAAAAAAGGTTTATAGCTAAAAGCCCTACAATTAAAGAAATCAATGATGTTATCAATACGCAAGGAAGAATATCAAATGGACTCTGTGAACCGTTTTTCAGCCTCAGAGTGCCAACAGTGACAGGGAATAGCTGTAATGAAGCTGTATTTAAAACTACAAGGGTAGCAATGTTTTTTGTGGCATAACCGCCTGATTTTTCTTCCTTTGCAAGCTCCTTTACAGCGGCAATTCCCAAAGGTGTAGAAGCATTTCCGAGCCCTAAGAGATTAGCTGTAATGTTCATAATTATAAGTCCGTAGGCCTTTTTGCTTTTGTCAAGTCCCCGGAAAATTATCCTCGTGACAGGCGAAAGTATTTTTCCAAAAAGCTTAACCATTCCGGACTTCAGAACAATGTTCATAATGCCACTCCAGAATGCCATACTTCCGGTAAGGGTAATAAAGAGATTTATAGCTTTTTCGCTGTCAGAAAGAATAGAATTTGTCACATTGTTTATGCTGTTTTGAAAAAATGACCATACTACGGAAATAATGATTATCAAAGGAAAAACTATTTTCATATTAACCTCAACGACGAAATATGAGATTTTTCATCAAATTATCACTTTTTTCTATTGACAAAGACAATTTTTTACTCTACAATGTAGTTACACAAAACGTAAAAACATAAATAAATTTTAAAGAAAGGTGATAATTATGAAATCTACTGGTGTTGTAAGAAAGCTTGATAGCGTCGGACGTCTTGTTTTGCCGATAGAACTCAGAAAGACATTTGACATAAGCGATGATGACGCGTTGGAAATCTACACAGAAGACGATATGATAATTCTCAAGAAATATCAGAATTGCTGTCTTTTCTGCGAAGAAAGCGAAGAACTCATTGAGTATAAGGGAAAGTATATCTGTGAGAGATGCTTAGAGCGTATAAATAAAAAGAATACTGACCTTAATCTCTTTTAATTCTATTCAAAAAACATAAAAAAATAACCGTTAACCCTTTTTGGCTAACGGTTTTTTATTTTTATTTGTTTCTGCGTGGACATTTCTTGTTAATTTCCGCCTGACGTTCAAGTAAATCCTTGAAATTGTAGCTTTCGAGCTTTTCTCTAACCATATCGCTGATTTCAGAAAATGCTCCCTGAAAACAGCATATGCCCGACATACCACGGGAACAATCGTATTCGTCACCTAAGCATCTGTTGAAATTATATGTACCTTCAATAGCTTCAATAACGTCCTTGAGGGTAATTTCCTCAGGCTTTTTTGCAAGCATGTACCCACCCAGAGTACCCTTGTAGGATTTTACAAGACCGCTTGCAACCAGCTTCCTCAGAATTTTAAGGGAAAACCTCAAAGTAACTACCGCCATTTCGGAAATAGTCTTTGCGTCCACTTTTTTGTTAGCTGCTGCAAGAGTTGCAATAATTCTTACAGCATAATCAGATTCGAGAGTAATAAACATAAATCACACCTTTTCTTTAGTCAAGGTAATCTCTTACCTTATTGCTTCTGTTAGGGTGTCTGAGCTTTCTTAAAGCCTTTGCTTCAATCTGTCTGATACGCTCTCTAGTAACGTTAAACTGCTGTCCTACTTCTTCAAGAGTTCTTGAACGTCCGTCTTCAAGTCCGAAACGAAGTCTTAAAACCTTTTCTTCTCTGTCGGTGAGGGTAGAGAGAACCTGATTAATCTGTTCCTTGAGAAGAACAAGTGAAGCAGCCTCAGCAGGTGCCGGTGCATCTTCGTCAGGGATAAAGTCGCCAAGATGTGAATCTTCTTCTTCGCCGATAGGTGTTTCGAGAGAAACAGGGTCCTGAGCAATTCTCATAATTTCTCTTACTCTGTCAACAGGCATATCAAGCTCAACTGCAATTTCCTCAGGGCTTGGGTCGTGGCCGTTCTTGTGGAGAAGATGGCTTGAAACCTTTTTAACCTTAGTGATAGTTTCAACCATATGAACAGGGATACGGATAGTTCTTGCCTGGTCAGCGATAGCTCTTGTAATAGCCTGTCTAATCCACCATGTAGCGTAAGTTGAGAACTTGAAGCCCTTAGTGTAGTCAAACTTTTCAACAGCCTTGATAAGACCGAGGTTACCTTCCTGGATAAGGTCGAGGAAGCTCATTCCACGGCCAACGTATCTCTTTGCAATAGAAACAACAAGTCTGAGGTTTGCTTCAGCAAGACGTTTTCTTGCGTAAGTAGCCTTCTTTTCATCGTTTCCGGTCATCTGTTCAGCAAGCTGAATTTCTTCTTCAGCAGTAAGAAGCGGAACTCTGCCGATTTCCTTGAGGTAAATCTTTACAGGGTCGTCGATAGCGATACCGTCTGTTGAAAGTGAAAGGTCAAGTCCGTCCTCTGAAAGCTCCTCATCAGGTGGAACAAGAACCATAGGGTCGTCAGTTGAAATATCGTCGATAATTTCGATATTTAGACTTGCACAGCTGTCATAGAAGTTGTCCATCTGTTCAACGTCATAGTCGAGCTTTTCAAGGGCATCGGTAATTTCCTTCGTGGTGAGCTTACCGTTGGCCTTGCCTTGCTCCATAAGTTCGTCAATAATGTGCTTCTTGTCGTTATTCATAGCAAATTCTCCTTTAAAATTCCTTGTAGTCTATTGTTTTTTGCTTCGCATATTCTGTGCAAAAGCAAGAAAATCATCATCAGATATTTCGCTGTTTTGGTTTTCGTTTCCGATTGTGTGATTGTTAAGAACCTTAATGTAATCAGAAACAGCTTCCCAGCTTTCGGTGTGTTCTTTTGATAAAGCAATTATTTCAGATATTTTACCCATTTCTTCGGGCGAAAATTCACCGTGGAATGATGAAATCGAAAAATCGTCACCGTTTTTTATCTTTTCAAGAAGACTTACGTAGATTCTTCTGTTTATATCTGAAATAAACCTCTCAGCAGAGAGCATATCCAAAATAACCGAAGCCTTGTCCGGGTTAAAGAACATATAACTCAGAATACCTTTTTCTGCTTTGACTTCACGCCTGTGAAGTGTTTCGTTAGGATTGAGCTTGTCTCGTTTAGCGTCAGCAAAGGTTGCCGTCCTGTTCCATTCACGCTTCTTTTCAGCACGCTCTTTCTTGCGGATAGCCGCTGTAACCTCCTGCTCAACGATACCTTTGGCTACGTTGTTTTCGTGTGAAACCTTAGAAATATAAACCTCTCGCTCAATAGGGCTTTTTATTTCAGCAAGCACCCCGAAACATCGTTTTAAATATTCAACCTTTCCGATGTCTGTGTCAAGGTCAAGTCCGTTTTTGCATTTGAGAAGCTCAAAGTTTATCGCACCGTCAGAGTTGTCAAGTAAATTCTGAAAAGCGGTAGCACCAAATTTCTGAATGTATTCGTCAGGGTCCTTAGCACCCTTCATTTTGATAACCCTCGTGTTAATTCCTACGTCTGAAAGAATGTTGAGAGCCTTCTGCGTAGCTTTTTGCCCGGCTTCGTCCGAGTCGTAACAGATTATTACCTCGTCGCAGTACTGACTCATCAGCCTTGCGTGTTCAGGAGTTATAGCCGTTCCGCAGGTAGCAACTGCGTTTTCAAAGCCCGACTGATGCAGGGAAATAACGTCCATATTACCCTCACAAAGAAGTATCTGCTTTTTCTTTGCTGCAAGATTTTTTGCATAATTCAGGCAGAAAAGGGTTCTGTTTTTCTGAAAAACCAAGGTTTCCTTAGAATTCAAATACTTTCGGGAATCTTCACTTCCGAGAGCACGTCCCCCAAAAGCAATAATGTTTCCTCTCAAATCAAAGAAAGGGAACATAACTCTGTCCATAAAGAAGTCAAAGGTGCTGTTGTTTTTGCCGGAAACAGTAATAAGGCTTCCGTCAATAAGCTCCTGCTCGGTAAAGCCCTCACTGAGCAGATGATATTTCAAGTCATTCCAGCTGTTTACTGCAACACCCAGCCCGAATTTCTTGATAGTTTCAGGTTTAAGACCTCGGTTAAGAAGATATTCAAGACCTTTTTTACCTTTTTCTGTTTTCAGGTTTTTATAAAAGAATTTTGCAGCCGCCTTGTTCATATCGTAAAGACGCTGTTTTTTCTTTGAAATGTCATCGCCGTATTGCGAATCCTCAGGCATAGCCATTCCGCTTTTCTGAGCGAGAAGTTTAACGGCTTCAATGTAGCTTAGGTTTTCAATCTGCATTACAAAGGAAATCACATCTCCGCCTGCACCACAACCAAAACAGTAAAAGCTTTCGGTATCGGGATATATAACGCAGGAAGGTGTTTTTTCGCTGTGAAAAGGGCAGAGACACTTTGAAGTGCGTCCTGCTCTTTTGAGAGTGACGTAAGATGACATTACATCATCTATTCTGTTCATAGAACGAAGTCGTTCAATAAAATCAGCAGGTAATGCCATAAGTCCTCCTAAAATAAATTAGTAATTATCCCAGCCTACAGGAATAAACAGCTTTGAAAATACGCTGATTGCGTAGCTGTCGGTCATTCCTGAAACATAATCACAGACAGCTCTTTCAATTCCGTATTCTTCAGAAAGCTTCTGATAAAGCACAGGCATTTTATCAGGATTTTTGCAGAAATGCTCATAAAGCTTGCAAATCATATCCTGAGCCTTAATTTCCTCAGATTTGCATAAAGAATTTGTATAAACGCTTTCAAACATAAATCTGTGAAGCTTTTCGTGTGCTTCTTTTATGTTGTCGGAAATTTTTAAATTTTCCGCACCATTTGAAATTATTGAGCTTACAAGAGTGGTAATTCTCTCGCTCTTTGAATGACCCAGAATCTCAGTAATCTCTGCAGGAAGGTCGCTTTCCTTGATAACACCTGCTCTGATTGAGTCGTCAATGTCATGGTTTATATAAGCAATCACGTCAGCAAGCCTTACAATGTAGCCTTCTTTTGTATCGGCAATCTGATTAGTGTGCTTTAAAATTCCGTCTCTTACCTCGTAAGTCAGATTAAGACCTTTTCCTTCGTTTTCAATAACGTCAACAACTCTCAGCCCTTGAGTATAGTGCTTAAAGCCGTCAGGACAAAGCTCATTGAGCATTCTTTCTCCTGCGTGTCCGAAAGGAGTGTGTCCCAAATCGTGACCGAGAGCAATAGCCTCTGTAAGGTCCTCGTTCAGGAACAAAGCCTTGGAAATTGTTCTTGCAATCTGAGAAACCTCAAGAGTGTGAGTAAGTCTTGTTCTGTAATGGTCACCAGAAGGAATGAGAAAAACCTGAGTTTTCTGCTTTAAACGTCTGAAAGAGTTAGAATGAATGATTTTGTCTCTGTCACGCTGAAACTCTGTTCTCAAATCGTCCTTAGGAGCTTCAAGCTGTCTGCCCTCTGAGTTTTTAGAAAGACATGCAAATTCGCATAAAGTCTGTTCTTCAAGATTTTCCAGAATTTCTCTTGTAGTCAGTTTTTCGCTCATAATGTCACCCTTTCCAGAACAAAATAAGTCATAATCAAAAAAATAAGCCGTCGCCCAAAAGCAACAGCTTTCACTATAATATACGTTTTTAGTATTCGTTATACCTTTTTATTTATAACATTTTGTTATTTTGCACAAATTTTAAGCAAAATCATCATTCGTAATTTCCGAATGTTCCAATTTAATATTACCGTTACATAAATCCGTAAGCTTTTCGCAAAGGGCAGAGAAGAGGTGAGCCTTAACCAGCATTTTTACTCTTACGTTGTTTTCGTAAAGGGTATCAAGGACTTTTACTTCAAATTCAGGCAAAACATGACTGATTTTTCCGTAAAGGGAATAATCGCATTCCGCCTCAACCTCATAGCATTCGCACATTATCATTTTTACAGCTTCGTCTACTGCAAGCTTGCAGGCGTGTGAATATGCTCTGACAAGCCCACCGCCTCCGAGAAGAATTCCTCCGAAGTAACGTGTTACTACTACACAAACGTCAGTGAGTCCCTCTTTTTTCAACACATCAAGAACAGGTACACCGGCAGTACCCTGAGGCTCGCCGTCATCGCTGTAACGTGAGGTGTTTTCGTCACGGACAATGTATGCATAAACATTGTGCTTTGCTTTTCTGTGCATAGCTTTGATTTCGTTTATGAATTGGATAGCCTCGTCGCCAGTATCGACGTGCTTTATGTATCCGATAAATTCAGATTTTTTCTCAATAAAAGAAGCTTCAGCCTGACCTTTTATAGTTACATAGTCCATTTAAACACCTCCCCAAAGAAAAAAACAACGGAGTTTCACTAGGAAACCCCGTTTTAGTCGTAGATTAGTCGAGATTAAATCTCTTCTTAAATCTGTCAACACGTCCGCCTGTGTCAACCAGCTTCTGCTTACCTGTGAAGTAAGGGTGGCACTTTGAGCAGATTTCAACCTTGATGTTCTGCTTTGTTGAACGAGTTTCAATTACATTACCGCAAGCACAAGTGATTGTAGTTGCTTCGTAATTTGGGTGAATTCCTTCTTTCATTACATAGTCCTCCTTTCTAAACCAAATATATGACTCACATAGAAGCCCATCAATTCAGCTTAGACAGTAGTTCTATGGATTAATCATAAAAACATTGCATATCGCAACGCAAATAATTATACCACACAAATTATTAAATTGCAATAGTTTTCACAAAAATTTTTGTGTTGAATTTTTATATGAATATGTTATAATAAAAAAGGATGATTTTGTCGTTTTTGACGACTATAAGAAAGGAATGTATATAATGAGAGAAAAACTTTTATTTTTAGGAATGCTTGTAATGAGCGTGCTTTATTGTGTCGAGGTTATTCCCGGCGGAGATTTTGAGACACTCAACTACATAGGCTTCGGAATTGCGCTTATCACAATTTTACCATGGCTTTTAAGCATTTTTATTTCACTGAGAAAGAAGAGCAAGGCAAAGGCAGAAAAGGAAGCTGCAAAGGCTGCTAAGAAAGCTGAAAAAGAAGAGTAATAAAAACCCCTTTCCAAAAGCGCGATGTCCTTAACGGAGAAATATGAAAACCGAATAGGATAACAAGAAAGGCAGCATAGTCTATGATGGCTATGCTGCCTTTTGTATTATTTAATATCAAACAAATCGAGGCGTCGCAGAAATGCGGTGTTTTTTTGAATTTTATATCGAAAATCGCTGGACTTGTGGAAAGTGTTGTGGTATGTGTTTGTGTTGCAAAAAGGAGGTGCAACGCACATGACAACACTTGAAGATCTGTATTACGGCAACATCAGTCCACACGAAAGGTACATAAAGCGCGGTTCGAGAGTCGATCAACTCGTAAAGCTCATATGCAAAAACGAGGAAAGCCTAATGGCAACGCTCACTGAGCAGCAGAAAGAAACTTTCGAAAAATTCAAAGACTGTCAGAGCGAACTGTCGGGACTGACCGAACGAGATGCATTCAGGGATGGCTTCATCCTTGCAGTGCGAATAATGGTTGAAGCAATGGAAGGGTTAGAAACGGTGGATGATATATGAAAAAACTAATAATCCTTCTTCTCTGCTGTGGGTTACTCTTGAGTATGGTAGGATGCGGTAGCAACACCGCACCGCCTCCTACAGGGAGTCCGCCGACAACGGTATCGGAAACGGGAATATCAGAAACACCGCTCGAAACAACACCGCCCGTGACGGCGGTAGAGCCGACAGAGAAAGAAAAAGAGCCTGTTACAACCGAGAATGAGGATCAGGTAACCGAGCCGTCCGGGGTCGCTACAGAGCCAACAACGACACACCCTACAGAAGAAACAACAACTACAACAAGCGCCGTTGAAGAAAAGTCTACTTCTCCGATCGAGGAAACGGTGCCAAGCACAACACCACAACTTACGGAA
>SVNV01000014.1 GCA_015066705.1 Ruminococcus sp.
GGCAGCGGTCGGAACCATAAAGCCCTCTCGTGGTACCCGACGCTGACTGCGACAGCTGAAGCTGTCTTGTCCTCGTCGACCACTTCGCCCCCAGAACCTCCCTTCATCTGCCACCGGCAGCGGTCGGAACCATAAAGCCCTCTCGTGGTACCCGACGCTGACTGCGACAGCTGAAGCTGTCTTGTCCTCGTCGACCACTTCGCCCCCAGAACCTCCCTTCATCTGCCACCGGCAGCGGTCGGTTCTGGCGCCCACGCCCTACGGTCGCTCGGGCTCAACCCTTATTTACACAAAGCAAAAAAGGTATCCATTAAGGATACCTTTTTTGCTTGGCGCAGAAAGAGGGATTTGAACCCTCGCGCCCGTTTCCAGACCTACTCCCTTAGCAGGGGAGCCCCTTCACCACTTGGGTATTTCTGCAAAAATAATAAAAAAATAGCGGATATCTCCGCAAAATTGATTGGCGGAGAGGGTGGGATTCGAACCCACGGTACGTTGCCGTATCACTGGTTTTCAAGACCAGCTCCTTAAACCACTCGGACACCTCTCCATATTCATTTAAGTCATCTCTCGTGACGACTTAATTATTTTAGCATATTTCAAGTCGTTTGTCAAGTATTTTTTTGATTTTTTTTAAAAATTACTTTTTAACCTAAAGTTTTTGAAAAACTTATTAAATTTGCACAAAAATTATCCTTTTTTCAAATCGACTATTGAAATTATTGACAAATTGTAGTATAATAACATTATGCGATTCCTGTTTTGGTAAATTGTGTCTGTATTTTTCAGTAAAATTGCTACTTGATTGCTGAAAAATATAGTTTATTTTTCTTTTCGTTGGAGGATATTTTATGGCAAAAATAGTTAACTTCACTGCAGATGGTGATGCTTCAAAATATAAAAAGTATCTGTATAAGTCTAATACAAAATTTGTCATTATTGCTATTGTTTCAGCAGTTGTGGTTATAGCTTTATCTGTATTAATCGGACTCAGTATCTATAACAAAAGCAGAATTGATAAGGCTAAAAAGGAGATAGGCTCTTTTAATAGTAAAAACAGAGTTCTTAGTGTTTCAGTTGACCCGAAGGTAGATAGTGATAAAGACGGTCTGAAAAACGGTGATGAAAAAAAGCATAAGACAGATTATCTTATTGCCGATACAGACGGCGACGGAATTTCCGACGGAGAAGAGCTTCTTATATATACTGACCCTACCAAGGCTGATAGCGACGGCGACGGACTTACTGACGGCGTAGAGGTTTATGCAGGACTTGACCCTAATAATAAGAAAACTGTTGGTTCTAACGATAAAGACCTTAAGTTCACAGTGTCTCAGACAACAGGTGAACTTACTGTTGAAATCAATGGTGATGCTTCTGTTTATGGCGTGGTTGTAGATGAACTTCACCTTGCAGGCTTCAGCTCAAACCTTTCAATTCTTTCGGGAGTATATGAAGTTTATAATTCCGGGGGATTCGATAGCTGTAAGTTGAGTTTTGAGCTTATTGATTATTTCACACTTGACGCAAGCGTGTATAAATTTGATGTAATCGATGGTTCGTTCACAAAACTTGATTCTGAAATTGACGTTTATCATAGAACAATTTCAGCAGATATAACTATGAACGGTACATACCTTGTAGCTGATACCAAGACTATTGATATTCAGCCACTTACAAGAGTGCATTTCCTTATAGATAATTCAGGCTCAATGTATTCTAAGGACGTTATGCCTACATCACCCGAAAATGATGTTTATTTCAAGCGTATAGAATTTGCAAAACAGCTTGTTGATAAATTTGATGATAGCTATTCTGTTGCAATCAGCAGATTTACCGCAGATTATAATCTTATGCAGGATTTCACTAACGATAAGAAGCGTCTTAATGATATCCTCGATAATATCAAAACACTTGACGAAAACTTTAACGGTACATATATCCAGCATTCTCTTGAACAGTGTATCAAGACATTTGGACAAACAGACGAAAAGACAGTAAACATACTCATATTCTTAACCGATGGAGATACTACAGAGAGTAGTAAACCAAATACAGACTACCTTGCACAGCTTGCAAAGGATAATAATGTTATTATCCTTACAGTAAGCCTTGGAAATAATATTGATAAGGTTGTTCTTAATGAAATTGCTCAGAAATCCGGCGGAAAGTATTACTCGGTTTACGATGCAAATCTTCTTAACCATATTCACGACCAGATTGTTGCAACCTTTAATTATGATAAAACAGAGATTGAATCTTCATCATCAGGCTATGGCTATATGATGTATAATATAGGCTTCCTTCCTTCAGAAAACGGCTTTGGCTTCAGTGATTACAGAACAATGAAAAACGATTCTGTGTCCTTCGGAATGAATTTGTTTGCTAAAAAATGGTATACAAATATGCTTCCAATGACAATGGAAGGTACAACCTATGATGGTAAGGAAATTGAAGGCTATGATTTTACAGGTACTGATATTGAACAACAGTATGGCTTGCGTAAAAAACTCAGAACACTTTCATTTGTAGCTGTATCAACAGGAAGATTCTTGGACCCTGCAAAGTACCTTGATTTCAAGAGTAAGGGGAATATTCTTGATGTTCAGTCGGATATCAGTAAAGATGCCGGTAAAAATGGTTGGAGTGTTAAGAAATTCGTTCTTGATAAGCCGATACTTGACTGGGATTTTGTAAACTTCCTTGTGCTGGATGTAGAGAATAAAACAGACCTATTGAAAGAGGTTTTTGGTAAGAGTGAGACTGAATTCTATAAGGCAATCAATAGATTGAATGTAGAAAGTACAAATTCCGATTCATTCGTAAATCTTTCATCAGGCGATTTAGCTATGAATACTATCAGCGAAAAGCTGAAAAATGGTGAACCTGTTATCATTATGATAAACGGAAACTATTCATTACTTGTAACATCGATTATCAAAAATGCTGATAATCCTTCAGAATATGTTCTTAAGGTTTATGACCCTTCTGTAAAGGATATGGCAAATGACTTGTATATTACAAAAACAGTGGGCTGTACACTTAATGATAACGGAATAGTAAGCGGAAGAGAAAACTACTATAAGGCTATTTATGATAAGAAAGATGTTTCAGTAACAGTATATAAGGGCTGATAATTTAAAACCTGTGTCTTGTGGCACAGGTTTTTTTGTAGAATTTATTGACTTTTTATGATAAAAAAGTTATAATTATAGAGTGTAGGTTTCTACACGATTTACTATGCCGAAAGGGGTATGAAATATGGACGCTTTGATAAATTTGCTTAAAACCAATGCAAGACTTACAAATGCTGAGCTTGCCGTTATGCTTGATACAGATGAAAAGACTGTTGCGGGCTGGATAGAAGAGCTTGAAGAAAAGGGTATTATTAAGGGCTATACCGCTATTGTCAATGATGAGCTTGTTGATGATGAAAATGTAACTGCACTTATCGAGGTTAAGGTTACACCACAGTCACAGAGCGGTTTTGATGCAATCGCAAGAACAATCGCTTCCTATGAAGAGGTTGAAGCTTGTACACTTATGTCAGGTACATACGACCTTTGCGTTACAGTAAGCGGTAAGAATCTCAGAGATATTTCAATGTTTGTAGCAAACAGACTTGCGGGAATTGACGGAGTGCTTTCAACAGCCACAAACTTTGTGCTAAAGAGATATAAGGATAATAATATTATTATAATTGATGAAGAAACTGATGAGAGAGGTTTGATTTCACCGTGATAGATTACGATAAGGTAATAGTCGGTGCTGCAAGAGATATGAAACCCAGCGGTATCAGAAAATTTTTTGATATTGCTCAGAAACTTGAGGGCGTAATTTCTCTCGGCGTTGGCGAGCCTGATTTCCAGACACCTTGGAAAATCAGACAGACTGCTATAAAAACCCTTGAAAAAGGAAAGACAACCTATACAGGAAACAGGGGCCTTTCTGAACTTCTGGGTGAAATCTCAAATTATTTTGAGGATACAATAAATGTCAAATATGACCCTGAAAAGGAAATTATTGTTACGGTTGGTGGCTCAGAAGCTATCGACATTTCAATAAGAGCAATGGTAGAGGCGGGCGATGAGGTTCTTATTGTAGAGCCTTGCTTTGTTTGCTACTCACCGATTGTTTCACTTTCAGGAGGCGTTCCTGTGCCTATTGCTACTAAGGTTGAGAATAATTTCCGCCTTACAGCAGAGGAACTTAGAGAAAAAATTACCGATAAGACTAAGCTTCTCATACTTCCTTTTCCTAATAATCCGACAGGTGCTGTAATGCGTAAAAAGGATTTGGAAGCTATCGCTGAGGTTTTAAAAGATACAAATATCGTTGTTCTTTCTGATGAAATATATAGCGAGCTTACTTATGGTGATAAACACTACTCTATCGCTCAGTGCGAGGGGATGAGAGAAAGAACAATCGTTATTAACGGCTTTTCAAAGAGCTTTGCGATGACGGGCTGGAGACTTGGCTTCCTTGCTGGTCCAAGAGAAATTGTTCAGCATATCTTTAAGATACATCAGTATGCTATTATGTGTTCACCGACAACAAGCCAGTATGCTGCGATAGCAGGACTTAAGTATTGCCGTGAAGACGTTAAGAAAATGGTTGATGAGTATAATATGCGTAGACGTCTTGTGGTTGACGGCTTTAATAAACTCGGACTCGAATGCTTTGTTCCTGAGGGCGCATTTTATGTGTTCCCGTCAATTAAATCAACAGGGCTCTCAAGTAAGGATTTCTGTGAACAGCTTGTTTATAGTAAAAAGGTTGCTGTTGTTCCCGGTGATGCTTTCGGCGAAAGCGGAGAAGGTTTTATAAGAGTTTCATATGCATATTCTGTGAAGCATCTTAAAGAAGCTCTTAAACGTATCGGAGAATTTTTAGAAGAATTTCATAATAAATAAAAGGAGATTGTAAATGTCTGACAGTATAGCCTTGAAGGCTTATGGGAAATTAAATTTATTGCTTGATATCGTGGGAAAACGCCACGACGGTTACCATACACTTAAATCTGTATTTCAGTCGGTATCTGTTTATGATATGCTTACAGTAACTCTTACGGACGACGATAAAATAACTATTGACTGCGATGATGAAAGCGTTCCTTGTGATGAGAGAAATCTTGTTTATAAGGCTTGTACTGCCTTTTTTGAAGCAACAGGAAAGGACTTTCACGGGGTAAATATACTTCTTGAAAAGAATATTCCGTCAATGGCTGGTATGGCTGGCGGAAGTGCTGACTGTGCGGCTACGCTTGTTGCACTTAACATGCTGACAGAGGCAGAGCTTACTGAAGCACAGCTTTGCGATATCGGCGAAAAGCTTGGGGCTGATGTTCCTTTTTGTATTGTGGGCGGAACAGTTCTCTGTGAGGGTATAGGCGAAATCCTTACGCCACTTCCCGATTTGGAAGAATGTTATTTTGCTGTTTGTAAACCTGAAATTTCAATTTCCACACCTGAATGCTATAAGAAGTTTGATAATATGATTATCACAGAAAAGGCTAAGGCAGACGATATGATTGCGGCACTTGTTGTGGGAGATGTGGATAATATTGCAAAATATCTCTATAACGCTCTTGAATATGCCGCTGATTGTAGTGAAATCAGAGAGATTAAAGAAAAAATGCTTGAAAACGATGCTCTCGGTGCACTTATGACCGGAAGCGGCTCGGCTGTTTTTGGCATTTTTGATAATAAACGTGATGCAAAAAAATGCGTTAAGGAGCTTGAAGATGATTATATCTTCTGTAAGACTTTAAAACCTGTTCCTGTTGGTGTTGAAATTATTGAGCATACATTGTAGGAGGAATACAGATGGCACTTTTGAAAAAATGTAGCTGCTGTGGATATAAATTTAAAAAGCATGACGGAGCTATATGTCCTGAATGCTTTACTTCAAGAGCTGAAACATTGGAATGTGATGACCTTCCGGAAGAGCTTCATTCTCACGACGATATAAAATCCTTTTCATATGAGGATAATGTCAGCGATATGCAGAAACAGCTTGAAGAGGAAAGAATAGAAGCTGCTGAAGAGGAAGCTATGAGAAGCGTGGAATCTTTTTCAGAGAATAATGGTCCTACCGGAAACCGTTCAACTAACTTCGGCTCTCCTGTTGGTGCATCTTTTGCCTCATCATCGTCAAATGGCAACAGACAAACTAATTTTACAAAAACAACTAAAACAACTACATATGTAACCAATAGAAACGGTACTACAACTTATACATCAAGCTATACGTCTTCTGATGGGAATCCTCAGTCTGCTTTTGATATGCTTCGAATGGCTCAGAAACACGCCAAAAGAAACGAACGTAAAATTAAATTTATAGTTGTTATTGTAATGATTTTAATTCTTATTTCCTTTGCACTTCCTGTAATCTTTGCCTTTATGGGGATGAAATATGCTGAGAGCAGAGAATCTACATATGATGAGTATTACTTTACTCAGGATTGGAAGGACGATTATGTACCTGATAATGAACCTGTTTTGATTCCGCCTGAAGTGCCTGAGATACCTCGTTTTTCACGTTATGACAGCGGAACTCATTATTATCCTGATATGGCAATAGTTTCTCAGGGTGAGACTGTTGTAGAAAAAGGATATAAAATCACAGTCGGAACACCATCGTATATAGCAATCGGTCATGATTTTTTCACTCAGGATTTTGAAGAGAATGCATATTTGGAATCACTTGAGGATTATTTTATTGTCGAACTTCCGATGACAATATCTAATTATACTGATGAGAATCTGAATGTTTCTGACTTTGAAGTGCATCTCGAATCACTGTATATTGATGATGATGGTGAAATCGGAGAGAGTATTATAAGTAAAGCTCTTGTTAATGATATTTATTTAAAGGGTGTTGTCAAACAGGGGATAACAAGCCATTATCCACTTTATTTTGCAGTGCCGGTGGCTCATTACTATTCAGTAGTGTATAAAATGGATTTCAACGACAATCCGGAGTATTTTTTCTATACAGATTTTACTGCCGAACAGGTTATAAAGGGATAAAATTATGAATTTGAATAAATGTGAGCTCTGCCCAAGAAAATGTGGAGTTGACAGAACAAAGAAATGCGGATTTTGTGGTGAGACCGATGAAATCCGCATTGCCAATTTCCAGCTTCATTTCTGGGAAGAGCCTGTAATCAGTGGTAAAAACGGCTCGGGAACAGTGTTTTTTTCGGGCTGTGTGCTGAAATGTGTTTTCTGTCAGAATTATGAAATTTCAGCACAGAATAAAGGCTATGTTGTTTCTGTAAACAGACTTGCAGAGATTTTTCTTGAACTTCAGAATAAAGGCGCACATAATATAAATCTTGTAAATCCTACCCACTTTGTCCCACAGATTATCGAGTCACTTGACCTTTGTAAGGGAAAACTACATATTCCTGTGGTTTATAATAGCGGAGGCTATGAAAGGGTGGAAACAATCGAGAAATTAAAGAGCTATGTTGATGTTTTTTTGCCTGATTTAAAGTATTTTGATAGTAAAATTTCAAAAGAATATTCAAAGACAGAGGACTATTTTATAAACGCAATTTCTGCTATTAAAAAAATGGCTGAAATAACCGGCAAACCTATAATAGAAAACGGTCTTATAAAGCGTGGAACTATTGTCCGTCACCTTGTTTTACCAAACTCAAGAAAGGATTCTATCACCTTGATTGAAAAACTTGGCGAAACATTTAAAAAGGACGAAATTATGCTTAGCATTATGAGCCAGTATACACCTATGTATAAGGCACTTGATATTAAAAAATTAAACCGTAAAACTTCCACATTCGAGTATAATTCTGTGCTTGATGTGGCTGAAAAATATGGCTGGGACGGATTTTCACAACAGCGTGACTCTGCAAATGAAATGTATGTCCCACCGTTTTCTGATAAACCGTAAAGAAGTGATTTTATGGAAATTTTAAAGGTCAGGATGGACGAAGCCCTCAGATATATGGGCTTTTCCGATAAAAAACCTGACGATACTTTTATGGATATGGTGTACGAGGTGGAAAAAGAGCTTCTTTTAGCCTGTAAGCCAAAGTATACCTATAAAATTTTTGATGTAAAAGATATTTCCTTTGAAAAAAACGAGGTTTCACTAAAAAATTGTAACCTCGTCCTTAAAGGTAAGGATATAACAAACCACCTTAAAGACTGTAATAAGGTTGCTATTATGGCGTGTACTGCGTCAGCGGAAGTTGACAGACTTATGAGAATATATAAGGTCTGCGATATGACAAAGGCTGTTGTGTGCGATAGTATGGCGTCAGCGCTTGCAGAACAGATTTGCGACGAGGCACAAAAGGAAATTACTGAAAAAATAAATGGCTATACAACGTGGCGATTTTCTTGTGGATATGGGGACTTCCCACTTGAAACCCAGAAAGAAATATCGTCACTTCTTGATACACCAAAAACAATAGGTGCAACAGTTACAGAAAGCTACCTTATGACACCTTTGAAGTCTGTTACTGCCGTGTTTGGAATAAGCGATAAGCCTGTTCCTAAAAAGCGTATGGGCTGTGAAAGCTGCAATATGCGAGAAAATTGTAAATTCAGAAAAAGGGGAGAACGCTGTGAATTTTAAAGAACTTCTGAAGAATAAGGAATTTGTCTTTTTTGACGGTGCAATGGGCACAATGCTCCAGCAAAAAGGACTTCAGGCAGGTGCTATACCTGAGGAACTTAACGTGACAAATCCCGACTGGCTTGTGGAAATCCATAAAGCCTATATAGAAAACGGCTCTGATGTTGTGTATGCCTGCACTTTTGGTGCAAACGCATATAAGCTTTCACATTCAGAATATGACGTTTCTACCCTTGTTAAAAAGGCAGTAGAAAACGCAAGAATTGCCACAAAGGGGACAGATGCTCTTGTAGCACTTGATATAGGCCCTATCGGACAGCTTTTAGAGCCGACAGGAACAATGACTTTTGACGAGGCTTACGATATTTTTAAGGAAGTCGTAATTGCAGGTAAAGATGCCGATTTGATAGTTTTTGAAACTATGACTGACCTTTATGAGCTAAAAGCAGGTGTTCTCGCTGCAAAGGAAAACAGCGCACTTCCAATCGTCTGCACAATGACCTTTGAAGAAAATATGCGTACTTTCACAGGCGTTTCTGTGTCGTCTATGGCACTTACCCTTGAAGGCCTCGGAGTTGATGCTATCGGAATTAACTGTTCACTTGGTCCAAAACAGCTTGAACCTGTTGTTAAGGAGCTTTCACAGTGGACAAACCTGCCGATTGTTGTAAAACCAAACGCAGGTCTTCCTGACCCTGAAACTAACCTTTATGACGTTACACCAGAACAGTTCGGTGAACAGATGAAGGAGCTTGTTAAGTATGGGGTTAAGGTTTTTGGTGGTTGCTGTGGAACAAACCCACAGTTTATCGCTGAAACAGTAAAAGCACTTTCAAAGGAAAAATATAACCCACAGACAGCTGAAATTCCTGTTGCTGTCTGCTCTGCAACAAAGACAGTTGTTATAAACTGTCCTCGTATTATCGGCGAAAGAATTAATCCGACAGGCAAAAAACTCTTTAAACAGGCACTTATCGACCACAATATCGACTATATTCTTTCACAGGCTATCGAACAGACCACAGCAGGCGCTGAAATCCTCGATGTTAATGTGGGACTTCCTGATATAAATGAAACAGAAATGATGATAGAAGTGCTAAAAGCTGTTCAGGGAATTACTGATGTGCCTTTGCAGATTGATACAACAAATCCTGAAACACTTGAAAAAGCCCTGAGATACTATAATGGAAAACCTATTGTTAACTCGGTAAACGGCGAAGAAAAATCACTTTCAACAGTTCTTCCGCTTGTTAAAAAATATGGTGCGTGCGTTGTGGGACTTACCCTTGACGAAAACGGAATTCCTAAAAAAGCTGATGAAAGATTTAATATCGCTAAGAAAATTCTTGACAGGGCTACCTCTTTGGGAATTGACAGAAAGAACGTGTTTGTAGACTGCCTTACCCTTACTGCCTCAGCAGAACAGGAGGGCGTTATGGAAACCGTCAAGGCGCTTAAACGTGCCAAGGACGAGCTTGGACTTAAAACTGTTCTTGGAGTTTCAAATATCAGCTTCGGACTTCCTAACAGAGAGCTTGTCAATAGCACATTCTTGTCGGTTGCCCTTGCAAACGGACTTGATTTGCCTATTATTAACCCTAATATTGCCTCAATGTCAGGAGCGGTAAGAGCGTTCAGACTGCTTTCTAATGCCGATAAAAACGCTGAGGAATTTATAGCTTGCTATGGGGTTAAAACTGAACAGCCAAAACAAACTGTTCAGCTTGAAAATATCACTCTTGAATACGCAATTTCTAAAGGTCTTAAATCGGAAGGCGCAAAAATCACAGCTAATCTTCTTGAAAATACCGACTCAATGGAAATCGTAAATTCAATGCTTATCCCGGCACTTGATAAGGCAGGTACAGCTTTTGAAAAGGGAGAAATATTCCTTCCACAGCTTATTCAGACAGCAGGAGTTGCGCAGGCTTGCTTCGAAGTTATAAAAGAAAAGCTTTCAAAGTCAGGGGATACCCAGACCTCAAAAGGTAAGATTGTTATAGCTACCGTTAAGGGCGATATCCACGATATCGGAAAGAATATCGTAAAAGTTCTTCTTGAAAACTACGGCTATACTGTAATTGATTTGGGACGTGACGTTGAAAGCGAAAAAATTCTTAAAAGTGCAGTAGAAAATGATGTTTCGCTTGTGGGACTTTCTGCACTTATGACCACAACTCTCCCGTCAATGGAGGAGGCTATAAAGCTTCTTCGTGAAAATAAGCCTGACTGTAAAATTATGGTTGGAGGCGCTGTGCTTACTCCTGAATACGCAGAAAAAATCGGTGCTGATTTTTATGCTAAGGACGCTAAGGGTGCAGTTGATATTGCAAAAAAAGTTTTTTATTAACTGAATAAAATGGAAAAATCCTCCAATGCTTAAATTAAAGCAAAGGAGGATTTGTTTTATGAGAAAAACAGTATTTTCTATTTTGACAGCAGTAATGATGATACCTTTTGTTTCCGGTTTCAGAATGATAAAAAAGGAAAACAGAAGCTTTTGCCTCTTTCCGGAACTGACTTTTTCAAACGCTGTTGAGTTTGAAGATGAGGATAATGAAGATAAAAATGAAGAAAGAATAGAAGTAGTAGAAAAAAATGAAAAGGTTAAAATAAAATTCAAGCTTTTTGAGTGGGTTATGTCCGTTTTTAGGGACTCTTAAACGTTGATTTTTTTTCGTTTATGTGATACAATGTTGTTGTACGGGTGCTTGCGCACCTTTGTCGGCCTGCGGCCGACGGTTTGCTGACGCAAACCCGTCCAACAACATAAAAGAACTTCAGTAAATTCTGCATAAACGAGGTGTAAAAGTGCTTACAATTATAACAGGCGGTGCTATGTCCCATAAGGACAAAATGCTCAGAGAAAGAATAAAAACTGCTGTTTCAAATGGAAAACAGACCTATGTTTTTGTTCCTGACCAGTTTTCATATGAATATGATAAACAGCTTTATGAGATTTTCGGAGTAAAACTGTTTAATAAAATTGAGGTGTGCGGACTTAATAGATTCTGCGAAAATATCCGTAAAAAGTTCGGCTCTCCCAAGGGTAATACTGCCGACGAAAATACAAGAATTATTTCTATGTATCAGGCTGTTCACGACTTCCGTGAAAGTGAAAAAGCATCCTATTATACTAAAAATCTTGAAAAACCTTCATTTGTAAGCACAATGCTGGATATGACCTCCCAGCTTTTAAGAAACGGCGTTTCTCATGAGAGTCTGGAAGCACTCAGCGATAAAACTAAAGGTACTCTTCAGAATAAGCTTAACGATATCAGTGGAATTTATAAGCACTATTCAGATATTCTTGAACAAATGGGACTTTGTGACGGACTTTCAGTGATTTCCGAGGCCTGTGAAATTATCAAGAATAACGATGTACTTGATAATTGTGAGATTTTCTTTGATAGATATGATAGCTTTTCTAAGGACGAATATAGCCTTATCGAAACTATGCTTCATAAGTGCGATAATATTTCCGTGGCTGTCACACTCTCTAAGGAAAATAACTCTAAATCAAACCTTTCACCTTTTGCACCTACTGTTAAAACCTGCTCTGAGCTTGAGAGAATTGCCCGCTCTGTCGGTAAGGAAATCAAAAGAGAAAGCTCATCACAGTATTATTATAATAAACCTGCACTTACCCATGTCAATGCCAATATCTTCTGCCTTGAAAATCACCCTGCTCAAAACCATGACGGCGTCAGCGTTGTTATGGTACAGGATATGTATGACGAGGTGGAATATGTCTGCGCAAAAATTAAACGCCTTGTCCGTGAAAATAAGTATAAATACAGCGATATAGCAGTTATTTCACGTCAGCTTTCAGAGTATGCACCAATCCTTGAGGGAGCTTTTGAAAAGTACGAAATACCGGCATTTATTGATGCTAAATATGGAATTTTAAAATCAACTCTTTCAATTTACATAATGAGCGTGCTTGATTGTCTCAGAGGTAAAACCTTCAGTACCGAAAAAATCCTCAGAATGATTAAATCGCCACTTTCACCATTTAAGGATTTTGAGGTTCATGCCATAGAGGAATACTGCTATATGTGGGGAGTTAACGGCGATATGTGGTGCGAGCCCTTTACTGCCTGTGACCCTGTAAGAAATAACCTTGATACCGTTAACGATGTCAGAAGAAGAATTATTTCTCCGCTTGTTAAATTCAAAGAGAATAAGAGCGAAATGACAGCTTCTCAGCTTGTGGGAATGTTTGTGGCTATCCTTGATGAATACTCAATTACAAGCTGTGTCAATAGTATCGTCAAAACATCTCAGACTGTTGATGGGGAAAAGAGCTATATTACCGATAAATCAACTGAAATCGAGCTTGTCAGAGAATTCGGTCAGATATGGTCAATGTTTGTGTCAGGTCTCCGCTCAATTAACGATAACCTCGGTGAAAACAAAATTACAGTCAAGGAGTTTTCTGATATCCTGACACTTCTTCTGTCTGGAATGACTGTTTCAAATCCGCCTCAAAGACTTAATACTGTTACTGTTGCAAGCGCTGAGCATTCCCGTCTTTCAGCGGTTAAGGCTGTATTTGTTCTTGGCGCAAACGCAGATAAACTTCCGTGTGCTGTTTCAAAGAGCGGAATGTTTACCGATAAGGAAATCCGAATTCTTAGTGAATTGGGCTTTGAACTTTCTTCGGATGCAGTTGATGCTGTTAAAAATGAAAGACTTGTGGCTTATCTAGCACTGACTCAGGGTTCAGATAGCCTTGTTGTCTGCTGCCCTAAGGCTGATAAAAAGGGAAAAGCTATGCTTCCGTCTGTTATAGTAAGAGACCTTGTCAAAATGTTCGGAAAGAGTGTTGTTGAAGACGCTTCTAAGCTCAAGGTTGACTTTTTCTGCCTTACTGAAAAATCAGCTTATGCTAAATTTTCAGAGTGTATGAATGACAATTCTACTGAATCAAATACACTTAAAATAGCTCTTGAGAAACTTCCGAAGACATCATATAAGGTTCAAAGTCTTTATGAAAACTCAAAGAAAAAGAAGTTTTCTCTCTCAAAAGATGTAAGTGAAAAACTCTTTTTCAGAAATATTGATGATAAAAAAACTATAAACCTTTCGCCATCGTCAATCGAAAAGTATAATAAATGCCCCTTTGACTATTTCTGTAATTACGGACTTAATCTTAAAACACCGATTAAAAATGAAATCAACGGCATAAACAGAGGAAATATTATCCACTACGTCCTGGAGAATCTTCTTTCTGTCAAGGAAAACGGAAAGGTTTCCTATAACCAGAGCTTTGAAACAATGACTAAGGACGAGATTTCAAAGCAGGTTTCTGACCTTGCAAATGAATATAAAAATAACGAAATGGGCGGAGATTTTGGTAAGGATTATCGCTTTGAAAAGATTTTTCAGAGAATTATTGATAATGCCGTTTCTGTTGTACTTAATATTCAGGACGAGCTTAAGAATTCATTCTTTAAGCCTGAGGCATTTGAATATTCAATCACCGACGAAAAGGGTAGCTCACTTCTGAAAATTAAAGGCGATGACTTTGTTGTAAATGTAATGGGGAAGATTGACAGAATTGATACCTTTACAAACGACGAGGGTAAGCGCTTTATAAAGATAGTTGACTATAAAACAGGTAAGGTTTCTAACCTTCTTAAAAAAGTTTTTCACGGCGTAAGCCTGCAGCTAATTATATATCTTCTTGCAGTGCTTGAGGGAGATACTGACTTTAATAACGGAAATACTCAGGCAGGTGGAATAGTTTATACTCCGGCAATTTTTATTGATTCTACATCTGCTGTCTCTGAGGATAAAAAACCTCCGTTTGATGTTGACGAAGAAGCTAAAATTTCTGTCAAAGCTGAATTTGCTAAGGAATATATCAATAAAAAGCTTCATCGACTTGGATTTGTCCTTGATGATGAACAGGTGCTTTTTGCACTTTCCAATAAAGAAAAATCAACTTTTATTCCAAAGGAAGCGAAAAGTAAACTCGATAGCGATACTATTGCATCAATAGGAAAGCATACCGCCGATAAGGTTAAAAATGTCGGCGAAAGACTTTCAAAGGGCGATATAAGCCCCGAACCTCTTGCAGATGCAACAGGTTCACAGATTAAAAAGCCTTGTTCCTACTGTGAATATAGCCATATCTGTGGTGTTAAAAATGCCAAGCCTCAGAGATTTATTGTAAATGACGACGAGAATAAGCTTTTTGAAAGTCTTGATAAATATACAGGAAAAGAGGTGGAGTAATGGCTGATATCTGGACTAAAGATCAGCTTTCTGCTATAAATTCAAGAAATAAGGCAACTATCGTTTCTGCTGCTGCAGGAAGCGGTAAGACAGCTGTCCTTGTCGAAAGAACAATTAGAATGCTTACTGACGAAAGTCTCGGTATTGAAGCTGATAAACTGCTTGCTGTTACTTTTACCAATGACGCAGCTAATAATATGAAAGCCAAGCTGTCTGATGCTATGTCTAAAATTTTAGAAAAAAATCCTGATAATCTGTGGGTTTCAAGACAGCAGGAGCTTCTTTCTCTTGCGACTATTTGTACAATCGACTCTTTTTGTATGGAGCTTGTCAAGAATAATATAAACGACCTTGAGGTTTCAGGAAGCTTTACTATGATTGATGAGCAGGAGCATAGTGTTCTTATCAATAAGGCTTTTAAGGAAACAGCCGAGGAATACTATAAAAATAAACCTGATACTATGAAAATTCTTCTTGATAATTTTGCTGAGGAGGACGACTCTGAAATTATAAACTATGCTGGTCAGCTTCTTAAATTCAAAGGCTCATTACCTTTTCCTGAGCAGTGGAAAAGAAAAGCCGACGAAAGAATAGATAATGGTATGAACCATATTCTTGAAAACGCCAAAAAAGTCCTTGTTGATAACAGCTACCGACTTTTCAGCGCCCATGATACGCTTTATAATAATGCTGTGTTAGTTGACCGTGCAGCTGATTATATGCCCGTTATGAATGTCATCTATTCTGCTGCACAAATGTTTCAAAAAGAGGATTATGAAAATGTAATCAACAGCGAAATCTTTGCTCTTCTGAAAACCCTTAAATTTCCTCGTAAGCCAAGCGCAAGTAAACTTAACGACGTTGAAAAGAATGTATATACTCTCTTTGACAGTGTTAAAAATTCAATCAAGGATATTGTAAAGAATGTTCTTGATAACGCTCCACCGACGAAAGAATCACTTAACGAAGTTATTTACCAGACAAAAACAGTTTTCAACGCTTTGTGGGAATTTACAAGAGATGCCGAAAATCTTTTGTGGGAATATAAGCTTGAAAAGAACAAACTTCACTTTTCTGACGTTACAAAGCTGACTATAAAACTTCTCGCTGTGGAAACCAAAGACGGCTTTGATAAAACCGACCTTGCACAGTCTATTACTGCTGATGGTAAATATAAAATTATCCTTATCGACGAGTTTCAGGACGTAAATAATTTGCAGGACGTTATTTTCAAGTGCGTTTCTGATACTGACGATACGGAGGTTTTAGGTAAGAATGTCTTTGTTGTAGGGGATATGAAACAGTCTATCTATCGTTTCCGTCAGTCCAATCCTGCCATTTTTGACAGAACACGTATTCAGGCTGAAGAAAATGACTATAAGAATTTATGTAATGCTGTTTATCTCAAAAAGAATTTCCGAAGCAGAAAAAATATACTTGACTTTACAAACTATATCTTTGAAAAGGTAATGTCTGAAGAAGTCGGCGAAATTAGTTACGACAATAATGAACGCCTTGAACTTGGTGCTTCTTATGTTGGTGATGACCATACCACAGATATTATGCTTATCGACTCAAATGCTGTAAATGACGATGAAGACGATGAAATCTCAGATGAACTCAATGTAGAGTGCAAGGCTGTCGCTAAGAAAGTAAGAGCTATGATTGATAGTAAATTTCAGGTTTGTGACGGTAATGAGCTCAGAAATTGCCGTGAAGGGGATTTCTGCGTTCTTCTCAGAACGGGTAAGCTTGTAAATGATTATATAAAAGCCTTTGAATCTGTTGGTATAAAGGCTGTCGGTGACGCAGTAAAGGGTTATCTCGGTGCAAGAGAAATAAGCCTTGCATTAAGCCTGTTAAGAGTAATTGACAACCCGATGCAGGATATTCCTCTTGTGGCAGTAAGCCTTTCACCAATTTTTGGCTTTACACCTGACGAAGTTGCAAAAATCAGACTTGTAGACAGATATAAAAGGTATTATCAGCTTTTTCTTGCAATATCCCGTGACGAGAGAGTAAAAGAATACGGCTATGAGAATGTTGATATCAACGATGAAACAATAGCTATGAAATGTAAAAATGCCGTTTCTGTTATTTCAAAGCTGAGATTCTATGCCTCAGGAATGTCCCTCGAAAAGCTCATCAGAAAAATCTATGATGTAACCGACCTGATGTCTGTTGCTTCCTCCTTTGAAAATAGTAGTCAGAAGCGTGCAAATCTTCGCTATCTTGTAAAGCTTGCTTCAGACTATGAAAACTCAACCGGCGGCGGACTCAGTGACTTTCTGAGATATATCGATAATGTAGAAAAGTCAAATAATGACTTTGAGGAAGCTCTTACAGTTTCGCCTGATAAACGTACTGTTACAATCAAAACCATACATAAATCAAAGGGACTTGAATACCCGATTGTAATCGTAGGCGATTTGGGTAGAAACTATAATATTCCTACTAAAAAGGATAAGCTTGTACTTAACGAAAATATCGGCTATGGAGTTACACTGAGAAATAATCTGCCTAAGTGTAATTCTCAGACATTTTTCTATACTTCAATCGATAATAAGAATATCCTTGAGCAAAAGAGCGAAGAACTGAGAATCCTCTATGTAGCACTTACAAGAGCAAAGGAAAAATTAATTATTCCCCTTAATCTTAAAAAGAGGTCAAGGGATAAAATTAAAAAGCTTTCCTTGTCATTTGAAAAAGAGCTTGAACTTCTGCCTGAGGAAATCGAAAAGCTTACCTGCTACGGCGAAATCATTTCAGCGGCACTTCTTTTCCACCCGGAACGTGAAAAAATCCTGTCTTACGTCAATGCGGGAGGACTGAAATACCTGCCTACTCATAAATGTGATTCTGTAAGATTTGAAGAAGCGTATATTTCCTCATCAGATACAAAAAAGCCTGAAAAAATAATCAATACATCAGTTGATATGTCACTTCTCGACAGGCTTTATAATAGTATTTCTTTTGTAGAGGAAAATACTGATAGCAATACTGTTGCTAAGCTTTCAGTAACTGAGTTTGTCAGAGAAATCCACGAGGGCGAGGCGGAAAAACAAATTACCTACTTCCCGCCACTGCCTGACGTGACAAATGAGGATAGAAAAGCTACCGCAGCAGAAAAGGGAACAGATACCCACCTCTTTATGGAGCTTTGTGATTTTAATTTGGCAAGTAAGAATACGGAAGAAGAACTCAGGAGACTTGTTTCGGAATGTAAAATGACTAAGGAACAAGCAGAAAATGTGGATGTCCATACGGTAACCAGCTTCTTCAATAGCGAGCTTTTCACACTCTGTAAGGCTTCAGATGAAATTATGCGTGAAAAACAGTTTAAGGTAAAGCTTTCTGATATGAAGCTTAAAGATACCCCACTCGATGCTTATAAGGATAAGGGAGTGCTTGTTCAGGGTATTGCTGACCTTATTATAAGGACTGATAAGGGCTATACTATTGTTGACTATAAAACGGATAATGTAAGAGAGGATAGCGAGCTTGTAGAAAGACATTCCCTCCAGCTTTTCCTGTATAAGAAGGCTTTTGAACTGATTCTGGGCGGAAATGTAACTGATTGTTATGTGTATTCCTTTAAACTCAGAAGACCGGTAAAGGTTGATTTTGAAAATTTACAATTATTTCATAAAAACCCTTGACAAACTAAAAAACAGGTGTTATAATGTTTAAGGCGTCGGAAAAGACGTAAAAATAAAGAAGAACATTCCGTTCTCACCTTCAGCGAAAGAGCAAAAAGGTCAATATACGAGAATAACACTAAAGGGTGTTTTATTGTATGAGCATGGAATGTAGATTCTATGCTCATTTTATTTTATTTTGGAGGTGCTGTGTCATTAGCAACAAAGAAATGCAAATCAACGAGGAGATTCGCGATAAGGAACTCCGTGTAGTTGGTCCTGACGGAAGCCAGCTTGGAATTATGTCTGCAAAGGAAGCACTTGCTATTGCAGAAGAAAATGATTTGGACCTTGTGAAAATTGCTCCGCAGGCTACACCGCCTGTATGCCGTATTATGGACTACGGTAAGTACTGTTTTGAACAGACAAAGCGTGAAAAGGAAGCAAAGAAGAATCAGAAGGTAATGGAAATCAAGGAAGTAAGAATGTCTTCTACTATTGATACCCATGACTTTAATACCAAGGTTAATCAGGCTACAAAGTTTTTGAATTCCGGAGATAAGATTAAGGTTTCAGTCAGATTCAGAAAGCGTGCAGTTGCTCATCCACATCTCGGCGAAGAGCTTCTTTTGAAATTCAAGGATGCTATTGCGGGAGCAGGAGTAGTTGACAAGCCTATAAAGATGGAAGGCAGAGCCCTTGTAATGTTTGTAGCTCCAAAGGGTAACAAGTAAAATATTTTAAGGAGGATAAATTTTATGCCAAAGGTAAAGACACATTCTGGTGCTAAGAAGCGTTTTAAGGTAACAGGCACTGGAAAAATCAAATTCCAGCACACAAACAAAAGACATAGACTTACACAAAAGGCTCATAAGAGAAAGAGAATTTTGCGTGGTTCAGCTTATGCCGATAGTTCAAATCTCAAGAACGTAAAGGCACTCATCCCTTACAAGTAATCATAACGTAGGGAAGACTAAACAACTAAGAAAATAATCAGGAGGTAATAACTATGGCTCGTGTTAAGGGCGCAATGATGACTCGTAAGAGAAGAAATAAGACTCTTAAGCTCGCTAAGGGATATTTCGGTGCTAAGAGCAAGCATTTTAAGATGGCTAAGCAGGCTGTTATGAAATCAGGACAGTATGCATATATTGGAAGAAAGCAGAAGAAGAGAGACTTCAGAAGTCTTTGGATTACAAGAATTTCAGCTGCTGCAAAGATGAATGGAATGAACTACTCATCATTCATGAACGGCGTTAAGAAGGCTGGAATCACACTTAACAGAAAGATGCTTTCAGAAATTGCTATCAATGACCCAGCTGGCTTCACAGCAATCGTTGAAAAGGCAAAGGCTGCTCTTTAATTTATAACAATACAACACGCTCAGTAAATTGACTGTGCGTGTTTTGTTGTTTTATATAGTCAGTTCAGAATGTTTGAGGAAAGAAAAAATATGCTGATTACAAGTAAGGAAAATCCTAATATCAAGACTCTCACAAAATTGCTTTCAGGTAAGAAATACCGTAACGAAATGGGCGTTTTTGTAGTTGAGGGAATGAGAAACTGTGTTGATGTTGTAAAACAAGCTAATGAAAAAAAGACTGAGATAGTCTGGGCGTTTTATACAGAAGAATCTCTTGAAAACTATAAGAAAAGCCTTGATGTAACCTGTATTTCTAAGCTTGATGAGAATAAAAAATTCTGTATTACTAAGGAAATAGCTGATAAGATTTCTCTTGAGGATAATAATCAGGGGATTTTTGTGGTTGCAAAAAAACTCGACCTTGAGTTTTCTAAGGAAAACCTTGATGAAAAGGGTAAGTATGTAGTGCTTAACCACCTTCAGGACCCGGGTAATGTGGGAACTCTTTTGAGAACTGCTGACGCTGTGGGAGCTGACGGAGTTGTGCTGACAGGTAATTGCTGTGACCTCTATAACCCTAAGGTTGTCAGAAGCGCTATGGGAAGTATGGGGAGAATTAAAATCTATGTCGAGGACGATTTTTCCAGGGTTTGTAATACGCTTTCAGAATTGGGAATTAAAACTCTTGCGGCTGTGATTAAAAACGGAGTGTCCGTTACTGAATATGACTTTGATAAGCCTTGCGCTGTCGTTATCGGAAATGAAGGAAACGGACTTTCTGAAAGTGACGCTGATATGTGTGATGAAAAAATTACTATCCGTATGAATGGTAATATTGATTCCCTTAATGCTGCTGTTGCTGGCGCAATTATTCTTTGGGAAATGTTTCGATAAAATGTTGACTATAAAGGGGAAAGGGTGTTATAATTGAATAATAAGCTTCTTTTGTGGATGTGGCTTGCTGAAGTATTTGGTACAGCAAATCCGAGAAAATGGATTGCTACATCACGCTTTGACTCAATAGAGGAATGCTATGACGCCTTTACTAATGGTGATTATTACGGACTTGAATATGATGAAACCATAAGAATTCAGAATTTCAACTTCGATAATGCTGAAAGAATAATCGAATACTGCCAAAAGAATAACATAAATATGTATTGCTACGAAAGTGAGGGCTTTCCTAAAAGACTTAGGGAAATCTATAACCCACCGTCTGTGATTTATGCAAAGCATAATTCGGCAAACCTTGACTTTCTTGACGATAATGTTACCGTGGCAGTTGTGGGTTCGAGAAAAATTACTGATTATTATAAGAAAATTACTGAAGAAATTTCAGGTCAGCTTGCTTCGGCCGGAATTGTCGTTGCAAGCGGATATGCAGTAGGTGCCGATACAGCGGCTCATAAAGCTGCAATAGAAAACGTAGGTAAAACTGTTGCTGTCCTCGGTTCTGGCATAGATTATGATTATCCTAAGGGAACGCTTAGCTTTAAAGATGTTATCGCCGAAAATGGTGCGGTTATCTCTGAGTTTGAACCAAACCATGCACCTATAGGCAACGACTTCAAAGCGAGAAACAGACTCCTTTCAGGCATAAGCCACGGAGTCCTTGTTACTCAGGCATCACCAATAAGCGGGTCACTTAATACAGTTGCTAATGCTGTTTCTCAGGGTAAGGATATTTTCTGTGTTCCACCTTGTGATGTCTTTGATGAAAACTTCAGTGGTGTTGTAAACCTTATCCGTGATGGCGCAATACCGGTGTTTGATGCAAGAGATGTTATCGGCGAGTATTGTGAAAACTTTTCTCATAAGATTAGCTATTCAAGAACAATGCAGAAATATATTGTAAAAAGTGAGGATAGCGCAATCTTTTCTGAGAAAACTATAACTGAAAAACCAAAAAAACCCAAAACTGTAAAACCGCTTGAAAAACCTGTGATTAAAGAAATCAAAGCTCAGATTGATACAGATAATCTCAGCGAAAAAGCAAAAATTATTGTTGAAGTTCTGAAAAATAAGGAAATGCTTGCAGATGATATTGCAAGAGAAACAGGAATAGGTATAATGGAGCTTTTCGGTGAGCTTACTGAGCTTGAAATAGAAGGAATTGTAAAATCACTTCCCGGGAATAGATATTCCCTTTAATTTATATAGATTGGAGTAAATAGAATTGTCGTATCTTCTGATAGTGGAGTCACCTACAAAGGTGCATACAATTAAAGGCTTTCTTGATAAAAATTATGAGGTAATTGCTTCGATGGGACACCTCAGGGATTTGCCTAAATCAAAGCTTGCTGTTGATGTTGAAAAAGGCTTTGAACCTCATTATATTGACATCAGAGGTAAGGAGAATCTTATTAAGGAAATCAAGAAAAAAGCTAAAAAACACGAAAAAATCCTTGTGGCAACCGACCCGGACCGTGAGGGCGAAGCTATTTCGTGGCATCTGGCTCATATTCTTAACCTTGACCTTAACGATAAGAATAGAGTTACCTTTAACGAAATTACCAAGAGCGCAGTGCTTAACGGTATCGAAAACCCAAGGTCAATCAATATCGACCTTGTTAATGCACAGCAGACAAGACGTATTCTTGATAGAATCGTAGGCTATAAGCTTTCACCATTTCTCTGGAGAAAGGTTAAGAGAGGACTTTCCGCAGGAAGAGTTCAGTCTGTTGCAGTAAGAATGGTTGTAGACAGAGAACAGGAAATCAGAGATTTTATTCCTCAGGAATACTGGTCAGTTGATGCTAAGTTTACTGCTCCGTCAAGTAAAAAGATGTTTTCTGCAAAGCTTGTTACGGTTGACGGTAATAAGATTGAAATGAAGGATAAGATGTCTGCTGACGCAGTTCTTGCAAGACTTGAAAACGCTGAGTATACTGTTTCAAATATTAAGAAAAGCGTTCATAGAAAATCTCCGTCAGCTCCGTTTATAACTTCTACAATGCAGCAGGAAGCTTCAAGACGTTTAAGCTTCCAGACAGTAAGAACAATGCGTACTGCTCAGGAGCTTTATGAAGGTCTTGAAATCAAGGGCTACGGGACAACCGGTCTTATTACCTATATGAGAACCGATAGCCTCAGAATTTCTGATGAAGCAAGACAGACAACCTATAAGTTTATCGAAAAGAAATATGGTAAGGAATATATTCCTGATAGCCCTAAGATTTATAAAACAAAGGGTGCTTCTCAGGACGCTCACGAAGCAATAAGACCAACTCACCCTGAGCTTACACCAGAAAAACTTAAGGAAAATGGCGTTACTAACGACCAGTATAAGCTCTATAAGCTTATATGGGAAAGATTTATTGCAAGCCAGATGGCAAACTGCCTTATGGATACTGTTTCTGTTGATATTACAGCAAACGGCTGTGGCTTTAAGGCTACAGGCTATAGCGTAAAATTTGATGGATTTACTGTCCTTTATGAAGAAGCAAAGGACGAGGAAGAAGAAAAGAAGAATGTTCTTCCTGTTATCAAGAAGGACGATAAACTGACACTGAAGGAGCTTGGCGGAAACCAGCATTTCACTCAGCCGCCTGCAAGATATACAGAAGCTACTCTTGTAAAGGCTTTTGAGGAAAACGGAATTGCAAGACCGTCAACCTATGCTACAACCGTTTCTACAATTATTTCAAGAAGCTATGTTGAAAGAGAAGGAAAACAGATTAAGCCTACTTCTCTTGGCGAAGTTACAACTGAGCTTATGAAAGAGCATTTTTCAGAGATAGTTGACGTTAAGTTTACCGCCAAAATGGAAAATAACCTTGACTCTGTTGAAATGGGTAAGAAAAACTGGGTTAAGACACTTGACGATTTCTATAAGGGATTTGTAAAGAGCCTTGATAAAGCTGAAGTTGAAATGAAGGATAAGCGTGTTAAAATTCCTTCTGAGGAAACCGACCAGCTTTGCGAAATTTGTGGAAAACCACTTGTGATTAAAATAGGAAAATTCGGAAAATTCCTTGCTTGCTCAGGCTTCCCAGAGTGTACAAATACAAAGGCAATCGTTCACGAAACAGGAGGAAAATGTCCTTACTGCGGTAAAAAGATTTTGCAGAAGAAATCCAAAAAGGGTAAGAAATTCTTTGGCTGTGAGAATAACCCTGAATGTCAGTTTATGACATGGGATACACCGACTAAGGAACACTGCCCTAAGTGTAATTCTACACTTTTCCAGAAGGGCGGAAAGAGCGGTAAGCTTGTCTGTCACCAGACAAACTGTGGATATGAAAGGGCTCTTGGAAATGAAGGCTAAGGTTATCGGAGGAGGGCTGGCAGGCTGTGAGGCAGCGTGGCAGCTTGCTAATGCAGGAATAGAAACTGACCTTTATGAGATGAAACCTGTTAAGTTTTCGCCTGCCCATAAATATAAGGGACTAGCTGAGCTTGTATGCTCAAATTCACTTAAGGCTGATAGATTAGGCTCAGCTGCAGGAATGCTTAAAGAGGAAATGAGACGACTTGGCTCGCTGACTATGGAGTGTGCTGAACTTTCAAAGGTGTCAGCTGGCGGTGCTCTTGCTGTCGACAGAGAAAAATTTTCCGACCTTGTGACAGAAAAAATCAAAAACCACCCCCTTATCAACCTCGTTTCACAAGAGATTGAAAAAATCCCTCTTGATGAAAATGTGATTGTTGCAACAGGCCCTCTTACAAGCGAATCGCTTGCTGATGATATTCAGAAATTATGTGGAGATTATCTTAGCTTTCACGATGCGGCAGCACCTATAGTTACCTTTGACAGCCTTGATAAAAACCTTGTTTTCTTTGCCTCACGATATGGCAGAGGTGAGGCTGACTATATTAACTGCCCGATGAATAAAGAAGAGTATGAACGCTTCTATAACGAGCTTGTAAATGCCGAATCAGCTCCCCTTAAGGAGTTTGAAAAGGAACATTTCAAGGTTTATGAAGGCTGTATGCCTATCGAGGTGCTCGCTAAAAGAGGTCCTGATACAATGAGATTTGGCCCGCTGAAGCCTGTGGGACTTACTGACCCGAGAACTGATAAACGACCTTATGCCGTTGTCCAGCTCAGAGCTGAAAATTCGGAAGGTACTCTTTATAATCTTGTGGGTTTCCAGACTAACCTTAAATTCGGCGAACAAAAAAGAGTGTTCTCACTTATTACGGGACTTGAGAACGCTGAATTTGTAAGATATGGCGTTATGCATAGAAATACTTTTGTTAACTCAACTAAGCTTCTTGATAAGAATTTCAGAATGAGAGAGCATAAAAATATTTTCTTTGCAGGCCAGATTACAGGCGTTGAAGGCTATATCGAATCTGCCGCAAGCGGAATTTTTGCAGGTCTTTCTATGGCGAGACAACTTAAAAATCTTCCTGATGTTACACTTCCTGAAACTACAATGCTTGGTGCTTTGTGTAACTATATCAGCGATGAAACTGTTGCGGATTTTCAGCCTATGGGCTGTAATATGGGTATTCTGCCTGAGCTTCCTGAAAGAATAAGGGATAAAAAACTTAAATATGAAATGCTTGCAGAAAGAGGTCTTTCCGACCTTGATGAAATTTTGAAATATATGAATAATTGACACTTGACGAAAGGAGAGTTGCTGTATGAATATAATTGTTGACGCGTTCGGTGGTGACAATGCTCCGCTTGAAGTGATAAAGGGTGCGGTCAGGGCTAAAGGTGAACTTGATACCGATATAACACTTGTGGGCGATGAGGAAAAGATTAAAAAGTGTGCTGAGGAAAATAATATTGATATTTCCTCTCTTAGAATCAGACATGCAGCTACCGTAATCGAAATTTGTGAAGCTCCTACTGAGATAATCAAGGGTAAATCTGATTGCTCTATGGCTGTGGGAATGAAAATGCTTGCCGATGACGAGGGTGATGCATTTGTTTCAGCAGGTTCAACAGGAGCACTTGTTGTTGGCGGAACTTTTATTGTAAAGAGAATTAAAGGCGTAAAACGTGCTGCTCTCGCACCTGTTCTTCCTACTTCTACAACACCTTTTATGCTTCTTGACGCAGGAGCTAATACAGACTGTCGTCCTGAAATGCTCCAACAGTGGGCTATTATGGGAAGTGCGTATATGAAGGGCATTATGGGGGTTGAAAAACCTAATGTAATGCTTGCAAATATCGGTGCTGAGGAAACTAAGGGCAGAGACCTTGAAATCGAAACATATAAGCTTCTAAAGGAAACACCAATTAACTTCGGCGGAAACGTTGAGGCAAGAGATTTGCCGACAGGTGTTGCTGACGTTTGTGTTGCTGACGGCTATACAGGAAATATGCTTCTTAAACTCTATGAAGGTATGGGAAAGTTTATTTCAAGAGAGCTTAAGGGAATGCTTATGACGGGGCTGACTTCAAAAATAGGAGCACTGTTTTTACTTAAAAAGTTCAAGGCTTTCAAAAAGAGACTTGATTATTCTGAATATGGCGGTTCACCACTTCTCGGAACCTCCAAGCCGGTTATCAAGGCTCACGGAAGCTCTGATGCAAAGGCGTTTTATAACGCAATAAGACAAGCTTATCAGTTTACTTTATCCGGTGCTATTGAGGAAATGACAAGAGTCATCGGAGAAGTAAAGACAGTAAAGTAATTTTCCTGAAAGGAAGCTGTTTATGAATTTTAATGCTGATATCAGCTCTTTTGAAAAGAAAATAGGTTATACCTTTAATGATAAAAATATAATCTATGAGGCTCTTTCACACTCGTCTTTTGCAAACGAAACTAAGAAAAATTCAAATGAAAGACTTGAATTTCTCGGAGATTCGGTGCTTTCAATAGTTGTTTCAAACTACCTTTTTGAACACTATAAGCATCTGCCAGAGGGACACCTTACAAAGGTAAGAGCAAGCCTTGTTTGTGAGTCATCACTATATGAGTTTGCAAAAACAATAGATTTGGGTAGCTTTATAATGCTTGGAAAGGGCGAGGAAAATACAGGCGGTAGAAAACGTCCTTCAATCCTTGCTGACGCATTTGAAGCTGTAATTGCCGCAATTTACCTTGACGGCGGAATCGAAAAGGCGTCTGAATATGTGCTTTCCTTTATTCCAAAGGATTTGTCACTTAAAAAGGCTGTTTCAAATAACGACTATAAAACAATTCTTCAGGAGGTTATCCAGAAAAACCCCGAGGAAAAAATCGAGTATTTCCTTAAAGATGCTGTCGGCCCTGACCACGATAAAACCTTTACTATTCAGGTTAAGCTCAATTCAAATGTGATAGGAGAGGGCGTAGGACATAGTAAAAAACAGGCTGAACAGGCTGCCGCTAAGGAAGCTCTTATGCTTATGGGCTATGAAATATAATGAAGCATAGTAATATTTCGATTTTTGTGTCCCACGAGGGCTGTCCTAATAAGTGTGCTTTTTGTAATCAGCATACAATCAGCGGTCATAAATCATTGCCTGATGCTGATGACGTAAAAGAAATTTGTAATAATGCTCTCAGACAGGTTTCTGATAAGAAAAATTGCGAAATTGCCTTTTTCGGCGGTAGCTTTACGGCAATCAATAGAGAATATATGATTTCTCTTTTGGAAACTGCATCACAGTTTGTAGGCGAGGAAAAATTCAAGGGTATCAGAATTTCAACACGCCCAGACTGTATTGACGAAGAAGTGCTTGAAGTGTTGAAAAAATATAAAGTATCGGCAATCGAACTTGGTGCACAGTCAATGAGCGATGAGGTGCTTTTTCTTAACGATAGAGGACATACAGCCGACGATGTGAAAAATGCTTCACAGCTGATAAAAAGCTATGGCTTTGAGCTGGGACTTCAGATGATGACGGGACTTTATGGCTCAGATACCGAAACCGACAGTAAAACAGCCGATGAAATCATAAAGCTAAAGCCTGATACAGTGAGAATTTATCCTACGGTGATTCTTGAAAATACAAGACTTGCCGAGCTTTACAGAAGCGGGATTTATAAACCTTATGAATTTGATAAGGCTGTTGTGCTATGTGCTGAACTTTTAATGAGATTTGAAAAAGAAAATATAAGAGTAATAAAGCTCGGACTTCATGCTTCTGAACTGGTTGAAGGCGAGATGATAGGCGGTTTTTATCACCCTGCGTTTCGTGAGCTTTGCGAAGGTGAGATTTTTAAAAAGAAAATTTCAGAACTTCTTTTTGACGGAAATTTTCCTTGTAAAAGTGCCACAGTCGCTATAAATCCTAAAAATATCAGTAAAGCTGTGGGTCAGAACAGAAAGAATCTGAACTATTTTATGAATAAAGGCGTTGAACTAAAGATTCAACCTGATGATAAACTTCTTGACAGAGATGTAATTTTAATAGAAAAAAGGTGAGAACTTGTACTTAAAATCACTAGAGCTTCAGGGATTCAAATCTTTTCCTGATAAATATAAGCTTGAATTTGATAAAGGACTTACAGGCGTAGTAGGCCCTAACGGAAGCGGAAAGAGTAATATCGGCGATGCAATGCGCTGGGTTATGGGTGAACAGTCGTCAAAAACCCTTCGTGGTGCAAAAATGGAAGACGTTATCTTTTCGGGTACAGAAACAAGAAAAGCAGTGGGCTTTGCTCAGGTTACTCTTAATATTGATAACTGCGACAGAGCACTTAATGTAGATAGCGATATGGTTTCTGTTTCAAGAAAGCTCTACCGTAACGGCGATAGCGAATATATGATTAACGGCGCAGGCGTAAGACTTAAGGATATCGTAGAGCTCTTTATGGATACAGGCCTCGGACGTGACGGATATTCCATTATCGGTCAGGGTAGAATTGCTGAAATCGTTTCCAGTAAGTCTGCTGACAGACGTGAGATTTTTGAAGAAGCAGCAGGTATTTCAAAATTCCGCTATAAAAAAGAAGAAGCAGAGAGACGACTTGCTTCTGCTGAGGATAATATCGTAAGACTTAATGATATTATCGGTGAGCTTGAAGTGAGAGTTGAGCCTCTCCGTGTCCAGTCAGAAAAAGCAAAGAAATTCATTGAGCTTGATAGCGAAAAGAGAAAGCTTGAGATTTCTGTATGGGTTAAAAAGCTTGATGAGCTTTCAGAAAGTATTCTTGCACTTGATGATAAGCTTCTTGTGTCAAACGGCGAATATGAAAACCTTTCAAGAGAGCTTGACGAGCTTGATGAGCTTGTAGAAACCTGCTATAAAAACAGAGCGAAAACAACTGAAAATATCGACGCTCTTAAGGAAGAAATCCATAAGGTTGAGCTTGATAACAGTAATGCTAACTCTGATATTGCCGTTCTCGAAAACGATATAAAGCATATCAATGAGTCTATTGAAACTATCAGAAATTCTATTTCTCAGGCTGATAAGCTGAGAGCTGAAATTGAAAATAATATTGCATTCAGAAATAACGAAAACGCAAGACTTGATGAAGAAACAAATAAGACTGCCGATGAGATTTCTCAGGTAGAAAATACGCTTTTGTCACTTTCTCAGAAATCAGATGAGTTTGATAAGAAGGTTTCAGAATCAAATGCCGAGCTTAATGCTCTTTATGTCAGAAAATCTGAGCTGAATTACAAGAGCGAAAACGCTAAGAATACAATAAGCGAAATGGAAGAAGAAACGGAACTTCTTGTTTTAAATATCAAGACTTCTGAAGAAGAGCTTTCTAACGTAAATATCGAAAAGAAAGAACTTGTTTCTGCTGTTACTAAGGTAGAAGAGGAAATTTCAGAGCATAATAATAAGCTGAATGGCTACCAGCTTCTTCATAAGAAACGTTCAGAACAGCTTGAAGAACTTTCAAAATCCTGTTCAGATAAGGAAATCAGAATCAGAGAAATTACTCAGAGAGTTAATGTCCTTAACGATTTGGAAAACTCCCTTGAAGGCTTCAATAGAAGTACAAAACAGGTGCTTAAGGCATCAAAACAGGGAACTCTCAGAGGGATTTATGGCTCAGTAGCACAGCTTGTAAGCGTTGAACCTGAGTATTCACTTGCTGTTGAAACAGCACTTGGCGCAGGACTCCAGAATATCGTTGTTGAAAACGAAGATGTTGCAAAACGTGGTATCAGACTTCTTAAGGAAACAAACTCCGGTAGAGCTACATTTCTTCCGCTTACTTCTGTTAAGGGCAATGCTTTGAATCAGCCTGAACTTAAAGACGAAGAGGGCTATGTTGCACTTGCCAGCGAAATTGTTAAGTTTGATAGTAAGTATTCAGGCGTTGTAAATCAGCTTCTTGGCAGAATTGCCGTTTGCGAAAATATCGACCTGGCAACAGTTATCGCTAAGAAATACGGCTATAAATTCAAGATTGTTACACTTGACGGACAGGTTATCAATGTTGGTGGCTCATTTACAGGTGGTAGCTCATCGAAATCAGCAGGCATTCTTACAAGAAAGAATGAAATTGAGGATTTGAATAAGGAAATTTCAAAGCTTGAAAATGAATATGCTTCCTTTAAGGAAAAGCGTGAAAATCTTAATCAGGAAGTTTCAAAGCTGTTTTATGATATCGAGGGCGAAAAGGAATTTATCGCTACACTTAACGGCGATAAAATCCGATTTGAAGGCGAGCTGAAACGTGTCAGAGAGCTTGTTTCTCAGTATGAAAATACTCTCGATGAGGCAGAAACAAAGCTTGAAATTTTCAAGTCAAAGCTCATTTCTGCTAATGAAGAAATCAATAACTCTCAGTCGGAGCTTTCGATACTTAATGTTCAGATTTCTGAATATGAAGAAAAAATACGTTCTTCACATAGCCTTATTGAAAATACAAAGGCTGATAGAGAGGAAATTTCGGATAGGCTGTCACAGCTTAAAATCCGCCTTGCTGAGCTTAATAAGGATAAGGAAACCAATAACGAAGCTATTCTTAAGCTTAATGAGGACGTAAAGACAACTTTCTCAAATAAATCAGACCTTGAAAACCAGATTACTAACCTCGAAAAAGAAATTTCCGATAAGACAGATGAAATTTCAACTGTTAAGGAAAGACTTGACGGCTCAGGTGACGTAATCGAAAGCATCAATAGAAAAATTATTGAGGAACAGCTTAAGTATAATAAGTATGACGAGCAGGCAGGCGAATACAGACATAGCCAGCGTGTAAAGAATGAAGAAAAGGAAACTGTTTCTAAGGAAATTACACGTGTTACTGAGAAGAAGAATACAGTTCAGAATGACTACGACAAGATTATTTCTGAACTCTGGGAACAGTATGAAATGACAAGAAGCGACGCTCAGACAAACGCTGAAAAAATTGAGGATATGTCTGAGGCTTCAAGACGACTTACTGAGCTTAAAACAAAAATCCGTGGACTGGGTACAGTCAATGTTTCCGCAATAGAGGAATATGCTGAGGTAAGCGAAAGATATGAATTTATGTCTGTTCAGCTTAATGATGTGCTTAAATCAAAGGCTGAGCTTGAAAAGATTATTTTTGAGCTTACTGAAAATATGCGTGAAATCTTTACTGAAAACTTCAATAAGATAAATAATAACTTCAAGCGTATTTTCACAGAGCTTTTCGGCGGCGGTAAAGCAGAGCTTCTGCTTACTGACCCTGATAATGTTCTGGAATGTGGTATTGATATTGTTGTTGCGCCTCCAGGAAAGGTTATTAAGAATCTTTCACTTCTTTCAGGTGGTGAACAGTCATTTGTTGCAATCTGTATTTACTTTGCAATACTTAAAATCCGTCCGTCACCATTCTGTCTCCTTGACGAAATCGAGGCAGCTCTTGACGATGTCAACGTTTCTAAATACGCTCAGTATCTCAGAAACTTTACGGATACAACCCAGTTTATTCTCATTACACACAGACGTGGTACAATGGAAGAGGCTGACGTGCTTTATGGCGTAACTATGCAGGAAAAGGGCGTTTCCAAACTGCTCAAAATGAATGTAAGCGATGCCGCAGACCTTGATGAAAACTGATAAGGAGATATAATTCGTAAATGGGATTTTTTGAAAAACTTAAAAGCGGTCTTAAAAAGACTAAGGATTCGATGATTGGCAAAATCGAAAGACTTCTCAATAGCTTCACGAAGATTGACGAAGAGCTTTTTGAAGAGCTTGAGGATACCCTTATCACTTCGGATATCGGTGTAAATACATCTACAAAGATTTGTGATTTGCTCCGTGACCGTGTTAAACAGGACGGAATTAAAGACCCTGCCCAGATTAAAGATGTGCTTAAAGAAATTATAGCAGATATGCTTGGTGATGATATTCCTCTTGATACTTCTACAACTCCGTCAGTTATTCTTGTTATCGGAGTTAATGGCGTGGGGAAGACTACTACTATCGGTAAGCTTTCAAATCAGCTTAAAAACGAAGGTAAAAAGGTTATCGTTGCTGCCGCTGATACCTTCAGAGCAGCAGCAATCGACCAGCTTGAAGTCTGGACACAAAGAGCAGATGTTGATATTATCAAGCATAAAGAAGGCTCTGACCCTGCCGCTGTTGTCTTTGACGCACTTCAGGCGGCAAAGTCAAGAAATGCTGATGTGGTTATCTGTGATACAGCAGGTAGACTTCATAATAAGAAAAACCTTATGGATGAACTGAAAAAGATTTCCAGAATTGTTCACCAGCAGGCTGAGGGCTGTGCTCTTGAGGTTCTCCTTGCTCTCGATGCTACAACAGGACAGAATGCTGTAAATCAGGCAAAGCAGTTTAATGAGGTTGCTGATATTACAGGTATTATCCTTACAAAGCTTGATGGTACAGCAAAAGGCGGTATTATTATTTCAATTACCGACGACCTTAAAATTCCAGTTAAGCTTGTTACTGTAGGTGAAAAGATTGACGATATCCAGCCATTTGTTGCTAAGGACTTCGTAAACGCACTTTTTGAATAAAGGAAGATTTATATGAAACTTGTTATTGCAAGCAATAATAAAGGTAAACTCAGGGAGTTTTCAGAGCTTCTTTTGCCACTGGGCTATGAAGTGCTTTCTCAAAAGGAAGCAGGCTTTGAACTTGATGTTGTGGAAGACGGAATAACCTTTGAGGAAAACTCAGCTAAGAAAGCAAGAGCACTCTATGAACTTTCAAAAACTGCTGTTCTTGCTGATGATAGCGGACTTGAGGTTGACGCTTTGAATAACGCACCGGGAGTCTATTCTGCACGCTATGGTGGAGAGGGCCTTGATGATAAGGGAAGAACTCAGTTTTTGCTTTCAAATATGAAGGACGTTCCTGATGATAAAAGAGATGCGAGATTTGTGTGCGTTATCCACTTTATTAAAGAAAACGGCGAAGAAATAACCGTCAGAGGCGAGTGTAAAGGTAAAATCGGGTATGAACCAAAGGGCGAAAACGGATTTGGCTATGACCCCGTGTTTGTGTATGGGGATAAGACCTTTGCTGAGCATACCGCTGAGTTTAAAAATAAAGTAAGCCATAGAGCTAAAGCTCTTGGACTTCTTGTAGAAAAACTGAAATAAATCTGAAAGGAAATATAATATGATTACAACTAAACAGAGAGCATATTTAAAAAGCCTTGCTACATCACTTCAGCCTGCATTTCAGGTTGGTAAAGGTGGAGTAAATGATGCTCAGGTTATGCAGATAGACGACTACCTCAGAGTGCATGAAATTATCAAGATTAAGGTGCTTGATAACTCAATGTATACAGCAAGAGAGGCTGCTGAGGAGATTGCAGAAAGAATTGATGCAGAGGTTGTTCAGGTTATCGGTTCAAAGGCTGTTCTTTATAAGAAAAACCCTGAAAAACCTGTTATTGAACTGAAATAATGGGTAAGATACTTCTTTTTGGTGGAACTTTTAATCCTATCCATAAAGGACATACACGAGCTGTAGAAATTATGGATAATGAGCTTGATTTTGATAAAATTATAATTATGCCGTCAAAGATTCCACCACATAAAATTGCTAAGAATCTGGCAAGTGAACAACATAGACTCGAAATGTGCCGACTCGCTTTTTCTGAAAATGAAAAAGCCGAGATTTCAGATTTTGAAATCACAAGAAACAATGTCAGCTATTCCTACTATACAGTTAAATATCTTAAAGAATGTTATCCCGAGGACGATATCTGTATGGCTGTTGGAAGTGATATGCTTCTTACTTTTGATAAATGGTATAAATTCGATAGTATTCTTAAAATGTGCTCACTTGTCTGTGTTTCCAGAGAAGATGGCGATGAAAATGAGCTCCTTGAAAAAGCTGAATACCTTTCAAAATGGGGTAAGGCGTATGTTTTAAAGGCAGAAGCTTTTGAAATTTCCTCAACACAAATTCGTGAAATGCTTCAAAATAACGAAGATACATCTTGCTATCTTGACGAAAGTGTAGTAAAATACATTAGGGAAAATAATGTTTATGTAGGTGATGATTGTGCTTTGTAAGGAAAAAATCAAGGCTTATAAAGACTATCTCAAGGATAATTTATCAAAAAAACGATATGTTCATTCTCTTAATGTTGCTGAAACTGCCGTGGAGCTTGCAAAGAAGTTTGACGGAGATGTGGATAAATGCTGTTTGGCAGGACTTCTCCACGATGTTTCAAAAGAGCTTGAATCAGAAAGACAGCTATGCTATGTGAATAATTCAGAGCTTGATGTGTGCGATGTTGAGAAAAATGCACCGCCTCTTTACCATGCAATAGCAGGTGCAGAGCAGGTAAAAGAACTTTTTCATATTGATGATGAGGATATTGTCAATGCAATAAGATATCATACTACGGCAAGAGAAAATATGTCAAAAACCGAACAGATTATCTACCTTGCCGACCTTGTTTCTCAGGACCGAGAATATAAAGACGTTAAAAGAATGCGTAAAATTGCTTTTTCTGATATGGAAAAAGCTATGTATGAAGCACTGAAATTTTCTATAAATGATAGCGTTCAGAAGGGGAATACTATTCCACATAAAACGCTGTCAGCGTATAATCAGTATGCTAAATTAATGAAACAAAGAAAGGAATGAAATTTATTTGACTCAGCAGGAAAAGATTGAAACTATTGTCAAAGCCCTTGACTTAAAGAAAGCTGATGATATTCAGGTGCTGAAAATCAAGGATTTGACAATTATTTCTGATTATTTTGTAATTGCAAACGGTAATTCTTCAACCCAGACAAGAGCACTTGCAGAAGAGGTTGAATTCAAGATGAAGGAACAGGGAATTATGCCGGACAGAACAGAAGGCTATCAGGGTTCAAACTGGATAATTCTTGACTATGACGATATTATTGTTCATGTTTTCTATAAGGAAACACGAAATTATTATAATCTCGAAAGACTTTGGAGCGACGCTGAAAAAATCGACATCAGCGACTTGGTTACTGAAAATTAATTTAAAAGGACTGATATAAAATGGCTAAGTATAATCATAGCGAAATCGAAAAAAAGTGGCAGGAATATTGGGAAAAGAATGAAACCTTCAAGACTGATGTGTGGGATTTTTCAAAGCCTAAATTCTATGCACTTGATATGTTCCCATACCCGTCAGGAGTAGGTCTCCACGCAGGACACCCTGAGGGCTATACAGCTACTGATATTGTTTCAAGAATGAAGAGAATGCAGGGCTATAACGTTCTTCACCCTATGGGCTATGACTCATTCGGACTTCCTGCTGAACAGTACGCTGTAACAACAGGTAACCACCCTAACGGTTTTACTCAGGAAAATATAGAGACTTTCTCAAAACAGCTTAAAGAACTTGGCTTTGACTATGACTGGTCAAAGATGATAGCTACAAGTGACCCAGAATACTATAAGTGGACACAGTGGATTTTCAAACAGCTTTACCTTGACGGCTATGCACAGTATATTGATATGCCTGTAAACTGGTGTGAAGAGCTGGGTACTGTTCTTTCAAATGACGAGGTTATCGATGGAAAATCCGAGCGTGGTGGCTATCCTGTTATCAGAAAAAATATGAAGCAGTGGGTTATCAATCAGCCTGCTTTTGCAGAAGAACTTCTTGAAGGCCTTGACGAAATCGACTGGCCTGAATCAACAAAGCTTATGCAGAAAAACTGGATTGGTAAGTCAACAGGCGTGGAAGTTAAGTTTGAAATCGTAGGCGGTGGAGAATTTTCTATCTTTACAACCTGTATCGAAACAATTTATGGTATTACATTTATGGTTCTTGCTCCTGACGGTGAAATCGTTAAGAGCCTTATGCCAAGAATTCAGAATAAGGAAGAAGTTCAGGACTATATCAACGAAACTCTTAAGAAGAATGATATGGACAGAACTGAACTTAATAAAACAAAGTCAGGCTGCGAACTTAAGGGAGTTACATGTATTAACCCTGTAAACGGTAAGGAAGTAAGAATGTTTATCGGCGACTTCGTTCTTGCAAGCTACGGTACAGGTGCGGTAATGGCTGTTCCGTCACACGACCAGCGTGACTTTGAATATGCGATTGCACATAATATTGATATGATTCAGGTAATCGACGGCGACGAAAAACTCGGTCGCGTTGATGTTTCTGAAAAGGCTTTTGAAAAGGGCGAATATCTCGGCAAGGGCTATAAGCTCATAAATAGTGAGGAATTCACAGGACTTACTGTTGAAGAGGCTAAGGAAGCCATTACTGCAAAGCTTGAAAAAATGGGTGTTGCAAAGAGAACTGTAAACTACCATTTCAGAGAATGGATTTTTGCAAGACAGCGTTACTGGGGTGAGCCTGTTCCTGTTGTTCACGGCGAGGACGGAAATATTCACGTTCTTGATGATGCAGAACTCCCACTTGTTCTCCCTGAACTTGAAAACTATAAGGGTGAAAATGGTAAAGCACCTCTTGAAAATGCAACTGAATGGAAAAAGTATGATAATAACGGCGTAAAGGGTATAAGAGAAACCTCTACAATGCCTGGTTCAGCAGGTTCAAGCTGGTACTTCCTCCGTTATATCGACCCACATAACGATAAGGAATTTGCAAATCCTGAGCTTTTGAAGCACTGGATGCCTGTTGACCTCTATATCGGTGGTCCTGAACACGCAGTAGGTCACCTTATGTATTCAAGAATATGGAACAGATACCTCTATAATAAAGGCCTTGTTCCAACTAAGGAACCATTCCAGAAACTTGTTCATCAGGGTATGATTCTCGGTTCAAATGGTATTAAAATGGGTAAGCGTTTTCCTGAATTTGTTATTAATCCAAGCGATATTGTCCGTGATTTCGGTGCTGATACACTTAGACTTTATGAAATGTTTATGGGCCCTCTTGAGGTTTCAAAGCCTTGGAGTAATCAGGGCGTAGAGGGCGCAAGACGTTTCCTTAACAGAGTGTGGGCATTCTTCACAGAGCCTGCTAATATCGTTGAGGAAGACGTACCTGCACTTGAAAAGGTTTATCATAAGACAGTTAAAAAGGTAACTGAAGATTACGAAAAGCTTGCATTCAATACAGCAATTTCACAGATGATGATTTTTGTAAACGCTGTTTATAAGGAAGGCAAGTGCCCTAAGAATTACGCTGAGGGACTTATCAAAATGCTTTCTTGTATTGCTCCACATATAGGTGAAGAAATGTGGCAGCAGCTCGGACATAATGATACTATTGCGTATGAAAAGTGGCCTGAATTTGACGAAAGTAAGACTGCTGACGATACAATCGAAATCGTTGTCCAGATTAACGGTAAGGTTAAGGCAAAGCTCAATATTCCTGCTGATATGGAACAGGACGAAGTTCTCGCTCTTGCAAAATCTGACGATAACGTTAAGAGTGCTTGTGACGGAAAAACAGTAGTTAAGGAAATCTACGTTAAGGGTAGACTTGTTAATATCGTTGTTAAGTAAAATTTCAAAAAATATATTAAAGGGTATTGACTAATTTGAAATAATGTAGTATAATGTTTATTGTAATTGCATCTGATGATGATAAAATCCTGTGAATAAGACAGAGAGAGGTAGAGCCTCATATAGAAGTCTGATAACAGACGCCTTCACTATTCACCGTTCGCAAGTGCGATTTACAAGGATTTTCATCAGATTCTGCTCTGTCATTGGTGGCAAAGGGAGGGAATTTGATTATGGCAGAAATTCGTGTTGGTAAAAACGAATCTCTCGATACAGCTCTTAAGAGATTTAAGAGAACATGTGCCAGAGACGGCGTTATCGCAGAGGTACGTAAGAGAGAACACTACGAAAAGCCTTCAGTAAAGCGTAAGAAGAAGTCTGAAGCTGCTCGTAAGCGTAAATATTAATTAAGATTTTTAAAAGGTGGGCATACTATGTCCACCTTTTGTTCTATACTTTATTTTTGGAGGAAATATGATTTTTAAGCCTACATATGTGTTTGATAAGGTTAAGGATATCGAGCCGGAATTTTTAAAAACAAGAGGAATCAAAGCACTTTTACTTGACCTTGATAATACCCTTACAACTCATAACAATCCGATTCCGCCACAGGATAGTCTTGACTGGATTGAAAAGATGAAAAATGCCGGAATTGAAATGATGATTGTTTCAAATAACTGTGCAGAAAGAGTTATTCCTTTTGCGGAAAAATTGGGGCTTCCATTTACAGAAAGAGGACTTAAACCTCTTCCGAGAGGATATTCACAGGCTATGAAAAAGCTTGACCTTAAAAAGAATCAGGTTGCTGCTGTCGGCGACCAGATTTTTACTGATGTGCTTGGTGCAAACTTAAAGGGAATCCGCTCATTCTTCGTTTTCCCTATTGAGCCCGAAACAAGCCTGCCTTTCAGATTTAAAAGAATGTGTGAAAAACCATTTTTGCCTAAGAAATTAACAAGATAGTGAGGTGTTTTTTATGAAGTTAAATTTATCAAGAGAACTTAATGAAAAGATTAAAAAACTAGATATGGAATATGAATTGAAGAATAAAGAAAAATTTTATTGTAAAGTAAAGGCACCTAAGAGTTTTTTGAGTTTTATTAAGTGGTTGGTAATATTTGCTGTTGCTAATATTATTGCACTTGTTGTTCCAGCAAAAATTGATACAGGTATGAAATTCACTTTTATTTCTTCTTTGGTTTTGTGTTTGATTGGAGTACTGCTGTTTGCTTTAATCTATTTTAATTTTGAGATTAACTATGATGCTGACGGTTTTACTCATACCAATATGTTAGGTATAAGTAAAAAATACTTTTATGATGATATAAATTATGTTAAATCTGGCACTTTAAATGGAAACACCTCTAATGTCATAGTTTTCAAAAATAATAAGAAAATATCTTTTTCCTCTTCATTTTACGGTGCTAAAGAATTTTATGAATATTTGAAAATCAAAAATAAAATATAAAGGAGAATTTCTATGAACGAAGCTTTGAATATTCTTGTCGGCAAGACCTGTTGTGTCGAGATGTCAGGCAAGGTTAATATTGTAAATGTTGTAGAAATCAAAGGTAATTGGCTTGTTGTAGAGGACGACGGTCAGAAGGCCTTTGTAAATATCAATAGAATCGACGAAATCTATGAGATGGTTGAAAAACCGTCAGTAAGAAGAACACTTCTTAATAATACCGGGAGATAGGTGATAGTATGTATGATATAATTACAAGACTTATCGGCAAAAAGTGCGAAATTCATACAGTTGATGACTATTTTGAGGGCTTACTTAAAGAAGTAACCGGAAATGTTGCTGTTGTTTTTGATGAATTTGAAGAAAAAGATGTTTATATCAATCTTTTGCAGATGATTTCAATTTGCGAGAGCGAAAGCGATATCAAAAAAGAAAAACCGAGAAAAAAGGGTTTGTTTAACCGTAAAACTGATTTGGAGGATATGTAATTATGCCTGCTAAATTCGGCCCTGCTGGAAATTCTGAGGAGTTTTCAAAAAAGTATAAATCTACTCTTGACGCACCAAAGTATCTTAAAGAAATGGGACTTGACCACTATGAGTATCAATGTGGAAGAGGTGTAAAGGTCAGTGATAATACGGCATTTTCACTGAGAGATAAGGCTCGGGAAAATGGAATTTCACTTTCACTTCACGCACCGTATTTTATTTCACTTTCCAGTCTTGAGGCTGAAAAACGAGATAATAGTATAAACTATATTCTCCAGTCCTGTGATGCGGTTTCTCGTATGGGAGGCGAGAGAATTGTTATTCATAGCGGTTCTTGCTCGAAAATTTCACGAGAAGAAGCACTTGAACTTGCTAAGGATACTCTTAAGAGAGCGAGAAAAATAGCCGTTGAACAAGGTTTTGAGAATGTCACTTTTTGCCCGGAAACAATGGGAAAGGTCAATCAGCTTGGAAATCTCTATGAAGTTCTTGAGCTTTGTAAGCTTGATGAAAGCTTTATTCCTTGTATCGACTTCGGACATCTGAACGCAAGAGAATTCGGCTATATTAAAGGCAAAACAGAGTATGAGAATATTATAAATCAGATTGAAAACGCAATAGGTTCAGACAGAACAAAGAATTTCCATAGCCATTTTTCAAAAATAATGTTTACAAACCCTGGTGGTGAAAAAAAGCATATGACCTTTGACGATAATATGGGATTCGGCCCTGATTTTGAGCCACTTATGGAAATAGTAGCTAAAAAGAATCTGTCACCTACCTTTGTCTGCGAAAGTGCAGGTACACAGGATGTTGACGCTTTAACAATGAAAAAATATTATCTTTCAAGTTTGTAAGAAAGGGTGTTTTTATGAAAAAAATAATTGTAATTCACGGGCCAAATCTTAATCTTCTCGGTGAACGTGAACCGGGCGTTTACGGAAATGATTCTTTCGACTCAATCAACGCAGAAATTGCTGAAAAGGCAAAGTCAAAAGGCTTTGAAGTGGAAATTTTCCAGACAAACCTCGAGGGCGGAATTATTGATATGCTTCACGAGGCAAGACTTACTTTTGACGGTGTAATCCTTAATGCAGGAGCATATACTCATTATAGCTACGCTATTCGTGACGCGATTTCAGCTATTAAAATCCCTGTTGTTGAAGTTCACCTCAGTAATATTCACGCAAGAGAAGAATTCCGTCATACATCAGTAATCGCACCTGCCTGTGTAGGACAGATTGCAGGCTTCGGCAAGAATTCATATATGCTTGCTGTTGACGCAATGTATGATATTCTGAAAGATTGATTATGGAAAATATGAAACTCTCTCAGCTTGAAGTTCTGCAGTGCAGTATTTCTTCCTTTACCGACTGCGCACTTATTTCAAGTGATGTAAACAGACGGTATTTTACAGGTATGAAATCAAGTGCAGGAACTCTTCTTGTTTTTGAAGATAAAGCCTACCTGATTATTGATTTCAGATATATTGAAAAGGCGCGAAAATCTGCTAAGAATTGTGAGGTTGTGCTTCAGAATAAGCTCTATGAACAGATTTCTGAGCTTATGAATAAGCATAATGCAAAAAAACTTTCTGTCGAGGCTGAAAATATAACTATTTCTCAACTTGAGAATCTGAAAAAACGACTTTCCTGTGAAATTGATGCTTCAGATGAATTGAGTGAGGCTATTAAATCTGTTCGTGTATGTAAAAGAGAAGAGGAAATCGAAAATATCATCAAAGCTCAGCGTATTGCAGAAAAAGGTTTTGAATATATGCTTGATTTCGTTAAAGAAGGTAAGACCGAAAGAGAAATTCAGCTTGAACTTGACTTCTTTATGCTCAGAAATGGTGCAGAGGCTCTTTCTTTTGATACAATCGCACTTTCTGGTAAGAATACCTCACTTCCACATGGCGTACCGACTGATAAAAAGGTTAAGAATGGCGAATTTGTGCTTCTTGACTTCGGAGCAGTTGTAAATGGCTGGCATAGCGATATGACGAGAACTTTCTGTGTGGGTGAGCCAACCGGAAAAATGGAGAAAATCTATAATATCGTTCTTGATGCACAGATGAAGGCTCTTTCTTATGTCAAAGCAGGAATTTCAGGCGACGAGCTTGACAAAATTGCAAGAGATGTTATCGGAAATGCCGGTTTCGGCGAGTTTTTCGGTCATTCTCTCGGACACGGAGTGGGTATGGAAATACACGAAGCACCTACTGCCTCACCATCTTGCAAAAATATCCTCGAAGAGGGTATGATAGTGACAGTTGAACCCGGAATTTATCTTCCTGATGAATTCGGAGTGAGAATTGAGGATTTTGTTGTAGTTACAAAGGACGGCTGTAAAAATCTCACTCTTTCACCTAAGAATCTTATTTGTGTATGATGATTTTGATGAAAAATCCACGCTATGTGTAAAAGAATTATTAAAGTGCTAAAAAAATCTTAAAAAAGACTTGCAAAATGTTGTAATTTAATGTAAAATGTTTATAAGTGATATTTTAGTTATTGCTGAGATATTTTCATAATTTTATTGGAGGTTTACATTTTATGGTAACTGCTGGCGATTTCAGAAATGGAGTAACTTTTGAAGAAGACGGAAATGTAATGCAGATTGTTGAATTTCAGCATGTAAAGCCTGGTAAAGGTGCTGCTTTCGTTAGAGCAAAGGTTAAGAACGTAATTTCAGGTTCGGTTATTGAAAAGACATATAACCCAACTGCTAAATTCCCAACAGCTTTTGTTGAAAGAAAGGATATGGAGTATTCATATACTGACGGTGACCTTTACTACTTTATGGACCCTGAAACATATGAACAGGTTCCTGTAAGTAATGCTGAGCTTTCAGATAACTTCAAGTTTGTTAAGGAAAATATGGTATGTAAGGTATGTTCATATAAGGGCAAGGTATTTGCTGTTGAACCACCAAACTTCGTTGACCTTGAAGTTACAGAAACTGACCCTGGTTTTGCAGGAAATACAGCTACAAACGCTACAAAGCCTGCTACACTTGAAACAGGTGCAGAAATCAAGGTTCCGCTCTTTATCGAAATTGGTGATGTAATCAGAATCGATACAAGAACAAGCGAATACATGGAAAGAGCATAATTTTAAAGTTAAAAAATAGTGTCACAGCGAAAGTGAGGTTAATATAATGCTTAGTGATAAGGTTAATTATCTCAGAGGACTTATGGACGGTCTTGGAATAGACGACTCAACGAAGGAAGGCAAGATTCTTAAGCTTATGGCAGAGATTCTTGACGAAATGGCAGTAACTGTTGAGGATATTGCTGATGAAGTTGATAGCGTGGTTGACATCATTGATATGATTGACGAGGATTTGCTTGAGGTTGAAGATGACCTTTATGATCTTGACGATGAAGATGATGACGAAGAGATTGTTTATGATGACGAAGATGAGGATGACGAGCATTTCGGTAAGTTTGCTGACGAAGCAGAGGATATTGACTTTGATGAAGAAGCAATGTATGAATGCTGCTGTCCTAGCTGTGGCGATTCGATAACAATTTCAGAGAGTATCGTCGAAAAGGGCTCAATGAATTGTCCGAATTGTAATACTCATATTGAGTTCAATTACGAAGAGGAATAAAACTAAATACAATTTAAATTTGTTTCAGGGGTGGTGAAATTCCACACTGGCGGTAATGGTGTAAAAGCTTAGTCCGCGACCACTTTTAAAGTGCTGATTCGGTGAGATTCCGAAACCAACGGTAAAGTCCGGATGGAAGAAACAGCGATTTTAAGAAATTGCGCCTCTGTATATTCAGAGGCGTTTTTTGTTTTCGTTGTTCTCTAAAATATATTTCAGGAGGGATTATTTTGGGTAACACAAAAAATCAGATGAAAATTAAACAGATGGTAGTGATTGCACTTTTTGTAGCACTTACTTACCTTGCAAACTTTCTTTGTAACTTTAAACTCGGTTTCTTAAGCTTTGAGGCAAAGGATGCAGTTACAACAGTATGTGCATTCGCATTCGGTCCTGTTTCGGGAATTATAGTTGCGTTTCTTAGTGCGGTAATTGAGTCTCTTACTGCATCATCAACAGGTATTTATGGTTTTATTATGAATGTTGCGGGAAGTGTTACATACGTAGGAATTGCCGGTGTAATATATAAATTCAAGAAGAATATTTCAGGAGCAGTAATCGGCTGTATTCTTGCAACCTTGCTTATGACATCGGTAATGGTAGGGCTTAACCTTCTTCTTACGCCATTTTATATGAAGGTTGATACTAAAGTCGTAATTGACCTTGTTCTTCCTATGCTTTTACCGTTTAATCTGGTTAAGGGAATTTTCAATAGTACTGTTTTGTTGATAATCCGTTATCCTCTTCTTAAGGCAATGCAGTATTCAGATACACTTAACGAACCGGTTGTAAAGGATAGCGATAAAATCAGAAATATCGTGCTTGCTTTTTCTACGGCACTTACTATTTTTACTGTTATGTATTTTGTTGTTGTCCTCGAGGGAAGAGTTGAACTTTTTAAATAATGTGAAATAAAAAATGCAGGTTCTGAAACCTGCATTTTTTGTTTTTTTATTTTAAAGCGTCTAAAAGTGCATCTACCTTGTCAGTCTTTTCCCACGCTACACCCAAGTCTTCACGTCCCATGTGTCCGTAAGCTGCAAGCTGTCTGTACTGTGGCTTTCTAAGCTCTAAAGTTTTGATAATGCCTGCTGGTCTGAGGTCAAATACCTTACCGACTGCTTCTGAAAGTGCTTCCTCTGAAATCTTTCCTGTGCCGAATGTGTCAATCATAACTGATACAGGGTGTGCAACACCGATAGCGTATGCCAGTTCAACCTCACACTTGTCAGCAAGTCCTGCAGCAACAATGTTCTTTGCAACGTATCTTGCAGCGTAAGCAGCACTTCTGTCAACCTTTGTCGGGTCTTTTCCGCTGAAAGCTCCGCCACCGTGACGGGCATATCCGCCATATGTGTCAACAATAATCTTTCTGCCTGTAAGTCCGCTGTCGCCCTGAGGACCACCTACAACAAATCTTCCTGTAGGATTTACAAAATATCTTGTGTCATCAATGAGCTCAGCCGGAATAACAGCTTCGATAACGTGCTTGATGATGTCCTCTCTGATTTTTTCAAGTGAAACATCATCGCTGTGCTGTGAAGAAACTACAACAGTATCAACTCTGAAAGGCTTTCCGTCTTCGTATTCAACAGTAACCTGAGTTTTTCCGTCAGGTCTGAGATATGGAAGTGTTCCGTTTTTTCTGACTTCTGTAAGCCTGAGAGCAAGCTTGTGTGCAAGGGAAATAGGCATCGGCATAAGCTCTGGAGTTTCGTTACAAGCATAACCAAACATCATACCCTGGTCTCCGGCACCTGTGTCACCTTCGTTTTCCTCTCTGCCCTCAAGAGCGTTGTCAACACCCATAGCAATGTCAGGTGACTGCTTGTCTATTGTAGTAAAAACAGAACATGTGTGTCCGTCAAAACCGTATTTTGCTCTGTCGTAGCCAATGTCTACAACAACTTTTCTTGCGATAGCAGGAATGTCTACCTGTGCCTTTGTTGTGATTTCACCCATACACATTACCATACCTGTTGTTGTAACAGTTTCACAAGCAACTCTTGACATAGGGTCCTGCTCAAGCATAGCATCAAGTACAGCGTCAGAAATCTGGTCACAGATTTTATCAGGATGTCCTTCAGTAACTGATTCTGAAGTAAAAAGGTATCTTGCCATAATCTTGTCCTCCTAAAATATAAAATAAAAAAGCGTTCCATAAAAACCGGAACGCAGACGAGTGTTCTTTTATGAAAAAGTCCTCATCTTCCGGTTGTGCCTCAAAAGGCTTTTCCGCAGGAATTAGCACCACAGATATAAAATCTAGGTTGCTGTGACTTCAAAGGTCCTGTACCTCCGCCACTCTTGATAAGGTTTTGCAGCATATAAAGCTGATTTGTACCTCTAATATTATACAACTCTCTGAGAATTTTGTCAATATTTTTAGACTGTATAAAATTAACAATTTTATGGACTTTCGGAGCTAAACTTTGGCATAATCTCAACTATTTTCTATTGACTAAATCGAAAAAATATTGTATAATGTATAGAGATTTTTGTGACTTTTGGAGGTCTTATGGAAAATAATGTAGAAAATACAATTGATTTGAAGGTGCTTTTCGGGGCACTTGTACGTCATTTGAAATTTATTGCAATAGTTACGATTATGTTTGCAGTAGGAGCTTTTTGTATTACAAAGTTCTTTATTACTGATAAGTATACTGCTAAAGCACAGATTTATGTTGACCCCAGAAATAATACATCTGACCAGGCTTCTCCTAGCTATCAGGAGCTTTCTGCTGCTGAAAAGCTTGTAAATACCTGTCAGATTCTTTTTACAGGTGACAGAATGGTTGACTATGTTGCCAAGGACCTTAAGGATTTGTATGATATTGATGAATTCTCCAATAGCCAGCTTAAAAGTATGATTTCTGTTCAGGCTGCATCAACAGGTACTTCTGTTATGAATATCGAAGTTGTTTCTGATAATCCTGAAATGAGTGCCGTTGTTGCAAATCTTGTTCTTTCAAGAGCAAATGAGGTTTACAAGGATATTGTTGAGGGCGGAATTGTAAAGACAGTTAATGAAGCTGTTGTGCCTAAGCATCCATCATCACCTAATGCTGTTAAAAATACATTACTGGGATTTGTGCTTGGATTTGTTTTCTCATGCGGACTTATTGTTGTCCTTGAGCTTGTTGATACAAAAATCAAACCTTCCGATGACCTTGAACAGCTTTATGGAATTCCGCTTTTTGCTGAAATCCTTGACTTTGAATCAAATGTAAAGGGAGGTTACTAATATGGCTTTGAAAAAGAAAAACCAGGGTAAAGCTCCTGATTCACCACTGAGAGTTTCAAAATCCAAAAGTAGAAAGTATATTCTTAACGATTCTACAAAGTTTATTATTACAGAGGCTTATAAATCGGCAAGAACAAATCTTATGTTCTCACTTTCAACAAGTAAGAATAAAGTAATTACTTTCACATCTTCATCACCGGCTGAGGGTAAGTCTACAACTTGTATCAATATGGCAATTACACTTGCTACTACAGGTTCAAGAGTTCTTCTTATTGACTCTGATATGAGAAAGCCTACAATGCATAGCTTGCTCAGAGTTGAAAAATCAAGAGGACTTTCTTCTATACTCAGTGGTATGTGTACAGTTGCTGAGGCAATCAATAGTAATGTCAGAGAAAACCTTGACGTAATTGTTGCAGGCCCGCTTCCACCAAACCCTGCTGAGCTTATTGGCTCACCTAATATGGCTGAGCTTATTGATGTACTCAAGAAGCATTATGACTATATCCTTATCGATACACCACCTGTAAATGTCGTTTCCGATTCACAACTTTATAACCAGCATGTTGCAGGAATTGTATTTGTTATCCGTGATGATGTTACAACACATAACGACCTTCAGAGAGCTCTTAAGAATATTAAGATGGCTAATGGTAAGGTGCTCGGATTTATAAAGACCGCTTGTAAGACAACAGGTGGCAGCTCTACATATAAGAAGTCATATTATAACTATGACTACGCGTATGGTAACAACCAAAAAGTAAATACTACTAATACTGCTAAGTAATTTTGAGAGGAGAAGTAATCAATGTTCATCGATTTTCATTCGCACATTTTACCGGGAATAGATGATGGCTCACGAACAATCGACGAGTCTATAGAGATTCTTGATAAGATGGCTGATGACCAGGTGGATATTGTGATTGCTACTCCTCATTTTTATCCACATGAGATTTCAGCGGAGAAGTTTCTTAAAAAGAGAGATGAGGCTTATGAAAGACTAAAGCCTTATCTGAAACCTCGTCATCCTGAGATTCTTCTCGGAGCAGAGGTGCTGTTTTCATCTTCTCTGATAGATAATAAGTATCTTAGTGACCTTTGTATTCAGGGTACAGAGTATCTTCTTCTGGAAATGCCTTATGTAAGACTCACAAGGTCAATTCTTGATGGCGTTGAAGAGCTTATTGATAGCTCTGATTTAAAATTTATGATTGCCCACGTCGAAAGATATCTGAGCTTTACTGATTTCGAGGACATCGAAAAACTAATGTCCTTTGATGTAATCGGTCAGCTTAATGCAAAATCCTTTGAAGATAGAAAAAAACGTAAAAACTGTCTCAAATTACTTAAGAAAAATTTTGCACACGTTATCGGAACTGACTTCCATAGAATAAATAGGGGAGATAGACCGCTTTCTTATGGCTATGATATGGTTGCTAAAAAGATGTCAGACGAGGCTGTTGATATGCTTCTCAATAATGCTTTCAAAGTTATTAAAAACAGAGATATTGATGAAATTATAGGATAGATTTGATATGAGATTTAAGTTTTGTCCGCTGTGTTCTTCAAAACTCGTTCTTAAACAGTGCGGAGATGATAAGGATGTTCCTTTTTGCGAGAAATGTAACAGGCCACATTTTCCACATTCCTCACCATGCGTGATAGTTCTCCCTGTGAATGAAAAGGGCGAATTTGCACTTACACGCCAGTCCTATGGCGATACCGAAAGATATGTTCTGACAGCAGGCTTTATGAAGGAATACGAAAGTGCTGAAGATTGCTGTGTACGTGAGCTTTCTGAAGAATTGGGACTTGAAACATTGAAGCTTACCTATGTCAAGAGCTACTCATACCCTAAAAGAGATAACCTTATGCTTGGCTTCTGTGCACTTGTTCAGAATAAGGAATTTGAATATTCCTCAGAAGTAAGGGATGCTAAATGGATTTCTTATGATGAAGCTGAAAAGCTTCTTGAGAATAGTCTTATAGCTTTGAAATTGCTTAGAGATTTTAAAAATATAACATAAGAGGTGTAATGATGTACGAAATAGTGAATGAACTTTTATCAGAGTTTGGTCTTAGCAATACATTGGTTGAATTTGTCATCAAACTGATAATTGTGATTGCTGGAATGGTTTTGTTTTTTTGCTTTGTTAATATTACTATACAACTTACAATGGCTAATACAGAAAGAAAAAAACAAAATGAATTACTTGAAAATATAGAAAAGCGTTTGAACGCAATAGACCTTGATATAAAAGGTAATAATTTAAATCGATAAAAATAAATATTGACAAATTACCAAAAACAGTGTATAATGTATATCTGTGATTGGTGCTGCTATGGCTCAGTTGGTAGAGCACATCCTTGGTAAGGATGAGGTCACCGGTTCAAATCCGGTTAGCAGCTCCAGAATCCAAATTCGACCTCTGGTCGGGTTTGGATTTTTTGATTTGAAAAGAATATATTACCGCTTAAGTAAATAAATATGTAATGACTAACCTTTGAAAATAAATTTGGGACGTGATTAGTAATGTTTATATTTGTTTTTAATAGCATGCTTCTGGGCGTGGGACTTGCTATGGACGCATTTTCTGTTTCCCTTGCCAACGGACTTAAAGAGCCTTCAATGAGAAAACGTAAGATGTGCCTTATAGCCGGAACTTTTGCCTTTTTTCAGGCACTTATGCCTATGATAGGCTGGACCTGTGTTCATACAATAGTTGAAACCTTCAAGAGCTTTGAAAAATTCATTCCGTGGATTGCACTTGTTCTTCTTGGAGTTATCGGAACAAAAATGATTGTTGACGGAATAAAAAGCGACTATAAAGATGACGATTCCACTAATAAAACCGGATTTTTACTGTTACTTGCCCAGGGTGTTGCAACCTCCATTGACGCACTTTCAGTAGGCTTTGCGATAGCCGATGACCCACTGAGAAGAGCTTTGCTCAGTGCGCTTATTATTGCGACAGTTACTTTTATGATTTGTATCGGAGGCTTGCTGATTGGTAGAAAATTCGGTACAAAGCTTTCTGATAAGGCTTCGATTTTTGGTGGGGTAATCCTTGTTGTTATCGGCCTTGAAATTTTCATAACAAACCTATAATTTCAATAAATAACGGGTACCGAGCTTGTGGCTTGATACCCGTTTCTTTTTAGTTGTTGGAGTATGGAAGCGAACAAATTGACCCTGGCTCAAAATCTGAAAGCTGATTGTCAGTCATAATAAGACCTCTTGTTATGGCGTTTTTGCCAAAACGTGCTCTTATCCTGTCAATGGCAGAATCAAGCTCCTCTTCCTTTTCAATTTTCTCCATTTCTGGTAAAAGAGATAACTGAATGTAATCAGAAACCTCTAATTTACTTGCACGTACGCTCAGACTTCTTAAAGGACTTCCGTCGGAATTGCTCTTGTAAAGGGAAAACGCCATATCAAAAAGCGACTTGGCTGTTCTGTTTGGAATGTCAAGCACACCCTGACGTTCAGACCAATGTAAATCCGTACCTCTCATTCCAAGCTGAACTGTTCCGCAGATAAATCCGTATTCTCTCAGCCTCTGTGAAACCTTTTCGCATAATATCCGAAGAACGATTTTTACATCTTCATCACAAACAAGGTCACGGGGACAGGTTGTGCTGTTTCCTATGGTTTTTATAAGGGATTTTGCACCGATGTTTGAAACGGGCGACGTGTCAAGTCCGTTTGCAAATTCCCATAACATAACCCCGTTTTTGCCAAGCATATATCTTAAATTGTCAGGATTTGCCTTTGCAAGGTCACCGATTGTGAAAATTCCACGTCTGTTCAGCTTTTTGTGGGTCTGCCTGCCGACGTATAAAAGCTCGTTTACTTTTAACGGCCAGACAATTTCTTTAAAGCTCTGACTTTCAATAACTGTGGTGGCGTCAGGCTTTTTTAAATCCGACCCGAGCTTTGCAAAAACCTTGTTAAAGGAAACCCCCACTGATACCGAAACTCCAAGCTCACTTTTCATTCGCCTGCGTATTCTGTCTGCAATTTCTTTCCCACTTCCGTAACGCCATAGATTTTCACTGACATCAAGCCAGCATTCATCAAGGCCAAAGGACTCTATTTTGTCGGTGTAATCCGAATAGATTTCCTTTGCGTAGCCTGAATACTTCATATATAAATCAAAATGTGGCTCAATAAAAGTCAGGTCGGGACATTTCTGCCTTGCAAGCCATACAGGGTCACCTGTCTGTACCTTGCACTTTTTTGCAAGCTCATTTTTGGCAAGTACAATTCCGTGTCTTGCTTCAGGGTCGCCGATAACAGCAACAGCCTTACTTTTTAATTCAGGCTTGTAAAGACATTCAATCGATGCGAAAAAATTATTCAGGTCTGAATGTAAAATCACTCTGCTCATAACAATCTCCAAACAAATGTTCTTTGCTATATTATAGCACATATGTTCGTTCTTGTAAATAGTAAATATAAACAAATGTTCTGCGTTTTATTTAACACCCTGCAAAAGTATTGTATTTAATTCAGAAAGCAAGTCACTAAATCGACAGTAGCCGAATATTATGGTATTGAAGTATATCTTCAAATATTATTTAAGGAGGAAAACTATGGGCGATTTAAATAACGGCTGTGGCTTTAAGGAAGCTGTTTGTATTGACACCATGAGAATTTTTGATTCCTGTTCTGACAGGGATTGTCTCGAAGACCTTATGGTAACACTTTCAGAAGAAGATGAAGCTACCGTGCTTGAAGCCGCTTTCATCAAAGCAAAGTGCGTAGAAGTTACAAGCGCAACCTTTTCAATCGATTCGGTACCTTTTAATAAGGGATTCTTCACAGTAGATATCACTTATACCTTTAACATTGAAATCGACGCTTACGAAAATGCACAGACACCACCAACTACCGTAATCGGTACTGCAACATTCAATAAGAAAGTAATTCTTTTCGGCGGCGAGGGTTCGACTAAATCATTCTCATCAGACGATACAACAACACCTCCGGCTCTTGGCTGTGGTACTACAACTCTGCCTCGTGCAACAGTAACAGTTGTTGAACCGATAGTTCTTGATGCTCAGGTAAGATGCGATAACCCTGACGCAGACCCTGCAACCTGCACAAGAAGCGTTTATGTAACAATCGGAATGTTCTCCATTGTACAGCTTTCAAGACCTGTACCACTTCTTGTTCCTGCATACGACTATTGCCTGCCTGAAAAGGAATGCTGTGCAAATACAGAAAGCCCTTGCGAGCTCTTTGAAAGAATTGATTTCCCGAGAAATGAATTTTTCCCACGTGGACTTGGCGAAACAGACTGTGGCTGTGGCTCAGATAACGGAATCTGCGATAACTGATTATAAAACCGCTTTCGATTATACGGAGGCGGTTTTGCATATATATAACACCTCAGACATAAAATCTGTATAGGAGGTGTTTTTATGCTTTATAGTTTGTCCCAGATAAAAAATAAAGAGGTTGTAGATGTAAAAACCGGAGTTAAAATCGGTTATGTGGACGATGCTGAAATTGATACCGCTTCTTCAAGTGTAGTTTCACTACTTGTGTTCGGTCGTCCACGTTTTATGGGGATTTTTGGTAGGGAAGACGATATAGTCATAAAATGCGATGATATTGAGCTGATAGGAGAAGATACTATTCTGGTGAATTTTAAAGAAAAGCAATTATGCACAAAATCAAAAAGCTATACTGTTGAAAATTTGTTTAAGTAAACAAATGAAAATCTCTTGTAATTTTATAGATAAAATGGTATAATATATAGGCAATTCGCACGTATAGTTCTGCAGAGGTCCCGATTAAGCCAGTAATCGGGTGGTATGCATTAACCCGAACAATACGGAGGAAATTTGTAAAAATTTAAAAAACCAAAAAACAGGAGGAAACTACAATGGGAGTAGTATCAATGAAACAGCTTCTTGAAGCTGGCGTACATTTCGGTCACCAGACAAGAAGATGGAATCCAAAAATGGCACCTTACATTTTCACAGAAAGAAACGGCATCTACATTATCGACCTTCAGAAGACAGTTAAGAAGCTCGAAGATGCTTATATGTTCATTCGTGAAGTATCAGCTAACGGCGGCGAAGTTCTTTTCGTAGGAACAAAGAAGCAGGCTAGCGAATCAGTTAAGGAAGAAGCAATCAGAGCTGGAGCACACTTTGTAAACGCAAGATGGCTCGGCGGTATGATGACAAACTTCAAGACAATTCAGAGAAGAATCAAGAGACTCGAACAGCTCCACGCAATGGAAAACGACGGTACATTTGAACTTCTTCCAAAGAAGGAAGTTGTACAGCTCAACCTCGAAATCGAAAAGCTTGAAAAGTACCTCGGCGGTATCAAGACAATGACAAAGCTTCCGGGCGCACTCTTTATCGTTGACCCAAGAAAGGAAAAGATTGCAGTATCAGAAGCTAAGAAGCTTGGTATTCCTGTAGTAGCTATCGTTGACACAAACTGTGACCCTGACGATATCGACTATGTAATTCCTGGTAACGATGACGCTATCCGTGCAGTAAAGCTTATCGCTGGTTGTATGGCTAACGCTATCATCGAAGGCAGACAGGGCGAACAGGTAGCTGCTGAAGAAGAGGCTGCTGAAGAAGTTACAGAAGCTGAATAATTTTTGAAAATACAGGCAGACATGATATATATTTTGATGTCTGCCTTGATTTCGATATAATAAAAATCAGGAGGAAATACAAATGGCAAACATTGGTGTTAAGGAAATTAAAGAACTTATGACCCTCACAGGCGTAGGTATGATGGATTGTAAGAAGGCTCTTGTTGAAGCTGACGGCGATACAGAAAAGGCAGTTCTTATCCTCAGAGAAAAGGGACTTGCTACACAGGCTAAGAAGAGCGGCAGAGTTGCTGCTGAAGGTATTGTAGCTTCAGTTGTAGAAGGTAACGTAGGTGTTGTTCTCGAAGTTAATATTGAAACAGACTTTGCTGCTAATAACGAAGAATTCAAGGCTTTCGTAAATGCAGTTGCTAAGACAATTATTGAAAAGAATCCTGCTGACGTTGAAGCACTTAAGGCTATGACAATCAGCGGTGGAGATAAGTCAGTTGAAGAAACACTTCAGGACCTCTTCATTAAGATTAGAGAAAATATGGTTATCAGACGTTTCCAGAGACTTGAAGGCGTTCTCGTACCATATGTTCACGGCGCTGGAAGCATCGGTGTTATGGTTAAGATTGATACAGACCTCGACGCTGATAAGGTGTTCGCAGTAGGTAAGGACTGTGCACTTCAGGTTGCAGCTATGAACCCTGGCTACCTCAACAGAGAAGCAGTTCCTGCATCAGTTCTCGACGAAGAAAAGAATATCATTCTTTCACAGATGGCTGAAGACCCTAAGATGGCTAACAAGCCTGAACAGGTTAAGCTCAAGATTGCTGAAGGTAAGATTGGTAAGTACTATTCAGAAAACTGTCTCCTCGAACAGGCATTTGTTAAGGACGATAAGGTTTCTGTTGGTAAGTACGTTGAAAACTCAGCTAAGGAACTCGGCGGAAAGATTACAGTTGTTGATTTTGTACGTTTTGAAAGAGGCGAAGGCGTTGAAAAGAAGGAAGACGATTTCGCTGCAGAAGTTGCTGCAATGACTGGTAACAAGTAATAAAATTTTAACTAAAGGACAGGGGAGAAATCTTCTGTCCTTTTTTGTTATTTGTAGTTAAAAAAACTATTGAAATACTTTGAATATGATGTAAAATGATGAAAAGTATGTGATAATTTGGCATATTTACTTGACTTTAATGCGAAATAGGCGTAAAATACAATAGGTGTTTTGTGTATAGATATGATTTTGGATATATGTCTTTTTCGGAGGTTGTTATGAAAAAGAAAACTATAAATATTTTAAAAAGATTTTTGTATAATAATGCGTTGTTTCTGGTGTTTATTTTCACATCACTTGTAAACGCTTTTTTGCTCAGATGCTTTACTGTTAAGAACTATGCTAGTATCAGCCCTGTTTTGGCAGATACAACTATTATTTTGCTCATCGGTTCAATCGGATATGCTATTAAAAGCCCTAAGAAACGCTTTTTCTATTATTTACCGTGGTCAGCTGTCTTTACTTTCCTGTGTATAGCAAACTCTATTTATTATACTAACTATCGCTCTTTTATTTCTATCTCTCTGCTTTCAACAGCGTCACAGCTTGGCGGAGTTATGGACGCTGTTACTGAAAATATCCTCGAGCTTAAAGACCTCATTTTCCTTTGGGGAATTATTGCACTTGTAGTGGTTTATATCCTTCTTGTGAAACGTGAGGGGTATTTTGATAACGTTATGGAAAGACAAATCAGAAAAAGGTCTGTTTTCGGAACTCTTATGACTGCTTTGGCTTGCTTGCTTTTGTTTGCTACAAACCTTACAGCAACTGACCTTTCACGTCTTACCAAGCGTTGGAACAGAGAATATACACTTTCAAAATATGGACTTTATACCTATCAGATTAGTGATATGGTGTCAACTATCAGCGCTAAGCTTAATGTTCTTTTCGGGTATGAGGAAAACAGAGAGTTGTTTGAAGATTTTTTTGAAGATAAAATCGAAGAAGAACAGAAAGCTCCTGTTAAAAGTAACGACTATACCGATATTTTTAAGGGTAAGAATGTCATCGCAATCCACGCAGAAAGTATTCAGCAGTTCTGCCTTGATACTTCATTTAACGGAGTTGAGCTTACTCCAAACCTTAATAAGCTTGCAAGTGAGGGTATCTATTTCACAAACTTCTATGCTCAGGAAAGCGTAGGAACAAGCTCGGATACTGAGTTTACTTTTGCATCTTCTCTTATGCCGGCTTCAAGCGGTACAGTAGCAATCGACTACTGGGACAGAGAATATGTAACAACTCAGAAGCTTCTTAAGGATTTGGGTTATTATACTTTCAGTATGCACGCTAATAATGGTACCTACTGGAATAGATTAAAGCTCCACGCATCATTCGGATATGATAAGTTTTTCTATTATGATACTGACTATGTACTTGATGAAATGATTGGTCTTGGCCTTAGCGATAAGTCTTTTTTCCGTCAGTCAATAGATAAAATCAAGAATATTTATAAAACAAATGATAAATTTTATGGAACTATGATTATGCTTACAAATCATACTCCGTTTACTGATATTGAAAATGGTCATTCGGATTATAAAGTTACCTTTGATTATATGAAATTTAATGAGGAAACAGGCGAATACGAACTCGTTTCTGAGCCTTTCCTTGAAAATACAAAGCTTGGAAGCTATCTTAAGTCTGTTCACTACGCTGACGAGGCAATCGGACAGTTTATTGATGAGCTTGATAAAGAGGGTATTCTTGAGGATACAATTCTTGTAATTTACGGCGACCACGACGCAAAGGTCAAGGAAGAATTCTACGAGTATTACTATAACCATAATCCATTCACAGATGAAACTCTTGAAGATGGCGATGATGGCTATATTCCTGTTGATGAGTTTGCATATAATATCAATAGAAAAGTTCCGTTTATTATCTGGAGTAAAAACAAAGAATATGAACCTGTAAAGGTTGATAAGGTTATGGGTATGTACGACTGCCAGCCTACTCTTGGTAATATGCTTGGATTTAAAAATGTGTATGCACTTGGTCATGATATTTTCAGCTTTGAAGAAGATGAAGAAAATATAGTAATTTTCCCTAATGGAAACTTTATTACCGATACAGTTTACTACAACAGCCAGAAGGATTCGTATTTTGACCTTACAGACTATGAAAATGTGGCTGTAAATGCTTCTTGTAATATGCTGTTCAGCAATATGAAGCCTGAAGAAATCTATGCTGATGATTATGTTAATTTTAAAACCGAGGAAGATTTAATTTACAACGAGGACGCCTTTGAAGAAAGAATCAATAACGGTGTTGTTGATAAAGAATATATTACCTCACGAAGCGAAATTGCTGAGGAAAGAATTACTATCTCAAATGCTATTATTTATTATGATATGATACGACGTATCAAAGAAGATGGCTGGGAATTAAAGGATAATTCAGAGTCAATGACTGCTGTTCATACAACAACAGCACCGGTTGAAACAACAACTCCTGATTCAACAACCACAACAGCTCCTGATGATGAAAACTCACAATCAGAAACAGATGTTAAAAACGAAGAGAAACCTGTTGTTGTGACTAAACCAACGGTTACTACAAAAATCCCTGCAGCATAAAAAATACCCCTGCTTTAAGGTGAGTGGTCATAAAGAAGTATTATACGGACTTATTGAGGAAAACCCTTTTGAAAAAGGGTTCTCCCAACGGTCGCCTGTCCCCTCTGTCTGCTACGCAGACATCTCCCCACGCTGTGGGGAGTCATCCTCAAACTCCTTTCCTAAAACTTTCAATTTAAAATCCCATATAGGATAAAATATCCTATATGGGATTTTATACTAAAAGTCTTTGGAAGGGGGCTCGGGGGATAACCTTTCTTCAGAAAGGTTTC
>SVNV01000015.1 GCA_015066705.1 Ruminococcus sp.
ATTAAAATCATGCGGTTTCAATACGTTATGAGGTATTAACGGTCGTTTCCAAACGGTATCCCTCTCTGATAGGCAGGTTCCTCACGTGTTACTCACCCGTCCGCCACTAAGTTTTAAAAGTAAACTTCCAAAACTTCGTTCGACTTGCATGTGTTAAGCGTGCCGCCAGCGTTCGTCCTGAGCCAGGATCAAACTCTTAATTAAAGTTGTATATCAAATCGGTTACCCCGACTTGTTATCCTGTTTCAGTTTTCACTGACTGTGCATTATTTTTTGGTCTTTTGCTTGACCTTCTTTAGAATTACTCAAAAGTAATTTCCAAGGGTTGGTTATTCTTCGTCTTTGTTCAATTTTCAAAGTGCTGTGTGATACCTTTAAATCACCACTCCCTCTCGAGAGTGCTTATCTATTATATCACTTATTTTCACCTTTGTCAAGAGTTTTTTATTACCTTTTATCGGTATTTTTTACTCTCGCCTCAGGCGACTTTATTATATTAACATAAACGCCACTCAAAGTCAAGGCAAAAACTGAAAAAAATTGCTTTTTGTCGAATGTCACAACTTGCCACAAAATCGACATAATAAACTATACAATATTGCTATCAGCTTTAAAAATCCACCGAAAAACCGTACAAAAAAGGACCGACAGCCGTCAGTCCTTTATATTAGGAACATATTCCTCATTATCAAGCACAAAATCCATAATCTTTCCGTAGAAAGCCTGAGGATTCATACGAATCTTACTTTTAATAAGCTCAGCCTGCTCCATATCCGGTGCGAATAAAGTAAGCTCCATAAGCTTCATATCATTATCCACGCAGACACATTTAATTTCACAGCCCTTTTCATTTTCAACCGTTTCAAAGCTTACTGTATTTTCGTTTTTAAGTCTTGCAAAAAGCCTGAGTCCCTCCGCAAGAATTTTTTCTCTGGCAGACTTAGGTGCCATTGTTTTGAATTCCTCAGCACCGTTTCTTCCCTTTTCGGTGAGCTCGTAATAATTTTCGCCGTCAATGGTTGTTTCTAAAATCAATCCGTTTTCCAGCATAGACTCAACAGCGTGGTTATAGGTGAAATAATTCACTATATTTCCGCCTGTTGCGATTTCCAGAAGCTGTGTTGGTGTAACCCCTCTCTGCACCTTATTCAAAAAGTAGCAGAGAAGAATTTTCACGGCATATATATCGTCGATATTATTCATATCAGAAAAGTCAAAATTAGAAAATTTCACGAAAAATCTCCTTTAGAAATTAGGATAATCAAGCATATGAGAAAGAATCGCAAGATTGACAGCCGCCTCAACAACCGGAACAGCTCTTGGCACCACGCAAGGGTCATGTCTGCCTTTGATTTCAAGAGTGCTGTTTGTCATATTGCTCAAATCTACAGTATTCTGTGGTTTTGAAATTGAAGGTGTAGGCTTGAACGCAACCCTAATAGTAATCGGCATTCCGGAAGTAATACCGCCCAGAATTCCGCCGTGGTTATTTGTTCTTGTAACAACGTGTCCTACTTCGTTTACATAAAACTCGTCGTTGTTTTCGCTTCCCAGCATTTTAGCACTATTGAAGCCAACGCCGAATTCAAGTCCCTTAACTGCAGGAATTCCGAAAATAAGCTGAGCAATACTATTTTCAATTCCGTCAAACATAGGGCTACCGATACCGGCCGGAACATTTATTGAAACACATTCAACAACTCCTCCTACGCTATCTCCGAAGGAAGCCGCCTTTTCAATTTCGGCAATCATCTTCTTACCCTTTGCTTCGTTTATAACAGGAAATTCATTTCCACGCATTTTAACAATCTTATCTCTTGTTACAGAAATAGGGTCGATTGAATCGTCCTTTACTCCATGAACTTCAAGAATATGTGCACCTGTATAAATTCCTCTTTTTTCGAGAATCTGTCCTGCTACTGCACCTGCAAAGCAAAGTGGCGCAGTAAGTCTGCCAGAAAAATGTCCTCCGCCTCTTACATCATTAAAGCCACTATATCTCAATGCTCCTGTGTAATCAGCATGGCCAGGTCTTGCAAGGCGTGAAATATTCTGATAATCCTGAGAATGAGTATCGGTATTATTTATAAAAGCACAAAGAGGTGTGCCTGTGGTTTTATTGTTTAAAAATCCTGACAGAATCTGTGGCATATCGCTTTCACGACGCTGTGTAGAAGTCTTGTTCTTCTTTGGTGCACGTCTTGCCATAAACTCAACAAGCTTATCAATGTCAATATATTCTCCGGCAGGAATATTATCCATAACAACTCCGATTGCAGGTCCGTGACTTTCCCCGAAAATCTGCACGCTGATATTATGATTCCAAACTGATGACATTTAAATTCCTCCAATCAAAATTGTTAAATCTCAATAAAAACTCCGCCGAGGCTTTTAAAAACCTGCCAGAAGTCAGGATAGGATTTACTTACACACTGAGCATCTCTTATAATAAGTGACTCTGTACATTTCTGAGACGCTATCGCCATTGACATAGCAATTCTATGGTCGTTATAGCTCGAAACCTCGCCTCCCGACAGCTTTTCAACGCCTGTAATCACAAGCTTGTCTGTAAAGGCTTCTACCTTCCCGCCCAATTTGTTCAAGCATTCAGATATTGCTTCAAGTCTGTCGCATTCCTTTATACGAAGCCTTGAAACGTTATAAATCTCTGAAACTCCGTCACAAAAACACCCAAGCACCGTTAAAATAGGCACAAGGTCAGGTATATCTGAACAATCAAGCTTGAATGGTTTCAGACTACCTTTTTTATTATACACTATTTCTTTGCAAATTTCAACAATTTTCTTATCGCCCTGAGCACTTTCCTCAGAAAGTCCACTTATCGAAACATTTCCGCCGAGGGAATTAGCAACATAGAAGAATGCCGACTGTGAATAGTCGCCCTCGCACACCATACTGCAAAGCTTATATTTCTGTCCACCTTTTATATAGTATCCATTTTTGGTCTCAGAAATAACCACTCCGAATTTATTCATAGCGTCGATAGTTATATCAACATAAGGCTTTGATTCAAGGTGTGAGGTAAGCTCGATTTCGCTGTCCTCATCAAGAAGTGAAAGTCCAAGCATAAGTCCCGTAATAAACTGTGAAGAAATATCTCCACCGATTTTATAAAGACCTGCTGTCATCTTCCCCGAAACTGAAAAAGGCATTGTATTATTATAGTCAAAGCTGACATTATGACAAGGCAGAGCTTCAAGGTATGGTGTTATAGGTCTTTCAGGAAGCTTTCCCTCGCCGTGAAATTCAGTTTCAATGCCAAGTGCTGTTGCAACAGGAATTAAAAACCTCAGAGTTGAGCCTGATTCACAGCAGTCAACCACAGCTTTTTTGGGAATTTCACCTGTTCCGTCAACATACGCTTTTCCGTCTTTAAGGGTAATATCTGCACCAAAAGCCTTCATAGCAGAGGCTGTTGCGATAATGTCCTTTGATGGCGCAATATTTTCAATAACAGACCTTCCGTCAGCAAAGGCAGCGCAGATAATAAGTCTGTGTGCAACGCTTTTTGACGGTGGCACCGTCACCTTTCCCGAAAGCCTGTTAGGTGTGATTTTTATGTCCATAAAAAGTCCTCATCTCGATTTTATCAATTTCACGGTTTGTTTGATAATAAAGATTACCAGAACCAAATCAAATACAAAAATAATAATTCCTACTGCCAATATTTTTTTAAGCATAATCAAGCCTAACAAGCCAATTACCGCAACACCTGCAAGCATTACCACAATCAGCAAAAACGCCAGCATAATTCTTAACGGCTTTGGCATTTCTCTATTTCTCACAACCTCATCTGCACCGTTAAAAAGAAGCTCAAGCACAAGTTCCACAACTATTTCAACAAGGTATCCCATATTACATTTCCTTTATTATTTCAGCGATTTCGTCCTCTGCAATTTCCTTTGCATAAACATTATCACCAAAAGCCATAACGTCACCGATTTCCTTCTGGAAAACAAATCTCAGCTTACCGTTTCTCACCTTTTTATCGGTATAAAGCTTTTTAACAAGGGCTGTCTTGTCAATATACTCAGGAATCTTTACAGGAAGCTTTGCTCTTTCATAAAGAGCAATAACCCTCTCTGCATTTTCCTTTGAGATAAATCCAAGCTTTTCCCCAAGCTTAACCTGTGCTACCATTCCGATCGAAAGCGCCTCGCCGTGCAAAAGCTGATAGTCGCTTACAGTTTCGATAGCTCTGCCAACAGTATGACCTAAATTTAAAATCTCACGAAGTCCGCTTTCCCTCTCGTCCTGCATAACCACATTATACTTGATTTCACAGTTTTTGTTTGCAATATATTCGCAAGTCTTAATATCAAACTCAAAAATCTTTTCGATATTTTCTTCAAGAAAATCAAACATCAAAGCGTCACCAAGACAGGCGTGCTTTATTGTTTCGGAAAGCCCGCTTGAAAGCTGTCTTTCAGGTAAAGTTTTCCATGTGTCAATGTCTATGTAAACCTTTTTTGGCTGGTTAAAAAGCCCGATAAGGTTTGTAGCCAGAGGTGTGTCAACAGCTGTCTTTCCACCAACTGACGCATCAGCTGCCGAAAGAAGTGTTGTAGCGTAGTTTATAAATGGCACTCCACGTCCGTATGTGCCTGCAAGGAAACCTGAAAGGTCAGTTACGACTCCACCACCAAGTGCAATTACGCAACAGTCACGACGAAATCCCATACTCAACATACTGTCCTCAATGAAAGCCTTGGTTTCTCTTGTTTTTGATTTTTCGCCCTCAGGAAAAACAAAAAGTTCAGCCTCAAAACCTGCTTCAACAAGGCTTTTGTGAAGCTTTTCTCCGTAAAGGTCAAAAACTTTACTGTCGGTAATTACTGCGAATTTACGCACTTTTCCTACAAGTCCGTTTTTCAAATCATTTATAAGGGTATCAAAAAGCCCGTGACCTATTTCAATATCATAAGAGTCGTCAACAACTCGCTTCAACTGACAATTAAACTTCATAAAATCAATCCTTATCTTAATTTCTTGAGCATTTTTCAGCGTCAATAGCAAGCGCTATCATAACAGCGTCAAGCACATCTCTTTCGTCATTTATATAACACTGGTATGTATCAGAAAGTCTGAAAATCTCCTTAGTAACCTGCATAACCTTACGCTGTCCGTCATAAACGGAATAGTCCCATTCCAGAATATCTCCGTCAATTTCCCAGTCCTTATAGTCAAGGTCGAATTTTGGAATAAAAAACGTAAATCTTTTACTGATACAGCCTACATAATATCCGTGAATATATATTTCAAATCTCGGCAGAAAGCTCATAATTTTCTCTTTTAACATACCCACTTCGTTTCCGTATGCGTCATAAACAAGGAAGGTATGCCCCCACGCAAGCTTACCTTTAACAGTAAAAACAACGTTTCCGTATTCGTCGGTAATGTCATAGCTGTCGAGCAATTTAAAAAGCTTTTGTTTTACCTGCAAAATCATTACAATCACTTCCAAATAAAAAATACACCAGAATTATACCACATTTTTCAAATTTTGTAAACCAAAAAAGGCAGATAAACTGCCCTTTTCAAGTGATTAAATATCAAGTGGCTTTCCGCAGAATTCTGACATGGCCTTGATTTTTCTCATTGTTTCCTTGAACTGTTCAGGAGTAAGTGACTGTGCACCGTCACTCCATGCATTCTTAGGGTCGTTGTGAACTTCAATTTCCAGAGCGTCACAGCCTGAAGCTACTGCTGCAAGTGACATTGGTTCAACGAGCTTAGCAATACCTGTTGCGTGTGATGGGTCAATTACAACAGGAAGGTGTGAGTGGTGCTTCAGAAGCGGAACTGCTGAGAGGTCAAGAGTATTTCTTGTCTTTGGTTCAAAGGTTCTGATACCCCTTTCACAGAGAATTACCTTTGAGTTTCCACCTGCCATAATGTATTCAGCAGACATAAGAAGCTCCTGCAATGTGCTTGAAAGTCCTCTCTTCAAAAGAACAGGCTTGTCGCTGTTTCCAAGCTCTTTGAGAAGTGTGAAGTTCTGCATATTTCTTGCACCAACCTGCACAATGTCAACATCAGCGAAAAGGTCAAGGTCAGAAAGGTCCATAATTTCAGTAACGATTGGAAGTCCTGTGATTTCTCTTGCCTTAATGAGAAGGTTAATTCCTTCCTTACCAAGTCCCTGGAATGCGTAAGGTGAAGTTCTTGGCTTGAAAGCACCACCTCTGAGCATTGTTGCACCTGCCTCCTTGACAGCGATAGCAGTCTGTAAAATCTGGTCTTCGCATTCAACAGAGCAAGGTCCTGCGATAACGTTAAGATTTCCGCCACCGAGCTTTCTGCCTCTTACTTCGATAACTGTATCATCTGGGTGAAAACGTCTGTTAGCATTCTTATATGGTTCCTGAACACGCTTAACCTGTTCAACAATATCCTTAGCCTGTACTGATTCAACGTCAATTCTTGTTGTGTCGCCGATAAGTCCGATAATTCTCTGGTGAACGCCGTTTACGAGATTTGTTTTAACGCCAAATCCCGACACCCACTCCACGAGCTCGTCAATCTGTTTTTCCTGTGCATTGTCCTTTAAGATAATAATCATTTTCTTTTCCTCCAAAAATATAAATTCACAACAAAAAATCCGTAGCCTTCCCTAAAAAGACTACGGATAATATCTACAAGTAATATCTAAAATATCCTAACTTGCACACCTGTCGCAGTCTTTTATTACACGCCAAAAAAACTTGAAACCAAAAAAGCTCAAGCTAAAAAAGTATGTAAATGTAAAGACTAATGCAGATATTGAAGCTGTCATACTTTAAAATTCCTTTCATTTTCTTTGTTGCTTTAACAGGGTAAATTATACACCCATATTTTATATTTGTCAAGGGGTTTTGAAAATATTTTTTTCTTGATAATTTCAGCCTAAAGTGATATACTTATTTTTAGAATGTTTTTGTGAACCGAGGAATATAAAATGAAAATTGACTTTCACACACACGCTTTTAATGAAAAAATTGCCGAAAAAGCAATTTCAAATTTAGAGGTAATTGCCGACATAAAGCCTTATACAAGAGGACTTGTTTCGCAGACTATTGAGCGAATGGACGAATGGGGTGTTGACAAGTCGGTGCTTTTACCTATTGCCACAAAGCCGTCACAGCAGACAATTATAAACAACTGGTCAAAGGAACAAAATTCAGGCAGAATTATTGCTTTCGGAAGTGTTCATCCTGACGCTGAGGACGCATTTTCAGAGCTTGAAAGAATCAAGGAAATGGGTCTTAAAGGAGTAAAGCTCCACCCTGACTATCAGGGCTTTGATATTGACGAAGAAAGGCTTTTTCCACTTTATAAAAAGATAGCCGAGCTTGGGCTTGTGTGCGTTTTTCACGCAGGCTATGACTGTTACAGTCCTGACCACGTTCACGCAAGACCAGAGGCAAGTGCTAAGGTACACAAGGCTGTGCCTGAGATGAAAATGGTGCTTGCACACCTTGGTGGCTATCAGCACTGGGATGATGTTTATACTCAAATTGCAGGACTTGAAGGGGAAATTTATCTTGACACTTCAATGTGTGCGGGTTATATTGATGATGAATTGTTCTTAAAAATCATCAGAAAGCATGGTGCTGACAGGATACTTTTTGCAAGTGACTGTCCTTGGTGTTCAGCTGGTGAAACCGTAAAACTCATTGAAAGAGTGGGTCTCACCGACGAAGAAAAGGAAATGATTTATCATAAAAACGCTGAAACCCTGTTAGGGATAATAGACAATTAACAATTCAAGCACGATATAAATCGTGCTTTTTGTAATTCCCCTCAATTCAGTTGTGCAATATTTGTTCAAAATAGAGAATCAAAAAATATTATTAAAAAAAGTTGCACAGAGATGTGCAACTTTTTCTTGTTTTTCAGCTATTTATGAAAAGCCTTTTAAATCCGTAACTTCAACTTATATATGAAAACATTTATGAAGTGATTTGTATTCACCCAGAACAAGCATGGTTTTGTCTTCGGTAAGAATTGTATCAGGTGTTATTGAAACATCCATCTTCCCATTCTGCTTTAAACCCAGAATATTTATGTTATATTTCTTTCTGATGTCAAGCTGTCCGATACTTAATCCCAACCACGCCTTTGGCACAGATACCTCAAAAATCGAATATGAATCATCAATCTCAATGTAATCAAGAATATGGTCTGCACTGTATCTTATTGCCGCCCATTTTGCAACTTGCATTTCAGGATAAACAACCTCATCTGCTCCGTTTTTCAAAAGGAATTTTGAATGAATTGCACTTGCAGCACACGACACAACCATCTTTGCACCCAGTTCCTTTAATGTTGATGTTGTTTCGAGAGAACTTTGAAAATCCTTTCCTATCGCAACAAAGCATACATCAAAGTTCTCAACTCCCAGTGAATCGAGAAATTCCATACTTGTACTATCACCAATCTGAGCATTAGTTACGTAAGGAAGAATTTCATTCACTCTATCTTCCCTGTTATCAATTGCCAAAACCTGATGTCCCAATTTATTAAGACTAAGTGCAATATGCTTTCCAAAACGTCCAATACCTATTAACAAAATTGATTTCATAGTTTATCTCCTTATCCTACTGTGATTTTCTCCTGTGGCAACTTCGAAAGGTTTTTATTTGTTCTGAACATTGTCGCATATATAAGAGTCAAACCACCTACTCTTCCAAAAAACATAAGAAATATCAAAACCAGCTGTGAAACAGCACCAAGTTCCGGCGTTATTCCAAGGGTAAGTCCTACTGTACCCACCGCCGAAGCAGTTTCAAAAAGACAGGTTCCGAATGAAAGTCCCTCAACTGTGCTTATAATAACAGCTCCACTAAAAAACAGCGAAATATACATTATCATAATGGTTGCTGCATTTTTAACGGTTTCTGATTCAATTCTTCTTCCAAAAAACTGTGGAGATTCTCTTTTTCTGAAATTTGCAAAAGCATTTGCAATCAGAACCGCAAATGTGGTTGTCTTCATACCACCCGCAGTTGAACCCGGCGAACCTCCGATAAGCATAAGTCCAATAATAATTGCCAGACCCGCTCCTGTCATAGACGAAAAATTCACTGTGTTAAAGCCTGCTGTTCTTGGAGTTACCGATTGAAAAACAGAACTGAGCAAACGTTCTTTAATAGGTAATTCCGAAAAGTCAATAAAAAAGAAAAACAAAGCCGGTAAAAGTATCAGAATAAATGTTATAAGAAGAATAACCTTACTCTGCATACGATAGCGTTTAATATGGTGTTTATTAGTGTATATATCCTCCCAAGTGAGAAATCCTATACCACCAATAACAATCAGTAGCATAACAACAATATTTATCACAGGCTGGGTTGTATATGCTGTAAGTGATGCATATTTCACTTTGCTTGTTCCCATCAAATCAAATCCCGCATTACAAAATGCAGAAATGGAATGGAAAAAGGAAAACCAAATTCCTTTCACGCCAAAATCCTTTATAAATACAGGCATCATTACCAGCGCACCAATAATTTCAAACAATAAGGTTGCTTTAATCACAAAGCCGGTCAGCTTTACAATACCGCCGACCTTTGGTGCAGAAATAGCCTCCTGCATTGTACTTCTTTGCATCAGTGAAATTTTTCTTCCTGACAAGAGTACAAAGAAGGCTGCTACTGTAATTACACCCAGTCCGCCTATCTGTATCAACACAAGAATAACCGACTGACCAAATATCGACCAATAAGTTGCTGTATCCTGAACCACAAGTCCCGTTACACACACCGCAGAGGTTGATGTAAACAACGCCTGATTAAAGGGTGTCATAATCCCTTCTTTTGATGATACAGGAAGCATCAGCAACAATGCTCCCACAATAATAACACATGCAAAACCAAGTATTATTATTTGAAATGTAGATAAATGTTTCCTTTTAATTATTTGCGATGCCATATTATTTCTCCTTGATAAAGCCGTTTATACTTGTTGATAACCATAGCTTAATCTAATTTCTGAAATTTAAAATCAGTTCATGCCATTACCTTTACAAGTACTGCCTTTTGTGCGTGGAGACGGTTTTCAGCCTCGTCAAAGATTTCGTCAGCGTGAGCTTCAAAAACCTTAGCGGTAATTTCTTCTTCACGGTGTGCAGGTAAGCAGTGCTGTACCATTGCGTCAGCGTGTGCAACAGCCATTACCTCGTCGTTAATCTGGTATCCTGCAAATGCAAGCTTTCTCTTTTCAGCTTCGCCTTCCTGTCCCATAGAAGCCCATACGTCAGTAAAGAGAACGTCAGCGTCCTTAGCAGCTTCCAATACGTCAGCTGTCATTGTGAATTTATCGCCGTATTCCTTTGTAAATTCAAGTACCTTTGCATCAGGCTGATAATCGTCAGGACAAGCAATAGCAACGTCCATTCCAACCTTTAAGCCACCTACGATAAGCGAATTTGCCATATTGTTTCCGTCACCGATATAGCACATTTTAAGTCCTTCAAGACGGCCCTTGTGTTCGCGGATAGTCATAAGGTCAGCGAGCACCTGACAAGGGTGACAGAAGTCTGTAAGTCCGTTTATAATCGGAATTGAGCCGTATTCAGCCAAATCCTCAACTTCCTTCTGCTCAAAGGTACGAATCATAATACCGTCAAGGTAACGTGACAAAACTCTTGCTGTATCCTGAACAGGCTCGCCACGACCAATCTGCAAATCCCTGTTCGAAAGAAAAAGTGCCTGACCGCCAAGCTGGTACATACCTGTTTCAAATGAAACTCTTGTACGGGTTGATGACTTCTGGAAAATCATACCGAGAGTCTTTCCTTCAAGGTGACGGTGTGCAATACCGTTTTTCTGTTCGTATTTAAGCTGGTCTGCAAGATTCAAGATGTCGATAATTTCTTCTTTTGAAAGGTCGAGCATTTTAAGTAAATGTTTCATAGTAAATCTCCTTTATTTCATTAATTGATTTAGTATTTCAATTCCTGCGTCAATTTCCTCATAGGAAATATTAAGTGGTGGGAGAAGTCTTAACTTGTCCTTTGCTGTAAGTGCCAGAAGTCCTTCTTCAAGACAAGCCTTGCAAAGTTCCCCTGCCTTTTTGGTTTTAAGACGAATGCCAATCATCATTCCGAGACCGTCAACGCCTTCTACCTCGTCAATTTCAAGAAGCTTTTCTCTCAGGTAGTCGCCCTTCTTGGCAACATCCTCCATAAAGCCTGTTTCTGAAAGCTGATTTAAAACCGCAAGTCCGCCTGCACAGCAGATAGGGTTTCCACCAAAGGTTGAACCGTGTGTGCTCGGCGACAAAACGTCACAGCATTTTTCATTTGCAAGACAAATTCCGATAGGAAGTCCACCTGCAATTCCCTTTGCCATGGTTGTAATGTCAGGCTTTACGCCAAAGTGTTCAGATGCCAAAAACTTACCTGTTCTTCCTGCACCTGTCTGCACCTCGTCAGCGATAACGAGAATATCTCTCTTCGGACATTCCTCAAAAATCTTTTCAACAAAAGCCTTTTCAAGTGGAATAACTCCACCCTCACCCTGAACAAATTCCACCATAACAGCACAAACTGTATCGTCAAGCTTTGCCATAAGGTCGTCAATGTCGTTTGCTACAACGTTTGTAAAGCCTTCAACAAACGGGAAGAAATAGTTATGAAAAACCTCCTGTCCTGTTGCAGAAAGAGTAGCAAGTGTTCTTCCATGGAAGCTGTTTACCAGAGTGATGATTGTATGTCTGCCCTTGCCGTATTTATCAAAGCTGTATTTTCTTGCAAGCTTTATTGCACATTCATTTGCTTCAGCGCCACTGTTTCCGAAAAACATCTTTGAATAGCCTGTCATTTCGCAAAGCTTAGAAGCGAAATCAGCCTGAATTTTTGTATAGTAATAGTTTGATGTATGCTGAATAGTCTTTACCTGATTACAAACTGCCTCAACCCATTTTTCGTCGCAAAAGCCAAGGCTGTTTGTTCCTATTCCTGAGCCGAAGTCGATAAATTTCTTACCGTTTTCGTCTGTCGCAACACGTTTTTCTCCGCTTTCCATAACAACGTCATAACGCCCGTATGTAGGCATAACGTGTTTATTGAACTGTTCTATTGTACTCATAAAATTCTACCTTCTTTATTAAATAAACTGTGTTCCGATACCCTCATTTGAGAAAAGCTCGATAAGAATTGAATGTGGAACTCTTCCGTCAATGATACAGGTTTTCTTAACGCCTCGTCTTACCGCCTCAACACAGCAGTCGATTTTAGGAATCATTCCGCCACTGATAATTCCTCTGTTTTTAAGATAAGGAACTTCGCTGACATTAACCTCAGGAATAAGAGTTGAGTCATCGTCCTTATCTTCAAGAAGTCCCACGATATCTGTCATAAGAACAAGGTTTTCAGCTCTCAGGCTAGTTGCGATTGCAGCAGCTGCCGTATCAGCATTGATGTTATATGTATTTCCGTCCTCGCCGATACCGAGTGTTGCAATTATCGGAACATATCCGTTATTGAGTGCGTCAAGAATAGGCTTTGTGGTAACGTGCTTGATTTCTCCTACAAAACCAAGGTCGATTTCACCCTGCTTCTTTTCAGCAATAATCATTTCGCCGTCAGTTCCACAAAGACCAAGTGCCTTTCCACCGTGCATCTGAAGATGCGAAACAAGCTCCTTATTAACCTTGCCTGCAAGCACCATTTTTACAATTTCAATAGTTTCCTCATCTGTGTATCTGAGTCCACCGATAAACTTGCTTTCAATACCAACTCTGTTAAGCATAGCATTGATTTCAGGTCCACCGCCGTGAACAAGCACAACCTTGATTCCAACAGCGTTAAGAAGAACAATGTCAGACATAACGCAGTCCTTGAGCTCTTCATTTGTCATAGCGTTTCCGCCGTATTTTACAACTACAATTTTATTGTGGTACTTCTGAATATACGGCAACGCATCAATAAGCACCTCTGAACGTAATGCATTTGAAATATCCTTCATCTTAATCTTCCTTTTACTGGTTTATTTTGTTCTGAATTTCATTTTTTCTTTCAAAAACAGCGTTTTCAAAAATATTATAAACTCTGTCTCCGTCCTCAATCTTTGAGAAAAACATTCCCTGAATATACATATCCTTTTTTGAGTAAACAGGCAGAGCATTTACCACTGTGAAATAAATATCTGCTGTACCGTCATTGTCGTGCTGAATTCTTGCAGAGGTAATAAGCTCATATGGCGTAATATGGAAATGACCGTTTACATCTGTAAAAATTCTCATATTTGTAATTGCATAATGAGGTTTTGACTCCTTTGAAAAAAGCAATTTGAAACCAATTATGATAAACGGCACTCCGAAAAGTCCCATAAAGCCTCCGCCGATAGACGCTCCGATTGTCCAGAATATTGAAAATCCAAGCCAGAATATTGCAAACAGTTTAGGTGGTGCGTCAGAAGCATCAACGCCATCAGGCTTTTTTCCTTCGCCCTCCCAGAGAATGATTTCTCCTGACATAAGCTCGCTGTTAATATCTGTTCTTTTATTTCTGCGAGATGAGCCACCGTTTCCAAAGTTTCCCTGCTCTCTTCTTACACGCTCAATTTCCTGCTGAAGTGAATCCATAATCTTCTCCTTAGCTTCTGTAATCTCCGTTAATCTTAACGTAATCGTATGTCAGGTCACAGCCCCACGCTGTTGCGTTAATTTCACCCTGATTAAGGTAAACAAGGATTTCGATTTCATCTTCTGAAAGAACAACCTTAGCTTCGTCCTCAGAAAATTCAATTCCTGCTCCGTTTTCACAAACGTCAACCTTACCTGCCTTTGATGCAAGTGAAACAGCTACCTTTGTGATGTCAAACTCAGCCTTTGCATATCCGATAGCACAAAGCACACGTCCCCAGTTTGCGTCAGAGCCAAACATAGCACACTTAAAAAGTGGTGAACAGATAACGCTCTTTGCAACTGTAATAGCAGTATCAAGGTCAGGTGCTCCAAAGCACTTACAAGTGAGGAGCTTGCTTGCGCCCTCTCCGTCCTTTGCAAGCATTCTTGTAAGGTTAGCCATAACCTGATAGAGTGCTGACTTAAATATTTCGTAGTTTTCGTTTTCTTCCACGATTTCTGCGTTACCTGCCTGTGCTGATGACATAAGAGAAACCATATCGTTTGTTGAAGTATCCCCGTCAACTGAAAGACAGTTATAAGTAATCTTTACGATTTCAGAAAGTGCCTTCTGGAGCATTGGAACAGAAACAGCACAGTCGGTTGTGATAAAGTTAAGAGTTGTAGCCATATTCGGGTGAATCATACCACTTCCCTTTGCCATACCACCCATAAAGCAACGCTTTCCGTCGATTTCAAAGGTAACAGCGTATTCCTTGGCAAATGTATCTGTTGTCATAATTGCAGTAGCAGCCTCAAGGTGCTGGCTTACGCAAAGTGACATAACAAGCTCAGGCATAGCCTTTTCGATAGGTTCAATAGGTAAAATCTGTCCGATAACGCCTGTTGACGCAACAACAACTTCCTCAGGCTTGATGTTTAAAGCCTTTGCAGAAAGCTGACACATAGCTTCAGCCTTTTCAATACCGTCAGCGTTACAGGTATTTGCATTTTTTGAATTTACAATAACAGCCCTTGATTTTCCACCTGTTTTTTCAAGGTTTGACTTAGTAACAAGGATAGGTGCGCCCTTAACCTTGTTCTGAGTATAAACGCAGGCTGTGTTACATTCATAGTCTGAGTAAATCATACCCAAATCGTTTTTCTTTGTAGGGTTTTCTTTAATTCCTGCGTAAACGCCTGCTGCACGGAAGCCCTGTGCTGCGCAAACGCCACCCTCAACAACTTCAAATTTATTCATTTCGTTCATTTTAATCTACCTCATTATAAACCAATTTTTTCGTCAATTCCCATCATAATATTCATTGACTGAACAGCAGCACCACTTGCACCCTTTCCGAGATTGTCAAGTCTTGAAGCAAGAAGAATATGGTCGTCGCTACCACAAACAAAAATCTGCAAATTATTTGTTCCAGCAAGAGTGTTGGCAGGCAAAAATCCGTCTGCAAGAGTTTCCTTAGCACCAAGCTCCATAACCTTTACAAAATGCTGTCCTGCATAGTGCTCTGACATAATTTCGTGAATGTCAGCAGGTGTATAATTCTTAGTAAGTGCTCTTGAAACAAGTGGCACAGAAACCACCATTCCGCTATAATAGTCGTCAACGATAGGGTTAAACATCGGCTTGTATTTAAGACCGCAGATTTTCTGCATTTCAGGGAGGTGCTTGTGGCTCTGTGCAAGCGCATACTGTCTTGGTGAAGCCATTTCAAAGGTTTTGTCTTCTCCCTCAATGGTAGCTATCATTTTCTTTCCACCACCACTATATCCTGAAACTGCGTGAGCTGTAAGTGGATAATCCTCTGGCAGAACTCCTGCCTGAACAAGCGGATACACAAGTGAAATAAAGCCTGTTGCGTAACAGCCGGGGTTTGCTACCCTCTTTGATTTAGCTATATTTTCTCTGTGCATTTTTGAAAGCTCAGGGAAACCGTAATCCCAGTCAGGATTTGTTCTGTGAGCAGTAGATGCGTCAATAATTCTTGTGTCAGGGTTTTCAACAAGTGAAACAGCCTCAATAGCTGCTGCGTCAGGCAGACAAAGGAAAGTAATATCAGACATATTGATAAGCTTTTTTCTTTCGTTCAAATCCTTACGCTTATCCTCAGCTATAAGAAGGATTTCGATATCGTCACGTTTACCTAAACGTTCAAAAATCTCAATACCTGTTGTACCCTCTTTACCATCTATAAAAATTTTAGTTTTCATAATCATTTCTCCCTTTTATCATCAGAGCCGTGCATTACCTTTCCGAAAGCCGTTGCAAAAAAAGTTGTAATCAAGGTGAAGGATATACAGTTTGGCTGAGCATATCTCATAAGCTCTGTTGCCGCAAAAAGCACAATAGCCACTACATTCATAGTCACAGGCATATACCATACAATGCCTGATTTTTTTGCAACATAGTAACAGCCAAACACCGTCACAACGGGATACACAAGGTTATAAAACAGCATAAAAAACAGCAGACTTTCAAGGACATTTCCTACAACAAAAATCAGTCCCCAGAGGGCAAGCCACCCTGCAAGCACATAGCCTGCAACAGCGTTTCTGCTTTTTAAAAATGCCTTGAATTTTTCTTTTTTATCCATTGAGCTTTTCCTTTACATAGCTGATTTGTTCCATAACAGCCTCCGGTGCAGGACCGCCCTGAGATTTTCTCTGCATAACGCAGGTATCAAGGCTGATTGCATCATAAACATCTTCCTCAAAGATTTCAGAAAGCTTTTTATACTCATCAAGCGGAAGTGTTTCAAGGGTTACACCCATTTCAATACACTTAGCAACAAGAGTTCCTGTAATTTTATATGCATCTCTGAAAGGAAGTCCCTTTTTAACAAGATAGTCAGCGCAGTCGGTAGCATTGATAAATCCCTTTGCAGCTGCACTTCTCATATTTTCAGGCAAAACTCTCATTGTTTCAAGCATAGGAATGAAGGTTGAGAGACAAAGCTTAACTGTATCAACAGCGTCAAAAATAGCCTCCTTATCCTCCTGCATATCCTTGTTATACGCAAGTGAAAGTCCCTTCATCATTGTAAGAAGGGTATTCAAATCACCATATACTCTACCTGTCTTACCTCTTACAAGCTCGGTAATATCAGGGTTTTTCTTCTGTGGCATAATTGATGAGCCTGTTGCATATGCGTCGTCAAGCTCGATAAATTTAAATTCCCAGCTACACCAGAGTACGATTTCCTCAGAAAATCTTGAAAGGTGCATCATAAGAATTGATATTGCGCTTGCAAGCTCGATACAGAAATCTCTGTCTGAAACTCCGTCAAGTGAGTTAAGCATAACTTCATCAAAGCCGAGAAGCTCCTTGACTCTTTCTCTGTTAATCGGGTATGTTGTACCTGCCAGCGCACAGCTTCCCAGTGGAAGCACGTTCATTCTCTTATATGTATCGTCAAGTCTGCCAATATCACGCAAAAGCATCTGTGCATATGCCATAACGTGGTGAGCAAAAGTAATAGGCTGTGCTCTCTGGAGGTGAGTATAGCCAGGCATTACTGTTTTGAGATTTTTTTCTGCAAGAGTAACAATAACCTCGATAAGCTTTTTAACAAGTGCCTTGATTTCTTCGATTTCATTTCTGAGATAAAGTCTGATATCAAGAGCAACCTGGTCGTTTCTGCTTCTTGCAGTATGAAGTCTTTTTCCTGTTGCACCAAGTCTGTTTGTAAGCTCAGCCTCAACAAACATATGGATATCCTCAGCGTTAGGGTCAAACTGAAGTCTGCCCTCGTCGATATCTACGAGAATTTCCTTTAAGCCCCTGATGATAGTCTTGCTTTCTTCAAGGTCAATAATTCCGCATTCGCCAAGCATAGTTGCGTGTGCAACAGAGCCCTCAATATCATTTCTATACATTCTTGCATCAAAGGAAATAGACGAATTAAAATCGTTTACCCTCTCATCAACTTCCTTTGAAAATCTTCCTGCCCACATTTTTGCAGCCATTTTTCTTTCTCCTCTAAATCATTATCAAAAAGGCACAGGCAAAATAATTTTCATAGCTTAAAACTACACAAAATTATTCTGCCTCGCACCGAAAAATTTTTAATCTTCTTTTTCCATCTGTTCAATCAGTTTTGCAATATCAATACCATTGATTTTCATACCATCGATTTTACAGTTGTTGATTTCAACATTTGTCATATCACAGTAAAGAAATGTTGAATTCTTAAGGTCAGGATTCTTGAATTCGATATTATTCATAATTGAACAACCGAATCTTGCGTCACTGAGATTAACCCCGAGAAACTTAGTTCCAACCATATAAACATCTGAAAACTTTGCATCCTTCATAGCGATGTTGTTAAACTGTGCGTCTGACATATTTACATCGTCAAAATTGCTGTCCTTCAGATTTACATTTGAAAAAGTAGCTCCACCGAGGTTCACGTCCTCAAACTTTGAATTAGGAAGGCTGTCATATGAAATTTCAACCTTCTTATCAAGGGCGTGCTCGTACTTAATATTTTCAGCCATCGTTATTTCCCCCGTTTCAGAATAAACCTCAGATTACTTTTCGTTTCTCTTCTGTTCAAGCTTTGCTCTTACCTTGATTGGGAGACCAAAGAGGTTGATAAAGCCTGCTGAATCCTTCTGGTCGTAAACTTCATCAGCGTCAAATGTAGCAACTTCCTCATCATAGAGTGTGAATGGTGAAGTAACACCTGCGTTAATGATATTTCCCTTATAAAGCTTGAGCTTTACGTCACCTGTAACAGTCTTCTGAGTTTCGTTTACAAAAGCTGTGAGAGCTTCACGGAGAGGTGTATACCACTGACCGTTATAAACAATATCAGCAAACTTGATTCCTAGGTACTGCTTGATTCTTGCAGTTTCCTTATCGAGAGTGATTGTTTCAAGAACTTCGTGTGCGTGGTAAAGAATAGCTCCACCCGGTGTTTCATAAACGCCTCTTGACTTCATGCCAACAAGTCTGTTTTCAACGAGGTCAGCAAGACCGATACCGTTTGCACCGCCAAGTTCATTAAGCTTTGAAACAAGCTCAACAGGACCCATTTCAACGCCGTCGATAGCAGTTGGAACACCCTTTTCAAAATGGAGTGTAAGGTATGTAGCCTTGTCAGGAGCCATTTCAGGAGAAACGCCCATTTCAAGGAAGCCTTCCTTATTGTACTGTGGCTCGTTTGCAGGGTCTTCGAGGTCGAGGCCTTCGTGTGAAAGGTGCCAGATATTCTTATCCTTAGAATAGTTTGTTTCTCTGTTTATCTTAAGTGGAATATTGTGTGCTTCTGCGTAGTCGATTTCTTCGTCTCTTGACTTGATATCCCAGATTCTCCAAGGAGCAATAATCTGCATATCAGGAGCGTAAGCCTTAATAGCAAGCTCAAATCTTACCTGGTCGTTACCCTTACCTGTACAGCCGTGGCAGATAGCGTCAGCGCCTTCAGCAAGTGCGATTTCAGCAATTCTCTTTGCAATAATCGGTCTTGCAAAAGATGTACCGAGCATATATCTGTTTTCATAGATTGCGCCTGCCTGAACAGTTGGGAAAACGTAATCCTTGATGAATTCTTCCTTAAGGTCTTCGATATAGAGCTTTGAAGCACCTGTCTTGATAGCCTTTTCCTCAAGACCGTCAAGCTCAGTACCCTGTCCTACGTCACCTGAAACAGCAATAACTTCACAGTCATTGTAGTTTTCCTTAAGCCATGGAATAATGATTGATGTGTCAAGTCCTCCTGAATATGCGAGAACAACCTTTTTGATTTCTTTAGCCATAATAAATTCCTCCAGTAATATATATGTTGTGCAAATACGCTTTAAGCTTATTATACACCAATATACAAGTTTGTCAAGGGTTTTATGCAACCTTTTCTTATATTTTTGCATAATTTTCTGTATTTTCTGTATATTTATACATTTTACAGTGAATATTCAGTATTTTTATGCAAGCACCCTGCAAAATCAGATAAACATACAAGATAAGTATACCACAAATCGCCATAAAATGCAAGGTTTTCCCCGTATCTTGACAATTAGTTAACAATTAAATAAAAGCTGAAAAACTCCCCACCGATTGGTGAGGAGTTTTATTATTTCACAAATATTATTCAGTTGTGTAGTTATCGAAATATCCCTGGATATAAACGATAGGTGTACCCTTATCGCCTGAGCCTGAAGTAAGGTCACAGAGTGAACCGATAAGGTCTGTAAGACGTCTTGGAGTTGTTCCCTCGGAAGCCATCTGTCCCACAAGGTTTCCGTCCTTTTCAGTAATCTTTTCCTTGATAGCTTCCTTAAGAGCATCACCTGAAAGATTTGAAAACTCGTTATCTGCAAGGTACTTGAGCTTGAGCTCGTTTGGTGTACCCTCAAGACCTGCTGTATAAGCCGGTGAAACTACCGGGTCAGCAAGCTCCCAGATTTTTCCGATTGGGTCCTTGAAAGCACCGTCGCCGTAAACCATAACTTCAACATTCTTACCTGTTGCGTCCTTGAGCTTCTTAGCGATTGCGTCAACAACCGGCTGGCATTCTCTTGGGAAAAGCTTAACCTGGTCTTCAGTCGCCTTATTTGAACCGAGAAGTCCGTAGCTTTCGTTATAACCGCTACCATTTACAGGAGCGTTAAGGATTTCATCAAGTCCGAGAACAATTTCAGCGCCTGCAGCCTTTAAAATTCTCTTTGTTCTTGCTCTTGTGTGGATATCACAGCAAAGAACATTCTTAGTATAATCAAGAACAGCCTTAGGATTATTAGCAAAAACAATTTCACAGTCAGCACCGGATTCACGGATAAGCTGTTCGTAGTATTCAACATAGTCAACGCCTGTGAAGGTATGCTTTTCATAGCCGAAAAACTCTCTGTACTTTTCAAGTGAAAGCACGTCTGTATAAGGGTTAATTCCCTTTTCATCAAGCTGGTCGTATGAAACAAGATGGTTTCCGACTTCGTCAGATGGGTATGAAAGCATAAGAACAATTTTCTTAGCACCCTTAGCGATACCTCTGAGGCAGATAGCAAATCTGTTTCTGCTGAGGATTGGGAAAATAATACCAACGGTTTCTCCGCCGAACTTTGCCTTGACATCAGCAGCGATGTCTTCAACAGTAGCATAGTTTCCCTGTGCTCTTGCAACAATAGCTTCTGTCATAGCAACAATGTCACGGTCACGGATTTCAAAACCTCCGTCCTTTGAAGCCTCAAGAACAGAATTAGTTACGATTTCTACAATATCGTCACCATTTCTGATAATAGGTGCTCTTACACCTCTTGAAACAGTACCAATCATACGGCTCATTTAACAACACTCCTTGAAAATAAAGGTTTACAAATTACTTTACGTCACGTGAAAACAAAATCACAGAATATATTTTAGCACATCTCATTCCATTTTTCAATAGCAAAATCAAATTTTTTTCCAGATTTTTTAAAGTTAAAACAACCTCCATAAACATAGCTTATGGAGGTCGTTATTTTTTAGTAATACATTACAACAGGTGTTCCATAATCTACATTTTCATAGATATATTTTGCCCCTGCAAGTGTCATATTTATACATCCGTGTGAGCCATTTGTCTTATAAATCTGTCCGCCCACGTTATTTCCTCTCCACTGGCTATCGTGGAGACCGATACCTACAATAGCAACTCTTGTCCAGTAAGAGCACTTAACCTCCCAGCTTTCACCTGCTGAGTTAGAGGATTTCATCGTATGGTTTCTTGCCTTGAACCAGACCTTATAAACACCAGGAAGTGTCTTTCTCACCGCAGGCTTGAGCTGTCCTGAAACAATACCGCATTTATAAACCTGCTTACCGTCAACATAGTGCCACAGAGTCTGTGCAGTAAGGTCAATTTCAACGTATGTATCGCCTATATCATCTTCAGCAGTTCTTGCTTCCTCAACACCTGTAAAGGTATATCCCTTTGTACCATCGGCATTCTTTGTATAATAGTAAATCGGGTCTGTTGTAACAGATTTACCTTCTTCAATAAGCTTAACCAACAAATCAGCAGTTTCGTCCTTATAAATCCACCAGCCGTACTTAGCGTCGTCACTTATCGGAACTGTAATCTCACCCTGAAGAGTAGCATTGAACTTTCTTGGCTTGTTATATGTATCGTACTTTCTTGCAAGCTCCTCAACATATCCCATTACCTTATCTCTGTCAACAGTATAGCTTCCATCATCTTTATAGGTAAGCCACTTTCCGAAGTCATTACCGGTAAGCTGTTCCTGAGCATAGTCAAAGTCAATAGTAATTGTAATATTGCTGAGGTCATTCATTCTGTCAGCGTCTTTCTGAAGCATATCCTTTGTAACAGCCGCTTTCAGAATTGTGCAGGCATTTGATACCTTTACATCAACCTCGCCGTCATCAAGAATTTCCTTTGTATGTTCAAAAAGCTTATCAAGGTCAACTGTAAATCCGTCAAGCTCTTCAATTACCACAAAGCCCTCAGATGAACTTGCGATATAAGCATCAACAGGCTCAGTATTTCCCCAGTCAATATAACCGATTTCTCTTCTGAGCTTGCTGTCATCGTATGTAGCTGCATCAACATCTGTCTTATAAGCCACAGGCTTTATAAGTGAAGTAAACCAGAGCAATGGATTCTTTTCATCAAGAAGCTTCTGTACTTTATCAGAGGTATGAAGCTCATATCCGATTGAAGAAAGAGGAATTTCAACGCTTGTTCCGTCAGTTTTAGTGAAATAGAGTGCGTTCTTGGTGTTCTTTTCCTCAAACATCTTGGTAACCTGAGCAGATGTCATCATAGAAACATCTTCGCCGTTTATAGTTGTTCCCGGCAAGAATTTTCCGCTTGTCATAACCATTCCACCCACATAGAATGACAATAGCGCAATAACAAGAAGACCAACAAAGAAGCCCACAATTATTCCCACTGTTGAAGGACCGGATTTTTCCTTTTCCTTTGACTTCTTCTTTTTTGAAGGCTTTTCATAAGCCTCGTCCTCGTCGTCATCTTCATATTCCTCATAATCAATACGGACAGGCTTTGGCTTAGGTTTAGCTGCAACCGCAGGCTTTGCTTCAACCATCGGCTTAGGCTTCATCTGAGTTATAGACGACATATCCTCTTCGATTTCATCATCGTCATCATCGGAAAGTCTTGCAGCAATCATCTTTGCAATTTCCGCCTTGGATTTTTTCTTTTCATCCTCTGCACTTTCAGCTGGTACAGGCGTTTCTTTCTCTTCAAAACCAGACAGTTTCTTGTCAAGGTCGTTTTCTTCGTTGACTTTATTTATAAGCTGTTCAAGGTCAAATTCATTCGCCATTGGACATCTTCCTTCCGAAATTTATTTATACACGTTCATTATACTATATTCCTACATTAATTTCAACATTTTTTCCGAATTTCCATAATTTTTAATCGTTTTGTAACTAACAAGGGCACGAAAGCAAAAACGCCCTCGCACCCCTCATTTTACTTTTTGACAAATGCCTTTACAACTTCGCCGTAGTAAGCCACATGGAAGCCTTCGGTCTTATAATAAGTATCGCAGACATCTTTAGCAACAAAGCTTTCCTCATTCATCTGCTGAGCATAAAGTTTTTTACATACAAGAACCATTTCAGCCTGTTCATAGCCGATTCCCTTATCCATTTCAACAGGTATAAGTCCTGTCTTTTCCATCTTGTCGCAATCCCTTCCGCTGTACGCACCACAGAATTTAAGAGCATCTCTGCAATCCTCGCCGAAAAAGCTCATTGTGAAATACTCGCTGTTATCGATAAATTCCATAGTATATCTTTCAGGGCGCACAACAGTAACAGCACAGTTTTTATTCCAGATAACACCCATAAAGCCCCAGCTTGCAGTCATGGTATTGAATTTTTCCATATTACCTGCTGTTACAAGAAACCATTCCTTACCGATTTTTTCAAAAGGGTTAATCTGTTCCTTCAAGATATCAATTTCCACAAAGCTCATATAATTACCTCCTAAAATTAAATACAGAAAAGATTTGTTTCCCACGCAGGGTAATAAGGATAATGCCTGATGTAGAATTTATAATCCTTATTCATCTCATAAACCTGCAACGGGATATCTATCATATCCGAAAGTCTGTGATAAAGAGCCACACAGAGTTTCGGCGAAAAGCGTTTTATGGTTTCGGCTGAACCATCAAGGGCTTCCTTTTCAGCACCCTCAACGTCGTACTTGATATAAGCACAGCCCACATTACCCACAAGGTCATCAACGCTTACACATTTTGTCACAACTCCCTTTTCATCAGCCTTTGCCATTCTGCCTCCGCCTTTAGAAAAGTTTATTTCCCCGCTATAACTCCAGCAGGCAGCGTTTACACATTGTAGTTCTTTTATATTATCGCCGTATTCACAAAGCTTTCTGAAATTTCTGCCATTAGGTTCAACAGCAATAATTTCTTTATGATTACCCTTTGAAAACTCAATAAATTCTCTCACGGTATCACCATTATACGCACCCAAATCTACATAGGTTCCGGAAAATTCATTTCCCAGAAGATTTTCATAAGCCTCACAAGGGAGAGTTGTGATTTCCCTAAGGTATGAAATTTCCCCTGTGATTTTGTAGCAGATAATATTCTCATAAACCTTTTTGGAAAACTCGTCAGCCATAAGCTCATATACCTTTTCGGCTCTCTCAAAATTCTCCTCAAGGTATTCCTTTGTAAAAGGCTCTCCGCCTATCACCGCAGTATCCGGCACAATCAGTTTATGCTTACGGCTTATGCTGTCGATTTTTTCTATAAGGCTGTCGTAGCCTGCACCAAAAGCAAGCACCACCACAAATTCCTCATTTTTCTCCTCAACCTGTGAAAGCTTTTTTACAGTATGCCCCATAAAAGAATGTCCTCTCACAAACTCGTCGCTTGCAAAAATTCCGCTTTCCTTTATGCCATATTTTTCAAACTGATTGAGAAGCTTAACACAGCCGTCTCCCATTCCGTAAATAAAAATGGGTAGTTCGGTTTTTCTGAGAAATTCCCAGCTTGACTCAAGCTCCAAAAATCTTTCAAGTGAAAACATAATAACCTCGCTATGAAAAAGAGAGGTAACGTCAGTTTATTACGCACCTCTCAATGTTTTTACTATTCGTGCTCGTCGCACTGATAAATATTGTTTGTACCCACCATATCTCTTCCTCTGATATTGTACTTATCACGCTGAATATTTATATGGGTATCAAGAAGACTAAGCACCTTTCTCGGGTCCTTGACTGATGTAAGGTCCTTAATCGGTGTATCAACATCCTTTACTGTCAGGAGAATTGTTCCGCATTTGAAAAGACGCTGAAAGAAAGGCAGCTTGAGTTTCTTATCAGTTACTCTGTAAAGCTCGAATTCGTCCTCAACGATTGTAAAGAATCCTTTTCTTGTAATAAACTTTTCTTTTGTAAGGAAATATCTTGTAAATGAAATAGGCAAACCGAAGATAGTTCTTTTTTTATCGGTCCAGATATAATCAAAATCTGATTTTTTCACTTCATTATTCCTCCTTTAGTCAAAAAAATAACAATCAACATACACATACATTTTAGCACAATATAAAAAAAAGTCAAGGCATTTTCTGACTTTTGTAACTTTTATAAAAAAACGGGCGGTTATTTTAGTAGAAATCTTGCAATCCAATAAAATATATGATAAAATTTTTAAAAAAGCAAAAGGAAACTAAAGCTATGCCTTGTAAAACACTTTTTATTTCCGATTTGGACGGGACTCTTCTCAACAGCAACTGTGAAATTTCAGAAAACAGCGTAAATACGCTGAATTATCTCATTGGCAAGGGAATTAACTTTACAGTCGCAACAGCCCGCACAAGCGAAACAGTAAGGCTTCTGACCAAGAGGCTCAACATAAACGCCCCTGCTATTTTAATGAACGGGGTTGCAATTTACGATTTAAAGTCAGAAAAATATCTGAGCTACGAATTACTTCCAAAAAACAGCCTCGGCAAGCTTTTTGAAATAATAAAAGGCTACGGCTCGTGGGGGTTTTTATATGCAGTAAAGGACGACAGGCTGGACACCTATTATGTAAATTGCGACACTCCCAACTCTTATGAGTTTATGCACGAAAGAATAAAAAAATTCGGAAAGAAGTTTACGCAGGTAAGTGATTTTTCAAGTTGTCTTGAAAAGGAGTGTATTTACTATTCGGTTTCACACAAGGAAGAGTTTTTAAAGCCCATTTACGAAAAAGTCAGACAGCTCGAAGGCTTTTCCATTGAGTATTACCGCGATATTTACAACACGGATTTCTGGTATCTTGAAATCTGCTCGGAGAACGCCTCCAAATACAATTCCGCTCTGAAGCTAAAAAAAGAGCTTGGTTTTGAGAAAATCACAGCATTTGGTGACAATCTCAACGACCTTCCGCTTTTCAGGGCGGCTGATGAGTGTTATGCGGTTATGAATGCCAAGGACGAGGTCAAGGCAAAAGCAGACGGAATCATCGCCTCAAACAACGACGACGGAGTAGCAACATATATCAATGCACAATTCACAACGCACAATGAATGCATATAAAAAACTAAGCGTACAGGTTTTCTGTACGCTTTTTTATTAGTTCTGTTTAAATATCGCAATATATTCATCGTGATGGATTGTTTCGTAGTTTTCATTCTGAAAATCCTCCACATTACACTTGGCGTTTTCATATCTCAAATCAAGGACATAATATTCTGCCTTTTGTTTGGTGCTTTCAAGCTCGTAGATTTCATCTCGCTGAGAGAGATTAGCCACAAAGAAGGTCGAAGCCACCACCGACGCATCGTCAGGGATTTTCTCAAGTGCCTGTTCGATTGCATTATGCTCAGGCATATTATTGCGGTAGCTCTCCACAACCTGAAATCTCGGATAATACATCGAAAAGAATACCATTACCGATGCTGTCGCCGACAAAAGCAGTATCTTTGAACGTTTCACCTGTCCCATATCGGCACTATTCATAACGCAAAGATAAATTGCAAACGCCAGTGACCCGAAAACATACTGATATCCCATATCGTGCTGATAGCCATAATCAGAAAGAAGATTTATTATTACAACAGGTGCCAAAAGAACATATCTCGAAAACTTCTTTGTTAAAAACGGTATAAACATCAGCGGAATGAAAAACTGCAATAAAAACAGCATTCTGTCATTTTCAAAGCATTCGGAAATGAGATACGCAGGATTTGAAAAGGCAGTCATAATTACACCGATAAGAGTGATTGGTTCGCCTGATTTGTTGAAATTCTCAAATCTGCCCACCATTGCGCCCTCGCCGAATTTTTCAAGGAATGACAACACAAAGGCAAAATAAATTATCGCAAGTCCCATAAGGAGAAGTCCCAAGGATTTATTTCTCTTGGAAATAAGCAGGTATAATGCAAATACGAAAATATAAACAGGTGCGTCCTCTTTGACAAGCATTACAAGAAATGCAAAAACCACAGTCAGAGGGGTATTTTTCTTTTCAAAGAAATAAAACAGCCACAAAAGAAGTGGTGAAAGAAACACATTTTCGTGTATATAATAAAGATTTCCGCCGGTAATCGCAGGAATACCCATATAACAAACTGTCAGAAACAGCGTTGTGAGGTTTGAGTGCTTGTACTTTTTACAGAGAAGCACAAGAGGGATAATTCCGCTGGCTGAAATAACAGGTGACAAAACAAGCAAGGTTACCGGTGACGGAAAAACAATATATACCGGTAGCATCAGATAATAAACAGGTGAAAAATGCACTGCAAAATGTGAAAGAAACTTATCTCTTTCACAGGTGGTATAGGGAATGAAGGTTTCCTTCATATAATAAAACATCTGTGAAAAAATACCGAAGTCGTAGGTAGGTGTCCACACCGCCTTATAAAGCAAAACCGAAACAGTAATAATCAGCGTTACTACAAGTGCAGTAAAAGGTAGTGTAAGTCCCCACATCACAGGTCTTTTAATATCCTGTTTGAACTTTACATCTTTAAAAGCATAGGCTGTAATAAGTGCCATAATAAGGGTTGCACCCATATAAAATCCGAAATCACTTCTCTGCCACAGTGTTCTTATAAACAACAGAAAAAAGCTTCCCCACAAAATTCCTTTCATAGCTTTTCTGAATAGAGGAAGACAGAGTATTGCAAAAAGCACAAGCGTCAGTAAAAAGCTTTCGGCGAAGCTGAATCTATCAAAGAAAAAGTTATGTGTAAAATAAATACTGTCACGAATTTTCAGATTTTGACAAACACCCATAATTGCCCATGCTGAAAGAAGTCGTACAACAACACTCTCAAAGGAAATGGCTCTGACTTTTTCAAGTATGCAGGACAGTAATTGTTTACATTTCTCCACTGTTTGTTCTCCTTAAATAATTTATCATTTTTATTTTATAACATTTTGTCTGCTTTTTCAAGTATCTTTATAAATATAAGTGTTTGTTTTTACGCATTTTGTTGCAACAAAAAAGTGCCGGGGATACCCCAGCACTTCTGATTTGTTATGAAATTGAATTTACGTCAAGCTTTTCGTAACCATCGAAATAAGTAACCTTCATTTCATCGAGGATTGGTCCTCTCATTTCGCTATCAGTAGCAGTGATTGTTTCGTTATAGTAATCATAGTAAAGCTCGTCAATGTTTTCTTCAACATACTTTTCGTCAACAGCTTCTCTCTTGATAATGTGATAACCATAATCTGATTCTACAAGACCGCTTACTTCGCCAACCTTAAGCGCCATAGAAGCATCAACAAATTCCTTTACGAAGCTTGTATCCTTTGTCATGAAATAGCCTTCTTCGTAGCTTTCCATTCCCGGGTCCCAGTTATATTCAGCAAGAAGCTCATCATAGTCGCCGCCGTCATTTACAAGCTTCAGAACATCTTCTGCGTGCTTCTTTGCTTTAGCGTCAACTGCCTTCTTTGCTTCATCATCAAGCTTTGCGTAAGCGTCCTCTCTGATAGAAAGCTTATCTGAAAGAGACTTCTTATCATAATCCTTCATTTCTTCTTCAGAAAGCTCAACCTGACTTGCATAAGGAATAAGAATATGCTTTACTCTTGCGTATTCATCTGTCTTTGCAAACTTCTTGAAGTCGTCCTTTGACTTGAAATATTTTCCGCCCTCAGCATAAAGCTGGTTGTAAATTTCTTCGAGAAGAAGTTCACCACGGCAAAGATATTTCCACAAGTCGAGAGTATAATATTCAGAAAGAAGAATCTTATTGAAGTTTTCTTCCCCTTCATATTCTTTAACGAGCTGCTGATATGCAACTTCAATTTCGTCCTCCATTTTTGAAGTAACTTCGATATCGTGATTTTCAGCGATAACATAGTTTGCGTAGTAATTCTTAATTGATTTTTCAACATATTCCTTTACAAGCTTATAGCTTTCCTCAAGCTTATCGTCCTTATAATCTTCAAAATCAATTCCTGTATCTTTGAGTGCAGTAAAATAGAAATATCTGTATTCATCAAAAGAAACCTTATACTTATCATTGATTGTCATAACAACAAGGTCAGTTGTGTCAATCTCCTTGCCGTCAATAACAAGCTTCTTTTCAGGAATTACGAGCTTATCAAAATCAATCTCTTCCTTAGCTGGAGTTGTAACTGTAATTTTTGAAGTAGTAAGCTTTTCTTTTTCTCCGTCATTGTTTCCGCAGGCAGTAAGCATTGAAGCCGCCATTACTACCGCACAAACAGATGACAAAAGTCTTTTGAACTTATTCATCGGGGGTATTCCTCCTTGATTTTATTATTTCATTATTTACACAACAAACCAATTATATAAGATTTTTATGTTTATTGTGTGACGGATTATATGAATTTTTTGTTAATTCCCCTTGTGGATGTTATCCTTGTTTTTAATCGTGAATTATGTTATACTAAGTAAAAAGCATAATCAGAAAGGAAGGAAGAATATTATGGATTTTCCTGCACTTATAGCCCACAGAGGACTTCACAACGAAGCCTTTCCTGAAAACTCAATGGGTGCTTTTAGAAACGCAGTTTTTCACGGGCTTGCAATCGAGCTTGACGTTCATCTTACAAAAGACTGCAAGCTGGTGGTTTTTCACGACAACAGCTTAAAGAGAATGACAGGTGTCGAGGCTGAAATTGAGGATTTCACCTATGAACAGCTTACCGCTTTGAAGCTAAAGGATACCGACGAAAAAATTCCTCTTTTATCCGAAGTTTTAAAGGAGGTTTCGGGAAAAGTTCCCCTTGTTATCGAAATCAAGGAAGGCTCACCTGTTGGGGTTTTAGAAAAACGTCTCGACTCACTTATGAAAAGCTACAAGGGTCAGTGGTGTGTAATGTCCTTTAATCCGATGAGAGTCGGCTGGTTTAAGAAAAACTCTCCTGACATCACAAGAGGTATGCTCCTTTCACGTCACAAAAAGAAGCTCGATTTCAAGTATATAAAAAAATACATTTCGTCCTTTGGAATTGTCCACAATACAATCGCTTCACCTGATTTTATTGCCTACGATTTAAGAAGTGTTACTATGGAAGTTATTATGGACGCATTTTCTAACGGTTGTCCTCTTCTTGGCTGGACAGCAAAAAATGAGGAAACCCTCACCGAAGCATTGAAATTCTGCAAATCGGTAATTTTTGAAAATATCCCACCTGAAAAAGCTATTGAGATTTCCGAAATAGAATATAAGGAAGAATGATTTTTTTACATTACACAAAAAAGCCACCGAAAAATCGGTGGCTTTTTTATATTTTAGAGAAGTCTTATTTTGCTTTCTACTGACATTGATTTTGAAAGAATTTCAAGCTTTTCATCAATTTCGCTTTCAACAAAAGAAGGTGTAATAAATGCGATTTCGTCTGATGGTCTGCCATTTCTTTCGATAAAGATAAGCTTTCCAAAAAGCTCTGAGAGCTTACTCTTGAGGCTGTCAGCGTCCTCAGCCTTTGCTCTTACATATACAGAGGTTTCAACACTCTTATATGAAACCACATAATCAGCGTCATCGTTGTCGTCCCAGCCGATTGTAACAGCTCTTTCGTTGTGCTTCAAAGCGTCAATAAGGTCGCCCACAACAGCAGAAGCAGTAGGAAGCTTTCCTGCACCTCTTCCGTAGAAAAGTGTATCACCTACGCCGTCACCTACAACTGAAATTCCGTTATAAACATCATCAACTGATGAAAGAAGATTTGCTCTTGATACAAGTCTTGGACAAACAATCGCAGAAACCTTGTCGCCAACCTGCTTTACGCTACCGATAAGCTTGATTCCGTAGCCTGCATTTTCAGCATACAAAACGTCCTCAGCAGCAATCTTTGTAATTCCCTCGCAATGAACATTTTCAGGATAGATATGCTTTCCGTAAGCAAGGCTTCCCAAGATACAGATTTTTCTCTGTGCATCATAGCCCTCAACGTCTGCGGTAGGGTCAGCCTCAGCATAGCCAAGCTCCTGAGCCATCTTAAGAGCAGTGTTAAAATCCATCTGTTCTCTAATCATCTTTGTAAGAATAAAGTTTGTAGTGCCGTTAAGAATACCTGCTATATACTCAATGCTGTTACCTGCAAGGCACTTGTTGAGCGGTCTGATAATCGGAATACCACCACCTACGCTTGCTTCAAAAAGATAGTTTACATTCTTTTTCTTTGCGATAGCGAGAAGCTCAGCTCCGTGTGTAGCTACAAGCTCCTTATTTGAAGTAACAACGCTCTTCCCGCTTTCGAGAAGTCTCTTTGTGTAGTCATAAGCAAAAGTCTTTCCACCTACAACCTCAGCAACAACTTCGATTTCGCTGTCATTTAAAATGTCATCAAAATTCTTTGTAAATTTATGAGCATAAGGACTGTCTGGAAATTCTCTCAAATCAAGAATCTTCTTTATTTCAACCTTTCTGCCGATTTTCTTTTCGATAGAAGCCTTGTTCTTTTCAAAAAGCTCAACTGTTCCTGAGCCTACGACTCCGTGTCCGATAATTGCGATAGCTGCCATTTTTAAATATCCTCCAATAAACAGGTTATTCCCCTGAAATAATTTTTACATCAACTACACCGTACAGCTTTTTAAGCTCTGCCTTTACAGCATTTGCCTGAACGGTAACGTTATCAAATCTGACAGAAATAGTAACCGTTGCAACATCGTCAACGGGAATATTCTGATTAACCGTCAGCACATTTGTATTGAGTTCATAAAGCCTTGTGAGTATGGACGACAAAACACCCTTTTCGTCACGCAGAACAAGATAAAAGGAAACAATCTTCTGATTGAGCTTTTCCTCATATGCAAAAACCTGGTCCTTGTATTTATAATACGCACTTCTGGAAATTCCCACTATTTTACAAGCTTCTGTTGAGGATTTTGCCTCACCGATAGCTTCAAGCCTTTTTGCCTGTAAAACTTTAAGAATAATTTCAGGAAGCACTTCTGAGCTTACAACAACAAGTCTGGTGTCGTTCATAGGTTTTGAGTCCACCTCCAAAGTACAAGTGTATTTATCACAAATACAACTATACCACTTTGTCGATAGCTTGTCAAGTAAATTCAGCTTTTCTCAGATTTTATTTACAACTTATGGAAGAATCTCCAAAACCCACTTTAAACAAAGATAAAAATCATAAACTTTCACTAAAAAGACAGCCGTCTATAAAAAAGTTTTAAAAAGCCTTGCAATTTCAGATTTAATGTGTTATACTATTAGAGTATTTTGAAAATCAACTATTTATATATTAGTTTTACGGGAGGTTAATATGGGCGCAGTTGGATATATTTGTGGTGCTTTGCTTATTGTTGCAAGTCTTATAATCATTCTTATTGTTCTTGCTCAGGATTCCAAGGACCAGGGCGGACTTTCATCAGCAATCGGCGGAGGTTCAAATGATTCTTTCTTTGGAAGAAACAGCGGAAGAACAAAAGAAGCTAAGCTTAACAGACTTACAAAAATCGCAACAGTTATTCTTTTTATTGCTACACTTGTTACTAACATTCTTACAAATGTTTAAAAACAGACCACGAAGCCTTGCATAACGTCAAGGCTTTTTTTATTCGGATTTTAAAATATAGAGGAGAAATATGAAGAAAAATATAAAAATTGATACCGAAAAACTCATTCTCGCCAAGATAATGAGAGCAAAAGGTCCGCTCACCTTTAAAAAGCTTTTAAGGGATATGCGAGGCAGGAATTTCGATTTTGACAGATTTACAGCTGCTGTGGAAAAGCTGAAAAAAGAAGGTAAAATCTTAGAAACCCAGCGTGGCTTTTCAATTCCTGACAAGTCAAAGTACATTAAGTGCGAGGTTGTAAGACTAAACAAGACCTTTGGCTTTGTAAAGGACGTTAAATCAGGTGAGGAATACTTCGTTTCCGGGAAATTCTTAAAGGGCGCTATGCCTAAAGATATTGTGCTTATCCGTACATTTAAAGGACGTGGAGAAAACCCTGAGGGCGAGGTAATAGAGATTGTTTCGGAGAACTTTTCACAGTTTACCGGAGTAATCGTCATTGAATTCGGAAGATATAAAATTCTTCCTGACACAATGATGAAAACGCCTATTGATTTTGAAAACCCTATGGGACTTGAATTTTCAGAGGGAGACAAGGTTGTTGCTGAAATCACAAGACGGGGACTTCGCCACAGCGAACACCGCTGTCAGCTTGTTTCTACTCTGGGAAGCTCTCAGAAAGCAAGCGTGTGTGCATTATCCGTACTTGAAATAAACGGACTGACACCACTTTTTCCTGACGAGGTAATAGCCGAGGCAAAGGCAGTTTCCGACTATAACACAATTAAACACGAAGCTAAAAACAGAGTTGACCTGAGAGATGAACTAATCTTTACCATTGACGGTGCTGACACAAAGGACATTGACGACGCTATTTCGGTCGAGAAAACAGAAAAGGGTTATCGCCTCGGAGTGCATATCGCTGACGTTTCTCATTATGTTACTCCAAAGTCAAACCTCGACAACGAGGCTTTCAGACGTGGCACAAGCGTTTATTACGCAAACAGAGTTATTCCGATGCTTCCGAAAGAGCTTTCAAACGGAATCTGTTCTTTGAATCCACAGGAAGACAGACTTGCTTTTTCATGCATTATGGAAATAGACGATAACGGACAGCTTGTTTCCTATGAATTTAAAAAGACAGTTATCCGTTCAAGAGTCAAGGGGGTTTACAGCGAAATAAACAGCATTATTTCCGGAGAATTCAGTGACGAAATCAGAGAAAAATACGCAGAGGTGTGGGATAAGATTCCTGTTATGGTTGAGCTTGCGGACAAGCTTTACAAAAACAGAATTGAGCGTGGTGCACCTCAGCTTGAAACTGCCGAAAGCTATCTTATCATTGACCAAACCGATATGTGCGTTGACGTGGTTTTAAGAAAACGTGGCAGAAGCGAGGAAATGATTGAGGACTTTATGCTTATGGCGAATATGTCTGCTGCACGCTTTGGTGTGGAAAACAACCTGCCATTTGTATACCGAGTTCACGAGGACCCACCTGAGGACAAGGCTTCTACACTGGTTGAGGGACTTTCACTTATGAATATTCCTTTTGCAATAAACGGAAGGCTTTCACCTAAGATTTTAAGTGAAATCCTCGTAAAAACACACAACACTGAAAAACAGGCTGTCGTAAACAAGCTGGTACTTCGTTCTATGGCTAAGGCAAAATACAGCGTTGAACCTCTGGGACATTTCGGACTTGTGCTTGACGATTACGCACACTTTACTTCACCGATAAGACGTTATCCCGACCTTACAATTCACAGAATTATGAGCGAGTTTCTGGAAAGTGGCTCTGCTTCTGAGTGTATGAAAAAATACAACAAGTTTGCTTATGCATCGGCTGACCAGTCAACAAACACCGAGCTTGTTGCTATGCAGGTTGAACGAGAATGTGAGGACTGTTACAAGGCTGAATATATGAAGGGTTTCATCGGTCAGTATTTTGAGGGAGTTATCTCTTCTGTAACCGACTTTGGATTTTTTGTTGAGCTTCCTAACACCTGCGAAGGTCTTGTGAAAATTGAAGACCTTGGTGACGGCGAATATAATTTCGATGGCTTCGCAAGTCTTAGAAATATGAACACAGGCGAGCTTTACCGAATCGGCGACAAGGTAACTGTAACTCTCACAAATGCAAATGTCAGCAGTGGAAAACTTGATTTTACAATACACAATGCATAACTGTTTAGCGTACAGAAAAATTTCTGTACGCTTTTTTGTTTGCCATTTCTATGTGACATAACCTTCTTTCATTTCATATATTGAAATATGATAAATACGGAGGTTATGCCTTATGAATATGAACAAAAGAATTCTTGTTGCAGGTGGAGATTTAAGACAGGTATTCCTCGGGGATTTTCTATCCGGATATTTCAAAGTTAAGAAATACGCATTAGGTGAAAAATATCTTTCTCCCGAGCTGTTGCGGGGATTTGACATACTTATTCTGCCCATGATAGTTACAACCGATGGTGAAAATCTCAATGCACCTTTTTCGGAGGACTTGATTTCTCTTTCAAAGCTGTGTTATGCCCTTAAAGAGGGCGGAATAGTTTTTGGCGGAAGCTTTACTCAACACGCAAAAGATATTTTCACATCACGTGGATTTGAAGTTTTGGAATATATGAGCCGTGACGAGCTTGTAATCAAAAACTGTATTCCTACGGCTGAGGGGGCATTACAGATTGCAATGGAAGAGCTTCCTGTAACAATAAGGGACTTGAAAACTCTTATTGTAGGCTACGGCCGTGTAGGAAAAATCACAGCCGACCTGTTCAATTCAGTTGGTGCGTCGGTAACCGCAACTGCCAGAAAGCAAAGTGACCTTGCATTATGCAAAGCTCTTGGAATTGACGCCAAAAAAACTTCGGAAGCACTAAACGCTCCCGAAGCTTATGATTTGATTATAAATACCGTTCCCTCTATGGTAATTACCCGCAAAGTTCTTGAAAAAGTAAACAAAAACTGTCTTATCATCGACCTTGCATCACGTCCCGGAGGGGTTGATTTTGAGTCTGCCAAAGAGCTTGAAATCAAAGTGGTCTGGGCATTGTCACTCCCGCTAAAGGCAATATTGCAAAACTATTTTCTATAAATAGTTTCAAGAATTTTCTTTTTGTTGAGGTCAAAATCAAGAATTATAACCGAGCCGTCAGCAGTTGAACCATAGCTCCAGCTTTCACCGTTATCACCATAAGGAACACGCTGGCTTACGTGGTTATATTTCAGATAGAACGGACTTCCCACAATAAGTTTTTTTACTGTATTTATTTCCATATTGGTTGTGATTTCAGGAATGATTGTTTCTAAAAGGCTGTCAATTTTCTTTACATCAAAGCCTTTAATCTTTTCTGAAATGAGAGAAAGCACCTCTCTCTGTCGGTCTGTTCTCTTGAAATCATCACCGACATTTTTACGTATTCTTGCATACGCAAGTGCCTGATTTCCGTTCATATGATAGCTTCCGCCCTCATATAAATAATCAGTACCCTTTTCATTACCAAGAAGCTTATTCTGTTCTGCCATAGGGTCAATCATTGCCACTGCCTCAGCATCGGTAATTTCAATCTGAAGTCCGCCCACTGCATCAATAATTTTTGCAAAGGACAGGAAATTCACCTTGGCATAATAATCAATTTCCACGCCGAAATTAAATTCCAGAGTATCCATAAGAAGCTCAGGTCCACCCTTTGAATGAGCCCAGTTGAGCTTATGCCACGTTTCCTCATTCATTCCCGGAATCTGAACATTACAGTCACGCATAAAAGAAGTAAGAACCACTTCGTTTGTTTCCTCGTTGATTGACATTAAAATCATTGAGTCAGAAAGTCCGTTTCTGCCGTCATCTCGTGCATCAGTACCGATAAGCAAGAGGTTAAACACCTTTTCATCTCTTACAACATTCTGTATTTCAAGTCTTTCTCCGTCAGAAACATAATTAAAAAGCTTTGCATACTTATCAACAACGGCATACAGAATTGCTCCTGCAATCAGAAGGAGAATAAGAATAAGCAAAAAGAAATTTCTGAAAAAATGTCTTTTCTTTCGTTTCTTTTCAGGGACTTCTTCATATTCTGCTTCATCAAAATTTTCGTCGTAGATATAATCGTCATCTATATCCTCGTCGAAATCGTCGTAATCATATTTTCTCATTTCAAGGTTTCCTTTTGTTTTTTCCTTGACAACATACTCGTCTCCTGACCCGTTATACCCATCCGAAGGCAACCTTCTCACCTTAACAGAATTCCTCACCGGCTCATCAGGATAAGTGTCATATTCGTTGTCAACTATCTGAAGCTTGAATTCCTGCTTTTTAGGTTTTCTACGCTTATAATTTCCGCTGTTCCCGAAATTTTCCTTTAAGCTTTTCAGAAATTCAGGGTCGAGGTTTTCCTCAGCGTTGTAGACTTTTTTAGGAGTTTCCTTTCTCGGCTGAGCATTTCTGAACTGACTTCTGTCAATGAATTCCTCGCCGATTTCCCTATGATTTTCTATTTTGAAACTTTTTGTATGCTCTTTTTTTGACACCCTTACAAGCTTTACTTTAGCGTTTTTCTTTTTTTCTATACTGCCTGCAATAAGCTCCTGAAGGGTCGGTTCTTCTCTGTATGACATAAAAAACACCCTTTTCAATTTTGTTGTATCCTTAAAATTTCTATCTGTTTATAATAAGCTTTGTACGACAATGGTTGACAAAAATCAACCTCTTTTTAATTATATCTTTAATTTTCACTTTTGTCAATGAGGAGGGAAAAACATTACAGCCATTTACGCAAGACAATCTGCCGACCGAATCGACTCAATCAGCATTGAAACTCAGATTGACTTATGCAAACGTCATCTCACAGAAACAAATAAGTATCTTATTTTCTCAGACAAGGGCTACACCGGAGCAAACACAAACCGTCCTCAGTTTCAACAGATGCTAACCCTTTGCAAACAGGGGCAAATTAAAAAAATCATCACATACAAGCTTGACCGAATAAGCCGTTCCCTGCTGGATTTTGTGCTGTTACTTTCACAACTTGAAGCTACCGATACCGAGCTTATTTCCTGTACAGAAAGCTTCTCAAGTAAAAGTGAAATGGGCGTTTTAGTAATGAAGCTTTTAATTATGTTTGCTGAAATGGAGCGTAAGAATATACGAATGAGGGTTCGTGACAACTATTACGCAAGAGGAGAAAAAGGCTTTTATCTCGGCGGATATCCGCCCTTTGGCTACAAAAAATGTGACATTATACTTTTTGGAAAGCAAACCTACGGCTATGAAATAATTCCTGAGGAAAAAGAAATCGTCACAGAGATTTTCAAAAGGATAACCCAAAACAGAGAAAATGCTTCTTCTGTATGCCGTTATCTCAACAGCAAAAATATTCTCACCAGAAAGGGTTCGTGCTGGACAGCTCCTACTCTCATTCGTCTTGTGAGAAATCCTTTTTACGTAAAAGCCGACATAAGAGTTTACGAGCTGATATGTTCCCTTGGCGGAAAAATAACCTCAGAGACCTCTGAATTTTCAGGTGAAAAGGGACTGATTTGTTACGGCAACAAAAACAGCAAAAGCAGATTTCTCACCTTTGAAAACTGCCACATCACGGTAGGCAGACACGAGGGTATCATTACTTCTGATGTATGGCTTTCGGCACGAAACCGCCTTGGATTTTCAAATACCACTCACAAATCCCAATTATCACACAGCTACCTGACGGGATTGATTTTCTGTGAAAGCTGTGGTAAAAAATTCACACAGACATCATCAAAGGGCTACACATATTTTTACTGTCGTGGAAGAAAAAACGCTTCCTGCAATACCCTTGTCAGGTCGTTAAGAAGTGATTTTTTAGAAAAGCTTTCAGAAAGAATTATAACGGCATTTCTTTACCGTCATTCTAAAACAAAAAAGACTTCAAAGAATACAAAAGAAAAATCCGAAATCCGTGGCAGGCTTGCAAAAGAAAAGCTCAAGCTTCGTTATGCAAAAAGTCGGCTGAAAAATGCCGACCAAAAGGATTTCAGAATTATTCTTGAAACTGTAATTTCCATAGAGCGAAAAGTTCAGGAGGATTATCAAAAGCTATCTGACCTTGTTGCAAACAGCGGAGATTTGTGTTACACTGAATTAAAGAGTCTTGCTGAAAATTTCAGCAGGCTATGTATAAAGCAAAAAAGCGACATCGCACGGGAAATCATAGAAAAAATTGTAATTTCACAAGATAAAATACAGTTTTTTCTAAAATCGAAATGAGGAATTTTAATGATAAAAGGCGTAATTTTTGATATGGACGGCCTGATGATTGATACCGAGAAACTTCTTACCAGATTCTGGTGTGAAGCTGCAAACCTTTACGGCCATAAAATGACCAAGGAGCACGTTTTAGGGATAAGAAGCCTTGCGGCGAAGTTTGCAGAGCCAAAGCTCAAGGGGATTTTCGGCGAAGATTTTGATTATCAGAAGGTCAGAGCGAAAAGAATAGAGCTTATGAATGCCTACATATCCGAATATGGAATCGAAAAGAAAAAAGGTCTTGACCAGCTTCTTGAATATCTGAAAAGCAACGGATATCTCATTGCAGTTGCAACAGCCACAGACCTTAATCGCACTACCACATACCTTAACCGCATAGGGATTTTTCATTACTTTGATAAAATCATCTGTGGGTCTATGGTTGAAAACGGAAAGCCTGAGCCTGACATTTACCTCAAGGCTTCAAGTGAATTAGAGCTTTCACCTGAGGAGTGCATTGCATTGGAGGACAGTCCTAACGGAATAATTTCAGCTTATCGTGCCGGTTGCAAGCCGATTATGATTCCTGACCTTTCACGGGCTGATAATGAGCTTCTGAAAATGTGCGAAGCTGAGCTTGACAGTCTTGACCTCGTCATAGATTATCTTGAAGAAAACCAGACTGCTTTATAAAAAAAGACGTTCTCCAAAAGAGAACGTCTTTTAAATTGTTCAAAATTATCCCTTTACAGCACCGAGTGCGATACCACGAATGATGAACTTTGAAAGAATAAGATATACAAGAGCAACCGGAAGAATTGAAATACCGATAGCCATGTAAATAGCACCCATATCGAATCTTGCATAGTCAGTAGACCTGATAAGTGCGATAACGATAGGAAGTGTTCTTTTTGTAGGGTCATCAATAATAAGTGCAGGAATGAAGTAGTTGTTCCAGCTTCCTACAAAAGTAAAGATAGCCTGAACTGCAATAGCAGGTTTCATAATCGGGAGAACAAGTTTATTAAATGTTCTGAACTCACCACTACCGTCAATTCTTGCCGCTTCAATAATATCAAGCGGAAGTGCGCTGTCCATATACTGCTTCATAAAGAAGAATGTTGAAGGAGCAGCGATTGCAGGAACGATAAGCGGAATAAATGAGTTTGTAAGCTCCATATTTCCAACGAGTTTTACAAAACCAAGTGCAGAAACCTGTCCGGGAATCATCATAATCATAAGAATGAATGAAAATGCAGCTTTTTTAAGTTTAAAGTTATATGCGTGGATTGCGTAAGCAGTAAGAGATGAGAAATATGTTGAAATGAAAGCTGTACAGCCGGAAACAATAAGGCTGTTTTTCAAGCTGTTCAACATTTTCCATTCTGCGTGCTTCATAACATTGTTAAAGTTAGTTTTGAAGTAATCAGAAGGGATAACTGAAAATCCCTTTGTGATTTCACTATGAGACCTTGTCATATTGATAACAAGGAAGAAGAAAGGTATCAAAGCAAGAACAGCAAATAATGTGAGCACGATGTAGCACCATGTTCTGCTGATTAAAAGGCTTCTTTTATTGCTTTTTGCACCTACTACGTCAGCTGAATATGCCATTACTTAGTTCCTCCCTTCTCTGCCTGAGCCTTGGCCTTCTTTTTCTTTGGCTCTCTTTCCTTAACCATTGCAAATACCAGCAAGCTGAGTACTGCAGCAACTACAAACAGAATAACTGAAATTGCACCAGCCATACCATAGTTCTTGCTATACAGGTGATTGTCAAGAAGCATAACAATAGTCATAGCAGAACGGTCTGCTGCCATACCGTTACCAGTAAGGAGCTTCGGAACGTCAAACATCTGGAGACCACCGATAAGTGATGTGATGAGAACGTACAGAAGGATTGGTCTGATAAGTGGAAGAGTAATCTTAAAGAATGTCTGTCTTGGGTTTGCACCGTCAATCTGAGCTGACTCATAAAGTGACGGGTCAATACCGTTGATAGCAGCCATAAGCATAATAGTTGTATTACCAAACCACATGAGGAAGTTAATAAGAGCTACAACTCCTCTCAGTGGCCATTCATTTTCGAAAAACATAATTGATTCGGTTGAACCGGTAATAGCCTTATAGACATCGTTAACAGGTCCGCCCGGAGCAAAGATTACTGAAAACAGCATACCCATAGCAGCAGCCATGATTACGTTTGGCAAATAGAAGATAATTTTATATCCGCCTGTTTTGAGCTTAAGTCTGAGGTCAGTAAACCATGCAGCAAATAATAATGAGAAAACAATCTGTGGAATAAAGCCCATAATCCACATAACAAAAGTATTATAAAAATACTTCCCTAAATTTACGTCGACAGAGAACAGTTTTTCAAAGTTTTCAATTCCTACATAATTAGGACCTACCTGCATCCAACCCTGAATAAGGTAATTCTCAAAGAATGCATTATAGATAGTTGAAAACAGTGGCACACATGTAAAAACTGCAAATGTAATAAAGAACGGAAGAATAAAGATATAGCCCCACTTAGCATAGCTAACTGACTTTCTCTTTACTTTTTGAGTAGCCATCTATATCACCCTTTTATAGTTTTAAACTATACCTTTCGCTTTTTTGAAAATAAAAGCGGGACGGGCAAAGCCCGCCCCGCATTTTTAGCAGTTATTAATTATTCATCAAATAACTATTACTTAGAAGCTGGCTTCTTAAGTTCTGGATACTTTTCGATAGCAGCAGTATAGAAGTTCTTAAATGCCTTATCCTTAGAAATCTTGCCTGTGAAGTAGTCCTTCATAGCGCTCTGGATAGCTTCGTTAAGACCCTGGTCGTATGGACCCATGTTGCTGATGTCGATGTTTGGAGCTGACTTAGCAAAGAGAGCGATGTGGTTCTGTCCGCCGAGGAATTCTGACTGGAAGTCTGAAGCAGCGAGCTTTTCCATAGCTGTCTTGCTGTTTGTAAAGTCCTGAGTCTTGTTTGTGATATCTTCAGCGATTGTAGCATCACATGTGAGCTTCTTCATGATATCGCCAACGAGTTCTGGGTTATCTGTGCCGTCAGCAGCGATAATCCATGTACCACCCCAGTAGTATGACTGTGGGCCTTCACATACAGCGTACTTGCCGTAGAGACCGTCCTTTTCGCCAACTTTGTCCTGAGCGTTGTCCTTAAGTGTAAAGTCAATACCCCATGTTGAGTAGAAGAATCCGAATACCTTACCAGCTGAACCCTGGTTAGCTGACCATTCTGGAGCCCAGAGTGATGTACCATTGTGGTAACCTTCATCTGTGTACTTCTTTGTCTGGTCAATCCAGTTCAAGATGTTATCGTCAACTACGATTTCGAGGTTCTTGTTTACCCATGTTGACTTAACGTTGTTTGAGAATGTTCTGAATGCATCGTCATAACCTGAAAGCATGTAGTAACCAGCATCCTTCATCTTCTTAGCAACGTCGTCAAACTTTGTCCAGTCTGAAAGCATTTCCTGAATCTTAGCTGGGTCATCAGTTCCGAGAACTTCTGAAGCGATGTCTCTTCTGTAAGCGAAAAGACCTGGTGTAGCCTGCCATGAAACGCCCTGGAGGTCTCCGTTAGCGTCTGTACATACAGTCTTTGTGTATTCATACATATCACCAAGGTCAGCATCTGTTACGCCGAGTTCGCTAACTGGCTTTGTGTATGGTCCGTTTACATACTTAAGAGCGTAGTCAGCTTCTACGAGGAAGATGTCAATCTTGTCGTCTGACTTAGCCTGCTTAGCAAGGTCTTCGTCAAGCTTGTTCTGGTAAGCATTGTTTTCGTTTGCTGTTGTAACCCAAACGATTTCTGTTCCATCCTTAAGGTATTCCTTTTCGCCTACTACTGACTTTTCAGCGTCGTATTCAGGATAGAATGCTCTGAGTCTGTCCTTGAACTCTTCGTTCCAAGTATAGATTTTGAGAGTCTTCTTTGAAGCTTCGCTTCCTTCAACTTCCTGCTTGATTCTGTCAGCCTTTGTAAGAACGAGCTTACCTACCTTAGCAGCTGCAGCGTTAGCTTCAGCATCAAAGCCCTTTTCGTTCTTCTTTTCGTCTTTTCCACAAGCTGTCATAACTGATGCAGCCATCATTACAGCAAGTGAACCAGCCAAAAATCTTTTGATTTTGTTCATAGCCTTTTTCCTCCTTAAATAAATGCATTATATGAATTTTAATTAATGCCTTAAATTAAACTTGCCACTGATTCGCCCTCAACAAGCTCTCCGCTAACGCTTAAAACTTCATTGAAAGTTGTCTGTGGATTTTCAATCAGCTGTATAAGCTGTTTTGCCGCAATTCTTCCAATCTGCTCCGTATCCTGTTTATAGGTCGTAAGCTTTGGTGAAAGGAACTGTGCATAGGCTATTCCGTCATAGCCCACAACAGAAACATCTTTTCCTACCGTGAGTCCCATATCTCTGATGGCGTTATATCCGCCGATTGCCGAATAATCATCCGGCATAAAAATACAAGTAGGTGGAACTCCGGTTTTGAGAATTTCCATTGTTAAATGATATGTAACATCAGGATTATGGTAATCACCCACAATAACGTGGTCCTGATTTACCTCAATTCCGTGATTTTTACATTCCTTGTAAAAACCTGCAAGTCTTTTTTCAGCAACTGCCGATTTATTTCCCTGAATGTAAGCAAGTCTCTTATGGCCCTTATTACAAACGTAATTGACCAGCGCCGACATACCTGCAAAGTTATCCGACATAACCGCTGTTCTGCAATCGAAAATATGGTCGATTGTAACAACCGGTATATCCCCGTTTATTACTTCATAAACGTCAGGGTCAGTAAAATCCGTACAAGCAATTATAACACCGTCAACATTTCTGTACTTACAGTGTTCATATGTAGTCATATGTCTGCTTCCCAGATTCTTGTTAATAAATGTAATATCGTATCTTGATTCTTCTGCTTCGTTTTTAAAGCTGTTGAGCACCTTTGCAAAAAATTCGTGTGTCAGACCACTTTCGGCAGCATCAAGAAACAAAACACCCAGATTATAGGTTCTGTTTGTTTTTAATGCTCTTGCCTGAAGATTCGGAAAATATCCCATCTCCTTAGCAACCTGAAGAAGCTTTTGTTTGGTAGCTTGACTGACATCTTTATGGTCATTCAACGCTTTACTAACCGTCGCAACAGAAACTCCGCATCGTGCGGAAATGTCCTTAAGTGAAACCAAGTTTCTTTCCGCCTTTCGTAAATTTCATTTCAAACGTTTTACATCAATAAAAATATACAATATCTTTCCGAAAATAGCAAGCGTTTTTATCAAATTTCCAGTCATTTGTAATTAATTACAGCGTTTTTCACATACTTTGTGAATAAAATTTATACATTTTGACCACGCAACAAACAACTTTGTAACCGTTTTGTAACTTCGGTTTCATCAAAAGTAATATGAAACCTTATATTTAAGTAAATTTTTTTGTTAATTTTTTACTTCTTTTGTTACTATTATTTACAAATAGTGAACAAGATTCTTCCACGTTGTTACAATGCACCACTTTAATTGGTTAAAATGCACAAAGAAAATCTGTTTTTTCGTTAATTATATGCAGGTAATATGTTCTTAATTACCAAAGAGGAGTTTAATGATGTAAACACAGAGGTTTTATAAGGATTTGCAACGTTGCCTTTCTTCCGGGAAAGGTTGCCCCAAAAACCTCCGGTCAGCTTATCGGCGAAACCATTCTGAACATTTTAGAAGAAAACCTAAACTTTCGCAAGGAAAGGAACGATTGACTATGGAAAATCTTAAGAATCTCAGAGTCGGCTTTGGTGTTTGCGGGTCTTTCTGCACATTTTCACGGGCTTTTACGGCTGCAAAAAAGCTTAAAGAATACGGCTGTGAGGTTATACCCTTTATGAGTTTTTGCGCTTCAGAAATTGATACACGTTTCGGAACTGCTCAAGACAATATAAATAAGCTTGAAGAAATCTGTCACAACAAAGTAATTAACACGATTGAAGGTGCAGAACCGGTAGGGCCTAAGAAAATGCTTGATGTAATGTGTGTTGCACCTTGCACCTCAAACACAACAGCAAAGCTTGCTCTGGGAATCACAGACACACCGATTACTATGGCGGTAAAAAGCCACGTAAGAAATTCCCGACCTGTTGTTATTGCTGTTTCAACAAACGATGCACTGGGCGCTTCCGCAAAGAACATAGGTATTTTACAGAATTACAGAAACTTTTATTTTGTTCCCTACTCGCAGGACGATTACGAAGGAAAGCCTTTTTCGATGGTAGCTCATTTTGAGCTGATACCCCACACTATCTCCTGCGCAATAGACGGCAGACAATTCCAGCCGATGATACTCTATTAAGTTTTGACCCACTATCTTAATGGTAGTGGGTTTTGTTTTATCTCTTTAAGCCGAGCATCAAGCGAGGCGATAACACCCGAGCACTCAAAATGAGAAAGTCCGCTCAAATGAAATGCGAGGGTAGGTGGATGCAAACAGCACGTTTGCTAGTCATACACGTCCTCTTATCTGAATACAATTATTCAAGGACAACTTGACGAGAGGAGATTTTTATGCTTGAAATACTTGATATGAAGACTTCTGATAAAAATGAAGCCCCACAGAATATGACTGGACTTTCTGACGAGGAGGCTTTACGCAGACTTAAAATCAACGGCAGAAACAAGCTTGCACAAAAGAAAAACAAAACCGTTATGAAAATTTTTGCAAACCAGTTCCGTGATTTTATGGTAATGATACTTCTTGGTGCGACTGTGATTTCCGCAATTCTCGGTGAAATTTACGACGCTGTAACCATTATAATTATCGTAATTCTCAATGCCGCTCTGGGTTTTATTCAGGAATACAAAACAGAACACACCCTCGAAGCCCTTGAAAAAATGACTTCCCCCACCGCCAAGGTTTACAGAAACGGGGTTTTAAAAACCATATCCGCCGAAGAAATCGTAGAGGGTGACATTTTTGAAGTTGAAGCAGGCGACAGAATCCCCTGCGATGCATTTATCCTTTCGGGGAAAAATTTCACCTGCGATGAATCTGTTCTCACAGGGGAATCTTTGCCCGTTTTAAAGAAAAACAGAGAAAAAGAGCTTGAATCCCAGTCTCTCAACCTTCCATATATGGCTTATATGGGTACAATTTGCGTAAAAGGCAACGCAAGGTGTGAAGCTTTACACACAGGTAAAACCACGCAAATAGGCAGGGTTTCCAATATGCTTGAAGAAATCGACGAAGAACTGACACCACTTCAGAAAAAACTTGCAGAGCTGGGAAAAATTCTCGGGCTTGTCTGTCTGATGGTATGCATAGTGGTATTTCTTGCAGGGATTTTAAGAGGCGAGCCTTTCTTTGATATGCTGATGACGGGAATAACCGTTGCAATCGCAGCTATTCCCGAGGGACTTCCTGCAACGGTTACAATCGCTCTTGCACTTGCTGTAAGACGAATGCTCAAAAGAAACGCCCTTGTCCACAGACTTCATTCAGTGGAAACCCTTGGGTGCGCCACCGTAATCTGCACAGACAAGACAGGTACAATTACCGAAAACAAAATGACCGTAAGCGATATTTTTGCAGGAGGCAACACCTTCAGGATTACAGGTGTGGGCTACAACAAAAACGGAAACCTCCTCTTCAACGGAATGAAAGCCAATCCAGATGATTATCCATCTACAAAACTACTTATGGAATGCTTTGTAAATTGTAACAACGCAGCAATTTCAGATTATAATGCCGACGGGAGAAACAGAAAATACAAGGCTGTTTATACAGCAGTGGGAGACCCTACCGAAAGTGCTTTACTTATTGCCGCAGCAAAAACAGGCGTGACTTCGCAGACGGTCAATTCAAAAAGGCTTGACGAAATACCTTTTGACTCTGCTGCAAGGTCTATGACCGTCACAGTAAAAAACTCTGATGGAAATGTTGTTTCTTACACAAAGGGCGCTCTTGACATACTATTATATAAAAGCACACATTTCCAGACTGACTGTAAAGTAATTTTACTTGACGAGAAAATACGAGAAAAAATCACTAAAATAGGTGATGAATATGCAAAAAAAGGTCTAAGGGTATTGGGATTTTCAAAAAGCGAAAACGGCGAAACAGTTTTTCTCGGTTTGTGCGGAATGCAGGACCCATTAAGGAGCGAAGCTAAAAAAGCAATCGCTTCCTGTGAAAAAGCACACATCAAAACCGTTATGATTACCGGCGACCACAAGCTGACAGCCTGCGCAATCGCAAAGGAGGCAGGAATTCTGAAAGAGGGCGACCTTGCACTGACGGGAGATGAGCTTTCAAAGATGAGTGACAGCGAGCTTTCGGAATGTATACACAAGGTAAGTGTTTTTGCAAGAATTTCACCTGACCACAAGCTGAGAATTGTAAAGGCATTCAAAAACAAGGGACACATTGTTGCAATGACAGGTGACGGAGTAAATGATGCACCGGCGATAAAAGAAGCCGATATAGGAGTTTCAATGGGAATAAGCGGAACTGATGTTTCAAAGCAGGCAGCGGACGTTATTCTTCTTGATGATAATTTCAACACTCTCACCCACGCTGTTTTACAGGGTCGTACAATTTATGCAAACATCAGAAAATTCGTCCGTTATCTTATTTCCTGCAACATAGGTGAAATTATGACTATGCTTATGGGAATGCTTATGGGACTTCCTGTTGTACTGTTACCCACACAGATTCTCCTTGTGAATCTTGCGACAGACGGACTTCCTGCAATCGCATTAGGACTTGAGCCTGCTGACAAATCCGTTATGGAAAAGCCACCGAGAAAGAATACCGACAGCTTTTTTGCAGGCGGACTTATGAGCCGTATAGTTTTCAGAGGAATACTCATCGGATTGTTCACCGTACTTTCCTTTATACTCGGTTTAAAGCTTTCAGGCAGTGTAATAGTTGCCAGAACCTGTGCTCTTTTTACACTTGTAATGTCACAGCTCATACACGTTTTTGAATGTAAAAGCGAAGAGAAAAACCTTTTTACTGTTCCTCTTCTTAATAACATCTGGCTGATTTCAGCTGTGGTGGTTTCGGCACTCTGCCTTATGGTTGCAGTTTACTTCCCACCGTTACAGCTTGTTTTCAGTACAGTTTCTCTCAATCTGAAACAGCTTCTCTGTTCCTTTGGCTGTGCTGTATGCGTTCCCGTAGGCGCTTGCTTCATACATAAGAAAAAATAAGAATTCTCCCCACTTTAAGGTCAGTTTACCCGACCGAAAAGTGGGGATACCTTTTTATTTTTCAAACTTTTATTTTAACGTTGAAAAATCACTTGAAATGTTGTATAATGTTTATATACTATATGAAAGGATTACTTTTATGGGTAAGATTTTAGTAACGGGCGGTGCAGGCTTTATCGGCTCACACACATGCGTTGAGCTTCTCGAAACAGGAAAAGACATTGTGATTATGGATAACTTCTATAACTCAAAGCCTGAAGCGCTTGAAAGAATAAAGAAAATCACAGGCAAGGGTTTTAAATTCTACGAAACTGATATGCTTGACTACGAGGGCGTTTGCAGGATTTTCAGTGAAAACGACATTGACGCTGTTATTCATTTTGCAGGCTACAAGGCTGTTGGTGAATCAGTTGCAAAACCGATTGAATACTACCACAACAACATTTCAGGCACTTTGAATATTCTTTTTGCAATGAGAAAATACAACTGCAAGAGAATTGTATTTTCATCATCAGCTACCGTTTATGGTATGAATAATGTTGCTCCTTACAACGAGGAAATGCCTACATCTGCTACCAATCCGTACGGCAGTACAAAGGTAATGATTGAACAGATTTTAAAGGACGTTGCTGTTTCAGACAAGGATTTCAGCGTTGTGCTTTTAAGATACTTCAACCCGATAGGTGCTCACAAGTCGGGACTTATCGGTGAAAATCCAAACGGTATTCCGAATAATCTTCTTCCGTACATCGCTCAGGTTGCTGTAGGAAAGCTTCAGCAGTTGAGCGTTTACGGCGACGACTACGACACACCTGACGGAACAGGCGTAAGAGATTACATTCACGTTGTTGACCTTGCAAAGGGTCATCTTGCCGCACTTGATTATGCTATGAATCACGTGGGAGCAGAAGCTATCAATCTGGGAACAGGAAAAGGCTCAAGCGTTCTTGAGGTTTTAAGAAGCTTTGAGAAGGCTTGCGGAAAAGAAATTCCATTTATAATTGCTGAAAGACGTGCAGGAGATATTGCTACCTGCTATGCCGACACAAAAAAGGCAAAGGAACTTCTTAACTGGGAAGCTCAGTACACACTTGACGAAATGACAGCTGACGGCTGGAACTTTACAAAAAACAATCCAAAAGGGCTATAATTTAAAAGGAGCGACTCTATGTCACAGGGTTACATTAAATTTGAAGGCGTTACAAAAAGCTACGGCTCAGGAAACACAAAAATTGATGCACTTTCTGAAGTGAGCTTTGAAATTTCAGAGGGTGAATTCTGCGTGCTTCTGGGGTCTTCAGGTGCAGGAAAAACAACTCTCCTAAATATGCTTGGCGGAATGGACACTATCACCAGCGGAAAAATCGAGCTTGACGGACGGAATATTTCTTCACTTAAAGGCAAGGAACTTATAAATTACCGTCGTCACGAGGTTGGATTTGTTTTTCAGTTTTATAATCTTATCCCTAACCTTACTGCACTTGAAAATGTGGAAATTGCCACTCAGCTTTGCAAAAATCCCCTTTCTCCGTCAGAAGCAATAGAAATGGTCGGACTTTCTGAGCGAGCAAACAACTTCCCCGCACAGCTTTCGGGTGGCGAACAGCAGAGAGTTGCAATCGCAAGAGCTCTTGCGAAAAATCCGAGACTGCTTCTTTGCGACGAGCCGACAGGTGCACTTGACTACGTTACAGGCAAAAATATTTTGAAGCTTCTCTATGATTTGAGCAGAGAACACAATATGACTGTTATCATAATAACCCACAATCAGGCTATCGCACCAATGGCTGACAGAATTATTAAAATAAAAAGCGGAAAAATTATTTCAAATGAAATAAATGAAAATATACTCCCTATTGAAAATATTGAATGGTAAATAATAATCCCCACTTTAAGGTGAGTGGTCACAGAGAAGTATTATACGGACTTATTGAGGAAAACCCTTTTGAAAAAGGGTTATTCCTCAAACTCCTTTCCTAAAACTTCAGTATTTAAAATAACTATCCCCCGCACAGCGGGGGATAGTTATTTTAATATTAAAGTCTTTGGAAGGGGGTTCGGGGGACAACCTTTCTTCAGAAAGGTTT
>SVNV01000016.1 GCA_015066705.1 Ruminococcus sp.
AGAAATATATGCAGACAATTAAAACTGTTCCATTATCGAAGTTTGCAAAATTTTCAAATATCCGTTTAGGTGCGTATTATGAACTACCTGAGCTCGTCTTTGAATACGAACCTTTTATGGAGTTTGTTGAGTTATTAGAGGCAGGAAGCAGACCGTCTGGAGGGATCAACGAAAGTGATAAAGGTCAAGCTATAAGTTTGGGTGGCGAGCAGATTGGTACTGATGGATCGTTAAATATTAACAAGATTCCGTATGTGCCTCTGGATTATTACGAAAATGCTACCAAAGGGAAAATTTACGACGGAGATATTCTGTTGTGTAAAGACGGTGCATTAACGGGCAAAGTATGTCAAGTAGATTTGAGTTTATTGCCTCATCATAAAGTTATGGCAAATGAGCACATTTATGTAGTTCGCGCTAATAATAGGATAAATCAAAAGTTTTTGTTCTATTTGATGAGAGCAGAATTTTTCCAGAATCAGGTTAAGGATTTTGCTTTTCATAAAAAAGGTCAACCAGGGTTGAACAGCGATCACATTAAGGCTATTAAAATCCCTTATGTTCCTTTTGAAACTCAGACAGCCCTTGTCCATGGCCCTGTTTCTGTGATTGAACAGCAAATATGTAATTTACAAAAAAATATTCGATCGGATAGTAAAATTATTGATGAATCGTTTTCTAAGATTCTCGGGTTTAACTATGAGAAGTTTGAATCTGTCAAGGAAAACGAATCAAATCACATTACCCTTTTGAATTTTTCAAACAACAGCGACTTGCGTTTTAGCGCAAAGTTCCATAGGAATTCTGGAAACTTTGTCATGCAAGAGCTAACGAGCCGAACAGATAAGAAAATTAAGCATTACCTTGCAGAACCGATTGTATTGGGGGCAAGTGTATCCCCGACGGATTACTCTGATGATGGCGAATTTTGCTACATTTCTATGGCAACGATTAAGAATTGGAAGTTTGATTTAGAAAGTGCTAGCACGGTGTCGAAGGCGTACGCTGATTCCAAGCAAGCCAAAACGGTGCAAAAAGACGATATTATTCTTGCTCGTTCCGGCGAAGGAACCATTGGAAAAGTCGCCTTGATTGATGACGATGAGCTCCAGGGAATTTTTGCTGATTTTACAATGCGCATTCGGCTTAAGGACTACAATCCAGAGTTTGCCTATTATTATTTCAGAACAACCTATTTTCAGTATCTAATTGAGATCTATAAAAAGGGTTTAGGCAACAACACGAATATTTTCCCCGTTGTAGTAAGGGAATTTCCTATGTTGGACATTTCCCTGGAAGAACAACAGCGCATTGTTGATGAAATACACTCCGAAATTAGCAAACAGAATAAAATCAAGTCAGAGATCGCAAAGCTTAGAGCAAAAATCGATCAAATTGTGGAGAACACCATAACTAGAGGTGAATAAAATCATGAATACACAAAAACTTCATTTAGCAATAGCAGAATTTACAAGGAAAAAGAAATCCAACGCTGCATACTACAAAGAAAATTGGGCTGAACGTAAAGAGCGTAAGGATTATTATCAGTCGTTCACCAAGGATAAGCTTATTGCAATGACTGAAGAAGAGTTTTTAGAGTATATCAGTAAACTTTGGTCTATGCTTATTTGGGGAAACAAAAAATATATTGTTGACAAGCTTATTGCCGATAATGGGTTTGATGCGCTCAAAAAACAGTTGGCTGAACTGCTTTACGGAACAAATTCTATTGAAAAACGCTGGGATGCTTTCCTAAAGTCTATTAAAGGAATGGGACCTGCAACCATCAGTGAGTTGCTTACATATGCTAATCCGCTGGAGTATGTAATTTTTAATAAAACAACAATTCTTTGCTATGGCTATCTTGATATTCCCGATATGCCGAAGTACAACTATCAGTACACAGGAAAGAAGTACTCTGAAGTTTGTTCTATCGCAAAAGAGATTGCTAAAGAGCTCAAAAAGGCTGGTGCAGACGATTATGATCTTTTGGCAGTGGATTACTTTATGTGGGATGAAATTCTCCCTATTGCTGAAAAGAAAACTTCAGAGATTCCTGTTACCACCGAAGTTAAAAAACCTGTTACCATTAAGGATTCCAGATCTCTCCACGATGAGATTAAGGAAAAGCTGGTTGCAATTGGCGAACTTCTTGGATTCGATAGCCGTTCTGAAGTTAAGATTACTACCGGCGCAGTTGTAGATGCCGTTTGGGAAGCTAAAATCGGCAATATGGGTAAGGCTATTTATGTATTTGAAGTTCAGTCTAAGGGTTCGATAGATAGTCTCATCCTCAACCTCAAAAAGGCACAAAGCAATGCTGCAGTACAGGCTGTTGTTGCCGTTGCCGACGAAGAACAACTTGCAAAAATCATTAGAGAAAGCGCTGGCGTTATTGATGAAAAATCACTTCGAACATGGGATTCCGAAGATGTTTTAGCTGTTTACGATTCGCTTGTTAGGGCTCACGAATCAATCAACAAACTGGCTTTAGTACCAGAAAGTTTTTAAATCAGACAGATTTGAGGTGTTAAAATGAAGATTGCAATAGTGCACTTAAGTGATTTTCATATTCACGCAGGAGATAAGTTTTTGTCACAAAAAACAGAAGGCGTATTGTCGGCATTAAATGTCTTAGGAAAAGTCGACGACTATATTGTTGTTTTTTCTGGCGACTTATCTTATTCAGGGCAAATAAACGAATTTAAACAATCTAGATACTTGCTTGGGAAAATAATAAGTGGCATCAAGCAAAAGAACAATAACAAATTCGTCAATTTATTTATGGTTCCGGGCAATCACGATTTATGCCTGCCAAAAAACGCACGTGTTAGAAAAGATATTCAGGAACATTACGATAACGAAACTATTGAAGAATTAATTCCAAATGAGATTTCTTATTTGGAAAATTATTATTCATATTCAAATGCAAACGGCAGAATACCTTACGATATTTTTTTGAGCAAAAAGTATTGTACATTTGATGGGTATAAAATGCAGTTCAATTTAATAAACACCGCTCCTTTTTCCACACTTGAACCGGATGATAAAGAATTGCACTATTTCCCAGATATCAAAATTAATTTGTTAACTCGAGCAACCGATACGAATTTATGCATAACTGTGATGCATCATAGTTATGAGTGGTTTAACTGGAATTATAAAGCAAATTTGGAAAAAGCGATTATTGACAACTCTGAATTTTTGTTATATGGTCACGATCACCGCGAAAGAACGACTTCATTATCTATAGATAATAGCTTGGATACTTGGATTTCGGCAACAGGAGAAATGAGATTATCTTCTCTTGATGATGTAGATTCATTTAATACAATGGTCATTGATACTGAAACCAACTCTTTTGATGGCTTTGTTTTCACTTGGGATAAATCATCAAAAATCTATTCTCATAAAGTATTAGCTTCACAAAAAAGTCTGCAAAACCATTCAACCAAGCTAATGCCTTTACCCAGTTATATTAAAAGTATTAAACAGGATAACTACAACTTATCTGAAGATTTTACTGAATATTTTGTTTTTCCAAAATTGGTTTCTGAATCTAAAAACAAGTGTGACAGAAACAAGACAGCTACAAGCATTGAAGAATTACTTGTAATCTTAAATGAAAAGAAAAAGGTAGTTGTTTCTGGCGCAACAAATTCAGGTAAAACTACGCTGTTAAAATATCTATATTGCTCGCTTACCAACGATAAAACACCATTATTCCTTAGTGCTGATGGAAAACAACGGATAAAAGCACAAAATTTCATCAGACATCTTTTTGAAGAACAATATGGTGATGATAGAACTTTATTTGAAAAATATGAACAATTAGATTTAGATAAAAAGGTTTTAATTGTAGATGGTTGGGATTTATTAAACATTAAAAATCGAAGTGCCATCATTCAGAAAATAGAGGAGTCTTTTGGATATGTTATTTTAAGTGTCGGAAATTCTCGAACCAATTTGGTTGAAGCCATCAAAGGCGAAATTGGGGAGCAATCTCAATATTTTGAATTGCATATAAAACCCTTTTTTACTGAAAAAAGAAATGAATTGGTGCGAAATATTTGCTTACAAAAAAGTGCTTACAACGATGATGATGCTAGCAATGTTAACCGCTTGATTGATAGTCTTGTACAGAATAATAGTGGCTTGTTTTCACTTAATCCTGCATTTATAGTAAGGTATACAAATTGTTTCATACAAGATCCTTATCAAGACTATACCAAAGGCGAGGCAGTATTCAGTAAGATTTTTGAGTTTGAATTAAATCAATCAATTATAAAATTTGTAAAACGACAAGATGCAGATGAATTATTTACTGCTTTCGAAGAAATTGCTGGTTATATGTTCACTAATAAAAAAGACGAACTCCCCGTTGAGGAAGTTCGCTCTATTATCGAAAATTATAACAATACATATGGTGAGCACGTAAATGTTCGAGATGTTATCAATGTAGGCATAAAGGCAAAAATTCTGCGAGAAACGGAAAATTTATCCGTTTATTTCCTTAACAAAAACCATTTGTCATATTTTATTGCTAAGTACTTAATTAGATTATCACAAGGAGAACCCGCTGATACTAGCGGCATTGAATATGCACTGGAAAATATTTGTTTCGGAATCAATTCTGATATTGTCCTTTTTATTTCTTATATACTCAACAACACCAGAATTCTCACATCAATAAGTAACTATGCCGGAGAATTGTTAAAACCTTGGGATGCATTAAGTTTGTCTGATAAAAACATTTCGTTACTTCACAATATTCCTCTCGAACAAATCAATCCACCTTCGGATGAAGAAAGGAAAAAGTACGAAAAAGTTAAAGAAGAATCGGAAGAAACTCATTATTCTGAGGATATCATTGAAGCAAAGGGTTTATTTGATTATGATGATACCAATATTGATCAATATCAATACAGATTTGTTCGTGCTTTAAAGTATACAGAAATGATTTGCAAAGCGCTTCCTGCTTTTCACAGTAAACTTAAGCTCAATCAAAAAAATGATTTGGTAGATTCTATATATCTTTATCCTAGGAAGATAGTTTTTGCTTTATTGCGACCATTAGATATGAACTTGAAAGAGATCTGCAAGGATATTCTTGATTTTGCAGAACGAAATAACAAGAAGAAAAAAGATGGCAGTAGTTATACAAACGACGATGTTCTAGAAATGTTAAACGATTCAGCTAGAGCAATTATGTTGAGCATGTTTGATCATTTCTCAGAACTTGCAACAAGTCCTAAGTCTTTTGATTTATTAATGGAAAAAAGTACTGATGATATTAGCGAGTGCCTAGAACGTCTATTAATGATCGAAAGTACAGGAAACACTGATCGTTTGGTAAAAGAAGCAGAGACTTTGCTTAAAGAACATCAAAGAACTGAATATGATACTATGATAAGACTAATAGTTCGTAAGCATTTGTTAACAAACAAAGAGATTACTTACAGCAAGAAGCAACAAGTTATAGATAAAATTTTTGGAAAAGGATACAGAAAGTACTTTCTCATTAATAAAGAATAGCATATTGCCGTGTTGGTCCCGCCCCAACTAAGCCGTTTTTGTTCCATAGGTTACGGCTCAACTTTTGGAACAATTGATTGACATGTCATCTAGCCACGCTGACGGCAATATGCATATATAGTATATGCATATGCTAAATGAAAATATTCATTCTATGTGAAAAAGTTGATAACAGGCACGAGAGATTAACGCCCGTGCCTGTTATTATTTTCGTATTTGATTTTGAGATCATCAATGTCGTCGGTGTACTTGCCTTGTGGATATTAGCTTGTTGCGATATTCAAACAATTATTGAAGAATGAGATGATGTTCTGCAACGATTAGACGAAGGTAGTATTCTCACTTCCTCATACGAACACTCGTCTGAATTGATAGTTTCAATCACTCGATCAGGAACAAAATTTATCTTTTATACTCATTTTATATGGCCTTTTGAGTTATCTGCCGAATAATTTCATTTTGTGTTGATTCTCTCTGGGTATTCCCTATGACCTGTTCTTATAAACCTCGTTAAGCATTAAAAAACACCTCCATAATACCAATATACACTATGTACTGTCCGTTTGTACGGACAATAAACGATATTTTCTACATTATAACATATTTCATTGCAAATCACAACACCTCAACCACCCTCACTTCAACCCCAAGCTTCTCACAGCTATCAATCACAAACTTTGTACCCTTGGATTTCCCGTCCCAGAACGCAAGCACAAGGTCGGCGTTCTGAATTATTGTTATATTTCGTTTTAACGGAGCAGCTCTGCCGTATTTCTCGTATTCAGGCAGGAACTCCGTTATTTTTATGCCGTGAGACAGGGCATATTTCCTCGCACAAGTGTCAACGCCTTTCGCACCACCTGAAATAATTTCTGTGGTTGTGCAGGGGAGATAGTTTCCCAGATTTGATATGGTCAGGCCTCGTGAGCCGATTACTGCTACTTTCATAATTCCTCCTTTAAACGCACTTTGAACGCACAATGATTTTACAATTCCGATTATAACACATTTTGATGTTAAAACAAAGCCATAATAGATACATAAAGGAGTACTTATATGGCTATTAAAAGTTTATCTATAAGAATTGATGAAGAGATGCTTGATAAATTGCATTATGTAGCGGATTACGAGGGTCGTTCTGCGAACAGTCAGATACTTGTGCTTATCCGAGACAGCATAGAGGAATTTGAAGAGAAGCATGGTAAAATTGAATTCGGCACAAAGCCGTCAGCAAGTGCTAAATCTCCACGCAGAAAATAATCTCATTAAACACAAAAACCGTCCCAACTCATAAAAGTGGGACGGTTTTCTGCATCTAAACCGAAAAACTATGTCAAAACTAAAAGTTTTTACTTGTATAGAGGTAAAAACTTTTTTGGAAAATTCTCCCATAACCACAAAACCTCCCCAACTCATAAGAGTTGGGGAGGTTACTTTGCTGCAGTCTCAAAAAATCACTTGAAGGCGTAATTTTCTGCAATTCCAAAGCTCTTTCGCCAATTATTTATCCACCCTAAGCAATTTTTCTTATCATTGTAGTTGGAGCTGAAGTAATAACCTGCACGCGGTTTGCTCAAAACTGAATAGCCCAATGTATTTCGTATATAAATAATAAGCGACCGATTGCAGCCCAATTCCTTAAGAGTTATGGGCTTGTTTGCTTTAGCTAACGTCTCAATAACCGCCATGGCCTCAAGAAAACGTTTCTGCTCCCAAGGGGTTCTTGCTTGAATTTCCTTAATTAAATTATAATAATAAAAAGTGTTGTCTGAGCCGGTAACAGCTAAATAGGCTTTTTCAACCGTATAGCCTTCGCGTCGTATTAATTCTAGGGTCTGGGCAATTCTGTAATATATACTAATCCTTTTATACGTAACCGCGCTAAAATAGCTTTTAACATGTAGTTGAACAGACCTTACATCATAATGGCTATTTTCTGCAAGGGCATAGATGCTATCATTTCGCTCTGCCGCTTTAAGAATTTCATGCGCTTTCATTGGGCATCCTCCTTTTCATTATATTTTGATTATATCATATTAGTATAGGTAAATCTACACAGAAAAACGAAAAAGTTATGTTGGATTCAAATAATAATCAGAACAAAAACCTCCCCATTCCTTTCGGAATGAGGAGGTCATTTTGTTTCTTATTCACATCAGCTTATCCGTACTTCGACGGTTAAATCCTCCCACTGTTTAGCACGGAGGTAGTTGCCGCCGGATTTACGGAAATCCTTTCGGTAAAAATCTTCTGAACGAAATGCTAAGAAACGAAAAATATAAGGGCGTGTATATTTACAACCGACGTGCTTCAAAAGACGCTGACGGGAAGTACAACAGCCATCTAAACAAGTTTGAAGATGAGATAGTGAGAATAGCTGACGGAATGCCCAGAATAATCAGCGACGAGCTTTTTGAAAGTGTCAATAAAATAATCTGTTCACGAAAACGCCTGAAAACCTATCGTGGGAAAAAGCACACCTATCTCCTTACAGGCAAGATTTTCTGTGGCAAATGTGGTGGGGCATACAGTGGTGGTTCAAGGCGTTCGGGAAAGAAAAACAAGACAGAATACTCATCATACACCTGCTCAACCAAACGTCGGTATTCAGGAATAAGTTGCAAAAACAAAGAAATCCGAAAGGAGTACATAGAAGAATATGTTCTCAGGGAAATCCTCCGTGTGGTGCTCTCAGATGAAAAAATCCCGATACTCGTAAAGAAGTATCAGGATTACTATGCGAGGAAAATAAGCAGTGCTGACGATGAACTGAACGCACTGCGAAACAGCATTAAGGATACAGAAGGTAAAATCAGAAACCTTGTTTCGGTAATTGCAAACACGGGAAGCACAGCTTTGATAACTGCGTTAAGCGAACAGGAAAATGAAAAAGCAAGACTTGAAAGCGAGCTTGCCATTGCAGAAAGTAATCTGAAAACACAGGTGCTGACTGAAAAACAAATCACAGAAGCCTACAAAAGAGCAAGGGATTTATTTCTTGAAGGAAGTATTGAAACAAAACGACAACTTATAAATCTCTATCTTGACAAGGTTTTAGTATACGAAAATTATGTGGAAGTGTATATAAATGCACTTCCGCTTTACATAAGAGAAAAACTGATAAAAAAATGCCGCAACACCAGTGAAAACACCAGCATTGCGGATTTTATTGGTCGAGGTGACGGGACTTGAACCCACGGCCCCTACGTCCCGAACGTAGTGCTCTACCAAACTGAGCTACACCTCGAAAACAACATTATCATTATACGACTTTTGCTCCCTCTTGTCAAGTGTGGAAAAACAAAAACTCTGCCCGAAAAACCTCTTATTCAGGCAGAGTTTTGTGTTATTTTTCGTCATTTAAAACTATTTCAAACCAGAACACCGAGCCTTTTCCCACTTCGCTTGAAACCCCGAACGGAAACTCGTGCATCTTGAGAATTTCCTTGACAATAGAAAGTCCCAGACCTGTTCCCATCTTATCTCTCTTGTGGCGTTCGTTTCGATAGTATCTATCAAAAATCATCGGAAGCTGGTCCTTAGGAATTCCCTCGCCGTCGTCGTGAACCTCAATACGCACAGCATTCTCCTTGTTTATCTGAACAACCGAAACCTTCTTACCCTCTCCGCAATAGTTGACAGCATTGTTTATAAGGTTGTAGAAAACCTGCTCCAGCTTTGAAACGTCAGCTTTACAAATTCTGTCCTCATCCTTCTGAAGGGTAATATCATAACCGTCGTTTTCACAAAGAAGAGCATATCTCTGCATAATCTCGTCAAGCTTCTGGTTGATAGAAAACTCGGAATATTCCATTTCCATATTTCCGCTTTCAAGCTTGGAAAGCTCCAGAAGCGAGCTTACCAGCGCAGAAAGTCTGTCGCTTTCGTCGATGATAACCTGAAGGTGTTCCTCACGTTTTTCCGGCTTGTTTCCTGAAATATCCCTAATCATCTCAGCATATGACTTGATAATGGTCAGCGGAGTTCTCAAATCGTGCGAAACGTTTGCAATAAGGTCTCGACGCAGGTCGGTAATTTTTGAAATATCCTTTCTCGCCTTATCAAGAGCCTTTGCAAGCTCCTTTGTTTCAACGTAGCTGCTGTCCTCAAATTTCGCCGTAAAGTCGCCCTCCGCAAAACGCTTTGCTGTTTCGGTAATTTTTGTAATCGGCTGTGAAAGCCTGCTTGAAATAAACAGCGTAATGATAAACGCAAGCTCAAAAAGAATTATGGTAATGTAAAAAAGCTGAGTCCTGATGATGTCTGATGTAGAATCCAGCATTTCAAGGGAGGATTCTATGTAAACATAAACCTCCTCGCCCTTTAGCTCGCATTTTGTCACAACCACAACTGATTTTGTATCATACTGAGTATTTTCAAACGCCTGCGTCATTATATCTTCTTCTTGATTTTCATAATCGGATTTGATACCGTAAATCATCGCACTGAAGTTAGTCAGAATGTCTTTTTCAAGCATTGACGAACCACCAAGCATATTGCAGAAAAACTTGGAGTTTCCACGGGTATCCGTTACAGCGATACACACGCTGTTGCGAAAAGCCTCGGTAGTTATCCTCTCCTGAAAGCTTTCGTTTATCGGAGTTTCCGGCTTTGAGGAAATACTTTCAGCAACCTTGACAAGCTGGTCTGTTTTCATTGCCGAATAATAGCTTTCCAGAAGAAGATACTGAAAAAACCACAACAGTCCTAAAATCGCAAAGGTAAAGACAATAAAGCTTATCCAGATATAACTTCTGAGGCTTGATATTTTAGAAAAGAGCTTTTTTCCTTTTTTCTTTTTCTTATCAGATTTTTTCAAACTTATATCCCATTCCTCTCAGGGTAATAATCAGATTTCTGTATTCACCGAGACTGTTTCTGAGCATTTTGATGTGAGTGTCAACTGTTCTGTCATCGCCGTAAAAATCAAATCCCCACACTTCCTCAAGAAGCTTTTCTCTGGAAAGTGCTATGTTCATATTCTTTACAAGATAAAACAGAAGCTCGTATTCCTTAGGTGTCATCTGAATTCTCTGACCGTCGATAGTAACCTCTCTTGCGGTCATATTGATAACAAGCCCCTGATAGGTAACAACATCTTCCTGAACCTTAACGGCGTTGCTTCTTGTAAGGACAGCTCTTATTCTCGCAAGTAATTCCTTAGGTGAAAAAGGCTTTACAACGTAGTCGTCGATTCCCAGCTCAAAGCCGAAAAGCTTGTCGTATTCCTCACCTCTTGCCGAAAGCATAATTATAGGGGTTTTCTTTGTTTTTCTTATTTCCTTACAAGCAGAAAACCCATCAAGCTTCGGCATCATAACGTCCATAATAATCAGGTCATAATCGTTGTTTCTTGCCTTTTCAACCGCTTCCATACCGTTTTGTGCTTCATCGGTTTCAAAGCCCTCAAACTCTGCATATTCCTTTACTACGATGCGGATTTTTGCTTCATCGTCAACTATAAGAAGTTTTGACATGTAATCAATTCCTTTCAATCATCACAAAATTTCCCACAAAATAATAACCTGTTTTTGTGTAAACCCCGTGACAAATAAAGTAAAAATACCTGCTGTTATCATATAGTATATCACATTATTCAATAATTTACAATAATTTTTAGTTGAAGTTTAAAACCAGATGTGCTAAACTATTCTTTGAAAAAAATTAAGGAAGTGACCTTTTACGTCAACAAAAAATTATGAGATGGATATGACAAGCGGTCCTGTATTAAAGAAAATGCTCGCATTTACTTTACCGCTTATGTTTTCAAGTATATTACAGCTTCTTTTCAACGCTGCGGATATCGTTGTTGTTGGACGCTTTGCGGGGGACGATTCTCTTGCGGCGGTAGGCTCGACAACTGCCCTTGTAAACCTTATGACAAACCTTTTTATGGGGCTTTCTGTTGGTACAAACGTTGTATGCGCACGCTATATCGGTGCCGGAAAGGACAAGTCCCTCAGCCGTGCCGTACACACCTCGGTGATGATTGGATTTATCAGCGGACTTGTGCTGACGGTTGTAGGATTTTTCGGAGCAAAAGGACTTTTACAGCTTATGCAGACTCCTGAAGAGGTTCTGCCTCTTGCGACAATTTACCTTAAAATTTACTTTTTCGGAATGCCTGCTATGATGGTTTACAACTTTGCGGCGGCAATCCTCAGAGCAGTAGGAGACACCAAGAGACCTCTTTACTATCTTTTTGCGTCAGGAATTTTAAACGTACTGCTTAACCTTGCTTTTGTAATAATCTTTCATATGGGTGTTGCGGGAGTTGCACTGGCAACTATTATTTCACAGTTTATGTCGGCATTCCTCGTTATCCGCTGTCTTATGAAGGAAACAGGTGCTATAAAGCTTATCCTCAGACAGCTTGGAATAGACAAAGGTATATTCTTTAAAATTATTCAGATTGGTCTGCCGGCAGGCTTTCAGGGAATAGTATTTTCACTTTCAAACGTGGTAATTCAGGCTTCTGTAAACGGCTTCGGAAATGTTGTTGTGGCAGGAAACTCTGCCGCCGGAAACATCGAAGGCTTTGTGTGGGTAGCTATGAATTCCTTCCACCAGTCTACAATTTCATTTGTCAGCCAGAATTACGGCGGAGAAAAGTACGAAAGAATAAACAAAATAGTTATTACCGGACTTTTGTGCGTGTTTGTGACGGGCGCTGTTCTGGGAAATCTCTGTTATATTTTCGGACAGCCTCTGCTGTCGATTTATTCGGGAAGCTCAAAGGTCATTCAGGCAGGTATGTCACGACTTTCCATAATAAGTGCAACCTACGCCATCTGCGGAATTATGGACGTTATGGTTGGCGCACTCCGAGGTATCGGAAGCTCTGTTGTGCCAATGATTGTATCGGTAGTGGGCGTTTGTGGACTGCGTCTTGTGTGGATTGGAACAATCTTTCAGGTTGAGGATTTTCACCGTATCGAAACTGTTTACTGGTCATACCCTGTGTCGTGGATTCTGACCTTTGTGGCACATTCGCTCTGTTTTATTTATCTTAAACACAAAATGACAAAAAGACTTTCGGAGAAAAATATGTAATATAAAGACCTTGGGATTCTGATGTCCCAAGGTCTTGTTTTTTACAGATTTTCTTCAAAGAAGTTTTTCATAGTGGTGATTGAGGATTCCTCGTTGCCGCCGTTTGCGACAACTTCTACCTCGTCGCCACACTTGATTCCAAGCCCCATAAGCGCCATAAGTCGTGTTGCCGAAACAGTAACATCACCCTTTTTTATGGTAATTTCGCTGTCAAGCTCCTTTGCGGTTTTGCAGAGAAGCCCTGCCGGACGTGCGTGAATACCAAGCTCATCCTTTATTTTATATTTAAATGATTTCATATATTAAACCTCCACAACAACGCCAGAATGGTCGGAAACCTCATTGTAATATTTTCCGTTAAACACCACCCGTGAGCTTTTCACTGGTGTTTTTTTACTACACCAAATCTGGTCGATTCTCATTCCGTCGGTGTCACTTATTTTGTCTTTCCATCCGTCAATAACCTTTGCTACGGTGTAACCCTCGTCCTTTTTTTCAGCAAGTGTATAGCTGTCGTGAAACCCGCTTTTTTGGATTTCTTCATAGCTTTCGCCTGAAAGCTCAGGGGCGTTTGTGTCGCCCATCAGCCACACCTCGCCTTGATTCTTTATGTGGGAAATAACCCTTTCCCACTGCTTTGAAAAAGGCTCTTCGTTGTCCGTCCACCAGCCGAAATGAACAGAATAAAACCACTTGTCCGAAAAATTTCTGACACGTATTCCGATGATTTTTCTTGTTTTCCAGTTGTCATAGCTGTCAATATCACTTACCGTCGCAAGAGATATTTCCTCGATATGGGATAAGCTCATTATACCGACACATTCTTCGTATTTTCCGTAGCTTTTTTTCATAGGTGTCATTGTAAAATGATAAAAAAGCCCTTCTTTTTTAAGCATTTTAAAAACTGTCAGAAGATGGTTGTCGCTTTTTATTTTTATTCCTTTACAGCTTGGAAAATATCCCTCGATTTTTCCTTTTACCACATCGCCACAAACCGACTGGTTTATTTCCTGCAAAGCGATTATATCAGGCTTTTCAGCTATAACGCCCTTTACAAATTCCTTGAGTTTTTCTTCGTAATTCTCCTCCACAAGACTGTGGGTGTTAAGAGTCATAAGCTTCATATTTCCCTACTTCCTTTGCCGTCGGCACGGCTGCAGGGGCTTTGCCCCTTTTCTTTTCAAGCGCTCCGCGCTTGAAAGGTCAGCTGTCGCAGCTCCGAAGGGCTTGCGACAGCAAAGCCGTGCCGTCACAGAATGTCGTTTATATCCGACTTCAGCACGTCAGCCTTGGGCCCGTAAACTGCCTGAATTCCTGTTCCTTTTTTCAAGAGACTGAGAGCACCTTCTTTTTTCCAGCTTTCGGCATCAGCCACAAGGTCAGGATTTTTAACAGTTACTCTCAGTCTTGTCATACAGGCGTCAACAAGAGTAATGTTTTCTCTGCCTCCGAGAAGGGAGATAATTCTTTCCGGCTGAGAGTTTACATCTCTTTCACCCTTGTCGTCTTTAAATTCTTCGGTGTTTTCTCCCGAGGTGTAATTTCCGAGACGGCCGGGGGTTGCGTAGCCGAATTTTCTTATCATAAAGTATGCCACGAAATATCCCACAGCAAAGAATACAACACAGCTGATAACGAAATTGATAATATCTCCGAGAAGTCCTGCATTTACCGACATAGGAACTCTTGTAAGAAATTCCACGTTTCCGAAAGAGTGAAGTCTCAGAGGGATAAGACCCGACAAGGCAAAAGCAAAGCCCTGTAAAATGGCATAAACAATATAAAGTGGAATTGCACAGAACATAAACATAAACTCAAGAGGCTCAGTAACACCTGTCAGAAATACTGCCAGCGATGCCGACAAAAACATTGAACGATAGCTTCTTCTCTTGTCCTTGTCAACACAGCGGTACATTGCAAGTGCCACGCCCAGAAGAAGTCCTGTTGCACCAATCATCTGACCAACCTTGAATCTTGCAGGTGTTACCGATGAAAGAAGTGCTTCGTAGCCTGAAATATCTCCTGCATTCTTAAGATTGATAAGGTCTGTTATCCACGCAAGCCACAAGGGGTCCTGTCCGAAAACCTGTGAGCCTGCGTTTGCGCCAGTCAAAATGGTGTAGGTTCCACCAAAGGAAGTGTAATTCATCGGAATTGTCAGCATATGGTGAAGTCCGAATGGCAAAAGAAGTCTTTCGAGAGTCCCGTAAACAAATGGTGCTAAAAGTGGTGATGTGTCAGCAGAGTTTGCAATCCAGACGCCGAAGCTGTTGATTCCTGACTGAACAACCGGCCACACAACGCTTAAAATCAGCGAAGCGATTACCGACCATAAAATTACAACAAGAGGAACAAAACGTTTTCCGTTAAAGAAGGAAAGTGCGTCAGGAAGCTTTCGGAAATTGTAGTATTTGTTGTAGACAATTCCACCTAAAAAGCCTGAAATAATGCCCACGAAAACACCCATATTAAGTGCCGGCGAGCCCATTACCGACGTAAAATAAGAGGAAACCTCCATAGGCTTTCCGAAGATGGAATTTACCGTTGCTTCAGGGTTTGAGAGCATATCGGCTGTCACTCCGAAAACTGCTCCCGTAATATTGTTTATAAGGATAAACGCTAAAAGCGCCGCAAAAGCTCCGCCTGCTTTTTCCTTTGCCCACGAGCCACCGATAGCTACTGCAAAAAGAATGTGGAGATTTCCGATAATCGCCCAGCCGATGTTTTCGGTAACGCTTCCCACGGAGCTGAGAAAAGGAGAATTTCCTGCCATAGAAATAAGCTTTCCGATTGAAATCATAAGTCCTGCGGCAGGCATAACGGCAATTACCGTCATAAGCACCTTTCCGAGCTTTTGTAAAAAGTCAAAGTCAAAGGTCTTTTTTGTTTTGCGGTGAGATTTTTCTTTTTCCTCTTCCTTTGCTTCGATGATAAAATATCCTGCTTCAACATTCCCTTCAATGGCGGCAAGCTCCATTCCCTCGGCTCCGTCGCAGATGAGCACGCAGGTTACAGGGTTGAGTCCTTTTTTCACAATAAAATCAAGGTCGGCTTCACAAATGAGCATACCCTTCGTCACTCTGTCGCCGACCTTTACCTTTGGAACAAATCCCTCGCCTTTCAGAGAAACGGTTTCAATACCAAAGTGGACAAGAATTTCCATTCCGTCGTCTGACATAAAACCGTAAGCGTGGTTGGTTTCGGCAACAGAAGTTACAACCCCGTCAACGGGACTGTAAATATTTCCGTTTTCAGGTAAAATCGCACAGCCGTCACCCAACACTTTTTTTGAAAAAACCTCATCAGGCACAGCTTCAACACTTATGACCTGTCCCTTAAGAGGCGAAACAATATTTTTGAGAATCATAAAAACCACCTGTTTTTGTAATTTTTCTCAAATATCTTTCCCAAAAAGGCGATACATATTCAGTTATTATATTTCAGATTTAATTTTTTCAAAAAGTCCCTGACAACCCTCAAGGACGTCGTTATAGGTTTCGTCAAAATTCCCCGTATACCAAGGGTCAGCGATATCCTCGCCTTTTCTTTCAGAAAAATCAAGGAGCTTAAAAACCTTGTTTTTGGTATCATCAGGAATAATTCTTTTTAAATTTCTCGTGTTGTAGCTGTCCATAAGGATTACATAGTCGAAGTTGTCGTAGTCCTTTTTTGTGATTTGTCTTGCACCACGTCTTTCAAAAGGAATACCCTTTTCTGTGAGCTTTCTTTTTGTGCCGTAGTGAATGTCGTTTCCGATTTCTTCGGTACTTGTAGCGCAGGACTCAACATAAATTTCATCACTAAGCCCGTTTTTTCTCACTATATCCTTCATAACAAACTCCGCCATCGGCGACCTGCAGATATTGCCGTGGCAGACAAACAGTAGTTTAATCATTTTATTCCTCCATACTCAAAAGAATTGCTCTACAAGGCGCACCATCTGCGCCTCCGAGATTTAAAGGTGCACAGTTAAGAAGATATTTCCCGTCAGGCACGTCAGAAAGTCGTATTCCTTCAAGCAGGGTAACTTCTGCGCCAAGCAAAATCATATGAACATTTTTAGGTGCATTTTCAGGGCCTACTGTCTGTGACTCGTTTCCAACAAGCTTTACGCCTTCCCTTGCAAATACTTTTGCAGATTCTTCGGTAACAGTAGCATTTCCGCCAATAAGTATTCTTTTTTCGCAGTCGTCACCAAGACTTTTTGCATTATTTATAATACCGACAGCGTCGCTTTCTGTAACATCGCCCTCGTGGTGGAATACTGAGGCATATCCCACATAATGTTCGAGGGGCACTTCTCCGATTGACCTGCCTTCGTCGATAAAGTGATAAGGTGCGTCAACGTGCGTACCGTTATGAGCACACATTTCTATTCCTGTCAGATTACAGACGTCGCCTTTTTTTATCAGCATCATCCTATTACGGACAGGTTTCGGGTCGCCCGGAAAAACAGCACAGTCAAAGACTTCCTGCGATATATCAAAAATCTTCATTTTCATCATCCTTTCAAGGATTTTTATCCCTTATTTATCTTTTAGTCTACCACAAATTTCTGCTCTTTTCAAGCGCCTCGTCAGGCGAGCGAACGCTCGCCGACAGAAGCCCCGCAGGGGCTTCACAAAGAAAAAACGCCCGAGGGTGCGTTTTTTCAAACGAGGCGCAAAAAATAACAAATTTTTATCTTATTTTTTGTCGTAATTCCTTTACAATTTCAAATGAATATTGTATAATGTATTTAATAGTACTCAAATATGAGGAGAAAGAAGGATTTTCAATGAAAAACATCGTAAATGTAACCGTTTTCAACCGCCCTTTCAGCCTTTCAACTGACGAACCTGAGAACTATATCAGAAAGATTGCAGCAGTTGTTGACGAAAGGGTAAGAGCACACGTTTCGGAAAACCTTAACACAAATGTTATCGATGCCGCAATACTTGCAGCTCTTGAAAGCGTTGACGAAAGACTCAAGGCTCAGGCTACTATCGACAACCTCCGTGCACAGATTAAGGACTATGTCGATGATGCCGGCGACGCAAGACTCAAGTGCGACGAAGCACAGAAGGAAGTCCGTGCTCTTAAGGCTAAGTGCGACGAACTCCAGAAAGAACTTGAAATCAGAAGAATGTTCAACAAGAAGATTGAAACTGAAGCTGCAGTCAAGGCTGCTGAGGAACACGCCAAGAAGGAAGCTATCATTAAGGCTGAAGCTGAAAAGAAGGCTCAGAGCGCTATAACTGCCGCTAAGCTTGAAGCAGAAGCTAAGGCTCTGGCTGCCATTGAAGAAGCTAAGGCTCAGGCAAAAACTCAGGTTGCTATCGAGCAGGCAAAGGCTCAGGCAAAGGCAAAGGCTGACGTTGAGGCACAGGTTGCAATAGAAAAGGCAAAGGCAGAAAAAGCTCAGGCTGACGCAGAGGCTGCTGCAAAGGCTGCTATCGCTGCAAGAGCTGCACACAGAATGGCTACACAGCAGGTTGAACCAAAACAGATGGAAATCACTTCATCATCAACCTATACAATCCCTGATGTTATTATCCCAAAAGAGTTGAAATAATGGCTGTTGAAATACTTTCACCTTGTAAAAATCCCGATACCCTCATAAGCGCACTGAGAAGCGGTTGCGGTGCTGTTTATGTGGGAGGAAAAATGTTTTCTGCAAGACAGAGTGCTGATAATTTTACCCGCGAGGAACTGGAAAATGCGGTTAAGCTTTGTCATAGAAACGGAGTCAAAATCTATCAGGCAATAAACACTGTTGCTACTGATGACGAACTTCCGATGCTTGCAGAAGAAATCAAAAACGCCTGCGAAATTGGTGTCGACGGAATAATTTCACAGGATTTGGCGGTTGTGAATATCGTTAAAAAGGCTTGCCCTGATATGGAAATACATGCTTCTACACAAATGACAATCCATACCCCTATGGGTGTGGATTTTGCTAAGAAGCTGGGATTTTCAAGAGTTGTGGTTGCCAGAGAGCTTACAAAGGAAGAAATTAAAAGCTGCTGTAACAGAGATGTTGAAATCGAAGCCTTTGTTCACGGAGCACTGTGTATGAGCGTTTCGGGACAGTGCTATATGTCAGCTATGATAGGCTCACGAAGTGCTAACAGAGGACGTTGCGCACAGGCTTGCCGACTCCCTTTTAATAACCACCTCAGAACCGGCGGAAATGAAAATTCTCTTTCTCTTAAGGATATGTGCCTTGTGCCTTATCTTAAAGATATGGAAGAAATAGGCGTTTCTTCACTTAAAATCGAAGGAAGAATGAAACGCCCTGAATATGTTGCAGGGGCAACTGAAGCCTGCGTGAAGTCACTTAAGGGCGAGCAATACGACCTTGACTGCCTTAAATCCGTTTTTTCACGAAGCGGTTTTACAGACGGCTATTATACGGGAAAACGCCGTGAGATGTTCGGAATAAGAACAAAAGAGGACGTTATGGAGGCAGGCGATGTTTTGCCGAAGTTGCGTCAGATTTATAATAAGGAAATTAAAATTTCCGACGTTAAGTTTTTCATTGAAATTAAAAATAACAAACCTGTCAGACTGAAAATTTCAGATGATATGGGAAACCACGCCGAGGTTTCGGGTAAAATTCCCGAAAAGGCACAAAACAGAAGTATAAACGCAGAAATGTGTGAAAAACAGCTTTCAAAGCTCGGGGATACCATTTATAGCTTCTCCTGCCTTGAAAGCGATATTGACGAGGGGCTTTCAGTGAGCGCAGGCGAGCTTAACGCGTTAAGACGTGAGGTTTGTCAGAGGCTTGATGAGGCCCGTATTTTGAAAAATACTAAAAACGTCAGCTTTGATATGGAAAAACTGCAGTTTTTCTATCCGAAGATTTGTAATTTAAAACACCGTCAGCTAAGACTTGACGTATCAAGTGCAAGCCAGCTGAGAAGTGTTGATTTTGATAGGATTGATATGGGAATTATCCCTGTTGACGACGTTAAAAACTGTGAGGGACTTCCTATTGATAAGCTGGCGGTTTCACTGCCGAGGTTTATTACCGACGAAAAACGCCTTGAAAAACAGCTTGAAGAAGCCTATAGGCTCGGCTTTACCAAGGCTTTTGTGTCAAATTATGCACATATAGAGCTTTGCAGTAAAATGGGATTTGAGCTTCACGGGGACTTTGGTCTTAATGTGACAAATTCTATGGCACTTGAAATGCTTGCAGGTGAAAAACTTTCATCGGTTACGCTTTCACCTGAGCTTAAGGTGACGCAGATTAATGCTATCGGGGATTTCACTGAGCTTTCGGTTGTAGGCTACGGACAGCTTCCGGTTATGCTTACAAGAAACTGCCCTATCGGTGACTGCTCAAGATGCAAAGGCTTTATCACCGACCGTACAGACAGGGATTTTCCGATAAAATGTATGAAAAAACAGGGATATACCGAGGTTTTAAATTGCGATACTCTGTGGCTTGCCGATAAGCAGAATGATTTGAATGTTGACTATATCCTTCTGAAATTCTATAAGGAAACACCTGACGAGGTAAAGAGAATTACTGAGAAATTCTTGAAGGGTGAAGCCTGTGAAGGGAAATTTACCAGAGGACTTTATTACAGAGGAATTATATAATGAAGCTTTTATTTAAAAAACTAAGAGAAAATGCAATTATCCCGAAGCGTGCTACATCAGGCAGTGCAGGGCTTGACCTTTGTGCCTGTATAGACTCCCCTCTCGAAGTCAAAGCGGGAGAAATTGTTAAGATTCCTACGGGACTTGCTACCGAGTATGTGGGAGATGAAGCGGTTGCGTTGCTTATTTATGCACGCTCTTCACTTGCTACAAAGCACGGACTTACTCTTGCAAACTGTGTGGGAGTTGTTGACCTTGACTATCGTGGTGAAATTATAGTTGCTATGATAAACCACGGTAAGGAAGCTTATACAGTAAGCCCTGATGAGAGAATCGCACAGCTTGTGGTTACTCCTGTTTTAATGGTGGATACAGAAGAAACCGGAGAGCTTTCACAGACTGTCCGCGGAGAGGGCGGTTTTGGTTCAACAAATAAATTTTAGGTGGGGTTTTTATGATTTTATATAACGGTGTTATTTTTACTATGAATGACGAAAAAACCGTCATCGAAAACGGCTATATTGAAATTAACGACGGAAAGATTGTTTCAGTCTGCGAGGGTGCACCTGCTAAAATTTCCGACGGGGATATTGACCTTTCGGGAATGTGCGTTTACCCCGGCTTTATTGACCTTCATACCCATATGGGTCTGATGAATTCAGGCGTGGGAGTTGAAGGCGAGGACTTTAACGAGGACAGCGACCCTGTTACTCCTCATCTCAGTGTCATTGATGCAATCAATCCTATGGATTTGACTTTCTCAGAGGCGAGAAATGCAGGTGTTACAACTGTTGCGGTTGCACCCGGGTCAACAAATGCTATTGCAGGTAATGTTGTTGCAATCAAAACTACGGGAAAACGTGTTGACAATATGATTTTAAAGGAAATCGGAATTAAGTTCGCCCTTGGCGAAAACCCTAAAATGACATACTTAAACAAAGAAGAAGCTCCTGTTACCAGAATGGCAACGGCTTCACTTATAAGAGAAACTCTTACAAAGGCAGTAAAATACAAGGACCAGCTTTTAAAATCAAAAACAGACAACGAAACAGATGAGCCTGATTTTGATGCAAAGCTTGACAGTCTTATCCCTCTTTTGAACGGGGAAACAAAAGCGCATTTTCACTGTCACCGAGCTGATGACATCTTTACTGCACTTAGAATTTCAAAGGAATTTAATATTTCGCCTGTGCTTGTACACTGCACAGAGGGACATCTTGTTGCAGAGGAGCTTTACGGCTGTGATGCAATCATCGGTCCTGTTATTTCAGACAGAAGCAAGCCTGAGCTTATGAATGTTTCTCTTGAAAACGGAAAAATCCTCAGGGACAACGGCTGTAAGGTTGCTGTATGTACAGACCACAGCGAAATCCCGATTCAGTATCTTGCTATTTCGGCAGGACTCACTATGAAGGGCGGTCTGACTCATTACGAGGCACTTGAAGCTATCACCTGTATTCCTGCGAAAATCGGAGGTTTTTACGACAGAGTTGGAAGCGTTGAGGCAGGAAAAGACGCTGACCTTTGTGTTTTTGCCGGCGACCCTTTGGGACTTATCGAAGAGCCTCTTATGGTTTTTGCTGAAGGAAAACAGATTAAGTAATAATTAAGGATAAAACTATGCGTGAAATAAATGTTTCAGAAATCGAAAATACCGTAAGGGAACTTTGTATAAAGAGTAATCTTTATCTTCCTGAGGATTTGGAAAGCTGTATCTTCTGCTCGAAGGAAAAAGAGCTTTCGCCTGTGGGGAAGAACGTTTTTGACGACCTTTGTGAAAACATAAGAGTTGCTAAAAGCGAAAATATCCCAATTTGTCAGGATACAGGAATGGCTGTTGTATTTATGGAAATCGGACAGGACGTTCACTTTGTGGGCGGAAGTCTTAATGATGCGGTAAACAAAGGGGTTGCGAGGGGTTACACCGAAGGAAAGCTTCGCTGTTCAATAGTTTCCGACCCTTTGGAGAGAGTAAACACCGGCGACAACACACCTGCGGTACTTCATCTCTCGATAGTTGACGGCGAAAGCGTTAAAATTATGGTTGCGCCTAAGGGTTTCGGTAGCGAGAATATGTCTGCACTGAAAATGATGACACCAAGTGTTACCAAAGACGAAATCATTGACTGGGTTGTTTCTGTGATTTCAAAAAGTGGTTCAAATCCTTGCCCGCCGATAGTTGTGGGCGTGGGAATTGGCGGAGATTTTGAAAAATGCGCTTATCTTGCAAAAAAAGCACTTTGCAGAAGTGTTTCCATAAGAAATGAAAAGCCACTTTACGCTGATATGGAGTCGGAAATTTTAGAAAAAATCAACCGCTTAGGCATTGGTCCTCAGGGCTTTGGCGGAACTGTAACTGCACTTGCTGTAAATATCGAGCAAGCACCTACTCACATTGCAGGGTTGCCTGTTTCGGTAAATGTAGGCTGTCACGTCACCCGTCACGCCGAGGCTATAATTTAATAAAAAACAAAGCGTTTCTACTCAAAAAAAGAGCGGGAACGCTTTATTTTACGCCCTTGCGTGGTTTGCAGTCACCTGCAAACCGTCTGCCTTCAGGGCAGGCAGGGGTGCTTCGCACCCACGCAAGGGCTTGTGCAACACAAAAAAACCGCTCCCATTTCTGAGAGCGGTTAATTTTAACTTTTACGAAAAATTACTTTTCTTCGTTGTTGTAGAGCTTTGAAAGTCTTACGAGGTAATCGTATCTGTCAGCAGCGTTCTTAACAGCGTTGTCAAACAGCTTTTCAGCTCTTTCAGGATTCTGACGAGCAAGTGCGTTGTAACGAACTTCGCCCATGAGGAATTCCTTATAATCCTTTGAAGGTGCCTTAGAATCGAGGATAAATGGATTCTTGCCTTCTGCCTTGAGAGCAGGATTATATCTGAAGAGGTGCCAGTAACCAGCCTCAACAGCCTTCTTTTCTTCTGTCTGAGCAATGCTCATACCACCCTTGATTCCGTGGTTGATACATGGAGCATAAGCAATGATGAGTGAAGGTCCGTTGTAAGCTTCAGCTTCTGAAATAGCCTTGATACACTGATTCATGTCAGCACCCATAGCGATGTGTGCAACATAAACGTAACCGTAAGACATACCGATACCAGCGAGGTCCTTCTTCTTAACTTCCTTACCAGCTGCAGCGAACTGAGCGATAGCACCTGTTGGAGTTGACTTAGATGACTGTCCACCTGTATTTGAGTAAACTTCTGTGTCAAATACGAAGATGTTTACGTCTTCGCCTGAAGCGATAACGTGGTCAAGACCTGAGAAACCGATGTCGTAAGCCCAACCGTCACCACCGAATACCCACATTGACTTCTTTCTGAGGAAGTCAGCATCCTTAAGGATTTCTTCGCAAGCCTTAGTCTTTGACTTCTTAAGAGTAGCAATAAGAGCATCTGTTGCAGGTGAGTTAGCCTTACCGTCGTTTACAGTTGAGAGGTAACCTTCGATAGCAGCCTTAACCGGAGCAGACTTAGTTGTCTTCTGGAGTTCGAGGAGCTTAGCGATTGTTCTCTGTCTGATTGTATTCTGAGCGAGGAACATACCGTAGCCGTATTCAGCGTTGTCTTCAAAGAGTGAGTTAGCCCAAGCCGGACCCTTGCCGTCCTTGTTTGTTGTGTAAGGAGTTGAAGGAGCTGAACCACCCCAGATTGATGAACAACCTGTTGCGTTAGCGATATACATTCTGTCGCCGAAGAGCTGTGTGATAAGCTTAGCGTATGGTGTTTCACCACAACCAGCACAAGCGCCTGAGAATTCGAGGAGTGGCTGCTTGAACTGTGAGCCCTTAACAGTTGTTTCCTTGAACTTTTCAAGAACTTCCTTCTTTTCTGGGAGCTTAACGCCGTAGTTAAAGAGTTCCTGTTCAGCAAGCTGAGTTTCAAGTGGCATCATATTGAGAGCCTTGTTACCCTTCTTACCAGGACAAACGTTTACACATGAACCACAACCTGTACAGTCAAGAGCTGACATTGTCATTACAAAGTAGTAGCCAGCCATACCTGTGCAAGGGATAGCCTTATCCTTAGCAATAGCTGGAGCCTTCTTAAGCTCGTCTTCTGTCATAACAACAGGACGGATAACAGCGTGTGGACATACATATGAACAGAAGTTACACTGGATACAGTTTTCGCTCTTCCACATTGGAACGTCGATAGCGATGCCTCTCTTTTCAAATGCAGCAGAACCCTGTGGGAAAGTACCGTCAGCCATATCAACGAATGTTGAAACAGGGAGCTTGTCGCCTTCCTGAGCGTTACAAGGAATCTGAATTTCGTTTACGAACTTTTCAAGAGTCTTGTCATCGCACTTAACCTTAGGCATACCCATAGCTGTATTCTTAGCCTTAGCCCAGGCAGCAGGAATCTTAACTTCGTGAATCTGCTGGTAACCAGCGTCGATAGCGTCGTGGTTCATCTTAACGATAGCTTCACCCTTCTTTGAGTAAGAAGCAGTAGCAGCGTCCTTCATAAACTTAACAGCTTCTTCGATTGGAATAATGTTAGCAAGCTTGAAGAATGCTGACTGGAGAACAGTATTGATTCTTGAACCAAGACCGATTTCCTTACCAATCTTAACGCCGTTGATTGTATAGAACTTAATGTTGTTTTCAGCAATATATCTCTTTACCTGACCTGGGAGGTGCTTATCAAGCTCCTTATCTGTCCACTGACAGTTGAGGAGGAATGTTCCGCCTGGCTTAACGTCAGAAACCATGTCGTACTTTGTGATATAGCTTTCGTTATGACAAGCAACAAAGTCAGCCTGGTTGATGAGGTATGTTGACTTGATAGGTGTCTTACCAAATCTGAGGTGAGAAACAGTTACACCACCTGACTTCTTTGAGTCATATGCAAAGTATGCCTGAGCGTACATATCTGTGTGGTCACCGATAATCTTGATTGAGTTCTTGTTAGCACCAACAGTACCGTCAGCACCAAGTCCCCAGAACTTACAAGCTGTTGTGCCCTGTGGAGCAGAGTCAAGCTTGCCTTCAGTTGTGAGTGAAAGGTTTGTAACGTCGTCTGTGATACCGATTGTGAATTCTTCCTTATAAGTATCGTTGTGGAAGAAGAATGAGTTCCAAAATACAGCCTTAATCTGTGCAGGTGTTGTATCCTTTGAACCGAGACCGTAACGACCGTGAGCAATAATCATTTCCGGTCTGAACTTCTTCATTGTAGCAGCAACATCGAGGTAAAGTGGTTCACCAAGTGAGCCTGGTTCCTTTGAACGGTCGAGAACAGAAATCTGCTTACATGTTGCAGGAATAGCCTCATTGAACTTGTCTGAACACCAAGGTCTGTAAAGTCTGACCTTAACAAGACCGAGCTTTGTGCCTTCTGTTGCGTTGAGGTAATCGATTGTTTCTTCGATTGTGTCACAAACTGAACCCATAGCTACGATAACGTGGTCAGCATCTGGTGCGCCGTAGTAGTTAAAGAGCTTATAGTCTGTACCAATCTTTTCGTTTACCTTGTTCATGTATTCTTCAACTACTGCAGGAATTTCGTTGTAGTAGTTGTTACAAGCTTCTCTTGCCTGGAAGAAAATGTCGCCATTCTGAGCTGTACCTCTGAGAACCGGGTGTTCTGGGTTGATAGCTCTGTTTCTGAATGCCTCAATAGCGTCCATGTCAACCATTGACTTAACGTCTTCCTTGTCCCAAACTTCAATCTTCTGAATTTCGTGTGAAGTTCTGAAACCGTCAAAGAAGTGGAGGAATGGTACTCTTCCCTTGATTGTTGAAAGGTGAGCTACTGTACCGAGGTCCATAACTTCCTGTGGGTTAGTCGAAGCGAGCATTGCAAAGCCTGTCTGACGGCATGCATATACGTCAGAGTGGTCTCCGAAAATGTTAAGAGCGTGTGAAGCTACGCATCTTGCTGAAACGTGAATTACGCAAGGAAGAAGCTCACCGGCAATCTTATACATATTAGGAATCATAAGAAGAAGACCCTGTGATGCTGTGTATGTTGTTGTAAGTGCACCAGCTGAAAGTGAGCCGTGTACTGTACCTGAAGCTCCGGCTTCTGACTGCATTTCTGCAACCTTAACCGGCTGGTCGAAGATGTTTGTCTGTCCCTTAGCAGACCACTGGTCTGTAACTTCAGCCATTACTGAAGAAGGGGTAATAGGATAGATAGCAGCGACTTCTGTGAAAGGGTATGATGCCCATGCAGCAGCGTTGTTTCCGTCCATGGTTTTCATTTTTCTTGCCATTTTTTATCCTCCTAAAAAGATTAAGTTAAATATAAACCTTAGCAATGCAGATTAACTTTTGCGGATTCGTTGTTCCCAAAATAAACACATTACTTCAAATATACATTTTATCACAAATAACGCCTTTTGTAAATAGAAAAACGATATTTTTTTGAAATTCCCGAGAATTTACACCTTGTTAAAAAATTAACTACCGTCTTTTGTTATTCTGCACTTTAAACAAAAAAGTTTTATTGTAATTGTGCGAAAACACCAAAGCTTTTTGGTTGCGAAAAAAAGTAAAATATGGTATGATTATGGTGTGTGTATTTTTATGTAGAAATATGCCGTAATAAGAAAAATTTTCCCGTGGGAATCCCACTGAAGCAATAAAGGACTGAAATATGAAAACACTTAAAAAACTCACCTGCTGTCTTATGGTGGCGGCAATGCTTTTCACTACCGCCTGCTCGGCTGTCGAAGACGGGGACAAGAATTCTTCCCTGACCCAAAGCTCGCAGAAGAAACCAACAACCTCCCTGTCATCCACCACAAAGCCTGCGACAACAACTGAAAAATCAGAAATTCCCGCTGTGGAGCTTAACTATACCAAGTTCAAGAAGGTCTATAATGCTGCTGACGGCGAATTTTTTGGAAATGTCAATCTTTCCACAAACCGAAAGGGTTACAGCGATAAAAAGGGCTGTGCCGCCGGTTTTACCGACCCCGCAACAGACGACTGGAGCATAAAGGTTACTCTTCCGGAAACACAGTATTATGACTTCACGCTTTCTGTCGGAGCTGACAAAAAGGTTACAAACAGCCTTCTGGTTGACGGTGTTGTATTAGAAACCTTTACTGTCAACAAAATCAGTGGCTTTAAGAAAATCACCTTTGAAAATGTATATATGCAAAAAGGCGAATACACCATTTCATTCGGACTTCTTGACGGAGAATTTTTCCTTGACCGTCTTGAAATTTCCGCAAACGATGAGATTTCAAAGCTGGATTTGACTCTTGAGTACCCTGCGCTTTCAAACACCTCGCCGTCGGAAAATGCTGAAAAGCTGTACGATTTAATCTGTAGCCTTTACGGAAAGAATATTCTGAGCGGACAGTATGTTTCGATGGGCTCAAATGCTGAAATTGCAGCGATTTACGATAAAACAGGTAAACATCCTGCAATACGTTTTTCTGACCTGCTTTACTACACAGCCGACGAGGGCGTTTTCGCCGATGAGATTTCACCTGCTCTTGAATGGTGGGAAAACGGCGGTATTGTCGGCTTCAGCTGGCATTGGGCTGCACCGATGAACGAGGGAAGCTTCTATTCCTCAGAAACGGAATTTGACCTTTCAAAGGCTGTTACCGAGATGGACATTTCAACTCTTGATTTCAGCAGAATAGCTGAGCTTTGCGACGAAAGAGCTATCAGCGAGGAATGTCTTGAAATCGTCCGTGACATTGACCTCATAGCAGAAAATCTCAGGAGCTTCCGTGACCGTGACGTGCCTGTACTTTTCAGACCTCTTCACGAAGCAAGCGGAGGCTGGTTCTGGTGGGGCTGTGACCCTGATTCCTACAAATGGCTGTGGGAGCTTCTCTACAAGCGTTTTACAGATTACCATAACCTTGATAATCTCATCTGGGTATGGAATGCTCAGAACCCTGCGTGGTATGTAGGCGACAAATACTGCGATATCATTTCTGCGGATATTTATTCGGCGGCTTCTACCGACAGACAGATAAATGCTTTTCTTTCCCTTAACAAGGTTTCCGACTCAAAGCCTGTTGCTCTGTCGGAATGCGATACGCTTCCGTCAGCAACAACACTTTCACGTGACAAGACCTTCTGGAGCTATTTCAGCTTCTGGTGTGGGGATTATATTATTGACAGCGACGGAAAGCTCAATCAGGAAAACATTTCAAACGACGCACTTGTAAATCTCTACAATAATACCGTTGTCCTGACAAGAGAAGACTTTATTGAACTCTGGCAACCCTAACGGTTGCGCTGTTCTCCCTCGCGACCAATTTGACGGAACTTGAATTTTCGCGTGCTCGGGGCTATCGGCTCGCTTGACGCTCGCCTTATGTTAGCTATCTGTCACACATTTTGTGGCGTGTTTCGCCGTCGGATTTAATAGTAAAATAGACAAAAAAGCGTACGGAAAATCCGTACGCTTTAATTATTTTTTGAGATATTAGTTGTTTTCTTCTTTCTTTCTGAGAAGAATGCTGTTTACAAGTGCAGCGAGGAATGCGCCAACCATTGGTCCTACGATAAATACCCAGAGCTGAGCGATTGAATCGCCATTTGTCTTGTCAATAGCAAAGATAGCCGGAGCAATACTTCTTGCAGGGTTTACAGATGTACCTGTGAGGTTGATACCGAGAAGATGAACAAATGTAAGAGCGATACCAATGAAGATTGGAGCGTGCTTCTTTGTTCCTTCGTCCTTGCTTTCTGTGATGTTGATGATAACAAGAACAAATACGAATGTAAGAATGATTTCAACGAGAAGTGCGCCGAAGAAATTCATATTTCCAAAGCCGTTAGCACCGTATGCTGTGTCGCCGATACCTGCTGAAACCATCTTTTCCTTTTCTGCATCCCAAATTTTGCCGAGAGCACCTGTTGCAACGATAATAGCAAGCACGCCTGTTGCAGCAAAAGCACCAACAACCTGTGAGATAACGTATCCAACGAATTCGTCAACCTTCATCTTGCCGTCAACCATCATAGCAAATGAAACAGCAGGATTGAGGTGCGCACCGCTGATTTTGCCAAATGTGTACGCAGCAGCGATAATTGAAATACCAAATGCGAGTGAAGTAGCAACAACGCTTGCGCCTGTTACCATTGCAGTACCACAGCCGAAGAATACGAGGATAAATGTTCCGAGAACTTCAGCTATGTACTTCTGTGTTTTTTCGTTCATAATAAATTCCTCCTAAAAATATTAGAAACAAACATTTCTAAGGTTAATTTTAACTCAAAATCCAGTTTTTTTCAATAGTTTTACCCGATTTTATGAAATTTCTGTAACATTAAACAAATCTCACAAGCGAAAATTATATACTTTTTTACAGACGAAAATGTCATTAAAAACCCACTGCCGAATTTTTCGACAGTGGGTAAATCTTAGGTTATGGATTAACAGTAATCAATAATTTCCCAGCCAAGCGCAGGCGATGTCAAGAGCTTCGTAAAGGCTGGATTTTTCTGCATTTTTGACAAAAATCTTGTCAAAAGGCAGGTCCTTAGCAGTCGCCATCTTGATAATTCTCACCTTGGAAGCAACCTGAATACCGTTTTCTTCCTTGGTTTCTTCTATCTGCATACGCACAACGTATTCGTCTGACATATTACCGTAATAAAGCTCATTTCCTTTTCTCACGAGAGGGAGTCCCTTATATGTGAAAAAGGTCTCGTTAATTTCTGCCATAAAGCGTCAGTCCTTTCTGAAAGTTTTATCCAAAAACATTTTATCATATTTCCACTGAAATTGCAACCTTTATACGTGGCTCTTGATTTCGTCGCCGTTAATAAGGTTGGTAATGTTTTCTGAAAGAAGGTCTGTCCATGTTCTTGCAATCAAAAACTGTGGTCTGTCGTTAAGGAATACTATTGTTCTTCTTTCTGTATCCTTTACAAACTCCAGCTTGTCGGTTTTACCGTCCTTTGTGTTGATTTCAACAGTTATATAAGGGTCCTTGACGGTTTCTTTCCAGTAAATCTGGTTTGTCGGACAGGTAATAACATACTGATAGAATGTTCTGAAAAGGTCAACGTCAACCTTTTCTCCGTTTACTGTAACCTCAGACGGAGCATTTTCGCCCTCGCCCATAAGGTCGATTTCGTAGGTTTCGTTTTTATCCTTTATGAGAATAGAATCAACATCATAGATGTAGTTGCTGGTCATAAGTGTGGAAATTGCGTCCTCCGGCTTGAAGGTTGCCCAAGGAAGAGAATCCACCGGCACCGAGAAAATAACGTCTGTTTTTTCAACGCCCTCGATGTAAGCATAATATCCCGCAACATTTGAAGTCTGGTTTCCGCTTTCGTCGAGATAGTAAATAGGCTTTCCGATAGAAAGCGTGTAGCTTTCGCCTGTGCCTATTTCAAGAGTAACAACAGTTGTCGGCTTGTCGAGACCGTATTCTGCAAAATCCTTTTCATCAGGATAAGCAACAATAGCCTGCTCTGCCTTGAGTCCCCATAAGCCGTGAGTGAGGTTTACTGAATTTGTAACATTAAGAGGCATAGTAATAGGCTCGTACATAATTTCTGACGAAACAATACTGCTTTCCTCGCCAACGGTCTTGAACTTGACAACATAATCCAAATCTGTTCTCTTTACAGTAAGGTCGGTGATTGAAGGCCAGTTGTCTGTGTTGTCAGGATTTTCAAGCAAAGTCAGGTCGGCGAAATATTCAGGCTTGTTCATATAGTAGCGAAGCCCTTTTTCGTTTGCTGTATAGACTTTTGTCTGTCCCTTTTCGCAAAGGTAGAAATATCCGTCCTTAGGGCTTTCGTTTCCGATAAGGAAGGTTTTTACAGTCTGGTCAACGTCAGCGTAAGAAACTGTAAAGGTTGACTTAGGCTCTGTAAGACCGTACTTTGAAAGGTCGCTTGCGTTTTCCTCAACCACATCAAGATAAGAAACAGAAGCGGCGATATTTGCAGCGGCAGTAGTAAGAGTGCTGTTCTGTTCGATATCCTTTATTTCCTCAATAGTCCACTTGTCGCCACCCGTTTTATTCTGGATAAAGCTGAGCTTTCCGAATTCGTTTTCAACAATAATGCTTTTTACCTGTGTCTTGTCGTAATTAAAAAGCGGGGTTTCTTTTTGTGTCAGAACATCATTTGTTCCCTGTGAGGAATCATTATCCGAAGGTTTTTTCTCATCGTCCTTTGCCTGAGCCAGCAGAACTACTGCAACTACTGCAAGACAGAGCACAAAAACTCCGCAGACGATAAGACTTTTAAGCTTAGAATTCATCTTAAAAAATCCCTTTCTTTACTTGTTCTTTCTTCTGAGATAAATCACAAATCCGGTTACAAGAATGATAATCGGAATGATAAACACAAAAGCATATTTAAGAACATTTGCCTGTTTTTCGTTAATATCAAAGGTAACAGCGTTTACAGCCTTAGGTGTGATGATAAGTCCCTGCTTTTTATTTGTCATTTCGCTGAGCAGAGTAATAATCAAATCACTGTTTTCAAAGGTGGTTGAAGCAAGCGCTGTATCAGCAAAGAAGCCTTCTGTACCGAATGCAATAACGTGGCTGTAATCAGTTGAGCTGTCAACGGTGTTTACAAACTTAGCCTTTGCACCGATAACCATTGAATAAAGAACGCCTGTCTGCTTCTTTTCCTGAGTATCAACATCTACTGTATAAGCGTTTGATGATGAAGCAAGATATGTCCATACGGTTTTCATACCATTTTCCTCATAAAGAGGCTTTACATTTCTTGAGTAAGGAACATAGAAATAAGAGTTTTCATTTCCGTCAAAGCCGTCAACATAGTATTTACCAATCATAAACTGTGTTGTAAGGAAAGGATTTCCGCTGTAATAGTAGCCTTCCTCGTATTCACCGATAATTGTCTTATCAATAGAAATACCGTATTCCTCAAGGAATTCGTCAATGTTAGGAGTGTCGCCCTGTTCAACAGAAGCCATATAAAGAAGTGTCTTTTTAAGGTTTCCGTCGTTGTCAAGGAACTTGTCAATCTTGTCGATTTCCTCGGCAGTATAGTCAAGCTTCGGTGCACCCATAACAAGCACGTTTGTATCCTTAGGGATTTCGTGAGTTGAAATATTGATTTCGTTCACGATAAATCCGTTTGCATCAAGAAGTGACTTGAAATATTTAAGCTCTGCTTCCTTTCTGTTTGCATTAAGGAAAGTAATTGTTATCGGGTTATCGTCAGCAACAGCCATAAATGCGCTTATGAAAGCTGTTTCTGCGTTTGAAGTCCCAAGATAATTGTAGGAATTATAAAGAGCAAATGTTGATGAATGTCCGTAATTCATAACATAGGTTTCAATTTCGTTGTTGATGCTTGAAGCATCATAGCCTGCAGAAACGTAATACTCAATGAGTTCGTCCTTGATATTTACCATATCCATAAGACCTACAACCTTGACTCTCTTGAATTTATTTCCCTCAGAGTCTGTTGAGTTTGTTTCAAAAATAATGTCATATGCGCCAAGATTTTTCTGGTCAGCATAATCACCTAAAACGTCAGGGTTTGACAAAAAGTCGATGTATTTGATTTCGATATTATCGTTATATTTTCTGTACTTGTCGAGGATTTCTGAAGCGGTTTTTGTATATTCTCCGCCAAAGCTTTCAAAATCGTCACGGTTTGCAAGAACAGTAACCTTAACCTTTTTATCAATCTTCTTAACGTATTTCTCTGCGTCCTCAGAAATAGAATAAATCTTGTTTTCTGTAAGGTCGAGAGTGATAGGATATTTATCAAACAAAACTGTTGCAATAACATTCACCAGCACCACAAGAGCAACAAACACGCAGGTCAGTGCAGTAGCCATAGCGCCGTGCTTGAGCTTTTTGCTGTTGAATTTCTTTGCTTTTTTAATTTTTTCATTTTTATACGTTTTAGCTTCTGTTTCAACTTCAACTATTGTTTCGGTTGTTTCTTCCAAAACGGTCTTGTTGTTTTCATTTTCAGACATCAGTTAACCTTCTTTCTATAAAATTTTGCAAATGAAGTTTAGCCCCAACGGCGCTTTTCCAATACTCTTACTGTCAGAAACAGGAAAATAACTGTTGCGCTGACAAAGAAGAGCACATTTGAAAAGTCTAAAATACCCGCTGTGAAGGTCTGATATCTTGATGAAAATGCAATGCTTGTAAGAGCTGTTGCAATCCATTCAACGCTTACATAGTTTGCGATAACCTGCAGGATGTAAAGTGCAAGGATAAGCACCATACTTAATATAGCGGCAACCATCTGGTTTTCTGTCAGTGAGGAAATGAAAATTCCGAGTGCTACAAATGATGCACCGAGAAGTACAAGTCCCATAATGTTTCCCAAAACTACATTCCAGTCAGGCTGAGCAAAAAAGGAAACTGTTACCGCATAAACAACGGTACATGAAATACCGATTAAGTACACTACAAATGCACTCAGGAATTTACCTGCAACAATTCCACCGAGGCTTACAGGAGCTGTAAGAATACACTGCTCGGTTTTTTGTTTCTTTTCTTCAGAAAAGCTTCTCATAGTGAGAATCGGAACAAGCACTAAAAGTGCAAAATAAAGAAGTACAAAAAGCTGTGAAAGGTCTGTCGAACCCGCGCTTATTGATGATGAATAAAAGAAAAATCCTGAAACTGCATAAAATACTCCGAGGAAGATATAGCCAACAGGCGATGTGAAGTATCCAAGCAAATCTCTTCTGAAAATAGCACCCATTACTTATCCTCTCCCTTCTTTGTTTTTTTATTAAGAGTTTCCTTATCCTTCTTTGAAAGCTCCTCGCCCATTGTGAGCTTTAAGAATATGTCTTCCAGTGAAAGCTCTGTTGACTTGCTTGAAAGCAGGTACCAGTTTCTCTGTGCAAGGCGCTTGAAAAGCTCACGTCTGATGTCGCTTCCCTCGCTCGCTTCGATTCTGTATTCCCATACACCGCTTTCAACCTGAATATTCACATTGACTGTTTCAACACCGGGAATTGTCTGAATGAGCTTGACAACCTCGTCCTTAGGTCCGTCAACCCTGATAAGAAGTCTGTGGTCGTTTGAAAGACTCTGTGAAAGGTTGTTTGCAGTATCGTCCGCAACAATCTTTCCCTGATTGATAACTACGATTCTGTCGCACACAGCCTGAACCTCAGACAGAATATGTGATGAGAGAATAACGGTATGGTTTTTACCAAGCTTTTTAATGAGTGAACGGATTTCGATAATCTGATTAGGGTCAAGACCTACGGTAGGCTCGTCGAGAATAAGTACAGGTGGGTTTCCCACGAGAGCCTGAGCAAGTCCTACTCTCTGCTTATAACCCTTTGAAAGATTCTTTATGATTCTCTTGTAAACGTTGTCAATTTTAACAAGCTTACAGATATCCTTGAGATGAGTGTTTCTCGGAAGCTTACACTTTTTCAGGTCATAAATAAAATTAAGATATTCCTTAACTGTCATATCCATATAAAGTGGTGGCAATTCAGGAAGATAGCCGATTTTTGCCTTTGCTCCGATAGGGTCCTCCAGAATGTCAATTCCATCGATAAGTGCCTTACCCTCAGTTGAAGAAATATAGCCTGTGAGAATATTCATAGTTGTGGATTTTCCTGCACCGTTAGGGCCTAAAAATCCGAGAATTTCTCCGCTTTCAGCCTTGAACGAAATTCCGTCAACCGCTTTTTTATCGCCGTAATGCTTAGAAAGATTTACAACTTCAATCATTACCTTAAACGTATCCGACCGAAAAATTTGTCAGATAACTCCTTTCCTGCAAAATGATTTTAAAAAAACCTTGTAAATTTTATCATCGTATTGTGATAATAACGTGACAGCTTAGGATAATTTTTCAATACCCTTCCTGATTCTTGCGATACTCTCGTCCTTGCCGAGGATTACGCAAAGCTCGATTCCGCCACCCGGAGTAAAGCTCTTACCTGAAACTGCAACTCTGAGAGGCCAGAGAATGATACCATTCTTAACGCCCTTTTCTTCAATAAGCTTAAAGAGTGCCTCGTGAATGTTTTCCTCTGTCCAGTCTGAAAGTCCCTCTAAAACAGGGAGAATGTCCTTGAGTGATTCAAGTGAATTTTCTTCGTTTGTCTTCATCTTCTTGTGGCAGTAGAGGGCGTTTTCATACTCAGGAAGCTCATCAATAAAGTCAATCTGTTCAGGAATATCTGTGAAAAGCTCTGTTCTTGGCTGTAAAAGCTGAGCAATTCTCTTAACGTCGATATCCTCTCTCTTAACTGCCTTCTTGATGTAAGGAAGTGCGTTTTCGAGGTATTCGTCGATTGAAAGCTTTCTGATGTATTCGCCGTTTATTGCCTTAAGCTTAACAGCGTCAAAGATAGCAGGTGACTTTGAAAGTCCGCTGATATCAAATTCTTCAATAAGCTCTTCAAGTGTAAAGATTTCCTGCTCGCCCTTTGGTGCCCAGCCGAGAAGTGCGATATAGTTCAGAACAGCAGGTGTAAGATAACCCTTTTCCATCAAATCCTGATATGATGCGTCGCCGTCTCTCTTTGAGAGCTTGTGCTGCTTGTCCTTCATAATGTGTTCAACGTGAATGTACTTTGGTACTTCCCAGCCGAATGCATTATAAAGAAGATTATACTTAGGTGCAGATGCAAGATACTCGTTACCTCTTACAACGTGAGTGATTCCCATAAGGTGGTCGTCAACTACGTTTGCAAAGTTGTAGGTAGGCATTCCGTCAGTCTTTATGAGAATCTGGTCGTCAAGAGTTGAACAAGGAACAGTAATATCCCCGTAAAGCTCGTCGTGGAATGTAACTTCCCCTTCGGTTGGTACCTTCTGTCTGATAACGTATGGGATACCTGCATCAAGCTTTGCCTGTACCTCTTCCTTTGAAAGGTCACGGCAATGTCTGTCATACATAGGCATAATCCCGCTTGCTTCCTGGATAGCTCTTACCTCTTCAAGTCTTTCCTTATCGCAGAAGCAGTAGTAAGCCTCGCCCTTTTCAACAAGCTCAACAGCGTACTGCTTGAACATACCCATTCTTTCTGACTGAATGTACGGGCCAACAGGGCCACCTACGTCAGGACCTTCATCCCAGTTAAGACCACAGTCACGAAGTGTCTTGTAGATAACATCAGTAGCGCCCTCAACAAGACGTCCCTGGTCTGTATCCTCAATTCTAAGGATAAAATCACCGCCGTTTTTCTTAGCGATAATATAAGTAAAAAGTGCAGTTCTTAAGTTTCCGATGTGCATGTAGCCTGTTGGCGACGGTGCAAATCTTGTTCTAACCTTGTTCATCTCTTTTATCAACCTTTCTGCTTTATATTTTCAAAATACTTTTCAGCATATTTTTTGTTTTTTGCGATTTCTTCTTTCAGTTCATCAAGTGACTGAAATTTCTTTTCCTCTCTTATAAACTCATAGAGCGAAAGTCTGAGCTTTTTTCCGTACAAATCTCCTGTGTAGTCCATAATAAAGGTTTCTGCAAGAGGCTCGCTTTTTTCGTTTACGGTAGGCTTTACCCCGACATTTGTAACGCCGTTGTACCACACCCCATCAATAAGCACCCTTGAACAGTAAACTCCGAATTTCACCACAACCTGTCCCTCAGGAAAAATCTGATTTATGGTGGGAAAATTCCACGTTCTGCCGATTTGTGCCCCGTAAACAACCTCAAGCTCAAGCTCGTAATTTTCACAAAGAAGCCGGTTTGCCTTACTGATTTCGCCATTTTTAATAAGCTCCCTCAGCATCGTCGAGGACAAAACCTCACCCGACACCATAAAAGGCTCTACCACCTTAACCTCAAAGTCAAGCTTTTTCCCAAGCTCTTTCAGAGTTTCACAGTTGCCCTGAGCATTTTTTCCAAATCTGAAATCATCTCCGCAGACAACCACTCCCGCTTTGAGCTTTTCTACAAGGATTTCCTTTACAAAATCCTCAGGCGAAAGATTTTTAAGCTCATTAAAATCCGGCGAAATAACCGCCTCACAGCCAAGTCTCAGCAGTCTTTCGGCTTTAATACTGTCGCTTAATATTGCCTGAAGCTTTTCCCCTTTTTTGAAAACCGACGGAGTTTTAAAGGTAAAAGCAACCGGCAAAAAGCCCTTTTCCTTAAAGGAAACCGCCTCATTTATAACCGTTCTGTGACCACTATGAACGCCATCAAAAACGCCCAGTGCCACAACAGTTTTTTTATCCATACAAGGGACACTGTCGTAAAAAATATTCTTTTCCATAACCTTGTCCCTCCTTTTTTAATAAAAATTCTTAACCTGTTTTATTACGCCGTCAATTTCACAGCAAAGTCCTAAAAATTCACCGTCAAATCCATAAGCAAGCATTCTTCCGCTTCCTTTTTCAACGGTCATTCCTTCCTGACCCACCGACAGCTTTACTCCGTTTTTATAAAGTCCTGTAAGTCTTTCTGAAAGATAAACCCGTCCGTTATAAACGTCGTCAAATGCTTTTTCAACGCTCATAAGGAGTTTTTCGCCCTCTGTTTCAAAAAGGCTTTCAACCTGAGAAATCGTCATCGCCTGCTCTTTTGTAAAGCCTGCCGAAGCCGTTCTTTCGAGGGTTGTCATAACAGCGCCACAGCCAAGCTTCTGACCCAAATCGTCAATAATTGAGCGAATGTAAGTGCCTTTTTTACAGCTTACCGAGATTTTGCCCTCCTGTGTCTTTTCATCAAACTCCAGAAGGTCTATCGCCATAACAGTAACCTTTCTCGGTTGTCTTTCAACGGTCTTTCCCTCTCTTGCAAGGTCATAGAGCTTTTTACCGTTTATCTTTATTGCACTGTACATCGGCGGAACCTGCATAATCTCCCCTACGAATCCCTGAAGGGCGTCCGCAACCTGTTCTTTTTTGCAAAAAGCCTGCTTTTTCTCAAGAATTTTCCCCGTCACATCAAGGGTGTCGGTAGCAATTCCCAGCTTAAAGCCTGCAACATACGCCTTTGTTTCATCAGGAAGCATATCGCACGCTCTTGCGGCCTTTCCCACAAAAACAGGCAAAACCCCTTCGGCCATCGGGTCAAGAGTGCCACCGTGACCAATTCTTTTTTCGTGAAAAATTCCTCTCAGCTTTGCAACAACATCAAAAGACGTCCAGTCCTTTTCCTTATAAATAACAACTATACCGTTCAATTTAATTTGCTCCAAACAATTCTGACGCATTATTCCTGATGATTTCCTTAACCTCGTCAAGTGTTCCTGTAAGCTCACAGCCGGCAGCTCTTATGTGACCGCCCCCGCCGAACTTCTGACAGAATTTTGAGGCATCAATATTATCGGTTGTTCTCACCGACAGCTTCCACACATTTTCGTGACGCTGTTTGATGGTAATACCCATTTCAACCCCTTCAACCTGAAGAGGAATTGAAGCGAGTCCGTCAAATTCAGCAGGCTCCATTCCGCTTTCTTCCATCATCTGGGCAGTAATAACTATCACAGCACATCTGTCATCAAAGAAGAATTCCATATTGTTTGTAACAGCCTGCTCGATTCTGATTCTTGCTCTGCTTTTAACGTCAAACATATTTCTGTTTATCGAAGCGTAGTCGATATTGTATTTCATAAGCTCACTTACGGCAATGTGAGCGGCAGAAGTAGTGTTTTCGTATTTGAAACAGCCCGTATCGGTAGCAATTCCCGTATAAAGACATTTTGCAATAGTCTTATCAATAGAAGCTCCGATATATCTGAAAAGCTCATAGATAATCTGACATGCAGCCGACGCACTTGCATTTACATAGGTATACTTTGCGTAATACTTGTTTGAAACGTGGTGGTCGATACACAAATCTATTCTGCCTTCCTCTGCATACTCTTCAAGATTGTGTCCCAGAAGCTTTGTGTCAGCGATATCAACAGCGATAACTGTCTTTTCCACAAATTTCATAGGCTCATACCAATCGTAAAGAAAAGAATATCTTTCAGGTAACGGGTCTGAATTAACTACATTTGCCTTTTTACCCTGAAGTCTTAAATATCTGCAAAGAGCAAAGCCTGCTCCCAGCGTATCACCGTCAGGGCTTTTGTGGGTAAGGATTGTAACATTGTCGCAAGATTCAAGAAAACTCTTAATCTTAGAAAAATCCATAATTCTCTCCCTTTTAAAAGTTGTTGTTATTCTTCCTCCGGCTTTTCCTTATCTGAAAAGCCCTTTAAAATCTTGTTTATCGCAACAGAATGCTCAGCACTGTTGTCTGCGATAAACTTAAGCTCAGGGCATTTTCTAAGCTTTAAAACATTGCTGATTTCACGCTTTAAAAAGCCCTTTGCGCTTTCAAGTCCCTTAACGGCTTCCTTAGCGTTTTCAAAGCCCTCAAGGCTGGAAATATATATTTTTGCAAAAGAGCCGTCACCTGCAACATCACATCTCACAACAGTAAGCATCATTCCGCCCTTGAGTCTGGGATCTTTAAGCTCACGCATTTTTGCGGAAATAATTCTTCTCAGGTCTTCACTCATTCTGCCAGCTTTAAAATTAGCCATAAATATACCTTTCTTAAATTAATCTCTGTATTCTTCCATGATATAGCCCTCGAAAATATCGCCTTCCTTGAAGTCGTTGAACTTTTCAAGAGTAATACCACATTCGTAACCGCTTGCAACTTCCTTCATATCGTCCTTGAATCTCTTAAGGCTTGACATCTTGTCGTCTGCAATGATAATACCGTCACGGACAATACGAATCTGGTCGTTTCTTCCGATTTTTCCGTCAACAACGTAACAGCCTGCAACAGCACCTACGTTTGTAATCTTATAAACCTGACGTACTTCAATTCTTGCAGTTTCAACTTCTCTGTACTTAGGAGCAAGCATACCCTTCATAGCAGTAGAAATTTCTTCGATTGCGTCATAGATAATTCTGTAAAGTCTGATGTCAACGCCGTCACGCTCTGCACTGCTCTTTGCAACAGGGTCAGGTCTTACGTTAAAGCCTACGATAATTGCATTTGAAGCACTTGCAAGCATAACGTCGCTTTCTGAAACAGCACCAACTGCTCCGTGGATAACCTTAACTCTTACTTCTTCATTTGTAAGCTTTTCGAGGCTCTGCTTAACAGCTTCTACCGAGCCCTGAACGTCAGCCTTGACGATGATAGGAAGCTCCTTCATTTCGCCTTCTGAAATATGGCTGAAGAGGTTATCAAGAGTAACCTTCTGATACTGCTTGAACTGTTCTTCCTTAGCACTGTACTTTCTCTGTTCAACAAGCTCTCTTGCAAGTCTTTCGTCAGCAACAGCGTTAAAGATATCACCACTCATAGGAACCTCTGCAAGACCTGTGATTTCAACAGGACAGCTCGGACCTGCTTCGTTTACAAGCTCGCCCTTGTCGTTTGTCATTGTTCTTACTCTACCAACAGCAGTACCTGCGATAATAACGTCACCCGACTTGAGTGTACCATTCTGAACAAGGATAGTAGCGATAGGACCCTTACCCTTGTCAAGTCTTGCTTCAATAACAGTACCCTTAGCAAGTCTGTCAGGGTTAGCCTTTAATTCCTTTACTTCTGCAACAAGAAGAATGTTTTCAAGAAGTTCATCAATACCCATACCTGTCTTTGCTGAAACAGGAACAGCGATAACGTCGCCACCCCATTCTTCAACAACAAGCGAATGTTCAGTAAGCTCCTGCTTGACTCTTTCAGGGTTAGCGGTTTCCTTATCCATCTTGTTGATTGCAACAATAATTGAAACTCCTGCTGCCTTTGCGTGGTTTATTGATTCAACTGTCTGTGGCATAATACCATCGTCAGCAGCAACAACAAGGATTGCGATATCGGTAATATCAGCACCTCTTGCTCTCATTGAAGTAAACGCTTCGTGTCCTGGTGTATCAAGGAAGGTAATATCCTTGCCATTATAATTAACCTGATATGCACCGATATGCTGAGTGATACCACCTGCTTCGCCTGCTGTAACGTGAGCATCTCTGATTCTGTCGAGGATAGAAGTCTTACCGTGGTCAACGTGACCCATTACTACTACAACAGGGCATCTTTCCTTAAGGTCTTCCGCCTTGTCCTCTTCGTCAACAATAAGTCTTTCTTCGATTGTTACGATAACTTCCTTTTCAACCTTAGCACCAAGCTCTTCTGCAACAAGTGAAGCTGTATCAAAGTCGATAACCTCATTGATTGACGCAAAAACGCCAAGTCCCATAAGCTTCTTGATAACTTCGGTAGCAGTAACCTTAAGTCTTGTAGCAAGCTCAGAAACAACGATTTCGTCAGGAATAAGAACTTTAAGCTGCTGTTTTCTTGCTCTTTCAAGCTCAAGTCTCTTGAGCTTTTCAGCTTCAGTTTCCTTCTTGTTTGAGAACTGCTGCTTCTTATGCTGCTGTGACTTCTGAGTAAGCTTCTGCTTCTTTGAGTAGTTATCCTTATTCTTACCTCTTGCAGCACCTGCGAGGTTGTCGTATTTTTCATTATACTTGTCGAGGTCGATATAGCTTCCTCTTGTGTCGATGTGACGCTTGTTGTCAGCTTCTTCCTTGACAACTGTATATCCTGTTTCAGTCTTTACGTTTGAAACAAGCTGTGTCTTCATCTTGATATCTTTCTTCTTTGCAGGAGCCTTATCCTTTTTCTTGTCATTTCTCTGAGCTGGAGCAGGTGTCGGCTCCGGCTTTTTAACCTCAGCCTTTGGCTCTGCCTTAGCAGTAGCAGGCTTCTTTTCAGCCTTTGGTGCTTCCTTTTCTGTCTTTGGAGCAGCCTTTTCAACCTTCTTTTCTGCCTTTTCGGTTTTAGGAGCAGCTTTCTGGTTTTTAACAGGCTTGATAATCTTCTTTTCTTCCTTTGGTGCTTCCTTCTTCATTGCACTGAGAGCAAAATACTCATCAAAGCTCTTTACCTGATTCTTCTGAGTATAGTGTTCAAGAGCATAGTTTACTTCCTCACGTGAAAGTGAAGTAATTGCCTTTTTTGTTCCTTCAAACTTCTCAGAAAGAAGATTTATAAGGTCGTTATTTGAAACATTAAGGTCTTTTGCAAGTTCTGAAAGCTTATATTTAATCTTTTCGTTCATAGGCTATTTTATCCTCCGTTTAAAGAATTTCGGTGTCGTTTTCAACTTCTTCAAGCACGCTACCGATTTTTTTCATAAAGCCCTTGTCACAGACAGCGGCAATCCCGATTTTCTTTCCAAGCTTAAAGCCGACTTCCTCCATGGAAATCCCAAGTGAATAAATCGGGGTGTTATATTTTTTACAGACAAATTTTACTTCCTTGAGGGATTTTTCGGAAATATCCGTTGCAACAAGCACGCCCTTTGCAACACCATTTGCACAAGCGTCCTTGGTCATATCCATTCCCATCTGGAGTTTTCCCGCACGTCTGCACATAGTGACTGTTCCCATTATATCACTCATCAGAAAGCTCCTTTTCCATCATATCGTAAATCCCGTCTTCTATTTTACAGGAAAATTCCTTCTCGAATCTTCTCGCTTTTCTTGCTTTTTTAAAGCATTCCATATCTTTACAGATGTATGCACCCCTGCCCGATTTTTTACCTGTAAGGTCAAGAGAAATCTCTCCCTCTTTGCTTTTAACAGCTCTTACAAGCTCTTTTTTAGGCTTCATCTCGCCACAGCCGAGGCACATTCTCATCGGAATTTTTTTCGTTTTCATAGGCGTTACGCTTCCACAGCGTCTTCAGGAACAATGTCAATCTTGTATCCGCCTGTCAGTCTTGAAGCAAGCTTAGCATTCTGTCCCTTGTTACCGATAGCCAGTGAAAGCTGGTTATTAGGAACAACAACCTTACAGGTCTTTGGCTCTGTGCCTGTGATTTCAACGCTCTTTACGTCAGCCGGTGAAAGTGCTCTGCCGATGAACTCTGCGTCATCCTCGCTCCATACGATAATGTCAATCTTTTCGCCCTTGAGCTCTTCAACAATCTTTGAAATTCTTGAACGCTTAGGTCCGATACAAGCTCCGATTGCGTCAACGTTAGGGTCCTTTGAGTAAACCGCAATCTTACTTCTTGAGCCTGCTTCTCTTGAAATGGACTTAACCTCAACAGTACCGTCATAAATCTCAGGAACTTCCAGCTCAAAGAGTCTCTTGACGAGGTCCTTATGCTTTCTTGAAATCTTGATAGAAGGCTTTCTTTCAGGATTTGCAATTCCGCAGACGTAAACCTTAACGATATCGCCCGGTTCAAGGGTTTCGTCAGGAATCTGTTCGCTTCTTACAAGATAAACCTCATTCTTGTCGATGGTAAGTATAGCATTAAGAGTGTTAGGTTCAACCTTCTGAACTGTTGCAGAAACACATTCGTGAACCTTATCCTCATACTGAGCAAGAAGTCTTTCCTTTTCAAACTCCTTGATATCGTGCTTAATCTGCTGTTTTGCCTGCTGAGCAGCCACACGTCCGAACTTGGCACTGTTAAGCTTGATTTCTACAACACCGCCGACCTTAGCTCTCTTTGTAATCGTCTTTGCAACGTCGATGTTGATTTCGTTTGCTTCGTCCTCTGGGTCGCCCTCAACAACAGTCTTGATAAGCTTCATTTCAAACTTGCCCTTTTCTGTGTTGATGTCAACAAGAATATTCTCTGTATCAGGGTATTCCTTTTTGATAGCCTTTAAAACTCCCTGCTTGATTTTTTCAATGAGCATCTCAATGTCAATGTTGTTTTCCTTGGCAAGCAGTCCAAGTGCGTCAAAAAACTCGTTATTCATTTTTCTGTGTTCCTCCTAATATATGTTTGAAGTTAAAATTAGTTACTAAAATAAATCCTTGTCGTCGTTGAGCTTTACATATGAGCAGTCAGAAAGAAGAAAATGCTTTGTCTCTCCGTTAATCTCAACGTCAAACTCCTTGTTTTCGTATGCTGTGAGAATTCCCTCAAAATCTCTTTCTCCCTTTTCGTCAGGGCGGATAGTTCTCAGACGGATTTCGTCGCCGATACAGCACAGGAAATGCTCAGGTCTTTTCAAATCTCTTGCAAGCCCCGGTGAACCGCATTCAAAAACATAGGACTGTGTGATAAAGTCCTCCTCGTCAAGAAGCTTGTCAAAAGGTCTTGCAAAAGCCTCGCAATCCTCCATATCAACTCCCTCGTCCTTGTCGATGAAGATTCTCAGAAACCACGTAGCTCCCTCTTTTTCAAATCTCACGTCCCAGAGGAAAAGTCCCAACTCGTCACAAAGGGGAATAGCAAGCTCTCTTGCTCTTTCCACGGTATTCATACCCTTTTTTTCGTTAGCGTTACTCAATTTCCCACTCCTTTTTAAAAAAGTTTCCATACAAAAACTAAAGACCGGAATGTCAAGTTCCAGCCTTTCTACTAAAGATATTACAGTTAGTATACCACACTTTTTTAAAAATTGCAATAGTTTTTGAAAAAAACCCCCGCTTTTTTAAAAAATTATACCTTATTATATATATAAGCATTTCAAAGGTCGGCGTTTTATTTGTTTTTTACAAAAACTTCCTGAATATTTGTGCAAAAAAACGTCAACAATAGTTTTGCAACACAAAGAAAGGAATGGTTTTATGCTGGATAGAATTGCTTTGCTTCTGCTTATAATCGGCGGTATCAACTGGGGTCTTGTGGGTATTTTCCAGTTTGACCTTGTTGCGTGGGCATTCGGTGGTGTGGCAGGTGTTGTCAGCCGTATCATCTATACCCTTGTTGCAATTTCAGCAGTCTGGTGCGTTTCTCTGTTTTTCAGAAACAACGAGATGGTTGAAAGCAACTGACGATTTTTAAAAAAGGAAAGGGAGTTTTAACTTAAAGGACCGTAATGTATAAATCGGGTTTGCTGTTAGGTTGTTTAAAAAAGCTCCCTTTCCTTTTTTATGTTAATTATTTGTCATATTTTGTCAGTTATTCTCATTAAAAGGCAATAAACGGGCAAAGTGAAAATTGTGCATACTGACAAAAATTAAAAATAATTTGTGTCCGCCTGCAACAAAAACTTGACTTGACCACCACGATATATTATAATGATGATGGTGTCGAGGCGACGCCTTGGCACCCGTTTTGTTGTCTCCTTTCTTTTGTTCTACACATAGTTTGTTTTATTTTGACGCAGAGCTCGTTTATGCTCTGCTATTTTTTTTGCATTTTTTTGAAAAACAGGTAGTTTTCGGGCGGTTTTTTAATAAAAAAGCCCTTGCAAAATGTGTCGCATTATGCTATAATGACTTTAATTAAACGTTTACGTTGATTGTATTTTCGGTTGAGGATTTTGTTATGTCAAATATTGCAGAGAAAAACTATTTTTTTAAAGATACAGCCTGCGTTCTTCTTAAAACAGACCGCTATTCCGCTGTGATTGCAAATAAGCTGGGAAGCTCGGTTTTAAGGCTTCGTGACGACATAAATAAAATGGAAATTTTCAGATATAAAGAGGACGTGACCGCTGAGGAAATCAGCGGCTCAAGAGAAATCTGGGGCCTTCCGACGCTTTATCTTCCAAACAGATTTTATAGGGGCGTTATAAAGACCTCTGACGGCTGTTATCAGATGCCGATAAATGAGCCTCTTTTTGATAATTTCATTCACGGCTGGGTTCATAAGAGAGAACACGTTGTCGAGGAATGCTACGCTGATGAAAAGACAGCTGTGGTTAAGACTTCCTTTACCTTTGACGAAAATGACGAGATGTTTCAGTATTTCCCGCTGAAATTCAAAATAAGCTATACCTTTACTCTCAGCGACGAAAAAGGACTTTTGCAGGAAATTGAGCTTGTAAATCTTTCAGATAAGGCGCTTCCTGTTTCTATCTGCACTCATACCTGTATAAACGCTCCTATTTGTGATAACGGTAGCGAGGACGGACTTCTCCTTTATGTGCCGGTTGTGGAAAGATGTGAGCTTAATGAATTCCATAATCCTACCGAAAGACTTCTTACGCTGTCAGACACCGATAAGGAATACCTGAGCGGTAAAAAGCCGACCGGACAGGTTATCTGTAACGAAATGTATACCACTTGTGAGAATTCTCTCGACGGGGAAAAGTTCTATGGAACAGTGGTTTGCGATACAATTAACGGAAAGAAAATCGTAAATGAGGTTTCTGAGGAATTTAAATTCTTCAATATGTGGAACCACGACGGGGACAAGGGTTATTTCTGTCCCGAACCTATGACGGCTATGATAAATTCGCCTAATCTTTCACTCCCTGAGGAGGTTTCAGGCTACTGTGAGCTTGAAAATGGCGGAAAATATACCTGCTGGCAGAGGTTTTTTACACTTTGACCAAAGGATTTAATTTGTAAATTAAATACAATAATATATATGAAAGGTGGATTTTAAAATGAAATTCGGTTTTTTTGATGACGTAAACAAGGAATATGTCATTACCAATCCAAAAACACCATACCCTTGGATTAACTATCTGGGTACTCAGGAATTCTTCTCGCTGATTTCAAACACAGCAGGCGGATACAGCTTCTATAAAGACGCTCGTCTCAGAAGAATTACAAGATACCGTTACAACAACGTTCCTATTGATATGGGTGGAAGATATTTCTATATTAACGATAACGGAACTATCTGGAATCCGGGTTGGTCACCTGTAAAGACTGAGCTTGATTCATATACCTGTCGTCACGGTATGGGCTATACCATTATCACAGGTAAGAAGAACGACCTTAAGGCAGTGGCTACCTTCTTTGTTCCACAGAACTATAATGGCGAAGTTCAGCAGCTTGTTCTTACAAACGAAGGCAATACCGAAAAGACATTTGCTCTTTTCTCATTCCAGGAATGGTGCCTCTGGGACGCTCAGGACGACTGTACAAACTTCCAGAGAAACTTCTCAACAGGACGTGTAGAGGTTTGTGGCTCAACAATTTACCACAAGACAGAATACAGAGACCGTCGTGACCACTTCGCATTCTATTCAGTAAATGACGAAATCGACGGATATGATACAGACAGAGACGCATTCATCGGTCTTTATAACGGATTTAACAACCCACAGGCTGTTATCGCTGGCGAAGCAAACAATTCATTTGCTGACGGCTGGTCACCAATCGCATCACACTACAAGAAGATTACTCTCGCTCCTGGCGAATCAAAGACTCTTGTATTCATTCTCGGATATGTTGAAATGCCTGTTGCTGAGAAATTTGAGGCTGACGGCAAGACAATCAACAAGGTAAAGGCTCTTGAAATGATTGACAAGTACAACACACCTGAAAAGGTTGCTGAAGGTCTTGCAGAGCTTAAAAACGCTTGGGATAAGCTCCTGGGAATCCTTAATGTTGATACTCCTGACGACAGAGTTAACCGTATGGTTAATATCTGGAACCAGTATCAGTGTATGGTTACATTCAACCTTTCACGTTCGGCATCATACTTTGAATCAGGTATCGGCCGTGGTATGGGCTTCAGAGACTCAAACCAGGATATTCTCGGATTTGTTCACCAGATTCCTGACAGAGCAAGAGAAAGAATTATTGATATTGCTTCAACTCAGCTTGAAGACGGCGGCTGCTATCACCAGTATCAGCCACTTACAAAGAAGGGTAACTCAGACATCGGTGGCGACTTCTCAGATGACCCATTGTGGATGATTCTTTCAGTATCGGCATACATCAAGGAAACAGGCGACTGGGCTATTCTTGATGAAATGGTTCCGTTTGACAACGACGAGTCAAAGGCTAAGCCAATGCTCGAACACCTCAGGGTTTCATTCTACAAGATTGTCAATAACCTCGGTCCTCACGGACTTCCACTTGCTATGAGAGCTGACTGGAATGACTGTATCAACCTTTCATGCTATTCAGATACTCCGGGCGAAAGCTTCCAGACATATACAAATCCTAAGTTTGCTGCTGAGGGTGGCTACTCCAAGGTAGCTGAATCTGTTATGGTTGCTACACTCTTTACATACACAGGCCCTAACTATGTAAATATCCTCAGACATCTCGGCAAGGACGACGAAGCTGATGCTGCTCAGGCTGAAATCGACAAGATGAAGCAGAACGTTATGGAACACGCATTTGACGGTCAGTGGTTCCTCAGAGCTTACGACGCAAACGGCGAAAAGATGGGCTCAAAGGAATGTGAAGAAGGTAAAATCTTCATCGAACCACAGGGCTTTGCTGTTATGTCTGAAATCGGCAAGAACAGCGGTGCTGACATCAAGACACTTAATTCTATTGACAAGTACCTTAACACAGAATTCGGTCTTGTTCTTAATAACCCTGCATTCACAAAGTACTACATTCAGTACGGTGAAATTTCTACATATCCGGGTGGATATAAGGAAAACGCAGGTATCTTTACTCACAACAATGCATGGATTATCTGTGCTGAGGCTTATGCAGGCCGTGGTGACAAGGCATTTGAATACTATTCAAAGATTGCTCCTGCATTCACAGAGGAAACCTCTGACATTCACAAGACCGAGCCTTATGTATACGGTCAGATGATTGGTGGTAAGGACGCAGGTGCCGACATCGGCAAGCCTGGCAACCACTTCGGACAGGGCAAGAACTCATGGCTCACAGGTACAGCTGCATGGAACTTTGTTGCTATTTCTCAGTACATTCTCGGTGTTGCACCTGACTTTGACGGACTTAGAATTGACCCTTCAATTCCTGCTGAATGGGATGGCTTTAACATCACAAGAGAATACAGAGGAAACACATACAACATCAGCGTTAAGAACCCTGACCACGTTTGCAAGGGTATCAAGTCAGTTGTTGTTGACGGCGTAAAGCTCAACGGAAACGTTCTCCCTGTATTTGCAGAAGGCACAACTCACGACGTTGAAGTTATCATGGGCTAGTGGCGGTGTCGCCACCCCCTCCTCGCCTATTTACTATTTTGCGAAGGACAATGCCTTTGAGTGACGGCGGTTATCGCCTCGCTATGGCTCGGCTTAAAGAGAGCAGACAAAAAGTTTATAAATACAAAAAATTAAGAGTAGGAGAAATCCTACTCTTTTTTGTTTATCAAAGTGGCATTGTTTAGGTGGTTTTCACATTTGATATTTCCTATGTAGGGATTTAATCGAAATGAAACCATCGGGTTACTTTTTTGCTGTCTTAACAAAAGCAAAAGAGAACTGTGCTGTCGGTTTCAGACCCGTTAAAAGTCGGAGGGGGGTTAATAAAGGATAAGGAAGGGGGTT
>SVNV01000031.1 GCA_015066705.1 Ruminococcus sp.
TCTTGTTCATTTCCTCAACTCTCTCGAGCAGTTTCGGTTGCACGAAAGGTCCTTTTTTAACGCTTCTACCCATTATTGATAGCTCCTTTCATCAACTTACTTGCCGTTACGACGTCTTACGATAAGCTTATCGGACTGCTTTTTCTTAGCACGAGTCTTGTAACCAAGAGCGGGTTTACCCCAAGGAGTACAAGGACCGGGACGTCCGATGGGAGACTTACCTTCACCACCACCGTGGGGATGGTCGTTGGGGTTCATAACAGAACCGCGAACTGTGGGTCTCCAACCCATGTGACGTTTACGACCTGCTTTACCGATCTTAACGTTTTCATGGTCTGTGTTGCCTACCTGGCCAATTGTTGCCATACATTTTGCAGGAACGTTACGAAGCTCGCCTGAGGGAAGTCTGAGGAGTGCGTAAGCACCTTCCTTAGCCATAAGCTGAGCTGCGTTACCTGCTGCTCTTGCAAGCTGACCGCCGCGACCGGGGTTAAGCTCTACATTGTGAATGAATGTACCTGTCGGGATGTTCTCAAGGGGAAGGGCATTACCGGGCTTGATATCAGCATTGGGGCCTGCCATGATTGCGTAACCAACCTTGAGTCCGTCGGGTGCAAGGATATATCTTTTATCGCCATCCTCGAATTCAACGAGTGCGATGTGAGCTGATCTGTTGGGATCATACTCGATTGTTTTAACTGTTCCCTTAACATCGAAGTTATCTCTCTTGAAGTCGATAACACGGTACTTTCTGCGATTACCGCAGCCGCGATGACGAACAGTTATTCTTCCGTAGCTGTTACGACCTGATTTGTTCTTGAGGGGCTCAAGAAGACTTCTTTCAGGAGCGACTTTTGACAACCCGGAATAATCTGTAACCGACATGTTACGTCTTGCGTTTGTAGTCGGCTTGTACATCTTGATTGACATTTTGTTCACTCTCCTACTAACGGCTTTGCGGAGGATGTCGACCTCCATACTTTACCGCCGGGTTTTAAAAAATTTGATTAGTTAGTTAATTACATCATTCCATCGAAGAAATCGATTGTCTTTGAATCTTCAGTAAGTGTAACGATAGCTTTCTTCCAAGAAGCTGTGTAGCCCTGATGCATACCCTGTCTTCTGAGATGACCTCTAACGTTCATTGTGTTTACCTTAGAAACCTTAACGCCGAAAAGCTCTTCAACTGCCTTAGCAATTTCGATTTTGTTAGCGTCTTTAGCAACCTTGAATGTGTATTTCTTATCAGAAACACCCATCATGCTTTCTTCTGTGATAATCGGACGGAGGATGATGTCCTGTGCTATCTTACTCATGCATATACCTCCTCGATTTTTGCAACTGAATCCTTGAGGATTACGAGTGTGTCGCAGTTGAGAATGTCGTAAACATTAAGTGTGTTAACAAGAGTTGTTTTAACACCTGCGATGTTACGAGCACTTCTGTAGATAACATCGTTCTTTTCAGGAAGAACTACGAGAACCTTCTTGCCTGTTTCAAGGTTTGAAAGAACCTTAACTACTTCCTTAGTCTTGATCTCGTTGAGCTCAAGGCTGTCAAGAACTACGATTTCTTCAGCTGCTGCTTTTGAAGAAAGTGCAGACTTCATAGCAAGTCTCTTAACTTTCTTATTGATGTCGAAGCCATATTCTCTGGGCTTGGGACCGTGAGCAATACCACCATGGTACCACTGAGGTGATCTTGTTGAACCCTGTCTTGCACGACCTGTTCCCTTCTGGCGCCAAGGCTTTTTGCCGCCGCCGCTGACTTCTGAACGCGTGAGGGTTGACTGTGTGCCCTGACGCTGGTTAGCCAAATAATTGACTACTACAAGATGCATTGCGGAAACGTTGGGCTCTATACCGAAGATGCCGTCTGCAAGTGCGATATCAGAAACCTTCTTTCCGTTCATATCAAATACTGATACGTTAGGCATTGTTTATTCCCTCCTTACGCTTTCTTTACGCTGTTTTTAATAACAACGATGCCGCCTTTGGGGCCCGGAATAGCGCCCTTAATAGCGATGAGATTGTTCTCTGCGTCAACCTTGACAACTTCGAGATTCTGGATTGTTACACGCTCATGACCGAGGTGACCTGCGAGTTTCTTTCCCTTGTAAACTCTTGAGGGATCTGAACAAGCACCGAGTGAACCTGCATGTCTTGCAACAGGACCTGTACCGTGTGATTCCTTGAGTCTTGAGAAGTTCCATCTCTTGATTGCACCTGCTGTGCCTTTACCTTTGCTTGTGCCGACTACATCAACGATGTCGCCTGCAGCGAACGTGTCAGCTTTGAGAATGTCACCAACGTTGTAAGAAGCGATGTCATCGAATTTGAATTCTCTGAGTACCTTCTTGGGAGCAACGTCTGCTTTCTTAAAGCGAGCTGCCTGAGGTTTGTTTACACGCTGCGGTTTTACGTCGCCATAACCGATCTGTGCAGCTGCATAGCCGTCTGTTTCAACGGTTTTGATCTGGACGACGGGGCAGGGACCAGCTTCAACAACTGTTACGGGAACTACGTTACCCTTGTCATCGAAAATCTGTGTCATGCCGATTTTCTTGCCGATAAGACCTTTTTTCATGTTCTTTCCTCCTATTTTAGGTTATTGGTTGAGGCTCTCCCCCAACATGACCTTCCGGTGTAGCTTCGGCCTGAGATTAAAGTTTAATCTCAATTTCTACGCCGGCAGGAAGCTCAAGACCTGTCAGAGCTTCAACAGTTTTGTTTGAAGGTCTGATAATGTCGATAAGCCTTTTGTGAGTTCTCTGCTCAAACTGCTCACGGCTGTCCTTGTACTTGTGTACAGCACGGAGAATTGTTACAACTTCTTTCTCTGTGGGGAGCGGAACGGGTCCTGAAACCTGTGCATTTGTACGCTTTGCTGTTTCAACGATCTTTTCAGCTGCTTTGTCCACGAGATTGTGGTCATAACCTTTGAGTCTGATTCTGATTTTTCCCTTAACTGCCATTTTGATTGCCTCCTTATAAAATTTGGCGGGCATATAGCTTTTAAAAGCAATACTGTCCCGGGTGTTTCAACTCGGTCCATTTTAAAAACCGAAACACACAATATGTTCCGGGATTGCATAAAAGCCCCTCGTTGCAGACCTGTCCCCATAGGCGCAGGGAACGCCTATAGCCGGCTGCTGAGATATTCTTTCGCCCGGTTTGAAATCGGACATACTCCGCGGAAATTTCCCGTTTCTGGAACGGCCACCTCCCGCATCATCGCATATCAAGTTCGTGTTGCCGGATAAAATTTTCTTACACTTTCTGCGTACAAGATAGCATAAGGGCATAGTTTACCCAGGTCACGTACTTGCATATGATACCATATCCTTCTGAAAAAGTCAATAATTTTGGGCAAAAAAGTTTTAAAAAATGGCTATTCTATTAGGGTTTCAGCACCCTTCGGATGTTTTTACTACATATTGTACAAACTCGTTCTCTACAATCGGTTATTTTGTGCAAATTAACATAAAAACAGCCAAAATTTCTACACAACAACCAATTTTATCCTTTCCGAAAACGCCTTTTAAATTGTAAACTTTTTGTGAACAATGCGAAATTCGCATAAAAAATCAGAAAACCAGCAAGTTTTTTACTGATTTTCTGATTTGCTTGTTCACCATTCAAGGGAGCGAAAGTATGGCTCCCTCGAGCCACGCCAACTATACGATATGATATATCGTACTTTATTCATTTTTTCATTGTATGCAAAAGCGGATACGAAAAAGATATCCGTTTCTTCCATATCATCTTCATCGCCTGCAAAATACATAAGTTTCCAATCACCTATTTCCGACGTAGACAAAACATCATCCATTCCATATCTTTCAGCTACAAGCTCCGGTTTATATAGTAACTTATTCTCTACTTCTTTATCAAACCATGGTTGAGGAAGTACCCATTCAGCAAAAACGTCAAGTTGTTGCGAATTCATGGGATCACAGTATCTGTAATAATATACTTCTTCCTCAGCATAGCAAGGGATTATACTCGGAAACAGTTCTTGTATATTTTCTTCAACATAACCTTGAAGATTTATATTAATCGCATCAAAAGACAAATAATGTTCAGAATTATCGGTTTCAGATATAATACATTCATTAACATCAGTCATTGTCGCAAAAAGAGAAAACACTGACATATATACTAGGAGAACAAACGAAGCAACTACCGAAATACACAGTTTAATAACTTTGTTTATTGACATGCCTTTATATTTACATAAACGAATCACCCATATAGACAACACACTCACCAGAGCAAAGCCACCATACGACACAAAACATGCAAGATACCACCCGGTATCAAGAGTCAGATATTTGTGATCAACTATTATAAAAATCATATAACCCACAACAGCAAGTACAGATACAACTAAGTTAAATATTCCGATTCCTTTAAAAACAGTTCCTAAAAGTCTTTCTTTTTTTGTAATCTGCATATCCTCTGCAGGTACATCTTTTTCAATTGTAGTTTTCGAAAGAGCTTCGCACAAAATTTTAAATGTCAGTTTATTATAAAGAACACCCCTCAGCATATTTACAGTTTCGGCATCCCTTTTAATATCTTTTTCTTTTTCATAAATAAACTTGTTTACTATTTCATTTGTTTTGCTTTCGTCATCAAGAATATTCTTTATGTCGGCAATTGAAAAGCCTGCTTTTCTCAACAGTGCGATATTTTTAAGTCTTTCAACATCCGCATCAGAAAAATCAATGCTTTTTCTTCCGCTATAATTTTCTTCAATGCTGGGTGCCACAAGTCCGTTGCTTATATAGAGTCTGATAGCCTTGTCGGTTAATCCTGTTTGTTCAATAACATCTTTAATTTTCATAGCAAGGCCTCCTTTCAGACCAATTTTAAACTTTGCCCCAAGGGAAAAGTCAAGTAATTTTTAAAAATTATTTTTCAGGAACTAATTTTATTATCGCAATTTCAGGTCTGTTAAGGAATCTCAAAGAAATAGGATAATTACCAAGTCCGCTTGAAATAAAGAAATCAGTGTTTTCATATTTATATAAGCCTTTCACAAAGGCTTCTTTGTCAACCACTTCAGGCAGCCAACCGGTTGTTCCGTAAAGACCACCAATAAAAGGCAATCTCACCTGCCCTCCGTGAGTATCTCCGCACAGGCATAAATCCAAGCCAAAATGTGCAAAGGATTCCTTATTGCAGATATGCGCAAGAAGTATGTTGTATCTGCTGTCATTGAGAGTGAATTCATTATTCAGATCAAATGTAGGCGAATAATATACATTTGTAATTCCGTAAATCCTCACAGGCGTTTTCTTTATAGTAATATCTTCAAATTTATAATCAAGCACATTCACATTGTTTTTACGCAACTCATCAAAGAAGCTCTCTTCATTGTCATGCTCACCATTAACGTAATATGTAGCATAATCTTCACTGATTTTCCTCATCAGTTTAAGAGCTGTGTTTTTCCCCTCTTCACTGCCACGGGTGTACATATCCCCTGTCACAACAACTATATCCGGCTTTGCCTTTTCGATTCTTTTAACTATTGAAGAATTATTCATTCCGAAATCTGACCCATGTAAATCCGATATCTGAACTATAGTTATTTCATCTTTTATTTTATCACTTTTTATTTCCGCTTCCGTTACAGTGAGAGTGAATGTGGAAAAAAGCCACAAACAAAAAACCGCAAAACAAAAAACAAGCCATCTGAAGCTTCCGTTTTTCTTCCGTTTTTTCTTTTTAACTCTCCTCATTCCAATCACCTCTCTTGTATAATCAGTATACTACTTTTTCTCAACATATACAATTAATATATTATAAACAAAAAAATCAGGAGCAGATACCTTGCGGTATCCGCCCCCTTTTGTCAGGAATTAAATATTAAGTTTAAGTTCCTTATCTGAGATCAAAGACCAAGATCAAAGATTACTGCATATTCGTAAACTGTTCCGTCTGCAAGTGT
>SVNV01000017.1 GCA_015066705.1 Ruminococcus sp.
ATCACACTGCCGCTACCATTTGAGTTTCATAGCGAATAAGGCCCCTTGGTCAAGCGGTTAAGACGACGCCCTTTCACGGCGTAATCATGGGTTCGATTCCCGTAGGGGTCACCAAGAAGAAACCTCTGTCATACAGACAGAGGTTTTTTTGTTGATATTTTTACGGGTATGTGGTATAATTTGTTCGGAAAAGAAGAATTTTTAAGATTTCGTGAAAGGAAAATATAATGGATAATAGGGTAAAAAAACTAATTGGAGCAAATATGGATATTGATTTTAGTAATCTGAATTTTGGTAATTCACAATGTCCATGGAATATTGCTGACAATGTGAATGAGCACAAATGTGCCATTAAGAATACTTCGATATGTAAGTATTTTTGCGGAATACAATATCTGGATAGCGTGCTTTGCAGTTATCCTTATGAGAATTTAACTGTTTTAAGCTCGGACGATATCGACCGGAATTTAGTATAGTAATATGGATAGAGAATGTCAAACTACCTTTCACCAAAATAGCATTTGCAATTTTTTGCATATCGTGGTAAAATATTATTACAGATAAAAAACAGGAGATGTAGCAAATGATTATCAATCACAAATCGACTCAGTTTAATATAGATGAGAGTTTTATCGAAGCTTTCAAGTCAGATATCAGCGAAATACAGGAGCTTATGGCAGAATACCGCTGTGCTCTTATGGAAATCGAAACGAAATTCCGTGTTTTGAATGAGCAGTTTTCCCTGCAGCGTGACAGAAACCCTATTGAAACGCTGAAAACCCGCTTGAAATCCCCAGAAAGCATTATGGAAAAGCTCAGAAAAAAAGACCTTGAATTTTCTGCAGAAAATGTCGAAAAGAAGATTTTTGACGTTGCGGGAGTGAGAGTTATCTGTCCGTTTATTGACGATATTTATATGCTTTGCGAATGTCTTTTAAATCAGGACGACATCAAGCTCATAAGAATGAAGGACTACATAAAAAATCCGAAGCAGAACGGTTACAGAAGCCTGCATCTGATTGTTGAGGTGCCGATTTTCCTTCAGAATGAGAAAAAGCCGATGAAGGTTGAGGTTCAGCTGAGAACTATCGCTATGGATTTCTGGGCAAGCGTTGAACATCAGCTCAGATACAAGAAAAACCTTCCTGAGCAGGTTCTTGAGGAAATGTCATTTGAGCTGAGAGAGTGTGCAAACATCAGCTCGTCACTTGACTATCGTATGGAAGTTATCAAAAACCGTCTGGACTTGTAGCAAACCTAACCTTTGCATCGTCCTCGCCTGTTTTTTCAATAGCGTATAAGGGAAGTTTTGTGTTACGGCGGCTATCGGCTCGCTGAAGCTCGCCTTAAAAAGTGAAAATACAAAATAATATTACCCACTATCTGTAAAAAAGATGGTGGGTAATTTTTATATATATAAAAGTTTTCGGTCAAGCCTTTTTCAAAAGGCTTGTGGGGTTGAGGGGCAACGCCCCCTACCGACCGCCGATACGCCGTCACGCAAAGGTAGTTGCCATCGCTATTAAAAAAATAGGCGAGGTCGGTCAAACCGTTAGGGTTTGGGGTGAAACCCCTTTGATAACAAACCTAACCTTTGCATCGTCCTCGCCTGTTTTTTCAATAGTGAATTAGGGAAGTTTTGTGTTACGGCGGCTATCGGCTCACTTAACGCTCCTATTAAACAGATAAAACAAAAAGCGTACGGAAAATCCGTACGCTTTAATTCTGCCCTGAATATAAAAAAGCGTGCTAAAAAGCACGCTTTTCCTGATTACATCTTATCGTCTGAAAATCCGCTTTCAACGAGGTCAACAAGACCGTTTACAGCAGCCTGTTCGTCAGCTCCATCAGCAATAATTCTGATTTCTGTTCCGCCAACAATTCCAAGTGAAAGAATACCGAGAAGGCTCTTAGCATTTACTCTTCTGTCTTCCTTTTCAATCCAGATTGATGACTTGAATTCATTAGCCTTCTGAATAAAGAAAGTAGCAGGACGTGCGTGAAGTCCAACCTGATTCTGCACAACTACATCTCTTACGAACATAATTTAATCTCTCCATTCAATAATTTCGTTTTAATAGCTTACCTGCCCGAAAACCGACGGACAAGGTTTTTGTCAAATTAAAATCCTATATCATTATTATACTAGCAATAAAACCCTTAGTCAACGATAAAATATGCACAAAACCGCACTTTTGCTGAATTTTCTGCTTTTTGATTATGTGGAGTTAAAAATGACCCTGCGAATTTGTATATTTTAACCAACGACTTTGAAACTTTTAAAACACATTGTCCAAAAACTTTTAACAATGCATTCTTTTACGGGCAAAAACCGTCATTTTTTGTTAGTTGTTTTTATCCGTATTGATTTAATTATAAAAATATGTTACAATGTTTTGTGAAAAATATACCTTTGTAAAGAGAGGAATTTTTATGAAACAGTTTCTTGAAATCGGAAAAATCGTATCTGTTTTTGGCATAAAAGGCGAAGTCAAGGTTCAGCCGTGGTGTGACAGCGGAGAATTTTTGTGTGAGTTTGACAGACTTTACAGAAAAAGCGGAGATGTTGTTGAAATAGAACATTCAAGAGTTGCCAAAAATGTGGTTGTTATGAAAATCAAGGGCGTTGACACTGTTGAGGACGCACAAAAAATGCGAAATCACATTCTTTATATGGACAGAAACGACGTTGAGCTTGATGAGGGAAGCTATTTTGTTCAGGATTTAATCGGGCTGTCGGTGGTTGACGCTGATAACGGCACTGTTTACGGAAAGCTTACTGACGTTTCGGAAACGGGTGCAAACGACGTTTATCACGTTCTTACCGATGACGGAAAGCTTCTTTTAGTTCCTGCAATCCCTGAGGTTATCGTTGAAACCGACATCGAAAACGGTTTAATGAAGATTAAACCCCTTGACGGACTTTTTGATATATAAAAGCACTCCTCCCCGCCTGACGTCGGGGAGGATGCAAAAAACAGAAATTGAGGGCGAAATAATGAAAATTAACCGCCCAACAATTTTTTGATTTGTAAAACCCCTGCCGAAAGGAGATTTCACATTGAGAATTGATATAGCCACTCTTTTCCCTGAGATGTGTGAGAATTATTTTTCTCAGAGCGTTGTGGGGAGAGCAAGAAAAAAGGGCGTTTTTGAAATAAACTGCCACAACATAAGAGATTATACCCTTGACAAGCACAACCGTGTTGACGACACACCTTACAGCGAGCGTCAGGGTATGCTTTTACAGGCTGAGCCGATTTACCGCTGTTTTGAGCAGGTTACCGAGGGCAGAGAAAAGCCACACGTCATTTTTATGTCGCCTCAGGGGAAGGTGCTTACTCAGAAAAAGTGCGTGGAGCTTTCACAAAAGGAAAACCTTTTTATACTCTGTGGACACTACGAGGGTGTTGACCAGAGGGTGCTTGATGAAATTGTAGATGAGGAAATTTCTATCGGGGATTATGTTCTGACAGGCGGAGAGCTGGGAGCGATGGTGCTGGTGGACGGCGTTGTGAGAATGCTTGACGGAGTGCTTTCAAATGCCGACTGTTACGAGGATGAGTCCCATTTTTCGGGACTTCTCGAATATCCGCAGTACACACGTCCTGAGGAGTGGCACGGAAAAAAAGTGCCTGAAATTCTGCTTTCGGGACATCACGCAAACATCAGGAAGTGGCGCAGGGAGCAGAGTCTTATAGTTACTGCAAAAAAGCGTCCGGATATGCTTGATTTTGAAAGCCTGAACTCGGAGGAGAAGGCGCTTGTAGAAAGCCTGACGGTTTCGCCGACGGAATAAAATCACTACCCACTATCGTTTTGATGGTGGGTTTGTTTTATATTAAAGTTTTAGGTCAAGCCTTTTTCAAAAGGCTTGTGGGGTTGAGGGGCGACGCCCTCATCGCCCGTCGCAACGGGCGAAATCTCCTATTCATCAAAGCGTTTTTTGGAGGGGTATCGGCTTGCGACAGCAAGACGTGGGGAACCTTTTTCAAGTAAAAAAGGTTCCTTTGAGAAGATTTGTGCATAAATCCCCTCAAAAAGGTGCCGGTGGTACGTTTTTGAACCAATTTTTTGTCGTTTAGCGTGCGAAACACGCAACAAAAACACCATCAGGGTTAGCATATCATTCCGACACAAAATAATTTTTGGTAAGGGGTGAACCCCCTTTGCAAATCCTGTCGGTCAAACCGTTAGGGTTTATAATTGACATTTTGTGGCGATTGTGTTATACTATATTCTGTATTGTTGTATTTATTTGGAGAATTACAAGTAAATTATCAGGCTATAAAAAAGGTGGTATATAAAATGGGTTTGTTGGAAAAAATTTTCGGCAATTATTCCAAAAAAGAGCTTGGAAGAATTGAACCGATAAAGCAGAAGGTACTCGACCTTGAACCGACTTATCAGACTATGAGCGATAAGGAACTCAAAAGCCAGACACAGCTTTTCAAGGACAGACTTTCAAATGGCGAAACTCTTGATGACCTTCTCCCTGAAGCACTTGCTGTATGTAGAGAAGCTGCATTCCGAGTTCTGGGAAAGAAGCCTTATCCTGTTCAGATTATAGGTGCTATCGTTCTTCATCAGGGTCGAATTGCCGAAATGAGAACCGGTGAAGGTAAAACTCTCGTTGCCTGTCTTGCTTCTTACGCAAATGCACTTGACGGCGAAGGCGTACACGTTGTAACTGTAAACGACTACTTGGCTAAATTCCAGTCAGAAGAAATGGGTAAGGTTTTCAGATTTTTAGGCCTTACAATCGGCGTTGTTCTTTCGGGAATGGACAAGGAAGAACGCCAGAAGGCTTACGGCTGCGATATTACCTACGGTACAAATAATGAATTCGGCTTTGACTATCTGAGAGATAATATGGTTATCTACAAGAAGGACAAGGTTCAGAGAGGACATTCTTTTGCAATCGTTGACGAAGTTGACTCAATCCTCATCGACGAAGCAAGAACTCCACTTATTATTTCAGGCCCCGGCGATAAGTCAACCGAGCTTTATCAGTATGCTGACAGATTTGCAAAATCACTTAAGGCTCATATTGTTGTTGAAATGGACGACAAGGCTGATAATGATGCTGTTGACGGCGACTATATCATCGACGAAAAGGCAAAGACAGCTACTCTTACAAAATCAGGTGTAGCTAAGGCTGAAAAGGTTTTCAATATCGAAAATCTTATGGACGCTGCAAATATGACACTTCTTCACCATATCAATCAGGCTATCAAGGCTAATGGTGTTATGAAGGCAAATATCGACTATATCGTTAAGGACGGGGAAGTTCTTATCGTTGACGAATTTACCGGAAGAACTATGATTGGACGTCGTTTTAATGACGGACTTCATCAGGCTATCGAAGCTAAGGAAGGCGTTAAGGTTGCAAGAGAATCAAAGACTATTGCAACAATCACTTACCAGAATTACTTCAGACTTTATAAAAAGCTTTCGGGTATGACAGGTACAGCTCTTACTGAAGAGGACGAATTCAGAGAGATTTACCGCCTTGACGTTATCGAAATCCCGACAAACAAGCCTGTTGCAAGAATCGACCACGGTGACGTTGTTTATAAGAATGAAAAGGTTAAGTATAACGCAGTAATCGACCAGATTATTGAATGTAATAAAAAGGGACAGCCTGTACTTGTCGGTACTGTTTCTATTGAAAAGAGTGAAGTGCTTTCAAGACTTCTTAAGAATAAGGGCGTAAAGCATAACGTTCTTAACGCTAAACAGCACGAAAGAGAAGCTGAAATCGTAGCTCAGGCAGGTCAGTTCGGTGCGGTTACAATCGCTACCAATATGGCAGGTCGTGGTACTGACATTATGCTGGGTGGTAATGCTGAATTTATGGCTACTGCTCAGATGAGAAAGCAGGAAATTCCTGAGGAAATTATCGTTGAGGCAACCGGTTATGCTGATACTGACGATGAGGAAGTTCTCAAGGCAAGAGAAATTTATAAGGAGCTTCTCGCTAAGTATAACGCAGAAGTAAACGAAAAGGCTGTTGCTGTCAAGGAAGCAGGCGGACTTTTCATCATCGGTACAGAAAGACACGAGTCAAGACGTATCGACAACCAGCTGAGAGGACGTGCAGGACGTCAGGGTGACCCGGGTGAAAGCCGTTTTTACCTCTCACTTGAAGATGACCTTATGAGACTTTTCGGAGGCGAAAGAGTTACTGCTCTTATGAATGCTATCAAGGCTGACGAAAATATGCCGATTCAGGCGGGTCTCCTTACAAAGATTATCGAACAGTCACAGAAAAAGCTTGAAGGCAGAAACTTTAACATAAGAAAGAACGTTCTTAATTACGACGACGTTATGAATACCCAGCGTGAAATTATCTACGGTCAGAGAAATCAGGTTCTTGATGGCGAGGATATTCACCACTATATCGTTAAGATGATTAAGGATAACATTGAAGAAACAGTTAACGCTTACCTTCTTGACGAGGATATTCAGGACAACTGGAATCTTGAAGGACTCCGTGACGCATACAGAGGACTTTTCACAACAGACGACGACTTCAGATATACAATCGAAGAGCTTAACGAGCTTACAAAGAAGGATATCAAGGATATGCTCGAAAAGAGAGCAATGGATATGTACGATGCCCGTGAAAAGGAATTCGGCAGCGAGGTTCTCAGAGAGGTTGAAAGAGTTGTTCTTCTTAAGGTTGTTGACAAGAAGTGGATGGCTCATATCGACGATATGGACGAACTCAAAAAGGGTATCACACTCCGTTCATTCGGTCAGAAAAACCCTGTTGTTGAATACAGAATTGAAGGCTTTGATATGTTCGACGCAATGGTTGCTTCAATCTGTGAGGAAACTGTAAGACTTGTTTACAATATCAAAATCCAGAAGAACGAAGCTCCTGAGAGAGAACAGGTTTTAAAGGCAAATCCTATTAAAACTGATAATTCTCTCAAGAGTGGCGGAAGAACAGTGGGCAAAAAGGTAGGAAGAAACGACCCTTGTCCATGCGGAAGCGGTAAAAAGTACAAGAAGTGCTGCGGCGCTAACGAGTAAAAATTTGCAGGACAGAAATAAGAATTTTCTGTCCTGCTTTTAAAGTGACTAAATTTTTTAAGAGGTGTTTTTATGTTACAGAACAAAACAGCATTTACTAAGGCAGATATTCTCCTGCCAAAGAATGAAAATATGGAAAAATGGGCGGTTGTTGCTTGCGACCAGTATACAAGCGAGCCTGATTACTGGGACGAAACCGCAAATATTGTTGGCGACGACAAGTCTGCGCTCAAGCTTATTCTTCCTGAAATTTATCTTGAAGAAGAGGGAGTTTCTGAGAGAATTGAAAAAATTCAGAAGGAAATGACAAAGTATGTAGGTGAAGATACTTTTGCTGAATATAAAAACACCCTCATTTATATCGAAAGAACTCAGAATGACGGCAAGGTAAGAGCAGGTATTGTGGGTGCCGTTGACCTTGAAATGTACGATTACAGAAAAGGCTCTGTTTCTCAGGTTAGAGCTACCGAAGCAACAGTTGTCGAGAGAATTCCACCGAGAATGGCTGTAAGACGTGGGGCTGAGCTTGAGCTTCCTCACATTATGATTCTTGTTGACGACCCTGAAAAGACAGTTGTGGAAATGGCTGCAAACAGCGAAAACAAGGAGCTTGTTTACGATTTTGCACTTATGCAGAAGGGCGGCAGCATCAAGGGCTGGAAGCTTTCTGACGAGGCTTGCGAAAAGGTGATTTCTGCTCTTGAAAAGCTGGGAGATATTGACACATTCAATAAGAAATATAACCTTGACGAAAAATTTCCGCTGGTTTACGCTATGGGTGATGGAAACCATTCTCTTGCGACAGCCAAGGAATTTTACGAAGAGCTCAAGAAAAACAATCCTGACAAGGACCTCTCAAATCACCCTGCAAGATATGCCCTTTGTGAAATCGTAAATCTTCACAGCGAGGCTCTGGAATTTGAAGCAATCCACAGAATTGTGACAAACGTTGACGTTGAAAAGCTTATGGGCATTCTCACAGCTGAGCTTGAGCTTTCTGATGAAACAAGCGAACAGAGAATCGACGTTGTTATCAAGGGCGAAACTGTTACAAAGTACGTTCACAAGCCTCTTTCAAAGCTGGCTGTGGGAAGCTTACAGCTCGTACTTGACAGGGTTCTTGCTGAAATGGGCGCAAAAATTGACTACATTCACGGAATTGAAGTAGTCGAAAAGCTCTCAATGGCTGATAATGCAGTCGGCTTTGTTCTTCAGGATATGGCGAAAAAAGACCTCTTCCCAACAGTAATCTGCGACGGTGCACTCCCAAGAAAAACTTTCTCAATGGGACACGCGTGGGATAAGAGATATTACGTTGAAGCAAGAAAAATCAAGTAAATATCTCTCCCCCTCAGGGATAATGCACTTATAAAAGTTTTATAGGTATTTATCGGAGGAAACCTTTCTGAAGAAAAGGTTATCCCCCGAGCCCCCTTCCAAAGACTTTAATATGAATTTAAGCCATATAGGGTAATCCCTATATGGCTTAAATTTTATACTGAAGTTTTAGGAAAGGAGTTTGAGGAACAACCCTTTTTCAAAAGGGTTTTCTTCAATAATACGTATAAAGCTTCTATGAGCGTACCACCCCTGAGGGGGAGAGTTTTTTATTGTTATTCCTGTTCATAGAGCATAACATAGTTATAGAGGAGGTCGACCGTTTTATCGATGCCAAGCTCAGACGAGTTAACGCAGAGGTCATAGTGAGTTGCAACGCCCCATTTTCTATCTGAGTAGTAGTTATAATAGCTTGCTCTTCTTTTATCAGTTTTCTTAATGAAATCCTCGACCTTAGTTTTTTCGATATCATATCTTTCGAGGATTCTTTTTTTCTTTTCGGGCATATCTCCGAAGATAAAAAAGTCAACAGTCTTATAGTTATCTGCGAGGACATAGTCAGCACAGCGTCCGATAATTACGCAAGGGCCTTTTTCTGCGATTGACTTGATTGCGTCAAACTGTGCAAGAAAAATCTTGTGGTTAAGTGGCATATCAGGGTAAAGCTTTCCGTCAGAAGAAACAGGATAAGCGCCCATTACCAGCGAATAAAGCAAACTGCTTGTATAGGTTTCGTCGTGTTTGTGGAACAAATCCTCACAAATTCCACTCTGCTTTGCAGCTTCCTCAAGCAACTTCTTGTCATAAAAAGGAACTCCCAGCTTTTCAGCCAGTTTCATACCGATTTCCTTTCCTCCGCTACCGAATTCACGGCTTATTGTGATGATTGATTTCATAGCTTTAATCGCCCCTTTCGCCTTTGTTGTGAAATAATTGTAACACATATTAACGCTTTTGTATACACTTTAGCCCCGAAAATGTTGCATAAACTTCACAACTTCTTTTTGTGCATTTTTACGCTTTGACCTCAAAACCCGTTGTCTGGGTTGTGGTTGCGAGAGGTTTGTAGTCCTTTGTGTAGAGTGAAACCTCCTTGACAGGCTTTGGTTTTTTCTTTTTGTTATCGGCAGCATCAAGCTTTTTGGCATTTTCCTGCTGTGTGATTGCGTCCGTGTTTTCGGTATTTTCAGGAGTTTCAGCCTTAATTTCTTCCGAAGTTTTTTCGGTTTCCTTAGCCTTGCTTGAAATTTCAATCTTGTCCCCGAATGCCTCCTTGAGTTTTTCGGCTTTGAGCTTGATGTATTCGGCATCTGTATCAGGAAGATTTCTGAAATTCTCAGTTTTTGCGAACTTTACAAAAGATTTTGTCGCAAGATTTATGCGTCTTTCGTAAGCCTTGGCCTTAGCAATATCGCATTTTTTCGACGGTGAAACATCACATTCCATAGCTATCTGAGAAGTGATTTCCGACTTTGCACGGGAGAATTCCTCTTTTGTTTTGCACTGTTCAAGGCGCTGTTCAATTTTCTTTTTAAGTTCAATCATTCTGACAGCTTCTTTATACAAATCGGGAGCGTTGACACGGAGGTATTCAAGCTCCGACGGAGAAAGCTCCATTCCCTGCTGAAGTTTAGCAGAAATTTCGTTTAATGTTTCGTCAGATTCAGTGTTAATTGAGCCACTCAATTCCGCAGCCCTTTGCTGACCGGGTGAAATGGTTTTTTCAACGTGGTGCTGTGTATTTTTAAAAAGCTGTGAAGCCCAGGTCTGCTTGTTTACATAAAGCATAAAACTCCTCCTTACTCAAAAAACTTATTCTTCACTATATACATCGGAAGTTTAGGGGTGAAATTAAAGCCGGCGTAGGCGCCGGGCCCTCCTCCCCTCGCATTTCTTTTGAGGAGTGTCGCAGTTTTGTGTGCTCGGGTGTTATCGCCTCGCTCAACGCTCGGCTTATAAAGACAAAAATAAAGAGTAGGATTTCTCCTACTCTTGCTTTTTTATTCAGCTTTTGCTTTCTTTTCGCTTGCTTCCTTAAGCTTGTGGTGACGGCGGTTTTCGACCTCTTCAGACTTCGGCTTGATGTCGCCTGCAGCTGTAAGAGCCATTTTTGTTGCCATTGGTCCGAAGATTTCGTAGATAAGAACTGCAAAAAGTGTGATGTTTCTGATTAAATTTCCCTGTGCACCAAGAGCCATTGCAGTAGCGCACATTCCAAGTGCCACACCTGCCTGTGGGAAAAGAGTGATACCTAAGTACTTGCAGATTTCGGGTGAGCAACCTGTAACCTTTGCGCTGAAGAATGTTCCCGAGTATTTACCAAGACAACGGAAAACAATGTAAACAACGCCGATTCCTACGATAGCAATATCTGTGAAAACGTTAAGCTCAAGTTCAGCACCGCTGATTACAAAGAACAAAGCAAAAAGTGGTGAAGTCCACTTGTCGGAAGCCCCCATAAGGTCGTGTGAAAGAGGACAGATGTTGCAGAAAACAGTTCCAAGCATCATACATACGAGAAGTGATGAGAAGCCAATGTGAACAGGTCCGATTTCAAACTTGAGAGTTGAAAGCGCAACTGTTAAAAATACAAATGCGATTGTCATATTAAGTCTGTTTGTGTTTGAGTTGAACATCTTTTCGAGCTGTGTGAGAAGCCAACCCATTACAGCGCCTAAAATAAGCGAGCAGGCAATTTCGATAAGGGGGTTTACAACGATTGAAACAACGTCGATAGTTCCGCTTACAAGTGTTTTTGCGACTCCGAATGACACTGCGAATACAATAAGACCAACAGCGTCGTCGAGTGCTACAATCGGCAAAAGCAGTTTTGTCAGAGCGCCCTTTGCCTTGTATTCTCTTACAACCATAAGAGTTGCGGCAGGAGCAGTAGCTGTTGCTATGGCGCCAAGCGTAATTGTCTGAGCAAGTGTCAGCTTATCAGGCATAAGTATATGAACAACAAGAAGTGAAAGGTCAACAAACATTGTAGCAACAAGTGCCTGGAAAACACCGATTACAAGTGCCTGACGACCAATTTTTTTCAAATCCTCAACTCTGAATTCGCTTCCGATTGAAAATGCAATAAATCCAAGGGCTACCTGTGCAACCATAGAAAGCCTGGAAACATTATCCATAGAAGTAAATCCAAGACCGTCAATTCCCAATGCACCCATACAGTAAGGTCCGATAAGTACGCCGGCAATAAGATAAGCTGTAACAGCCGGCAGGTGGAATTTTCTGAAAAGTCTTGTCATTAAAAGCCCTACAAGCAGAGCAATCGAAACTGAAAGTAAAGTATTCATAATAACCTCTCTTACTTCTCTGATATTTTTCTTTAAATGCCAAAAGTTATTATACAACTTAATATGCGTAAAATCAAGTGAAAATTCGCACAAATAAAAGCTGTTAATACCACGTATTTTGGGTAAAAAAAGAATAAAAATCCCCTTGCTGACTGCAAGGGGATTAAATTGTTGTTTATCTATTAAATTCATAGAAACAAACAAATGATAATAAGTGAATTTACTTATTATGACATAACAAGAACAACCTCGTTATCCTTTTCGAGGATATCAGCAGGAATATAATTTCCGTCCAGCTGTTTTCCGTTTACAGTAAGGCTTACACAGCCTGTTTCTGCGTGGTTTGGATTTTTCACTGTGATATGGAGGTGCTTTCCACGGAAATCCTTTTCAATTTCAAAGCTTTCCCAATTCTTTGGAACAGACGGTGAAACAGAAAGTCCATAGAAGTCAGGGCGCATACCGAGGATACCCTCAACGCAACCAACCATAATAGTAGAAGCTGTACCTGTCAGCCAGTGAACGTGTGAGCGTCCGAAATGAGGGCTTGCCTTACCTTCGGTAAACTGTCCGTAGCAGTAAGGTTCAAGCTTACGGATTTCTGCACGGTCATTCTGAGCAGCAGGAGCATTTTCCATAAAGTATCCGAATGCTCTTTCTCCGTGACCTCTCAAAGCCTCAGCAAGAATAATCCAGCCCTGTGACTGTGAGAAGATACCTGCATTTTCCTTAACGCCTGCGTTGTAGATAACAGCAAGAGCACCGGAAAAAGCGTGTTCGTGATATGGTGGGTCCATAAGAACAGCACCGTATGCTGTATTAAGTCTTTCGTAAACTACATCGAGTGCAGCGTCTGCCTGTTCAGCAGTTGCAAGACCGCTGATAACAGCCCAGCTCTGAGGATTAAGCCAGATATTTGCTTCCGGGTCGGTACGCTTGCCGATTTCTTCGCCGTTTTCTGTAAAGCCACGGATAAAGCGGTCTTCATTCCAGCATGTCTTGTTGATAATTTCGCCAAGCTTTTTCTGTTCCTCGTCCAGGTATGCGATATAAGCAGTATCCTTATTGAATTCCGCAAACTTTCTGAGAATAGTCATTGCATAGTAGAACTGCAATGCCACAAATGAAGATTCGCCCTCTTTACCAAGACGGAGGCAGTCGTTCCAGTCAGCGTGAAGTCCGGCAGGAATACCGTGTTTTCCAAGTCTCTTCATAGAGAAGTCGATAGCACGCTTCAGATGTTCATAAACTGTTCCCTCGTCCTTGTTTGCAAAAGGAATAACCTCGTTTATAAAATCAAAGTTTCCTGTTTCTGAAACATATTTGTAAATTGTAGGGAAAAGCCACAAAGCGTCATCAGCACGATATGCAGGGTGGCCTGTTTCCTTAGCGTAAACTGAATTTTCGTCATTTTCGTCAGGACAGGTTTCGTGACCTGCGTTGTGAGTAAACTTAACAAGTGGGAGTCCTCCGCCGTTATCCACCTGTGCTGAAAGCATAAATCTGATTTTTTCAGCTGCCATTTCAGGTTCAAGGTGGATAATACCCTGAATATCCTGAACTGTATCTCTGTATCCGTAGCCGTTTCTGAGACCGCAGTAGATAAATGATGCAGCTCTTGACCAGATAAAGGTCATAAAGCAGTTGTAAGCATTCCATGTGTTAATCATACTGTTGAATTCAGCGCTTGGAGTTTTAACCTGGAAATGTGAAAGCTTTGAATGCCACCAGTCAATAAGCTGATTAAGCTCTTTTTCACAAACAGCCTTTGTATCTTCGTAAGCGGCAATAATTTTTTCTGCCTCGTCGTTCATTTTCATACCGAGGATAAAGGCAAGCGTTTTTGTTTCGCCCGCAGCAAGAGTAACAACAGTTGAAAGTCCGCCGCAGCTGTTTTCGTTATAATTAAGAACGTTGCCCAAATCGCCATTTTCTACGCCCACAGGGTTTGAGTAGCTGTGATAACGGCCGATAAATGCTTCCTTATCACCGCAGTAAGAAGAAACCTTTGCCCCTGCAAGTCCGAAAAAGCGCTGTGTAACTGTCTTGTGGTCGATTTCCTCGCCGGGAGCAAGTGCATCAAGATTTCCGTGAACAGACTGAATAATGCGGTTGTCAACAAAAGCAGTTCTTGTAATAAACTGTGAGTACTGAAGGTTTACCTGGTCCTGCTCGTAGTTGCTGTTATTTGTAAACTCAGCATATCCGCTTATTGTAAGGCTTCTTTCCTTATCGGAGCAGTTTGTAAGTGTAAGATTCCACACTTCATATTCTGCGTCGATAGGAACGTAGTACAAAGCTTCAGAATGAATTCCCTCATAATCAGCAAGCATTTTTGTATAAGCTGTACCGTGTCTGCATTCGCTCTTGTATGTATCCAGTGGCTTTCCCACAGGCTGCCAGGAAGCAGACCAGAAATCCTTTGTGTCGTTATCACGAATGTAGATATAACGTCCCGGCTGGTCGAAATTATTGAAAATATAGCGGAGAATTCGTCCGTTTGCACCTGATTTTGCAAAGCTGTATCCGCCTGCGTTATTGGAAATGATTGCACCATACTCAGGCGAACCAAGATAGTTTGCCCAAGGAGCAGGTGTCTGTGGATTAGTAATTACATACTCTCTTTTTTTGTCGTCAAAATAACCGAAATTCATACTTCTACCCCTCTTTATACCAATTCAACTGTAATCTTATGCAAGCCGGCGTCAAGTCCGTCAACAAGTGCCTTATCAAGAACAGCGCTCCTGCCGTCTGAAATCTTCATTTCAACACCGTCACAGCAAGCCTTATTTACACTGTAATCGCCGTATTCCTTATTATTTGTGTTACAGATTGTTACTTCAAATTCCTTTTCTGCAAAGAAAAGTCTCAAAACAGCAGTATTGTTTTCATCAAACTGAACATTCAGAAGCTTAGGTGTAACTGTAAGATTTCCTGCTTCGCCGTGAACACCGAAAACTTCTGTAATAACAGTCAGCATATACCAGCTTGCAGCACCGGTAAGATAATGATACAATCCACGGCCGTCGTTATTAAAATACTCAGGAATACCCGGATAAATCTTACTTGTCTTGAAATCAAGTGCCTTGTCAGCAAGAGTCTGGAGTGCCTTATAGCCTTCCTTTACAAAGCCACGCTTATAAAGTGCGTTTGCATACATAACTGTCATATGAGAGAATACAGCTCCGTTTTCCTTTTCGCCGTAAGCAAAGCCGAACATTCTTCCCATATCAAACTTGAGCTCGTGGAAGTTTGTATTAAGGCGGTAGCCTCCTACTTCAGCTTCGTAGAGATAGCGGTCGGCACTCTTACAGATTTTAGCAACCTGTTCATCGGTTGCAGTATTACTCATTGTAGCAAACACCTGACCTGTAAGCATCATACGAACGCCGTTTTCAAAATATCCTTCAACAGCCTGCTTGCTGTTATCGTAGTAGCTGTTATACCAGCCGTCGCCGTCTCTTCCTTCAATCCATTCCTGCTTACGGAGCTGATTCATCAGCCAGTCAGCCTTATTTTCAAGATTCTGTGCAAGCTCTTCGACAGAAAGCTTAACGGTATTTCCGCTGATATTGTGGAGAACCTTTGTTGTATAAGCGTCAAGAACAGCACGCTTTTCGTCGGCGTTTTCATAAAGCTTCTGGTCGTCCCTGAGAAGCAGAGAAAGCTCTTCAAAAACTTCTGTTTCCTTTATGCCTGTCTTTTCGCTGTAAAGACGGAGTGTCTGAGCAAGCTGCTTGAAGTTTCCTGCATAAGCACAGGTAAACGCAACGCTTTCGCCGTTTTCGTCAGCCATATCAAGAGCGTCGTTCCAGTCAGCACCTCTCAGGCGCATTATATTATGCTCGCCAACCTCGTAGAATGAGCAGAGGATTTCAACAAGAAGGTGTTCAAGAACAGTTCCTTCATAAGCCTCGCCCTTTTCGGTTTTCTGCTTCATACCGTACTGTTCGTTCCATTTGTCGTCGATAGCAGCTCCACGCTTGCTGTGAGCGTCCTTAAAATAAGAAACCTTTTCATTAAGCACTGCCAAATCGCCTGTCTGGTCGGTATAGAGCTTTGTTGTGATAAACGGCCATACTGCGTGGTCCATCCACACACGGCTGATACCGTTTCTGTCGGCGATAAATTCACCCGGCTTGTGACCGATAATGGTAGCGTTACTTCCGTCTGCACGGACACCGCCGTAATTTGCAACAATCATACTACGGACGTCGCCCGGCTCCATAAGGAGGAGCGACAAGCAGTCCTGCCACAAATCTCTCCAGCCACGTCCGCCTCTGCCGTAGTCGTGGTGAGGCAGGAATGAACAGCCGTAAAGACGGCGTAAAAACGGCTGGAAGCTTACCCAGCGCATAAAGAAGTCAAATTCCTTACTGCCTGTATGATAATCCACATTGACGGTTTTCTGCCAGTAGTCCTTTACATCTGCAAGCACTTTATCAGTCTGCTCTGCAGTACGATAAGGTGCAAGAAGCTTTTCAAGAGGCTCAGCCGACTCAGTAATTCCCATAATTACTGTATATGTCTTTTCTTCGCCCGGAAGAAGAGTAATTGTTTCAAATCTGAAAGCACCTGTTGCTTCACGGCCGTCGATTTCAGTACCTGCAGAAACCCCTTCGGTATTGAAATAAACAGCTTCAGGGTGGGTATATGTATTTCCTTCGCCAACAAAAATATCAACTGTCGGATAGAATGCCACAGGAAGCTCGCCCTCAGCGGTTGCACCCGCAACAAAATATGTTCTGTAATTTCTTCTGTGACCCTTTTCGTCAAAGGACATTGTCGGTGTAACAGCAACTCCGCAGTTTTCCGTACGGATACGGTGGAGCATAGAAGTTACATTTCTGTGGTCACGGAGGTTGTCAGCACTTCTTCCGTAAATCGGAATTGCGGCAAAAGGAGTGACTTTCTTCGCTGTATCAGAAGTGTTTGAGAGCTTTACGCTCATAATTTCCACGTTATCTTCAAGTGGAACAAAAGAGGTTACCTCAGCAGTCAAGCCGTATTTAGCAGACTCTCTCTTTATGGAATGCCACATAAGACCTGCTGTAAGGAGGCTCTTGTCCTGTGCGTCTGTAAACTTTGAAAGCTCAGCCTCTGCGGAAGCTCCCACAGCAGACCAACAGCCTTCTCCCTCGATTCTACACCAGAAATTTCTTGTAGAACGGTTGTTATGGAGATTTTCCGAGCTTACAGGCTCTATCAGAAAGCCCTCCTGGTCGATTTTGATGTCGCCACCCAGGTTAGGTGTTACGGCACTTTTAAGTCCCTTTTTTCCCGCAACAGGGAAATAAAGATAGTTATAGTTTTCAGGGTTTTCAATAGAGAAGGTTCCGTTTTTGTCAACGTAATTGATGTTACTCATCTGCAAGCTCCTTTATCGTTTATTTTGTCAGTTTTGCAAGTCATCAAAGGGGCTTTTTGAAAAACTGACAGCGGTCAGTATTCAAGCCACTCTGATAAAAAACAATGCTACCGAAATTATACCATAACAAACAGCTTTTGGCAAGTAAAATATGCACTTTCCCACAGAAAAATCCCACAAAAAAGGCTTAGTATACAAAAAACTCCCCTTACCTGATGATAAAGAGAGTTTTGTTTTTATAGTCTGCTGTTTTTGTATGGATTTTGATGAAAACTTATGCAAGAAGCTTCCACTTCTCGTATTTTATTCCGTCACAAGAGAAAACTTCAAGGTTTGTTCCTTTTTCGTCAGCTGTTGCTAGATAAAGCTTAGTCACTTTATCGCAAGCCTCTTCTTGGCCATCGGTTACATTTTTGTCGATTGTAAAAACAACAGCATAATACTGTTCAAGACTATTACCTTGATTTAAAATTGTTGTTTTCTGTTCATCTTCGGTAAGTCCGTACTCTTCCATAGATGCAACCTTTTCAATAGCTTTTTTACCTCTGAAAACCTGATATGTACCGCCTAAATAGTCGGTGTATGAGTTTTCAAGCTTTTCGCACATTTTAAAGGTTTTATTATCGTATGAAACTATATAGTGGGTAACGGCACCTGCTTCTGATGAAACCTCAAAAGTGTTTCCGGTAATAGCATCAGGGAGAGTTTTAAAAACAATGCTGTTAGCCATTTTTTTCAGTGCTTTGTAGGTATCATCTACATTCTCTTCTTTATCACACTGTGCCTGAAAGAGAACAACCAGATTTTTTTCTTCACAGAAAACCAGGTATGAAAACAATTTTTTCTTACCTTCAGAATACTTTATGCTTCCACTTCTATACCCCATACCATTAGCATCTGTTTTTACATCGGAAAGAGCTTCGTAAACCTCAGCATTTCTATCGGCTATGGTCATTTTAAGTGCTTGAAAATATAGTTCAGGCGTAAGGTTGTTGCCACTTGTAATCAGTGCACACTTAAAAAATACACCCTTCGTAGTCTTATCAGCATAAAGGATACCGCCATTGTTAGTGTCGGTAGTACGTATCCAATCTCTATTAATCTGATAAGTTAATTGTTCCTCATCAATGGTGATATATTCAGGTTTATCGTCGAGAAACAGGGCACCATAAACTGCACCTGCAAATCCTATCAGAAAAAGTACACCCAGAATAATAAGTAAAACCTTGAGTCTGGAGATCCCTTGTTTCATTTTCAACCACCTCATCATAATTTTTTAATAATTATATCATATCTGTCAAAAAATGACAACCCTTTTTACAAAAAATCGCTCACCCCCGCTATATGGCAGGGTAATTAAACTTTTACTTATCTAGACTCCTCGTTGTCGGAAGAGAAGTACGTCACAATATAACAATCGCCCCTCGCCTTTCGGCGAGGGGCGATAATAAACTAATTTACTTATCCAGACTCTTCATTGTCGGGAAGAGGAGTACGTCACGGATAGCAGGCGAATTTGTAAGAAGCATTACAAGTCTGTCAATACCGTAGCCGATACCGCCCGTTGGTGGCATACCGATTTCAAGAGAACGCAGGAAGTCCTCGTCGATTCTGTTTGCCTCGTCGTCACCCTGCTTTAAAAGTTCTTCCTGAGCGATAAATCTTTCTCTCTGGTCGATAGGGTCGTTAAGCTCAGAATAAGCGTTACACATTTCCCAGGTATTGATGAAAAGCTCAAATCTTTCAACGTGGTCAGGGTCAGTAGGCTTTTTCTTTGTAAGCGGTGAAATCTCAATCGGATGGTCAGTAATAAATGTTGGCTGAATGAGATGTTTTTCAACAAATTCTTCAAAGAAGAGGTTAAGAATGTCGCCTCTCTTGTGTCTGTCCTCGAATTCAACGTGCTTTTCCTTAGCAATCTTCTTAGCTTCCTCATCAGTCTTGATTTCTGAGAAGTCAACACCGGAATACTGCTTTACAGCCTCTGTCATTGTCATTCTTGCAAAAGGCTTTCCGAGGTCAATGATGTGTTCGCCGTATGGAATTTCAGTCTTTCCACAAACTTCAAGAGCGAGGTGTCTGAACATATCTTCAGTAAGCTCCATCATACCTTCGTAGTCTGTGTATGCCTGATAAAGCTCCATAAGAGTAAATTCAGGGTTATGTCTTGCGTCAACGCCTTCGTTTCTGAAAACTCTGCCGATTTCGTAAACTCTTTCCATACCGCCAACGATAAGACGCTTCAAGTAAAGCTCAAGAGAAATTCTCAGCTTAACGTCCTCGTCAAGGGCGTTGTAGTGAGTTTCAAAAGGTCTTGCAGCAGCGCCACCGGCGTTTGAAACAAGCATAGGAGTTTCAACCTCGATAAAATCCTTTTCATCAAGGTATCTTCTTATAGTTGCAATAATCTTTGAACGCTTTTTAAAGGTATCCATAACCTCAGGGTTACAGATAAGGTCTGTATATCTCTGACGGTATCTTGTATCCTGGTCCTTGAGCCCGTGCCACTTTTCAGGAAGCGGAAGAAGTGACTTTGTAAGCATAGTGATTTTCTGTGCGTGGAGAGAGATTTCCCCTCTTCTTGTTCTGAAAACAAAGCCTTCAACGCCCACAATATCGCCGATGTCCCACTTTTTGAAGTCAGCAAAATTTTCTTCGCCGATATCGTTCATTCTAACGTAAATCTGCATTCTGTCTGTCTTGTCACGGAGGTCAATGAAGTTAGCCTTACCCATATCTCTCCAGGACATAATTCTTCCTGCAACTCTTACAGTCTTTTTATTTTCCTCAAGGGCAGCCTTAAAGCCTTCCTCGTCGTCGCCGAATTTTTCTTTAAGCTCAGCCTCCACAGCCTCATATTCAGCCTTAGCCTTGTCGTTATGAATTGTAACGTCAAACTTAGTAACCTCAAAAGGGTTCTTGCCGTTAGCCTTCATATCGTCAAGCTTTTCAAGTCTTATCTTCTTTAAAATATTTATGTCCTGAGCTTCTTCTTCAAGCTCAGGTGCATTAAGCATTTCTTCGCTCATTATGTCAATTCCTTTCGATTTTACTTGCCGATTTCAAGGATTTCAAACTTGATAATTCCTACAGGAGCAGAAACCTCAATGACGTCTCCTGCCTTCTTCTTGATAGCAGCCTTGCCGATAGGTGATTCATCAGAAATCTTTCCGTTGTCAGGGTCAGATTCAGTAGAACCAACGATAGTCAGGGTTTCAACATCGCCTGTTTCGAGGTCCTTGAGCTTGATAACTGAGCCTACACCTACTTCGTGTGTAGAAATATCGTCATCGTCAACTACAACAGCGTTTGAAAGCAAAAAGTCGATTTCGTTGATTCTTGCTTCAAGCATAGCCTGTTCGTTTTTAGCTTCGTCGTATTCAGCGTTTTCAGAAAGGTCACCGAAAGAACGAGCTTCCTTAAGCTTCTGAGCAACCTCGCTTCTTCTTATGGTAACAAGATAATCTCTTTCTTCTTCAAGCTTGGCATATCCTGCCTTGGATACTGTATTTGTCTTTGACATATAGACAACTCCTTTAAACGTTTATTTTTATTTAGAAAATACAATACTTCAATCTACAATTATAGCCGATTTCAAAGCGTTTGTCAAGCAAAAAACCGATTTTAACAATGTATAATAGAGGTGTCTGATTTTCAGACGGATTTAAAATAAACAGCAGGTTTTTACGACGATTCTGATTTTTGTTTAAGGTTTTGGAGCTTTTGTAGAAAAAAGAAAAATTTTGTTGAAAAAAGGTTTGAAATTTGTGACAAAGTGTGTTATAATGTTCTTGGTGTATGAATTTGTACAAAAAAGCAAAAGGAGGAGGACTTCCTTACGGGGGAGTGTAAAGGGATTATGGCTGTTACAACAAAACGAAATGTCGGAAAAACCATATGGATTATTTTTATTATAGTTATAATGATAATTATTGCAGGACTGATTGTCACTTCATTGGTGTTTAAGAACAAAGATGTTACACCAAGTGTATTCGGTTACAGCGTGTTTATAGTAGACGAGGACGGAATGGGTAGCAAGGTGCCTAAGGGGTCACTTGTTATTGCGAAGAATTACAGCCCGTCAGCAGAAAACATCGGCGACGCTATTCTTTGTGAGGGCGTCGGCGAAAAGGGAACAACTATTCTCCGTCTTTGCAACATTGTTCCTAACACAGAAACAGTTATTTATCAGGGCTTTTACGATAACGAGCCTAAAAAAATCTATAATGTGCCGTCAGACCAGCTTATCGGTAAGGCGCTTACATACCATGTATTTCTTGGTGCAGCTATCAGCTTTGTGACTTCATATAAGGGTATGGCTGTTATGGTAGTTGTTCCACTGCTTATACTTCTTCTTTGCGAGCTTATTATTCATCTTGTCGGAAAATCAAAGCCGAAGAACAACATTCAGAAAGAAAGATTCAGAAAACAGCTTGCACAGTACAAGACACCGGAAAACTCACCGCTGAATCCTTCAAAAATCGGTTCGCACACAAGCGGGCCTGTAACTATTGAAGATTTTATTTTTGGAAGAGAAGAACAGCAGACAGCTAAGAAGTCTTCCACAGTTGAATTCAAAGCTGAAAAGACAAAACAGCTTGAAAAGTCAATCGAAAAGGCTAAGGCAGAAAAGAATGCAAAGGCTATTGCTGCTGCGGCTAACGCTTATAAAAAGGCAGAAAACGAAACAAAACCTGTTCAGACAGTTAAGGAAACTCCGGTTAAGCTTGAAAGAGTAAGAGTTACAAAGCCGATAGCTGAGGAGAAAAAGCCTGAGCCGGAAGTTATTGCGCCGAAGGCTGAAATCAAAGAAGAAATCAAGGCTGAGCCAGAGGTTAAACCTGAAATTAATGAAACCGCTGCAGAAAAGCCTGAACCGGTTGAAAAGAAGGAAGAATCAGCCGAGGAAAAGATTACAAACAGCTCTCTTGAAAGACTTATCAAGCTTATGGAAGAGCAGGAAAAGCTTCTTAAATCACTTGCAGAAAAGGAATAATCAGGCAAGATGCCCCCTGCCTTTACTACGTTGAATGACGGGGCAAGCTCTAATTAAAAAATCAAAAGCCATCAAAGGTAAGTTAAACCTTTCGGTGGCTTTTGCGTATAATAAACAAAAACAGCGGTTTTGTATGTAAATTCAGAAAAAAGCGGTAAAATAACGAGGAAGGGAGAGATTTTTGTGATTCTGGAACTGGGGATTTCTGTGGGTGCGCTGGGAATAGCATCACTTGTCTGGTCGAATATGGCGGTATCGGTTTCACGATACGAAATTTCTGCTGACAGAAGCCTTAAAATCCTTCACCTTTCTGACCTGCACAAGAAAAAGTTCGGCAAAGACTATAAAAAGCTCCTTGATAAGATTCCTGACGAAAAGTTCGATTTTATCTGCTTTACGGGGGATTTAATCAGCAGAGGCGAATATATTTTTGATGAAAGACTTTCCTTTGTGAAAAAGCTTACTGAACTTGCACCCGTCTTTTTTGTGTGCGGAAATCACGAGGCAGAGAGACCTGAAAACTATCTGAAGCTGAGAGATGAGCTTGAAAAAATCGGGGTTACCGTACTTGACAACGAGACAGTTTCCTTTGAAAATACCCGTATAGCAGGTTTTTCTTCGGAAAAGAGATTTTTCAGAAACGAGAAAGATGGTTTTTCCGGTCTTTACAAAATAGACAGCAATTATCTTAAAGAAAAACTGGGTGAAAAGTCAGACGAATTTACAATCCTGCTTTCACATTCGCCCTTTTTCTTTGAAAAGTATGCAGAGTGGGGCGCTGACCTGACACTTTGCGGACACGTTCACGGGGGCGTGGTAAGACTGCCTTTTGTGGGCGGTGTGCTTTCACCTGAAAGAAAATTCTTCCCGAAATATGACGGTGGAATTTATGAAAAAAACAGCAAGAAAATGGTAGTTTCACGAGGACTTGGAAAGCTGAGACTTTTCAATCCGTCGGAAATCGTGGTTATAGATATTAAAAAGGGGTGATTTTGTGATTGTTTATGACGAGATGAACGAAAGACTCCCCTTTTTGCGTGAAAAAACTGCAAAGCTGACAGCTTCGCCGGGCTGTTATATTATGAAAAACAAGCAGAATGAAATCATCTATATCGGAAAAGCCAAAAACTTAAAAAACCGTGTTACAAGCTATTTTCGTAAGGGAGCTGACCACCTGCCTAAGGTAGCAAAAATGGTTTCTCTGGTGAATGACTATGATTTTATAGTAACCGACAGCGAATACGAGGCTCTGGTGCTTGAATGTTCACTTATAAAGCTTCACAAGCCAAAATACAACATTCTCCTTAAAGACGACAAGGGGTATAGCTATATTAAAATTTCAAAGGAGGAATACCCACGCATAACCTACGAGCTCCAGAAGGAAAACGACAAGGCTGAATACATCGGACCTTTTACCAGCGGGTACACTGCAAAGCAGGCTGTTATTGAGGCGAATAAGGTTTTTATGCTCCCAACCTGCAAGAAGAAATTTCCGCAGGACTTCAAAAAATCACGTCCCTGCTTAAACCATTTTATAAAGCAATGTTCAGGACTTTGTCAGGGAAATATTTCAAAGGAAGAATACAACGAGACGGTCGCTCAGGCTGTTGAATATATAAGAAGTGGCTCTCAGGTTAGCGTGGAAAAGCTGACGGAGGCTATGTATAAGGCATCTGACGAGCTTAATTTTGAGCTGGCAGGCCGACTCCGTGACAGAATCGAAGCAATTAAAAACGGTGCACAAAATCAGAAAATCTTTGACGAAAACCTTAAAAACGTTGACGTTGTGGGGGTTTCCGTAAACGGCGAAAACGCTTGTGCGTCGGTGATTATGTATAGAAACGGGCGACTTTGCGACAAGGCTGATTTCTTCCTTGGGGAAGCTGACGATATAGAGGCTATGAGAGAGAATTTTATTCTGCAGTATTATTGCGACAAGGATATGATTCCAAGAGAAATTCTCCTTGACGGGGAAATTTCCGACATAGTTATGACAGAAAAATACCTCCGTGAAATTTCACAGAGGGCTGTTACTTTAAGTGTGCCTAAAAGAGGAAGTCTGCTTCGACTGACAACTCTTGCAAAAAACAATGCAAGCGAATTTCTCTCCTTAAAGGTGGGGCGTACAAGTAAGGAAATCACTGCCCTTGAGGAATTAACCAAGGTGATGGGACTTTCAAAAACGCCACTTTATATTGAATGCTACGACATTTCAAATCTTGCCTCATCGGATATGGTTGCGGGAATGGTTGTTTTTGAAAATGGCAGACCAAACAAAAAGTTTTACAAGAAATTTTCCATAAAAACTGTTTTTGAGCAGAATGACTACGCTTGTATGAGAGAGGTCATTGAAAGACGTTTCAAGAATTATTATGAAGGTACTGACGAGGGCTTTTCAAGAATGCCTGATTTGATTTTTCTTGACGGTGGAAAGGGCCACGTTAACGCAGTAAAACCACTTCTTGACGAAATGGGAATTGACGTGCCGCTTTACGGACTTGTCAAGGATTCAAACCACAGAACAAGGGCTATTGCCACAGGTGGTGGGGAAATTTCTGTCGCAAAAAACAGAAGTGCATTTAATCTCATCACCCAGATTCAGGACGAAGTGCACAGATTTTCAGTCAGCTATCAGGCAAAACGTCACAAAAAATCAACCTACCAGATGGAGCTTACGAAGGTTAAGGGTATTGGTGACGCAAAGGCTAAAAAGCTGATTATGTACTTTAAAACTACTGAAAATTTAAAAAATGCTGACGTTTCGCTTCTTAAAACTGTTGCTGGGGTAAACGAGGAAACAGCGCAGGCACTTTTTGACGTGATACACGAATTTGATTAAAGGACAGGACTTATGAATTTTAGTGAATGTATGGAATATATTTCCTCATACGACAGAAAAGGTAAGAGAATTTCCGACCTGTCAAGGGCGAGGGCGCTTATGGACCTTGTGGGGAACCCTCAGGACAGCCTGAAATTCATCCACATTGCAGGAACAAACGGAAAAGGCTCAATGGCTCAGATGTTTTCGGAAATTCTGACGGCACAGGGCTACAAAACAGGACTTTTCACCTCACCTTTTTTAATTGAATACACCGACAGAATCAGAATTAACGGCGAAAACATTCCAAAAGACAGGCTTTGTGAAACTGTTGAAAAACTAAAGCCGATACTTGAAAGCTGTGATTTGAGAAAGGATTTTTCCCAGTTTGAAATCACTCAGGCGATTGCTTTTTCTTATTTTTCAGACGAAAAATGCGACGTGGTTGTGCTTGAAACAGGACTTGGGGGGCTTGTTGACTGCACCAATGTTATAAAAAATCCACTTGTGACGGTTATCGGGTCGGTTTCCTACGACCACACTGCGATTCTGGGCGAAACCTTAGAGGAAATTGCCACTCAGAAAGCAGGAATTATAAAGAAAAACTGCCCTTGTATTTTATCGGCAGGAAACGATATGAGGGTTGTGAAAACTGTTCGTGAATATGCTATGAAAATGGAATCTCAGCTTTCTATACCCAATTTACAGCTTTGCAGAGTTTTGAAAATGGACATCACCGGAAGTGTTTTCAATTACAAGGGCGAGGATTACGAGATTTCAATGCAAGGGCTTCATCAGGTTTCAAACGCCCTGACGGTAATTGACGGGATAAAGTTTGTTTCTGAAAAACTGCCTGTGAGCCGTGAAGCGGTGATTTCAGGACTTAAAAAAGCAAAATTAGTGGGAAGAGTTGAGGTTATTTCACAACAGCCACTGACAATTCTTGACGGTGCCCATAACCCTGACGGAACAAAGGCGTTGGCGGAGGTTTTGAAAAAACTTCCAAAGCCTGTTGTGGCCGTTCTGGGAATGCATTCGGACAAGAACTGCGAAAAATCTTTGGAAAATCTCGTTCCTTATGTTTCGGAATTTATCGCTGTTGACGGGTTTTCGGATATGGACACGCCTAAAAATGAGCTTTGTGAAATTGTCACGAGGTTGGGAGGAAAATGTGAGACAGGAGAGAGCGTTAAAAAAGCTATAGCTGACGCAAAATCACGCTGTCAGAATGGCACAGCCGTAATCTGTGGCTCGCTTTATCTGGTGTCATATGTAAAGACAATGCAAACGTGACGTTTGCATCCATCTCTGTCACATATCCTTTTGAGAAATAGGATAATTTGAGTTGTGGCAGGGTTATCCCCTCGTTTAACGCTCGACTTAACAGATAGATGGTTTCCTCTTTTGCATTTGTAAGGGGTTTCACCCCTTTTTGCAACTTTGTTTTGTGTCAGAATTAGTGTGAAACCCTGAGTAACTTTCTCTCTTGAAAGAGAAAGTCACCAAAGAGTTCAAGGCTCTGTCTCAGACAAGCTCGTCGACTTGCTACGCAAGCTCTCCTCCTAACTCGCCAGAGCCGTCATTGGCTTTGATACCCAGGAGAGCGACGCGAGCACATTACTCCCCGTGACTGTCGGTCAAAGCTTTGTGGAATCTATCGAATTTCGCATAAAGCCTGTCGGTCAAAGAATTTTTCAGTAGCTTAAGACTTAAAAAGAAACCCTGACGGTTTCACCGACCTCGCCTGTTTTTTCGGTAGCGAGCAAGGTGAATTTCCAGTGACGGCGGTTATCCCCTCGCTTAACGCTCACCTTAAACAGATAAAAAATAAAGAGCAGGAATTTATTTCCTACTCTTTTTTTGTTGAGTTATTTATTCTGTCGGCGTAGCCGACACCATAATTGTCCATTGTCAACTGTCAAATGTCAATTTAACTGTTAGCCCTGCCACCGCACAAACCCTTAAGTTTTCTCAAAAGAGTATGTGGCAGAGGTGCCCGTGCCGGCTGCGGCACTAGTGAATTTTTGAGCCACAAGGGAGTGACTGGTCAGGGAAGATAACCTTTGCATCACCCTCAGCAGTGTCACCTGCAAGAATCATACCCTTTGACTCAACGCCACAAAGTGTAACAGGCTTTAAGTTTGCAACAAGGATAACCTTTTTGCCGATAAGGTCGGAAGGCTCATACCACTGTGCAATTCCCGAAACGACCTGTCTTCCGCCCATTCCGTCGTCAAGCTGTAAGCAGAGAAGCTTCTTTGATTTCTTAACCTTTTCGCATTCCTTGACAAGAGCAACCCTCAAATCAACCTTCATAAAATCATCAAAGGCGATTTCAGAAGCAAGCTCAGGAACTTCAAAGACTTCATCTTCTTTTTCTGCTTCGGCCTTCTGTGCAGCCATTTTTGCCTCTGCTTCAGCCATAAACTTTTCAGCATCAATTCTTGCAAAGAGAGGAACAGCTTCGCCGACAAAGTTCCCGATTTCAAGAGCACCGAACTTTTCAACAGACTCAAAATCAGCCTTCTTTGTTCCGATTTCTTCTAAAATTTTAGCAGAAGTTTCAGGCATAAATGGTGCTAAAATCACACCGATGAAACGGATAGTTTCAAGGAGGTTGTAAAGGACTGTTGCAAGTCTTTCAGCCTGTGCTTCGTCCTTACCAAGAACCCAAGGTGTTGTTTCGTCGATATACTTGTTAGCACGTCTTGCAAGGCTCATAATTGTTTCCATAGCCTCAGCCATACGGTATTCGTCCATAAGTCTTGCAACTGTCTTGAAGGTTTCTTCAGCCTTTGCAACAAGCTCAGCATCAACAGCTTCAGGACAAGTCGGAGCCTTGATTTCGCCATTCTGATACTTCTTTGTCATGGCAACGCTTCTGTTTACAAGGTTTCCGAGAGTATTTGCAAGGTCAGAATTGTATCTTTCGATAAGAGATTCGTATGTGATTGAGCCGTCAGAGTTAAGAGGCATTTCGCTTAAGAGGTAGTATCTTGCACCGTCAACACCAAAGGATTCAACAACATCATTTGCATAAATAACGTTGCCCTTTGACTTGCTCATTTTGTCTTCACCGAAAAGAATCCAGTTGTGACCAAAAAGCTGTTTCGGCATTTCAAGACCGAGAGCGTGAAGCATAATCGGCCAGTAAATTGAGTGGAATCTCATAATGTCCTTGCCGATAACGTGACAGTCGCAAGGCCAGTATTTTTCAAAAAGCTCATCTGAGCCGTCAGGGTCATAACCCATAGCTGTAATATAGTTTGAAAGTGCGTCAATCCACACATAAATTACGTGCTTAGGGTCAAAGGTAACAGGAATACTCCATGTGAATGATGTTCTTGAAACACAAAGGTCCTGAAGTCCCGGCTTGATGAAGTTGTTGAGCATTTCCTTCTTTCTGCTTTCAGGAACGATAAAATCAGGGTGAGTTTCAATATATTCCTCAAGCCACTTCTGATATTTTGAAAGCTTTAAGAAGTAAGCCTCTTCGTTTGCAGGCTGTACTTCTCTGCCACAGTCAGGGCATTTTCCGTCCTTGAGCTGTGAGTTTGTCCAGAAGCTTTCGCAAGGTGTACAGTAAAGTCCCTCGTATGAGCTTTTATAAATATCGCCGTTTTCAAAAAGCTTCTTGAAAATCTTCTGAACAACCTTTTCGTGCTTTTCGTCAGTAGTTCTGATAAATCCGTCGTATGAGATGTTCATAATCTTACAGATATCCTTGATTTCCTCAACGACTCTGTCAACGTGCTCCTTTGGAGTAACTCCCTCAGCCTTGGCAAGCTCCTCGATTTTAAGACCGTGCTCGTCTGTTCCTGTGAGAAAGTAAACATCATAGCCCTGCATTCTTTTAAATCTTGCAACGGCGTCAGTGAAAACAACCTCGTAGGTGTTTCCGATATGAGGTTTTTTAGAAGCATAGGCAATAGCAGTCGTAATGTAATAAGGTTTTTTTGCCATAATTTATCAATCCTTTCCTTAAAGGGGTTATATTTCAAACATCAACCTTTATTGTAGCACATAAACTCCCATTTTGCAAGCATTAGTTTTTTATGTTAAAAATCACAGCGAAGTCATTCAATGCAGGGTTTAAATTGTGTAAGGATATGAAAATGGAGCAAATCGGCTCAAAAGGCTTGCCTGTATGGGGTTTTTGTGGTAATATTCTAACAGAGGAAAAAATAAAACTGTAAGGAGAGGTTTGTATGAATATTGCTGTTGCTCAGTCAGGTGGACCTACCTGCGCTATCAATGCGAGTCTTGTGGGAGTTTTCAAGCAGGGCATAAAAACAGACAAAATCGACGCTATTTTTGGTTCAATCAACGGAATTGAGGGTATCATCAACGACAATCTTATTGACCTCAAAAGAGTTATCCGCACAAACGAGGAAATGGAGCTTTTAAGACAGACACCTTCAACAATGCTGGGCTCATGCAGATACAAGCTTCCTGATTACGAAAAGGACAGCGAGGTTTACGAAAAAATCTTTGAATGCTTCACAAAGCACAGAATCGGCGTTTTCGTTTACATAGGCGGAAACGATTCGATGGACACAGTAGTAAAGCTTTCTGACTTTTTAAAGACAAAAAATTCTGACATTAAGGTTATCGGAATTCCAAAGACAATCGACAACGACCTTCCTGTAACAGACCACACACCCGGTTTCGGCTCGGCTGCAAAGTATGTTGCAACATCAGTTCAGGAAATTATCCGAGACAGCTCTGTTTACAGCGTTGACTCTGTTACAATCGTTGAAATTATGGGAAGACACGCAGGCTGGCTTGCTGCGTCTACCTGTATGTTAAGAGCAAACGGCGAAATCGCACCGCATCTCATTTATCTCCCTGAATGTGATTTCTCTGTTGAAAGATTCCTTGAAGATTTGAGAAAAGAAAAGTCAAAGCACAGAGCAGTAATCGTTGCTGTTTCTGAGGGAATAAAGCTTGATGCCGAGGAATGCGGAATTGAAAACTTCCAGTCGGGAGTTGAGGACGTTTTCGGACACAAGTATCTTTCGGGTGTAGGAAAGTGCCTTGAAAGAATTGTTGCTAAGGAAATCGGCTGTAAGGTACGTTCAATCGAGCTTAACGTTATGCAGAGATGTTCTTCACACATCTGCTCAAAGACTGACATTGACGAGGCTGAAGAAATCGGAAGTGCAGGACTGAGAGCTGCTCTTGAGGGTGAAACAGGAAAGATGATGTGCTTCAAGAGAATCAGCGACGCACCTTATGTAGTTACAATCGAAAGCGTTGACGCTAAGGAAGTTGCAAACAAGGAAAAGGTTTTCCCTCAGAAGTGGATAAATGCGGCTCAGAATGACGTTTCTGCTGAAGCAGAAAACTACTTCCTTCCACTTATTCAGGGCGAGGTTAAAATCCGTCTTAAAAACGGACTTCCTGTTCATTTCAAGAGAGAGGCATTATAAATTTCACAAAAAACAAGGCGTACAGGTTTTTCTGTACGCTTTTTGTAATAGTATTGTAATTGTAATATGTGAATATCCGTGTTACAATGTAGGTGAAAAGGAGGGATTTTTATGAAAAAAATCTTGGCTGTTTTATTAACTGCAACCGTTTTACTTGCAGGCTGTGGAAAAGAAAAGGTTGAAACTAAAAACGAAAAAAACACTGCTTTCCCCAAAGGTGATAAATGCGATTTTCTTATAAATGCAAACTGGGAAGGAAACGATACTCAGTGCGTTAATGTTATAAACTTCAAGAAAGACAAAGGTTTTTCTAACTGGTGTTACTGTGGCTCGCCTGTTGGTGACGCTGACTTAGTAGAGGGCTTTTCCTACAACGACAAGGACAAAACGGTTACTCTCTATGATGACGAGGGTAAAGAATACGAAAAGGGAAAAATCCTTTACTGTGATGAACGTTACCTGATTATTGACATCTGGAACAGAGCCTATATGTATGAAAATCTTGATTCGGTACGCCCAGAGGTTTTCCAGTCAGCGTATGTTGAGGTTTACGGGGAGCAGGAAGAAGAACAGACAATGGCTTGCGTTCACGTTCTCAGCTACGAAAACGATAAAATGGTGATTACCGGTTATGATTACGACGGCGACGCAAAGGATATGTTTGAGATGTGGGAGCTTCCGGTAAGCGCTGACGTGAAATTCAAGTCGGTAACAGTTACCGTTACAAACGGCGAGGAAAAGGTTGAAACTCAGGTTCTTACAAAGGACGATATCGTAAGCGAGGACAACAGCGGATGGTCCGGATTTATTACAGTAAACCGTGAGGGCGAAATAGATAACTTCGTTATCTACGGAAGCATCGAAATCTGGGAATAAATGAAGCACATAATGACAACGTACTTATAAAAATGTTATATACATTTATCGAGGGAAACCTTTCTGAAGAAAGGTTATCCCCCGAGCCCCCTTCCAAAGACTTTAATATAAAAATAGCTATCCCCACGCTGTGCGGGGGATAGCTATTTTAAATACTGAAGTTTTAGGAAAGGAGTTTGAGGAATAACCCTTTTTCAAAAGGGATTTCCTCAATAATACGTACAAACACTCTTATAAGAGCGTTGTCTTTATGCACTCCTTTTTATTATGGTCCGCCCGACAGAAGTCGAATCTGCACTCTGAGGAGTCGGAGTCCTCTGTTTTATCCGGTTAAACTACGGGCAGGTACTCATATAGTATGAATATCCCGCAGAGATAATACCCTGCGGGATACATTTTTAAACATAATCAAGTGGATTTACTGCTGTTCCGTTAAGACGCACTTCAAAGTGGAGGTGGTCACCTGTTGACCAGCCTGTCGAACCGATAATTCCGAGGGTCTGACCCTGGCTTACCTGCTGTCCCACTGAAACATTCATATACTGTGCGTGAGCGTAGAGGGTCATATATCCATTGCCGTGGTTTATAATGCAGTAGTTTCCGTAACCGCCGCCACAACCACAGGAACCGCTCTTGCCCCAGTCGTGTCTGCAGGAGTTATTCACCTTAACAACGGTACCGCTGTCTGAAGCAGTAATGTTTGCACCTCTGATTCCGTAAGACGAAATATCAATACCCTTGTGGTATGAGCCCCATCTCCAGCCGATTCCCGAAGTAACGTGATAGAAGCCCGGTACCGGCCAAGCAAAAACGCCTGAGCCGTTAACGTGAATATCACCGCCGAAGGTTCCGCCGAGACCGTTGTTATTATTTCCACCTGAAGGCTTCTGCTGTTGCTGCTGTTGCTGGAGAGCTTCCTGCTTTTTGCGTTCTTCTTCCTTAGCAACAAGGTCAGCGATTATATCTTCAAGGTCGAGCATTTCCCCTGCAAGCTCGTCATGGTCGTGCTCGCTCTGGTCAATGTCATTCTTGAACTGGTCAGCCTTACGTTCGCTTTCTTCGTAGAGGTCCTGAAGCTTTACTCTCTGGTTTTCCTGCTCAGTTTTCTGAGTGTTGTATTCCTCAAGAGTAGCCTCAAGCTCGCCCTTCTTGATTTCGAGAGCCTCCTCTTCGGCTTCAAGCTGTTTTTTCAGGTCATAAAGCTCGTCGATAACCTGCTTGTCGTAGCCTGCAACTCTTTTTACAAGCTCAACCTTCATCAGCATATCATAAAAATCTGTTGCGCCGATAAGCACGCTTGCATATGTATCATCGCCTGCGATATACATAGCTCTCAGTCTCTGGAGAAATGCGTCCTTACCCTCAGCAATTTCCTGAGTTTTCTTTTCAATTTCGGCTTCCTTAACGGCAATATCGTCCTCGCAGGTCTTGATATCCGTTTTCAGGTCGAATATGTAATCGCTCAGCACCTTAAGTGAGCCTTCCACATTAGTAATCTGATTCTGGATATCCTTCTGATAAGCAAGCTCATTCTGAAGGTTGTTCTTATTAGCCTGAAGCTGTGCATCAAGAGCTTCCTGCTGTTTTTTATACTCCTCAAGCTGTTCCTGATATTTATTTATCTGATTTTGATATGACGCTTCTGAAACTATCTGATAGTCCTGATTTCCGTTAGAAACCACTATTGATGCAGCTATCACAAAAGCCGTCGCACAAGCGAGTATCTGTTTTACACCATATCTGAATTTCATTATTCTCTCCTCGAACCTTATGTTCTTTAAACCTTACAATGCTTCTTTGTGCTGATTGTTGTACCGATAGCGCCGATAAGTGCACCTGAAACAACATAGCAGAAAAGTACAATCTTTGAAATCTGTGCAAAGGAATAAAGTGAAGAAATTCCCAGCATAGCAAGAATGTTTACATCTTCAGTCAGCACGTTGTAGAGTCCCACATAAACAAATTTTGTAAGGAAAAACGCTGCTGTTCCTGACAAAACGCCTACCAGCATACCTTCCACAAAGAAAGGGATTCTGATAAAGGTGTTTGTAGCACCCACATATCTCATAATATTGATTTCTTTTCTTCTTGCAAAAACGCTTGCCCTTGTGGTATTTGAAATAATAATCAGCATAACGCCTGTAAGTGCCAGAACGATTGCCACAAGCACAAGAGTAAGGATATTTCTGATATTTATAAGAACATCAGCATATTCGTCAGGTGATTCAACGCTTTCAACGGTTTCAAAAGCAGAAATCTGAACGCTTGTCTCAGTCATTATACTAATATCCTTAACCTGAACCCTGTATGTATCCGGAAGAGGATTCTTTCCGTCAGCGTAGTGGAAAAGCTCTTTTTCCTTTTCGCTCATATCCTCAACCATATCAGCCCAGGCCTCATCTCTTGAGAAGAAGGTAACCTTTGAAACATTAGCAAGCTTTTTGATACCCTCACCGAGCTGAGCCATTGAATTATCATCAACTTCGTCCTTGATAATAACGATAATCTCGTTTTTGCGTTCCATTGATTCAATAGCCTTGTCGAGGTTTATAGCAAGCAGAACTGTAAGTCCCACAAGAAGCAGTGAAACAAGCATAATACAAAATGACGCAAAGCTCATCATTTTATTTTTCCACACGCCCTTGATTCCCTGTCCCACAAGGCTTGTACAAGTAGTTAATCTCATGTATCAACCATATTTTCAAATATTCAGAAGAAAATATGTACTCCTTTCGGTTTTAATAGCTTTCGTCGTTAATTTTCAGCACCGCCGAAAATCTGGTCGATGGTAACATTACCCTTATCAAGTCTTATAATTCTTCCGCCGAAATGCACAACGTTATTAAGGTCGTGTGTAACAACAATTACAGTTGTTCCGCAGGCGTTGATACCCTTAAGAAGCTCAAAGATGCCATATGTAAGTGCAGGGTCAACGTTTGCTGTCGGCTCGTCGGCAATAATAAGCTTAGGGTCGTTAACCAAAGCTCTTGCAAGCGCAACTCTCTGCTGTTCGCCACCCGAAAGCTGTTCAGGCAGGCAGTCAGCCTTATCAGAAAGTCCCACAAGTCCGATAACATAAGGAACTCTTGTTTTTATATATTTTTTTGGTGCGTCAACGCATCTCATTACAAAGGCAACGTTTTCGTACACCGTCATTGTCGGAATCAGTCTGTAATCCTGAAAAACAACTCCGATAGTTCTTCTCAGATTAGGAATTTTTCCTCGTCTCATTTTTGTCAGGTTAAAGCCGTTTACATTTATTTTGCCTGTTGTGGCGTCAACTTCCTTCTGTAAAAGCTTAATCAGCGTAGATTTTCCCGCGCCTGATTCTCCGACGATAAATACAAATTCCCCGTCATTTATTTTCAGATTTACATCGTGCAATGCATCAACACCCGTTGAAGAGTATGTCACCGACACGTCCTTGAATTCTATCAAAACTTCACATCCTTTGTTTTTCTAAAAAGGCTTACAGCTAAAATAAAAGCCCTACAAAACTTATTCTGTCAGGGCTTTTTATTCTTAATCAAAAATCTTAGAATTTCATCGGGTTAGCTGAAAGATATTTTCTTACCATAAGTGCAATCTTAAAGATAATTGCGTGGTCAAATTCTCTCAAATCAAGACCGGTGAGCTTCTTGATTTTTTCAAGTCTGTAAACCAGAGTGTTTCTGTGTACAAACAGCTTTCTCGATGTTTCTGAAACATTCAGGTTGTTTTCAAAGAACTTCTGAATTGTAAAGAGAGTTTCGTGGTCAAGGGTTTCAATAGAGCCCTTCTTGAAAACTTCCTTTAAAAATGTATCACAGAGAGTTGTAGGAAGGTGGTAGATAAGTCTTGCAATACCCAGGTTGTCGTAAGAAACGATAACCTTGTCAGTATCAAACACCTTACCAACCTCAAGTGCAGTCTGTGCTTCCTTGAATGAACGTGCAAGGTCCTTAATACCGTCTACAACCGTACCAATACCAACATTTACTCTTGTGTAGAACTCACTGCTGAGTGTATCGGAAATTGAACGGGCAAGCTTTTCCAAATCCTTGGTTTCAACGCCCGACTTGACTTCCTTAACAAGCACAATATCGCTTTCTGTAATATTGAAAACAAAATCCTTATTCTTATCAGGGAAGAGATTCTGGATTACATCATACGCAGAAACATCATTTGAAGAAATGATTCTGATAAGAAGAACAACTCTTGTAACGTCACTGTTGAAGTGAAGCTCTCTTGCCTTAACGTGAACATCACCAGGAAGCACGTTATCAAGAACTACATTCTTGATGAAGTTGTTTCTGTCATATTTCTCGTCATAATACTGCTTGATGCTTGAAAGAGTGATTGCCATAATGCTTGCATACTTAGCCGCAACTTCGTCTGTTCCTTCTACAAACACAGCATAATCAGGCTTGAGATGAACTCCGAACGGCTTATATGTATAACCGTCTCTTACAAAAATATCATGTGAATCGCCTAAGTCAAGGGAAACGAACTCGTTGGTTGTTCCGATTTTTGACAGGTCTGAGCAAGCAATTATTGAAGCGTTTTCGTCAATAACGCCGATTACACTGTCAATGGTGTCACGCATCTGATGAACTACGTTCTGAAATAATCTGTTGGACATAATTTTTTCCCCTCTGCATGAATAATTTTGGTTTATTTTTCGCTTAATGAAGCAGACGCCTTAAAGCTCCTGACAGCATAAAATGACGCTACTTCGCCTATCATTACTATAATACCAAAAAACCACAAATTTTGCAAGTGATTTTCGGCAAATTTAATGAAAATCCGAAAAAATTTTATAAAAACCAAAGCAGAACACCGTTAATATATTACAAATTGTAACACATTTGGCGAGGTTTTGTGTTAACATTTTGTAAAATCCCCCGTAAACAAAGGCTTTTGACAGCATTTAGTAAATTTGTTAATTTCTGGGAATGTAAAATCTTGTAACCAAACTGTAACTTTTAAAATTGCTAAGTTTGACAATATTTGACAATTTTATGAGATTTTCAATGATTTTTTATAGTTTTAAAAAAATGTTGCACAAAAAGTAAAAGTGTGATATACTATAAAAAACGAAATTTTAATACCGAAAGGACTTGATGATATGAAGATTGAGACACAGTGCCTGCACGAGGGTTACACACCTAAAAACGGCGAGCCGAGAGTAATGCCGATTGTCCAGAGCACAACTTATGTTTACGACTCCACAGATGCTGTTGCGGCTGTATTTGACGACCCGACAAAGAGTCTTATCTATTCTCGTTTTGAAAACCCGACAACAGACGCCGTTGAAAAGAAGATTGCGGCTCTTGAAGGCGGTGTCGCTGCAATGTGCACATCATCAGGACAGGCAGCTTCACTCTGTTCAATTCTTAACATCTGTCAGGCAGGCGACAGCTTTATTGCATCTTCATCAATTTACGGTGGAACTGTAAATCTGTTTTCTGTAACACTCAAAAAGCTGGGAATCGAATGTATTTACGTTGACTGTGATGCTGATGCAGAAACACTTCAGAAGGCATTCAAGCCAAACACAAAGCTTATTTTTGGTGAAACTATCGCAAACCCTGCAATTACAGTTCTTGACATTGAAACATGGGCAAAGGTTGCTCACGAAAACGGCGTTCCGCTTATCGTTGACAACACTTTTGCAACACCATATCTTTGTCGTCCTATCGAATGGGGTGCTGACATTGTAATTCATTCTACTTCAAAATACATGGACGGTCATGCTGTTCAGGTTGGTGGAGTTATTGTTGACAGTGGTAAGTTTGACTGGACAAGTGGAAAATTCCCTTGCATGACCGAGCCCGACGAAAGCTATCACGGTGTTGTTTACACAAGAGATTACGCATTTGCACCATACATAGTAAAGGCAAGAATGCAGCTTATGAGAGATTTCGGCTGTTATCCTGCTGCAAATTCTTCATTCCTTCTCAATTTGGGACTTGAAACACTTGCAGTAAGAATGGACAGATACTGCGAAAACGCAATCAAGGTTGCAAAATACATTGAAAGCACAGGAATGACAAATTCTATCGCATACCCTGGACTTGAAAGCGACAAGTACCACGAGCTTGCTAAGAAATACCTTCCAAGAGGAACAAGCGGTGTTATTTCTTTCTCAATCAAGGGCGGAAGAGATGCTGCTGTCAAGTTTATGGACAGCCTGAAGCTTGCTTCAAATGAGGTACACGTTGCCGACATCAGAACCTGCGTGCTTCACCCTGCTTCCGCAACACACAGACAGCTTACAGACGAACAGCTTGTTGCTGCCGGAATTGACGGTGGACTTATCAGATTTTCTGTTGGTCTTGAAAACGTTGAGGACATTCTCGAAGACGTAAAGAGAGGCTTTGAAGCAGTAAAGTAAACCCTTACAGTTTGACCGTTCTCGCCTTAAACAGATAAAAAAATAAGAGTAGGAGAAATCCTACTCTTTTTTGTTACTTACCAAAGTATAAAAAGTTTGGTCCACCTTTTCAAAGGTGGTGGTTTCCAAAGGCGAAGCCTTGGTCGCCCGTCGCAACGGGCGAAATCTCCTATTCATCAAAGCGTTTTTTGGAGGGGTATCGGCTTGCGACAGCAAGTCGTGGGGAACCTTTTTCAAGTAAAAAAGGTTCCCTCGTGGATGACTGAGCAAAATTCATCTCAAAAAGGTGCCGGTGGCACGTTTTTGAACCAATTTTTGCCGTTCAGCGTGCGAAGCACGCAACAAAAACACCATCAGGGTTTGCAAGGGGTTTCACCCCTTTTTGCAACTTTGTTTTGTGTCAGAATTAGTGTGAAACCCTGAGTAACTTTCTCTCTTGAAAGAGAAAGTTACCAAAGAGTTCAAGGCTCTGTCTCAGACAAGCTCGTCGACTTGCTACGCAAGCTCTCCTCCTAACTCGCCAGAGCCGTCATTGGCCTTGATACCCAAGAGAGCGACACGAGTACATTACTCCCCGTGACTGTCGGTCAAAGCTTTGTGGAATCTATCGAATTTCGCATAAAGCCTGTCGGTCAAAGAAGTTTTCAGTAGCTTAAGACTTAAAAAGAAACCGTTAGGGTTTCTATTTTGCTTTTGTAGCTACTTCTTCAACGAGCTTGTTAACGATAGCGTCAAGTGCCATAGCACCAAGCTCGCCTTCCTTTCTTGAACGGACAGAAACTTCGTTTGCCTCAACTTCCTTGTCGCCGATAATGAGCATATAAGGAATTCTGTCAAAACGTGAATTCTTAATCTTTGTACCGATGTTTTCGTCCTTTGCGTCAACAGTAACTCTCATTCCGAATGCTGAAAGTCTGTCAGCAAGCTTCTGAGCATATTCAACGTGTGCCTCACCGATAGGGAGAATTCTTGCCTGTTCAGGTGCAAGCCAGAGTGGGAGTACACCAGCGTACTTTTCAAGGAGAAGCGCAAGCGTTCTTTCGTAACAGCCGATAGATGTTCTGTGAATGATGTATGGGTTCTTCATTTTTCCGTCGCTGTCAACGTATTCCATACCAAACTTCTTAGCAAGAAGCATATCAATCTGAATTGTGATAAGAGTATCTTCCTTGCCAAATACATTCTTAATCTGAATGTCAAGCTTAGGACCGTAGAATGCAGCCTCGTCAATACCAACTTCATAGTCAAGACCGATGTTGTCAAGAATTTTCTTCATTGTTGACTGTGCTTCGTCCCACTGTTCAGGAGTGCCTTCGTATTTGTCAGTTCTTGCAGGGTCCCACTGTGAGAATCTGTAAGAAACGTCTTCTGAAAGTCCTACTGTGTCAAGACAGTATTTTGCAAGTTCAAGACAGCCTCTGAATTCTTCTTCAAGCTGTTCAGGTCTTAAAATAAGGTGACCTTCTGAAATTGTAAACTGTCTTACTCTGATAAGACCGTGCATTTCGCCACTGTCTTCGTTTCTGAAAAGTGTAGAAGTTTCACCAAGTCGCATTGGCAAATCTCTGTATGAACGCTTTTTATTCAGAAATACCTGATACTGGAATGGGCAGGTCATAGGACGGAGTGCAAAACATTCCTTACTTTCGTCGTCAGCGTCACCAAGAATAAACATACCGTCACGGTAGTGGTCCCAGTGTCCTGAAATCTTGTAAAGGTCACGCTTAGCCATAAGAGGTGTCTTTGTAAGGAGATAGCCTCTCTTGTATTCTTCGTCTTCAATCCATCTCTGGAGTGTCTGGATAACCTTAGCGCCCTTTGGAAGGAGGATAGGAAGTCCCTGTCCGATGTAGTCGACAGTTGTGAAGTATTCAAGTTCACGACCGATTTTGTTGTGGTCACGGAGCTTAGCCTCTTCCATAGCCTTGAGGTGTTCTTCAAGCTGGCTTGCCTTAGGGTATGCTGTACCGTAAATTCTTGAAAGCTGAACATTATCATCAGCACTGCCCCAGTAAGCGCCTGTGCAAGAGAGGAGTTTAACAGCCTTGATTGGTGAAACATTCATAAGGTGTGGTCCTGCGCAAAGGTCAACAAAATCGCCCTGCTGGTAGAATGAAAGGCTTTCACCCATATCGTTGTGCTTGTTGATAAGCTCAACCTTAAAGTTTTCGCCCTTTTCTTCCATAAGCTTCAGAGCCTCGTCAACAGAAAGCTCAAAGCGTGAAAGCTCATAGCCTTCCTTAGCAAGCTTCTTCATTTCTGCCTCAATCTTTTCAAGGTCAGCGGGTGCAAAAGGCTTAGCCACCTGAAAATCATAGTAAAATCCTGTTTCTGTTGCAGGTCCTCTTGCAAGCTTAGCCTCAGGATAGAGGTTTTTAACAGCCTGCGCCATAAGGTGAGAAGCTGTATGCCAGAAAGTTTCCTTACCTGCCTTTGAGTCAAAGGTAAGAACTTCAAATTCGCAGTCCTTGTCGATAACAGTTCTCAGGTCTTTTACAATCCCGTCAATTTTTACACAGCAAGCTGCCTTGTAAAGTCCCATACCAATGCCCTTGATGATTTCACAAGCAGGCATTGCGCCTTCGATTTCTCTTACAGAACCGTCTTTAAGTGTAAGTTTAATCATTTTTTTCAAATCCTTTCCAAAAACTATTTATCAAATTCGTATGAAAACCTAAAACAAATTCCACAACGAATACTTTACAAAATAATATCCCCACAAAGCTATTACAATAACAGTCCAGATATTTGTTATTGTACGAAGAATCCTTTTAACCTTAGGCGGGAAAACGGTATTTCTTGACCTGACAACCATTCCCGAACGTCCGCCGGTATAGGTTTCCTTTTTTGTGGTAACCAGCTCATCAAAAATAAGATTAAGCCAGTATGTAACAATAAATGCAGGAAAAAACAGCAACACAGCCAGCTTGGTTTCGATATAAAGTCCTGTTATTACGCAGTAAAGAAGCCAAGTCTGAAAGCATTGTCCTGCGATGGAGAGTATAAAAAACACCACACTGAAAATTGCTCTCACCTGTATACCCCCATATCGAGTACAGCTCTGAGCTTTGTTATAGTCCTGTCGATTACAGGTATGTAGCGTGTTTCTACAAAATCAAAGCCCCTTGACAAAAACCATTGTTCAAGTCCTTTGTCGTCTGCTCTCAGGTTTGCAGTAATGTTGTCATATCCGAGCTCGCCTGCTGATTTAATCACAAAATCAAGCAAAACCTTGCCGTTTCCTTCGCTTCTGTACTGAGGAATGATACACAGCTTTTTTAAAACCGCCTCATTTTCTCTCTTGTCAAGCTCTGCAAAACCAATCTGTTTTTCGTCGTCAAAAAGTCCGAACATTACGTTTCCGTTATCCGACTCAAAAATCAGTCGTCTTGTATCAAGTGTGCCGTAATCCTCAAGGGGAAGTTCAACGGTTTCAAAACTCATTTTAATTACATCAACGCAGTCAGCAAGTTCAGTTTTTGAAATTTCTTTAAGAATAAATTCTGTACTCATAACGCCCGTCCTTTCATAAAATAAAAAGCCCGTACCTACACAAAAATGTGCAGATACGGGACGTATAAACGTGGTTCCACCCGAATTCAGACAGCAAAATAGCTATCCCTCAACTGACTTTAACGCAGTCATACGTCGGTGATTAGCCGCACTCAGAGGTGGTACGTTTGCTTAAAGTTTTTAATCTGCTTTCAGCCGGGGCAGATTTCTCTGTAAAAAACCGAAAAAAGCAACGCTTCTCGTCATCATTTTAAATATCAAATAGAGTTTAGCACTATTTTTTCCTTTTGTCAAGAGCAAAACTGTATTTTTCTCCTATAAAAAAGAGCAAGACATAAATCCTGCTCTTTGTTTTATCTTTTTTAGCCGAGCGTTAAGCGAGGCGATAACCCCGAGCACGCGAAAATTCAAGTCTCCTCAAATCAGTCGCGAGGGAGGTCGGTGAAACCGTCAGGGTTTTTGTTGCGTGCTTCGCACGCTGAACGGCAAAAAAGTGGTTCAAAAACGTGCCACCGGCACCTTTTTGAGGGGATTTATGCACAAATCTTCTCAAAGGAACCTTTTTTACTTGAAAAAGGTTCCCCACGACTTGCTGTCGCAAGCCGATACCCCTCCAAAAAACGCTTGACGAACAGAGTTTTTCGCCCGTTGCGACGGGCGATGAGGGCGTCGCCCCTCAACCCCACAAGCCTTTTGAAAAAGGCTTGACCTAAAACTTTAATATAAAACAAACCCACCATCAAAATGATAGTGGGTTGTTTTAGTTTTTCACTGTTTTTGACCCTGCCACCGCACAAATTTTTGAGTTTACTCAAAATGGAGTGTGGCAGAAGTGGGTCCAGCGACACCGCTGGCCGCCGTCACGCAAAATTACCCTTACTCGCCACAGAAAAAACAGGCGAGGTCGGTGAAACCGTCAGGGTTTCTTTTTAAGTCTTAAGCTACTGAAAAATTCTTTGACCGACAGGCTTTATGCGAAATTCGATAGATTCCACAAAGCTTTGACCGACAGTCA
>SVNV01000001.1 GCA_015066705.1 Ruminococcus sp.
AATGGTTTCACTGTTTTGTATTTCATAAAAACTCCTTTCAGAGCTAAGGTTACACTTATACATTATAATTATAGCACACTTGACAAGAATTTTCAATATTTTTATGGATACAACAAAACGCCCCTGTTCAATCAAGAACAGGGGCGTCGTTTACTTTATCACCCAACATCAAGACAAACCCTTACGGTTAAGTCTTTCCATTGGTTTTGTCGGAGATAGGCATTGTGCGCTTTTCTCCAGTTTTTCGCCATTTCGTATGTGATTTTGAAGTCCCAAACGAGTGCGAATTCAGGTTTGACTACCTTAGCGTAATGCAGCCTGTGCAGCAGCAAGTCTTGCGATTGGAACTCTGAATGGTGAACATGATACATAGTCGAGGCCAATCTTATGGCAGAATTCAACTGATGTTGGGTCACCACCGTGTTCGCCACAGATACCGATGTGGAGCTTTGGATTTACTGGCTTACCAAGCTTGATAGCCATTTCCATAAGCTTACCAACACCTGTCTGGTCGAGCTTAGCGAATGGGTCGTTTTCAAAAATCTTTGCATCATAGTATGCATCGAGGAACTTACCAGCGTCGTCTCTTGAGAAGCCGTATGTCATCTGTGTAAGGTCGTTTGTACCGAAGCAGAAGAAGTCAGCTTCCTTAGCGATATCGTCAGCTGTAAGAGCAGCTCTTGGGATTTCAATCATAGTACCAACTTCGTACTTGAGGTCTGAACCAGCTTCAGCGATAACAGCGTCAGCAGTTTCAACTACAACCTTCTTAACGTACTTGAGTTCCTTGATTTCGCCAACAAGTGGAATCATGATTTCTGGGCATACATTCCAATCCGGATGAGCCTTCTTAACATTGATAGCAGCCTTGATAACAGCCTTTGTCTGCATAGCAGCGATTTCTGGGTATGTTACTGCAAGACGGCATCCACGGTGACCCATCATTGGGTTGAATTCGTGGAGACCAGCAATGATGTTCTTGATATCTTCAACAGTCTTACCCTGAGCATCAGCAAGTGCCTTGATGTCAGCTTCTTCTGTTGGAACGAATTCGTGAAGTGGTGGGTCGAGGAATCTGATTGTTACAGGGTTTCCTTCAAGTGCTTCGTAGAGAGCTTCAAAGTCAGCCTGCTGGATTGGTTCAATCTTAGCAAGTGCAGCTTCTCTTTCTTCAACTGTATCAGCACAAATCATTTCTCTGAATGCAGCAATTCTGTCAGCTTCAAAGAACATGTGCTCTGTACGGCAGAGACCGATACCTTCAGCACCGAGTTCTCTTGCCTTCTTAGCGTCAGCAGGAGTATCAGCGTTTGTTCTTACCTTAAGAACTCTGAACTTGTCAGCCCAAGCCATAATTCTACCAAATTCGCCAGCGATTGTAGCGTCTACTGTTGGGATAATTCCGTCGTAGATGTTACCTGTTGAACCATCGATTGAGATGTAATCGCCTTCAACATATGTCTTACCAGCAAGTGTGAACTTCTTGTTTTCTTCGTCCATCTTGATGTCGCCACAACCAGATACACAGCATGTACCCATACCACGTGCAACTACTGCAGCGTGTGAAGTCATACCGCCACGAACTGTGAGGATACCCTGAGCAGCCTTCATACCTGTGATATCTTCAGGTGAAGTTTCAAGTCTAACAAGAACAACCTTTTCGCCCTTTTCATTCCATACTACTGCGTCTTCAGCTGTAAATACAACCTTACCACAAGCAGCTCCTGGTGAAGCGCCAAGTCCCTTACCTACAGGTGTAGCAGCCTTAAGAGCCTTAGCATCAAACTGTGGGTGGAGAAGTGTATCAAGGTTTCTTGGGTCAATCATAGCAACAGCTTCCTGCTCTGTTCTCATACCTTCGTCAACGAGGTCACAAGCAATCTTAAGAGCAGCCTGAGCAGTTCTCTTACCATTTCTTGTCTGGAGCATATAAAGCTTTTCGTTTTCTACTGTGAATTCCATATCCTGCATATCTCTGTAGTGGTTTTCGAGCTTAGCGCAAACTTCTACAAACTGCTTATATGCAGCTGGGAACTTTTCTTCCATCTGAGCGATTGGCATTGGTGTTCTAACACCAGCAACTACGTCTTCGCCCTGTGCGTTTGTAAGGAATTCGCCCATGAGCTTCTTTTCACCTGTAGCAGGGTCACGTGTAAATGCAACACCTGTACCACAGTCATCACCCATGTTACCGAATGCCATCATCTGTACGTTTACAGCTGTACCCCATGAGTATGGAATATCGTTGTCTCTTCTGTAAACGTTAGCTCTTGGGTTATCCCATGAACGGAATACTGCCTTGATAGCGCCCATAAGCTGTTCAACAGGGTCTGTTGGGAAGTCAGAACCAATCTTTGACTTATATTCAGCCTTGAACTGCATTGCGAGTTCCTTAAGGTCATCAGCTGTAAGGTCAACGTCCTGTGTAACGCCCTTCTTTTCCTTCATTTCGTCGATAAGCTCTTCAAAATACTTCTTACCAACTTCCATAACTACGTCAGAATACATCTGAATGAATCTTCTGTAGCAGTCCCAAGCCCAACGTGGATTTCCTGACTTAGCTGACATAAATTCAACTACTTCTTCGTTAAGACCGAGGTTAAGGATTGTATCCATCATACCTGGCATTGAAGCTCTTGCACCTGAACGTACTGAAACGAGGAGTGGATTATCCTTGTCACCGAACTTCTTGCCAACTCTTTCTTCCATCTTTGTGATGTTTTCCATAATTTCAGCCTGAATGTCAGCGTTAATCTGACGACCGTCCTCATAGTACTGAGTACATGCTTCAGTTGAAACTGTGAAACCCTGTGGTACAGGGAGACCGAGGCTTGTCATTTCAGCAAGGTTTGCACCCTTACCGCCGAGAAGCTCTCTCATGCTTGCATTACCTTCGTTAAACTGGTAAACATACTTCTTACCCATTGGTAAATCAACCTCCAAAATAATTTGAATTTCCGCTCAATCTTTATTATCCGAACGCTTTTAACCTCCGTTTTCACAAAGTTTGACGGTCATAAAAACATTATAGCAGATTTTTTCTCAAATTACTATACCTTTAATAAGAAAATTTACGAAAAATTTTAAATAGTATTGCATTATCTTTTTTATCTAATTTGCACAAAGAAACGGCAGGTTTTTTACACTTTTGACCCTTTTTCGGAAGCCTTTGAAAGAAGTTTTAAAAAACATAGGATTTTCTATTGTATTTTTTTAGGGAGTATAGTATAATTAGTAACGGAAATTATATTCGTTTTTTATAAAATAATCTGGAAACGGAGATATGATTATGGGAGACAACGTTATTATTCTGGCAGGCGGTCAGGGCAAGCGTATGAAAACCGACAAGCCTAAGGTTTTATGTGAAGTATTAGGAATTCCTATGCTTCGCTGGGTAATCAATTCCTGTGAGGACGCAGGTCTTGAAAACCTTTGCATTGTCAAGGGCTTCGGCGCTGAAATTCTTGACGAGTATCTTGGCGGAAAGTATGAAACCGTAATGCAGCACGAGCGTCTCGGCACCGGTCACGCTGTTATGCAGGCTGTGGACTTCTTAAAGAAAAATGAAGATTCACACACACTTATCCTTTGCGGAGATGCGCCCTTCATTGACGATTACACAATAAAGGAAGCACTTGAGCTTCACAAGTCTGAAGGAAACGCTGTTACAGTAGTTACGACACAGCTTTCAAACCCTGCCGGCTACGGAAGAATTATCAGAAGTGAAAACGGCATTTCGGGAATAGTTGAACAGAAAGATGCTACACCTGAACAGCTTATGATTTGCGAGATAAATTCAGGCTGTTACTGGTTTGAGACAAAGGCTCTTTTAGGTGTTCTTTCAAAGCTTACACCAAACAATGCTCAGGGTGAATATTACCTTACAGACTGCATTTCCCTGCTCATTGACGAGGGCAGACGTGCAGGTGCATATTTATCTGACAATCCGATTATTGCTCTTGGTGCAAACGACAGAAGAGGACTTCTGAAATTAAACGAGCTTGCGAGAATTTCTGTTATTGACGGTCATCTTGACAATGGTGTTGAATTCACCTGTCTTGACGGAGTTATCATTTCACCTGAGGTTGAAATTGAGGGTGGCGCAACAATTCTCCCGGGGGTAATTTTAAGAGGAAAGACAAAAATTGCAAAGGGCTGTGTGATTGGTCCTAACTGCATAATTGAAGATACAGTTGTTGGTGAAAATTCAGTTTTGAACAACGTTCAGGCTTATGAAGCTGAGGTTGAGAAAAACGTTAAAATCGGGCCTTTTGTCCAGCTCAGACCAAACAGCAAGGTGCTTGAGGGTGCTAAAATCGGTGACTTTGTTGAAATCAAGAATTCAGTCATCGGAAAGGGCACGGCTGTTTCACACCTCACATACATCGGCGACAGCGATGTAGGGGCAAACGTAAACTTCGGTTGCGGTGTTGCTACTGCAAACTACGACGGAGAAAACAAATTCAGAACAGTTGTTGAGGACCACGCATTTATCGGTTGCAACACAAATCTTGTTGCTCCTGTTAAAATCGGTAAAAGTGCTTACACTGCGGCAGGCTCAACCATTACAGGCGACGTACCTGACGGGGCACTTGCTATTGAAAGAGGCAAGACCTCAATCAAGGACAACTACGCTACAAAGAAGCTCAAAAAACGTATAGAAAAGTTTGAGAAGAAATAAAAATAAAACAAGCGTCATTACTTAAAATCAAGTAGTGACGCTTTTTTATGATTTTTCCAAAACTTGCGACAATTATTGTAATTAACAAAACAAAAACAAAAATATATTAACCTATTGACAAAAATTCCACTTTATGATATACTGATTTTACAAATTTTATATAAAAATAGGGGTGTTTTTATGTTTAAAAAAGATTTTCCGTGGACAAAAATAGCAAGAGCAGTAGCGTATTTGATATTTTTCCTGTTAATTATCGTAGGAATAATCAGTAGTATACCGCTTTTCGCAGTGTCATTTTGGGGTGGATTATTAAGTCTTGCTGTCGATGTTGCCACTGCATTTGCTGCTATAAGCATTTATATGGTTATTTGTAATATCGCTGATGACGTGGCAGAACTTAAAAAATCCAAGAAGGAAACAGCTTCTTACAACAATCCATCATGGGTTTGTAAGTGTGGAACAAGAAACAGCAGTAGCAAAAATATGTGCGAAAACTGTGGAAGAGAACGTGAGTAAATAATATTTTTTGGCGTTCATAAAATACATATTGCAAAAATATCTCATCTGTGTTAAAATGACATAGATGAGATTTTTTATACCCCGTACCATTCGGTATCGGGGTTAAAGCAGTTTAGAAAGGACTATACTATGAGCATATGGGACATTTTTAACAAGCTTGAAAAAGAAAAGACCGTAATGACAAAGCCTGAATTTCTGATTGTAGGTCTGGGTAACCCGGGTATTCAATACGAGGAAACACGTCACAACGCTGGCTTTCTCACCATTGACAGGCTATGCGAAAAGCTTTCCTTTGACGTTAAAAAAGCTAAATTCAAATCCTACATCGGTGAAGTAAGCATCGGCGGGAAATGCTGTCTTGTTATGAAGCCTCAGACATATATGAACAACTCAGGCGAAGCAGTTATTGAGGCAATGGATTTTTACAAAATTCCCATTGAAAACGTTCTTGTTATATATGATGATATTTCTCTTGAACCGTCTAAAATGAGAATTCGCAGAAAGGGTTCTCACGGCGGTCACAACGGCATAAGAAGTATTGTGGAGTATACAGGAAGTGAGGAATTTCCACGTATTAAAATGGGTGTCGGAAAAAAGCCTCACCCTGATTACAATCTTGCCGATTGGGTTTTGTCCAGATTTACAGAGGACGAGTTAAAGGCTATCTCCCCTGCTCTTGACAACGCCTGCGAGGCTATAAAGCTGATAGCTTCGGGAGAAATTGACAAGGCTATGAACAGCTACAACTCATAAGCGAGGAAACGAAATTGAATATTTTTTCAAAAATAATAAGCAATCAGCCCTTTTACAAGGACACGGAAAAGGCTGTTTTAAACGGGAAAACTCCCCTTTCACTGACGGGTGTTTCTAACATTCACAAGGCACACGTAGCTATGGGACTTTCCCGACTATCACAGCTTCTTGTTATATGCGATGAGGAAGCCTCTGCAAGACGTTTATGCGACGACATAAATCAGCTCTTCGGAGGCGATTTGTGTTGCTTTTATCCTGCAAAGGATTATAACTTTACACACATCGAAGGCTTTTCTCCTGAATATGAGCATATGCGAATCGAAGCCCTGAGCAGAATTCTGAGTGGCGAATGCAAAATTATGACGGCTTCAGTTGAGGCTTGTCTTCAGGGAACAATTCCACCTAAAAAGTTAGAGGAATACTCCTTTGAAATTTCTTCCACAAGCGAAATTGATACAGCCGAGCTGACAAAAAAGCTGATTTCATCAGGTTACACAAAATCAGAGCAGGTCGAGGGGCAATCGCAGTTTTCTGTGAGAGGTTCGATAATTGACATCTTTCCTGTTCAGTCAAAAAATCCTGTGAGAATTGAGCTATGGGGCGACGACATTGACAGTATTTCTTATTTTGACGTTGAGTCACAGCGACGTTTTGAAACTATTGATAAAATCATTATCCGTCCTGCAAATGAAATAATCTTTTCATCAGACGAGGAGCTTATTGAAAAAATCAAGGAAGTATCCGCCAAAGTTAGAGGGAAGAAAACCGACCTCATAAGACAGTTTTTAAACAATGACATTGACCTTATAAAAGCTGGCATTTCCCTGACAAACAAGGACAAATATTACAGGCTTGCCTACGAGAAAACGGGCACGGTTTTTGATTATTTTCCACAGCTCACGGTTATTTCTGAATATCAGAACTGCCTTGAAAAATCAAAGGGATTTTTAGGACAGCTTTCTGAGGATTTGAAAATTCTTTACGAGGAAGGTATTCTCTTTAAAAGTCTTGAGGGTTTCTATCTTGAGTTTTCTGACCTTTTACTCAACGCCGAGAAATCAAGGCTTGTTCTCCTTGACACCTTTATGCGTGGCAACAACGACATAAGCATCAAAACTCTCATAAATGCAAACTGCTATCAGACAGCGAGCTGGGGTGGTGACATCAGACATCTCATTGAAGAGCTTTCTACCTTTGTTTCGGAAAAATACTGCGTTTTGGTTTTTGCAGGAAGCGAAAAAACTGTTCCTATAATTGTAAAAGACCTTCGTGATGCAGGTATTCCTGCTGAAATTTTTTCTGAAAAATCTGAAATCATTCCTAAGATGGTTTATATACGTGAAGGCTCTGTTTCAGGAGGTTTTGAATACCCTGATACCAAATGTGCCCTTCTCACACAGATGAAGGCTTTAAATTCCAAAAAGAAAACAAAGCCTAAGCGTAAAAAAGGTGAAGAAATCAAAAATCTTTCGGATATTTCTTCGGGCGACCTTGTTGTTCACAGTCTTTACGGTATCGGTAGATTTTCGGGAATTACCAAGCTTGAAAACGGTGGGGTTACAAAGGACTACATCACCATAAAATACGCTGGCACAGATGTACTTTATGTTCCTGTAACACAGCTTGACCTTGTTTCACGTTACATCGGTCCGAGAGATGACAGTGGAGTAAAGCTCAACAAACTGAATTCCACCGAGTGGCAGAAAACACGAACAAGAGTTAAGACTGCTGTCAAGGATATGGCTGACGAGCTTATCAGGCTTTACGCACAGCGTCAGATGTCAAAGGGCTTTGCTTTTTCAGCTGACAACGACTGGCAGGCTGATTTTGAGGAGAGATTTGACTATCAGGAAACCGACGACCAGCTGAGAGCCATTGAAGAAATCAAACAGGATATGCAAAGAGAAGTCCCTATGGACAGACTTCTTTGTGGTGACGTTGGTTTTGGAAAAACGGAGGTAGCTTTACGTGCAGCATTCAAATGTATGCTGGACTCAAAGCAGTGTGCGATTTTAGTACCTACCACAGTTCTTGCGTGGCAGCACTATCAGACAGCAATAAAACGTTTTGAGCATTTCCCGATAAAGATTGAGCTTTTATCACGTTTCAGAACTCCGAAACAGCAACAGCAGATTATAAGACAGCTCAACAACGGAACAATCGACCTTGTTATCGGAACTCACAGGCTTGTTCAGAAGGATGTTAAATTCAAGAATTTAGGGCTTGTGGTTATAGACGAGGAACAGCGTTTCGGCGTAAAGCACAAGGAACGCTTCAAGGAGCTTTTCAGCGGTGTTGACGTGCTGACACTTTCGGCTACACCTATTCCGAGAACCTTAAATATGGCTATGAGTGGTATCCGTGATATGTCGGTTATCGAAGAGCCACCTCAGGACAGACACCCTATTCAGACCTATGTAATCGAACACAACGACGGAGTTGTTGCACAGGCGATTGCAAAGGAATTGCGTCGTGGAGGGCAGGTATATTACATTCACAACAGAATTGAAACCATTGATGCCTGCGTTTATAAATTGCAGAAGATGTTACCGGAGGCGAGAATTGCATCAGCCCACGGACAGATACCCGAAAATGAGCTTTCGGAAATCTGGCGACAGCTTATCGACCACGAAATTGACATTCTTGTCTGCACAACTCTTATTGAAACAGGAGTTGACGTTTCAAACGTGAATACCCTCATTATTGAGGACGCTGACAGGCTGGGCCTTTCACAGCTTTATCAGTTACGAGGTCGTGTAGGGCGTTCAAGCAGGCGAGCTTTTGCATACTTCACATTCAGACGAGGAAAAGTTCTTACAGAAATTGCCTCCAAGAGACTTAACGCAATAAGAGAATTCACACAGTTCGGGTCAGGTTTCAGAATTGCTTTGCGTGACCTTGAAATAAGAGGTGCGGGCTCAATTTTAAGTGGCAGACAGCACGGACATATGGAGGCCGTCGGATACGAAATGTACCTGCGACTTTTAAACGAGGCTATTGCTGAACAAAAGGGTGAGGCTATGCCTAAAAGCTCGGAGGACTGTCTTGTTGACATTTCCATTGACGCATATGTTCCCGAAAGCTACATTGAAAGTCTTACACAGCGAATTGACTGCTACCGAAGAATTGCTTCAATCGAAAACGAAGAGGATTCACAGGATGTAATCGACGAGCTTATTGACCGTTATGGCGACCCTCCTAAGTCGGTTGTGGGGCTTGTAAATGTTGCTCTTATGAGAAACACAGCTTCTTCTCTTGGAATTACTGAAATCACACAGCGTGGGGACAACGTACTTTTCTTTATAAAATCCCCGACAGTAGAACAGATTAAGGCACTTATGAGCACCTACAAAAACAGACTTCTTTTTAACGACGCGAAAAAACCTTACTTTTCAGTAAGACTTGACAAAAAGCAGAAAACCGCCGACCTTATGAAAGAAGTTATCGACCTTATGAATAAAAACAGATAAAAAACTCGGTAGAGCTGTTGGCTTTACCGAGTTTTTATTGCCATTAAAAATTCTGAGAGAATACAGTTTCCATAATTTTCATTGTAGCTATTGTATCCTCGTATGGAATAAGTTCGCTTTCAAGTCTGCCTTCACGCAGGCATTTACAAACTTCCTCAACCTCATATTCATAGCCGTTGCAGGCATTAGAAAAAGTCTTTCTTTCAACCACCTGAGCATACTCATCAAAGAGGGTTACACCCTCACAGCAGAAGAACCAGTCATCAAAGGTTATTCTTCCCTTTTCACCCACGATTACGCAGTTATTGTGGTTTTCGATACTATATCCGAATACCGATGTGGCAAAGCCTTCGCCATATTCGAGGGTAACTGTTCCGTCAAAGTCAGCACCGGTCTTTCCGGTATGAAGTCGGCTTGTGATTTTTTCAGGATAGTTTCCGAGAAAAGCGGTAAAAAGAGTTATCGGATAGATTCCTACGTCAAGCAGAGCGCTTGCACCAAGGTCTTTTTTAAAAAGTCTGTCATTTTCATCAAACTTAACAACGCTCGAAAAATCAGACTTTATCATCTTGATTTTGCCGATTTTCCCTTCCCTGAACCATTCAAGAGCCTGCAAAAAATGTGGTCTGCACTTCATCCACATAGCTTCCATAAAGAAAAGTCCCTTTTCCTTTGCAAGCGTGATAAGCTCCATAAGTTCTCTTGAATTCTCGGTTACTGCCTTTTCGCAGATTACATTTTTACCATATTCAAAGCAAAGTCTGACGTTTTCATAATGGCAGGCTGTCGGGGTTGCAATATAAATAACGTCAATATCGTTATCCTTACACATTTCCTCATAGCCCTGATATGAACGTGGGATTTTAAATTCATCAGCAAATTTCATAGCACTGCACAGATTTCTCGATGCAACCCCCAAAAGCTTTGCGCCCTCAACATAATTCACAGCCGCAGCAAAGCTCTTGGCAATTCTTCCCGTAGCCATTATTCCGAAATTTATAATTCTCTTGTCCATATTAAATCCCTTCTGTCAATAAATCTTCGTAACTATCAATATACAAGTCAGCAAGCTCAGTGAGCTTTTCCTTATCCTTTCCGCTTCTTTCATCGTAAACTGCAACCGTCACATAGCCGCCCATTTTTGCACCCTTGACAGCTTCAACAATATCCTCAAAGACAACACATTCACAAGGCTCAAGTCCGAGTCTTTTACAGGCAAGGTCATACACATCAGGAAAGCCCTTTCCTCTTTTGACTTCCTTAGTCATGGCAAAAGCGTCAAACAAATTTTCAGCACCGTTATTTTTCAGAGCGGGCAGAATCAGGTCTGTTTCGCTTGCGGAAGCGATAGCAGTTTTTATTCCGTTTTTCCTCAGCATTCTTACAAAGTCAACAGCACCCTTTTTAAAATATATATTATGGGTATGCTCATAAATTGCATAGCCGTACCACTCGGCAATTATTTCATCAACCGTCATCGGCAGGTCAAACAGCTCTTTAGTAAACTTTGCCGCCTGGTTGAAATTCATAGCAGCTATCTGGTCAGGATAATCCTCAGAAAAAGTGATATTATGCTTTTTGGCAAACATATCATCAATATTTGACCACATAGAAAGTGTATCTGCAAGAGTTCCGTCAAAGTCAAAAATAACTCCTTTAAATCTCCAAAAATCCATATTTATCTCCATCAATTTAATAAAGACATTCTAACACCCAAAGGAGATTTTGTCAATCATTCAAAGAATTTTTTCACACAGTTTTCAGCATTATAGCAAAAGCTCATTGTATTTTTTAAAGCCCTTACCGTAGATTTCGCTTGCTGACGAAACCACCATAAATGACTTTTCGTCAATATCCTTTACGATTTCAGAAAGCTTTGGAAAACGTGATTTTTTTATAGCACACATAATAATCTTCTGTTTATTTCCGCTAAAACCGCCTTCTCCCGTCAGATAGCTTGCACCTACTTCAAGGTTTACAAGAAGGCTTTTCATTATCTTATCGCTTTTGTCACTGAAAATAAAAACAAGCTTTGCTTCGTCAGCTCCATACAATATCAAATCAAGAAGTCTTGAACAAACTGCAAGTGCTACAAAGGCATAAAGGGCATTGTTTACATTTCTGAAGGCTATTCCCATAAACGCACAGATTATCCCGTCAACTATAAGAAAAATAGTTCCTGATTTGAGATGTGGAAAGGATTTTCTCAGAAATCTTACAATTATATCCATTCCACCTGTTGAACCGCCCGCCTTGAAAATTACTCCCAGAGAAATAGCTATAAGCGAACCTCCCGCAACAGCACAGATTATTCTATCCTCGCTTGGAGGTGTGATTTTTGAAAAAAAGTCTACCGACAACGACACCAGAAGGGTTGCGACGGTTGTTCTTACAAAAAAGCTTCTGCCGAAAAAGAAAAAAGCCGACGCAAGAAGAGGAAGATTTATAATCAGGATAAGACTTCCCGTCTGAAAGCCTGTGAATTTTGAAATCATAATTGCAATACCCATTACGCCACCGGGAGCCATTCCGTATGGGTCGAGAAAAAGCCCTATTCCAATTCCCTGAGCAAGTGCTCCCAGAACAATCGCAAGATAACAGAAAAATTTATTTTTTAAAAGCATAATTTCGCTCCTTTTTCTGTTAGTTTCTGAAAATATAAAAAAAATATGCAGAAGATTTCTCCTCTGCATAGATTTTATTTTTCTTCTTTGATTTCCATAATCAGTTTTTCAAGAATTTCTGCCGAAACTCCACAAAGCTCTGCACACGGACGCTTTTTATAGTACTGTTCCGTTCTCATTTCAGGAACGTGATGTGAGGTTTTTTCCTCAAGTCCCAGAAGCTCACGGCATACATAAGAGCCGTTTTCAGCTTTAAATCTGTTTGCAAACTCCTGAATATGCTTATAGTGTTCAGCTTTTTCTGCCGAAGCCTCAGGGTCGTTATAGCCGAACATCGCTCCAAGCACTATAAATGCACCGGTTACTGCTCCGCACACCTCACGGAGTCTTCCCATTCCTCCACCAAAGGAGGAAGCCATACTCATAAGTAGGTTATGTTCAATACCGATTTCTTCTTCAAAAGCACCTACAACTGCCTGAGAACAGTTATAGCCCTCTTTAAAAAGTGACATTGCCTTTTCGTATTTAGTCATTATTTTTCCTCCGAAAGCTCATCGTCTGTTGATGTTCTGAAAGGTGCAAGTGGAATACCGGTTTTATTTCCGAAAAGTGACGGAACAATCCAGTTATACCAGTCATATCTCACATAAAGCGGATTTTTTATTTCTGACGAAACTACAATTCTGTCGCCGATAATTTCAGCCCTTGCGGGTTTGAATTTCCTATCCTCTCCTGCCATTTCAAAACCTGAAAGTTCACCTCTCACCTCAAAGCCCTGCTCTGCATAATCAAAGGTAATAACAGCCTTTTCGTCTTCAAAATACACATCTTTATACATCGGGCCAAAAGCCTCGGTTTCTTTATCATAGGCGTGAAAAAGTGCCTGAAGTGCAAGTCTTTCGCCGACTGGTTTTTTATCAACCGGGTGGATATTATCAAATTCGCCGCAATCCGTAATCACAGCAATACCTGTATTTCTGACAGTTTTAAAGGTTCTTATCTGGGCTTCACGAATCTTACACCAGCGTTTATGGTCAGCCTCATTTTTAAATCTGAACATCGGAAGCTGGACAATATCAAAGAAAAGCTCGTCGTCCTCCCAGTCTTTTCTCCAGTTATCAATAAGTGCGGTCAGAAGCTTATTATACATATGTGGTTTATAGTCGTCTGACTCGCCCTGATAATATATAAAGCCTCTTAAAGTATATGGGCAAACCCTTTTAAGCATTGTTTCGTAAATCCCTGCAGGTCGCATAGGGTTAAGAGGTCCCATCGGTCCCGGCCAGAGGTTTACTCCGCATATTTCCTCAACCTCTTTCCAGGTCGCATCAGGCTTTTCAGCATAAAGCTTATTTATTCTATTCCAATAATCAGCTTCCCACTTTTCATATTGTCTATATTCAGCAACAAGCTCTTCGTAAGATTTTCCTGCTGTTTTTTCATCATATTCAACAAGATAGCTATTAAGCTCCTCATCTCTCGAAAGCGTTTCCTTTGAAACCCACGCAGAAGCAGAAGACCCACCCCAGTTACAGCCGATAACACCTACGGTCACGCCAAGCTCTTTTGCAAGCTTTACTGCAAAGTGGAAGCCAACAGCACTCCAGTCCTTTGATTCTTCTTTATCACAAAGGCTCCAGCCTGAGCTCTTTTCCATTTCTTCTGCGATTTCTACGGTTTTTGCCTTATTTGTGTAGTAAAATCTCACAGGCATATCTCCGTAAAGCTCAGAAAGATACTTCTTTCCGTCAAGAGCATTCTGAAGCTCAAGCTCCATATTTGACTGTCCGCCTGCAAGCCACACCTCGCCGATACAGACATTTCTGAAAGTAACAGTTTCGTCGCCGTCAGTAACAGTCATTTCAAGGTTATCGCAAGCCTTCATAGCAGGAAGAGTAACACACCATTTGCCATCAGAAATTTCACACTTAGCTATATTCCCATTTACAGAAACGGTGATGATTCCCTTATCGCCTGTTCCGAAAACTTTTACATTCTTATCTCTCTGGAGCACCATATTATCTGAAAAAACCGCAGCAGTCTTAAACATTAAAAGTCACTACCTTTATTTAGAAAGATTTTTCATTCCCTTTTCCTTACGGAAGTCAAGATACTCTTCATAAGTTCCCATACGGTCAATACAGCCGTCAGGAGTAATATCAATAATTCTGTTTGCAACAGTCTGCATAATTTCGTGGTCGTGTGTTGCAAACATAACAACACCCTTGAATTCAGAAAGTCCGTTATTAACAGCTGTAATTGATTCAAGGTCGAGATGGTCTGTCGGGCTGTCAAGGAGAAGCACATTTGAGCCGAAAAGCATCATTCTTGAGAACATACATCTTACCTTTTCGCCACCTGAAAGCACGTTTACGGGCTTATAAATATCGTCACCTGAGAAAAGCATTTTTCCGAGGAAGCCTCTCAGGTAAGTTTCTGTTTCTTCGGTAGTTGAATATTGTCTAATCCATTCAACGATTGACATCTGACAGCCATTGAAAAACTCGCTGTTATCCTTAGGGAAGTATGAACGTGAAGTTGTTGAACCCCACTTGAAAGTTCCCTCGTCAGGTGTATCCTCTTCCATAATAATCTTGAAAAGTGCTGTGATTGCCTGTTCGGATTCACCGATAAACGCTACCTTATCAGTTCTTCCAAGTGTAAATGATACATTATTAAGAAGCTTTACGCCGTCAATAGTCTTTGAAATTCCGTCAACCTTTAAAATATCCTTACCAGGCTCTCTATCCATTGTAAAGCCGATATACGGATACTTTCTTGAAGATGCAGGCATCTCCTCAGGTGTAAGCTTATCAAGAAGCTTTCTTCTTGATGTAGCCTGCTTTGACTTTGATTTATTAGCAGAGAATCGTGCGATAAATTCCTGAAGTTCACGGATTTTTTCTTCTGCTTTTTTATTCTGCTGTTTGATAACTCTCTGCATAAGCTGTGAGGATTCATACCAGAATTCGTAGTTACCAACATACATTTTAATCTTTGTATAGTCGATATCAACGATATGAGTACAAACGTTATTAAGGAAGTGTCTGTCGTGAGAAACAACAATTACTGTTCCGAAATATTCGCTTAAAAAGTCTTCAAGCCATCTGATAGCGTCAATATCAAGGTTATTTGTAGGCTCGTCGAGAAGAATAATATCAGGATTTCCGAAAAGTGCCTGTGCAAGAAGCACCTTTACCTTTTCATTACCTGAAAGGTATTCCATCTGTGTATAGAGGATTTCCTCAGAAAGTCCCAGTCCCTGAATAAGCTTTGAAGCGTCAGATTCAGCTTCCCAGCCGTTAAGCTCAGCAAATTCACCTTCGAGTTCAGCAGCCCTTGCGCCGTCCTCGTCAGAAAAATCCTCCTTAGCATAAAGCTCATCTTTTTCCTTCATAATCTCATAAAGGCGCATATTTCCCATAATAACCGTATCAAGAACAGTATATTCATCAAAAGCAAAGTGGTCCTGCTTTAAAACAGAAAGTCTTGTTTCCTTAGGAATAACAACTTCACCTGTTGTAGGCTCCAAATCCTTACACAAAATTTTAAGGAATGTTGATTTTCCTGCGCCGTTAGCACCTATAACACCATAGCAGTTTCCATTTGAAAACTTCAAATCAACGTCCTTGAAAAGTGTTGTTCCGCCAAACTGCAAGCTTACATTAGATACCTGAATCATTTTAAATAAGTTCCTTTCTCATCAATAATCACATACCACATAAGTATATCATATTTATTTTAAGTTGTCTATTGATAGTTTTAACTATATTTGTAACATTAAATAATAAAAACACTTCATTTTGCATACAATATTTAAAAAAAGGAGGGATTTTTATCAAACCGTGTATCAAGTTTCCGATAATCTTTTCAGCTATTTCTCTTGGTGTAGGTGGGCTTGCGGCAATCTTCACAAGAGAAAACATGGACATTTACGAGCGAATTAACCAGCCTTTCTTTTCACCGCCGTCTTGGGTTTTTCCTATTGTATGGGCAATTCTTTATATTCTTATGGGTATAGGTGCAGGGCTTGTATGGTGTGCTCCGAGAAATGCCGATAAAAAGCCGGCTGCTATTTTTTACTTTGGTTTACAGCTTGTAGTAAACTTTTTCTGGAGCATTATTTTCTTTAATTTACAGATGTTCAAGGCATCATTTGTCTGGTTGGTTTTTCTTCTTGCATTGATACTTCTTATGGTTTCTGCATTTGCAAAGGTTTCAAAGGTTGCGGCGTATTTACAGATTCCTTACATCGCATGGGTTTTCTTTGCAGGGATTTTAAATCTGGGAATTGCTATTCTGAACTAAAGAAAAAATCCTTTCTCAAAAGAGAAAGGATTTTTATTTTTACATTATGTAAATATTAGCATTAGCCTTCAACAGGTGCGCCTACTGGGCATGAACCTGCACAAGCACCACAGTCGATGCAAGCATCAGCGTCGATTACATACTTTCCATCGCCTTCTGAAATAGCGCTAACAGGGCAATCAGCTTCACAAGCACCACAAGCGATACATTCGTCAGTAATTACGTAAGCCATTGAAACATACCTCCTTATTAGTCGAAAGAAACCATATAATTTCTTTCTTATAATATTATAATAACACATATTTTTAAAAATGCAAGTGTTTTTTTAATATTTCAAATATTTTTCAATTACATATCATAAAGGTCGCTTGCTGTAAGTGCTTCATAACCTTTTTCTGTAAGTGCTTCCAGTGCCTTTTCGTTATTCTCAACTCTGAAAACAACATAAGCTGTATTTTCTGTCTTTGAAACAAAAGCATACATATATTCAAGTCCGATATTGTTTTCATAAAGAGCTTCCATAGCTCCTGCAAGTCCACCCGGAGCATCGTCAACACCGATAGCAATTACATTTGTAATTGTAACAGGATAATCATTTTCCTTAAGGATTTCAAGTGCCTTTTCGGGGTCGTTTACGATAAGTCTCAAAATTCCGAAATCCTTTGTATCAGCAATACTCATTGCACGGATATCAATTTTATTATCACCGAAAAGTCTTGTAACAGCAGAAAGCTTTCCCGGTCTGTTTTCCACAAATACTGACAACTGCTTAATAGTCATAACAATTACCTCCCTAAAATCAGATAAGTTTTCTCTTGTCGATAACTCTTACAGCCTTACCTTCGCTTCTTGCGATAGACTTAGGCGATACGAGGTGAACCTTAGGGTTAATTCCCAGAACGGTCTTCATTGCTGAAACAAGCTCTGCTTCCTTCTTCTGGATATCCTTAACTGTATCTGAGAACTGGTCAGCGTTCATTTCAACTGAAATATCAAATGTATCTGTATTATTAACTCTGTCAACCTCGATAAGGTAGTTTGGCGAATAGCCCTGTTCGATAAGAACTGATTCAATCTGTGATGGGAACACATTTACGCCACGGATAATCATCATATCGTCGCTTCTACCCATTGGCTTACACATCTTTACAAGAGTTCTTCCGCATGAACACTTTTCTCTTGTAAGAACACAGATATCTCTTGTTCTGTATCTTAAAAGTGGGAAAGCTTCCTTAGTGATGCTTGTAAATACAAGCTCACCCTTTGAGCCTTCAGGGAGTACCTCTCCTGTATCAGGGTCAATAATTTCAGCGATAAAGTTATCCTCGTTAATATGCATACCTGTCTGTGCTTCACATTCAAAAGCAACACCGGGACCGCTTGTTTCTGTAAGTCCATAGATATCGTAAGCCTTGATTCCAAGTGACTTTTCGATTTCTCTTCTCATTTCTTCAGTCCAAGGTTCAGCACCGAATATACCTGCTTTAAGCTTATTATCTTCAGGCTTATAGCCCATTTCGTGAAGTGTTTCACCGATATATGCAGCGTATGAAGGTGTACAGCAGATAATAGTTGAGCCCAAATCCATCATAAACTGAATCTGTCTCTCTGTATTACCTGACGACATAGGAAGTGTAAGACAACCCACCTTATGTGAGCCACCGTTAAGACCAGGACCACCTGTAAAAAGTCCGTAGCCGTAGCAAACCTGACAAACGTCATCTTCAGTTCCGCCAACAGCTGTGATAGCTCTTGCACAGCAGTCTTCCCAGAGGTCAATATCATTCTGAGTATAGAAAGCAACAACTCTCTTACCTGTTGTTCCGCTTGTTGACTGAATTCTCACGCACTCTGAAAGTGGCTTTGCGAGAAGTCCGTAAGGATAAGCATCTCTCAGGTCAGCCTTTGTCAGGAAAGGAAGCTTATAAAGGTCGTCTGTTGACTTGATGTCGTCAGGAGTAACTCCCTTTTCTTCCATCTTCTTACGGTAGTAAGGCACGTTATCCCAGACGTGTTTAACCTGCTTTACCAGTCTTTCGTCCTGAAGCTTTTTCATATCCTCTCTGGACATACACTCAATTTGTTCGTTCCAATATTTCCCCATAGGAAAAACCTCCAATTTATAATAATATAAATTCAATCCTTGATATTGAACATATCGGTAAGATATTTTTTACCTGCCTTTGTTTTAAAAACAGTATCTCTTACAATCTTTATTGATTCCTTATCAACCTTTTCGTCGAATGCGTCAACAAGAAAAACTGCTTCAACAAGCACCTGATAGTCAAGAGCATCAATATCGTCATAGGTACGGTGGTGTGCAACAAGATAATGGACTCTTGTAACCACTTCCCTGTCATATCCGATATTCAGAAGAAGCATATCCGAAAGCTGAGGTCCGTCAAGCTCCTGATTATTTGTATTTGGTGAATTATATTTATCGCCGTCAATTTTAATTCCGATGTCATGAACAAGTGATGCTACCTCAATTATTTCCGCAACATCGCCTGTAATTCCCTCTTCCTCGCAGATAGCCTTTGCAAAAGAATAAACCTTCATAAAATGGTGAATTCTCTTAGGGTCTCCGCTATAATACTGAATCATCAGCGGCACAATATTCTTCAGATTATCCATTTCAATTCTCCCTGAAAGCCTTAGCCGGCATTTCTGCCAAGCTCGAATGCTTTTTTGTTAAGTTCAAGAAACTTTGGTGGAACACATTCTACAAGTGCGTTCTGCCAGACGTCTTCAGAAAATCCCATCTTTGTTGAAACAACGCCCATAAGCACAACATTTGAAGCCTTTGCTGTACCTGCTTCCTGAGCAAGTGAAAGTGCGTCAACAGCTGTAACGTCAATTCCCTTTTCAGAAATCTTTTCAATAATATTTTCAGGATATTTAGCCACACCTGTAATAACAGGCATAGGGTCAATCTGCTGAGTTGAAGTCACAAGGCTTCCACCCTTTTTAAGGAATGGCAACCATCTTGCAGCTTCGAGCTGTTCAAAGCTGATAATAATATCAGCCTCGCCCTTTTCGATAACAGGTGAATAAACCTCATCGCCGTACTTTACATATGTAACAACCGAGCCACCTCTCTGGCTCATTCCGTGTACTTCTGATACCTTTACATCAAAGCCCTGCGAAAGCAGAACGTTTCCGATAAGTCTTGACGCCAGAAGTGAACCCTGTCCACCAACGCCTACAATCATAATTGATTTTGTTTCCATAACATTTATCCTTTCCGTTATATCGGCTATATTTATAAATTATTCTGTAATTGCGCCAAGCTTACACATTTCTGTACAGATTCCACAGCCCACGCACTGTGTAGCATCAATTACACACTTACCGTCGTGGATTGAAAGTGCAGGACAGCCAATCTTAAGGCACTGCTTACAGCCAACGCACTTATCGTTATCAACCTTAAGTGCAGGCTTATGCTTAACGTATTTAAGAAGTGCACAAGGACGTCTTGAAATAATAACGCTTGGTTCTTCTTTTGCAAGTTCTTCCTTGATAACGGCTTCTGTTTCAGCCATCTTATATGGGTCAACAACTCTTACGCTCTTGATTCCACAAGCCTTACAGAGCTCTTCAAGGTTAACAGCAGCAGCAGGGTCACCCTTGAGGTTCATACCTGTTGTAGGATTCTGCTGGTGGCCTGTCATACCTGTAATTGAGTTATCAAGAATAATAACAGTTGAATTTGTTGAGTTATAAGCGATATTAACAAGTCCTGTAATACCACTGTGCATAAATGTTGAGTCACCAATTACTGCAACGCTTGACTTTTCAGCCTCAGCACCTCTTGCCTTATTAAAGCCGTGGAGTCCGCTTACTGATGCGCCCATACAGATTGTTGTATCCATTGCAGCAAGTGGTGCAGCAGCACCGAGAGTATAACAACCGATATCTCCTGAAACCATAACGCCAAGCTTTTTAAGGTCATAGAAAAGTCCTCTGTGTGGACAGCCTGCACACATTACAGGTGGTCTTACAGGAACATCTTCTCCAAAGGTCTGAACATCAGTTTCTGTTCCGAGAAGCTTATTTGCGATAATTGTCTGTGAAAGCTCACCGATAAATCCGAAAATTTCCTTACCTATTACATTAACGCCGATTTTTTTACAATGTGTTTCGATAATATCGTCAAGCTCTTCAATTACATAAACTGTCTTACACTTTTCAGCAAAGCTCTTTATAATTTCAACAGGAAGCGGATTTACAATACCAAGCTTAAGGTAATTAACCTTATCACCAAGAGCTTCCTTAGCATACTGATAGGAAATACCACTTGTAATAACACCGATTTCGCTGTTATTGATTTCAGTCTTGTTAAGGTCGCTTGTTTCACCGTAAGCCACAAGCTTCTTTGTTCTTTCTTCAACCTTAACGTGAAGTGGTCTTGCGTGTGCAGGAAGTGTAACATACTTCTGTGCATTCTTCACATAAGGCTTAACGCCTACTTCTTCTCTGTCACAAAGTTCAACAGCTGACTGTGAATGTGAAACTCTTGTAGAAAGTCTTACAATTACAGGTGTATCAAATTCCTCAGAAAGCTCAAAGCCCTTTTTAACAAATTCCTTACACTCAGATGAATCGCTTGGTTCAAGCATAAGCACCTTTGAAGCGATTGCGTGATGTCTTGAATCCTGTTCATTCTGTGAAGAATGCATTCCAGGGTCATCAGCAACAGCAATAACAAGGCCTCCGTTCACGCCTGTATAAGAAGCTGTATAAAGCGGGTCGGCAGCAACGTTAAGGCCAACGTGCTTCATAGCGCAGAATGCTCTTGCACCACCGATAGCCGCACCGATAGCAACCTCCATAGCAACCTTTTCATTTGGCGCCCATTCAGCATAAACTTCATCATATTTAGCAACAGCTTCTGTGATTTCTGTTGAAGGTGTACCAGGGTAAGATGATGCAACCTTACAGCCACCCTCAAACAAGCCTCTTGCAAAAGCTTCATTTCCAAGCATAAGTTTTTTCATTATCATAAATCCTTTCAAAATTAAGTCATTTTATATGTAAAAACATACCACGCAAAATATTATAACATATTTTCACAGAAATTAAAATAGTTTTTTGCAAATTTCTTTAAAAAAACAAGAAATTATTTCTTGTAAAAAGGGACATTTTATTGTATAATGTGTATAATGAATTGTCCAAAAATAACGGAAGGAGCTTTGGGTATGGCTGATAATAAAATTTATTCACTTAATGACATATACAGCGAAGACGAAATTATTTATCAGAGTGAACGTTACCATAAAGCTGTTTTGAAATTCAGAGAGCTTTACGGCGACGTACCCTTCAGGCTTTTTTCAGCTCCGGGACGTACAGAAATCGGCGGAAATCACACTGACCACAATCACGGAAAGGTTCTTGCGGCGGCTGTTTCACTTGATGTTATTGCAGTAGTTGAAAAAACAGACGACAGCATTATAAAAATCCGTTCTGAGGGGTTTCCTGTTGACGTTGTGGATATTTCAGACCTTAGTGTAAAGCCTGCTGATATCAATACCTCATCGGCACTCATCAGGGGTGTTGCTGAGGGCTTTGTTAAAAACGGATATAAAATCGGAGGTTTCAGAGCATATACAACGTCAAAGGTACTTAAAGGCTCAGGGCTTTCGTCAAGTGCTGCTTTTGAAATTCTTGTGGGGACAATTCTGAATTATCTTTACAATGACGGCATAGTTCCGCCTATAAAGCTGGCACAGATTTCTCAGTATGCTGAAAACATTCATTTCGGCAAGCCTTCGGGACTTATGGACCAGATGGCTTCTTCCGTGGGAAGCTTTATTACAATAGACTTCAAGGACAATGAAAACCCTGATATAAACTCTCTTTCCTTTGATTTTAAAAAGTCAGGATACAATCTCTGCATTGTTGACACAAAGGGTAATCATTCTGACCTTACAAATGAATATGCTTCTGTTCCGCAGGAAATGAAAGCTGTTGCAGAATTTTTCAGAAAAGACTATCTGCGAGAAATAACAAAAAAACAGCTTCTTGAAAGTATTGACGAAGTAAGAAAAGCAACAAGTGACAGAGCTGTGCTGAGGGCTTTACATTTCTTTGATGAAAACGAAAGAGTTGAGAAAGAATTTCTGGCACTCAAAGACGGACGGATTGAGGATTTTTTCAAGGAAGTCAGAGCTTCAGGAAATTCTTCATACAAGTATTTACAGAACATTTTCCCTTGTTCTTCACCTGAAAACCAGGGGCTTTCGTTAGCTTTGTATACTGCAGAAAATATCCTCGGAAATGACGGTGCTTTCAGAGTACACGGAGGCGGTTTTGCAGGAACAATAGAGGCTTTTGTTCCTGACGGAAAGCTTACAGAATTTGAAAATGAAATGAACAGGATTTTTGGCGATAAAAGCTGTCAGGTGATTTCAATAAGGCCTGTTGGCGGAGTTGAAATGAGTTTAAAATAATTCTCAGGAGTGATTTTTACGAGATTATTCAACAAGAAAAAACAAGAAGTAAAGCTGAACTTTTCCTCAGGCGGAAAAGTCATGGTTGATTCCTGCTCATATCTTTTCAGCATTGAAAGTACGGGGAGTGCAAGCAGTAAAGGTTTTTTTATTTCCATATCGGGAGATGCCGTTGATGACGGGACAGCAAAATTTGACAGCATTGAGCTTCACAGGTTAAAAGGTATCAAATTTGAAGTTACTAAATACGGTCTTAAAAAGCTGGAGAAAAAAGAAGGCGGTTTTACTTATCAGCTTTCTCTGAGAAACTTTGACATTCCGGAAAAGGGAAACTGTGGCTTTTTAGGTCTTTTTAAAAAAGATGATTCTCTTTCAGATATGAACAGAATTGAAAAGGAAATTCAGTTCAAACTAAATGTAAGCTATTCGGGTGACAAGGAAAGCGACGTACTTATCGGTGTCTTCCCTTATGAAAATGTTATAAGTGGTGCGGCTTCAAAATGGGTTACCATTTCACCAGACAAGGACTATTTCAAAAAAATATACGAAGGAAAATAATTATGGCGGACAAATTTAACCGTACAAGACGGCTTATCGGTGACGATGCCGTAGACAGGCTTTCTGAAGCAAGGGTTATAGTTTTTGGTATCGGCGGAGTTGGTTCTTACGTTTGTGAAGGACTGGTAAGGTCGGGTGTCGGACACATCACACTTGTGGACAACGATGATATTTCTGAAACAAATATAAACAGACAGCTTCCTGCTACATCAAAAACTGTGGGAATGAAAAAAGCCGAGGTTATGGCTGAACGTTTAAAGGAAATAAATCCACTTTGCGATGTTAAGGCACTGAACATTTTTTACATTGAGGAAACTAAAAACCAGATTGATTTATCAGAGTTTGATTATGTAGTTGATGCTGTGGATACTGTTTCTGCAAAGCTTCTTCTTGTTGAGGAATGTGACCGTTTGGGAATTCGGATAATTTCTTCAATGGGAACAGGAAACAAGCTTGACGCTACAAGATTTCAGATTTCAGACATATATAAAACATCTGTATGTCCGCTTGCGAGAGTTATGCGTCTTGAGCTAAAAAAACGTGGAATCAAAAAACTGAAATGCTTATGGAGTGACGAACAGCCGAAAGTTCCTTTTGAAACAGGCGAACAAGAAGATGCTCACAAAAGGCACATTCCTGCAAGCATTTCATACGTTCCGTCGGTGGCGGGGCTTATTATTGCAGGTGAAGTTATAAAAGACATTTCGGGGATTTAATCCCCTTTTCAGAAAGGATTTTTAATATGAGAATGCGACGCAAAAAGCACCTTGAAGAAAGGCTTGCTGACTGTAAAGACCTGATTATTTTTATGGACCTTGAGGACAGAAACTACAATCAGGCAGACACCTTCAGAAATTACATCGATTGCAAGGAATTATTCGGAAACGACAACCCTATTGAAATGGAAGTAGGTTGTGGTAAGGGGCAGTTCATCTGTGAAATTGCCAAGCAGAATCCTGATGTTAATTTTCTTGCTGTTGAAAAAAGCAGCAACGTTATTGTTGACGCTGCTGAAAAAGCAAAGGCAATGGGAATTACAAATGTAAAGTTTTTAAGAGGCGGTGCGGAATACCTTCCTTGCTTTGTTCCGGAAAAGATAATCAGCAGAATTTATCTTAATTTCAGCTGTCCTTTTCCAAAAAAAAGATACGCTTCACACAGACTTACTCACAAGGTTTTTCTTGAAATCTATGAAAAGCTGATGATGGACGGTGCAGAAATCTGGCAGAAAACTGACAACCTGCATTTCTTTGAGTTTTCAATCGAAAGTCTTTCGGAATACGGTTTTACTATCAAGAATGTTTCTCTTGACTTACACAAAAGTGATTTTGAAGGAAACATTATGACAGAATACGAAAAAAGATTTTCGGAAATGGGCTTCCCTATTTACAGACTTGAAGCTTACTTAAAAAAATAAAGTAAAAACGGCTACTTTAAGGGTAGCCGTTTTTTATTGGGGTTATTCTATTTGTCACAATGGGGGATAATAAAATGCTTAGAATTATTCCATAATTGCGTTTTTAGCAATTACGTCGCCAACAAGCTGTGGTGGAAGCTGTTCGTAGCGTACTCTTTCAAATGTAAATTCGCCTCTGCCCTGTGTCATCTGGCGAAGAACAAGTGCAAAGTCCTGCATTTCTGCCATAGGTACTTCTGCGACAACCTCTGTAAGTCCAGCCTTATTTGCAGGATTCATACCAAGAACTCTGCCACGCTTTTTGTTAAGTTCGCCCATAATGTCACCTGTATTGTCATCAGGAACGATAACATTCAAAGCACCGATAGGTTCGAGAATTACAGGTTCAGCCTGCTTCAGACCTTCCTTATATGCGATAGATGCAGCCATCTTGAATGCCATTTCTGAAGAGTCAACAGCGTGGTAAGAACCGTCAACGAGAATAGCTTTAAGTCCTACTACAGGGAAACCTGCAAGAACGCCCTTCTTTACACAGTCCTGAAGTCCCTTTTCAACTGCCGGGAAGAAGTTCTTAGGAACAGCACCACCGAATACCTTTTCTTCAAAGATAAGTTCGTCAGAAATACAAGGTTCAAATTCAATCCATACGTCACCATACTGTCCGTGACCACCTGACTGTTTCTTATGTTTACCCTGAACCTTAACTTTCTTTCTGATTGTTTCCTTATATGAAATCTTAGGATTTTCAAGGTTTACCTTTGCTCCGAAGTCACTTTCAAGCTTTCCGAGTGCTGCTTCAAGATGAAGTCCGCCAAGGCCTGCGAGAATCATTTCGTTTGTTTCAATATCGTGAGTATATGTAAGTGTCAAATCTTCTTCAAGAAGTCTTGCAATAGCTGTTGAAATCTTACTTTCGTCGCCCTGTGCCTTAGCCTTTGCAGCCATCTTATAGCATGGCTTAGGGAAATTGATTGTTTCAAGCTTAGCAACTCTTGAAGAGTCGCAGATTGTATCATTTGTGGAAACGTTCATCTTTGTTGCAACAACGATATCTCCACAGCCAACCTCAGAAACTTCTTCAGATTTCTTACCGAAGAGGTACATAAGCTTACCAACCTTTTCAGTATTGCCTGTTGTAGCATTAACTACTTCCTTACCGGCAGTAAGCTTTCCGCTGAACACCTTGATATATGACATCTTTCCTACAAACGGGTCAGCTACTGTCTTGAATACAAATGCTGAAAGTGGTGCGTTTTCGTCACACTCGATTTCAATCATATCGCCGTCAGCTGTTTCACCGATTTTCTTTTCCTTTTCGATTGGTGCAGGAAGAAGAAGTGAAATTTCCTTCAAAAGCATATCAACGCCTGCAAGTGTTGTAGATGAAACGCATGTTACAGGTGTAATAATACCCTTATTCATACCGTTATGGATACCGTCGATAATTTCCTTCTGAGTAAATGGTTCGCCTGAGAAGAACTTTTCAAAGAGTGCTTCGTCTGTTTCAGCAACAGCTTCAGACACAGCTTCTACAAGACCGTCAATTCTGTATCCCATCTTTTCAGAAACTTCAGCAGTAGGCATTTCTGTTTCAACAGCGTTACCGTATTCATCATACTTATAAGCCTTCATTTCAATAAGGTTTACATAAGAAACAATTCTTCTGTCTGCGATAACAGGTACTACAACAGGACAAACTGTCGGGCCGAATTCAGCCTTGAGCTCTGTAAGAACATTATTGAAGTTAGCATTATCGTCGTCAAGCTTTGTTACAACGAACATTCTTGGCTTACCTGTTTCAACAGCATAGTCATAAGCCTTATGTGTTCCTACCTTAACGCCTGACTTACCTGATACAGTAATAAGCACTGAACCGCTTGCAAAAATACCTTCCATCATTTCGCCTGCGTAGTCAAAAAGTCCAGGTGTATCAAGAAGGTTAACCTTTAAATCGTCCTTTTCAAATGATGAAAGAGATGTGTATATTGAACATTTTCTCTTGATTTCTTCAGCATTATAGTCGGAAACTGTATTTCCGTCAAGAACCTTACCGAGTCTGTCAGTAGCTCCGCTCTTATAAAGCAAAGCCTCACAAAGTGAAGTCTTTCCTGAGCCTGCATGACCTGCAACAGCTAAGTTTTTAATCCTCGTACAATCGAATTTTTTCAAGTGAATCTCTCCTGTCTGTATGTTTTAGTTGTTCATAATGCACAATAATCACGAACATCACATATTAATTATATATCATTTTAACATAAATTACAAGTGTCTGTTTAAATATTTTTATCGTGATTATTAACAAATTATTTAATAGTTACTTGTGCATTACAGATAAAGGCAAGCCTATGTCCTTGAAAAATCCCACGAAACATGATATACTTATGTAAAATATGACGAGGAGATTTAAAATGGCTGAGAGTATTTTTGACATACCGGGTTTTACATTTTTTGCTGAAAAAAACAATTTTTCAGGAAGCGCGTTAAAAACCTTCAACTATAAAATCTGGTACGGTGAGCAGTTTACAGTCAAGGTATGGTACGGGGTAAACTGTTACAGCTGTACTGATGAAAGCGAAATAGTTGCCGAGATGACTGCAGAATTCATTCCTGAGAGTCTCAAGGAAATCAAAGTCTGGCTGGAAGGTCAGCTTGAAATTTTCAAAAACAAAAACTAACAAAAAAGTCTGAGAAAAACTCTCAGACTTCTTTTTTATCCACATATCGTTCAACTCGCATACGGAGTTTATATTTTTCACGCAAAGCTGCAATTTCTTTCATCATATCAGTTTTATGGTGAAAGTCTATTGCTTCCTCGTCTCGCCATCGGTCAATAAGCAAAACTGTTTCTTCGTCATCAAGCGGGAAGAAATATTCATAACGCTCGTTTCCTTCTTCGTTACGGATTTTTTCAACAAGTCCCGAAGAAACCATTTCCTCAACGAATTTTCTTGCGTTTCCATTTTTTCCTGAATAATAAATATTAACTGTTATACTCATCAGTATTCTCCTCAAATACAAAACCGTGTGGCACCCACATATTTTTAAAATAAAAAACAAGTGAAAGAACAGTTGAAACTGTCCAGCCTATCGGCCATGAAAGCCATATTCCTGTTGAGCTATTGAGCAAATCAGAAAGCACAAAGCTCAGCACAACTCTTATTATAAGGTCGGTGAAGGTTGCAATCATAAAGGTTTTCATAGCACCTGCTCCACGCAAAACACCGTCGCAAAGGAGCTTTATTGAAATCACCATATAAAATGGCGAGGTTATTCTCAAAAAGGTACAGCCTACTTTTATTGCCTCCATACTTTCGTGCTTTTTCATAAATAGTCCCAAGAAGAATTCAGGAACTGTGAAGAATGCCACAGTAAAAGGTATTACCACGCAGGCACAGATAATAAAGCTTGATTTAAAGCCCTGCTTTATTCTCGGAAGCTGTTTTGCACCTATATTCTGTGCGGTAAATGATGAAAGAGCATTTCCCAGAGCGGCAAAGGACATTATTCCGAAGGTATTGAGCTTGATTGCTGCTGAGTAGCCTGCCACTACCGACGAGCCGTAGCCGTTTATAAGGGTCTGAATAAAAAGATTTCCCACAGAAACAAAGCTCTGCTGAAGAATACTCGGAACAGTTACCCAGATTATTCTTGAAAAAATTCTGAAATCAAAGATTTTTGGAGTATTTGGACAGTTTATTCTTTTTATTTTAACAAAAACTGTAATCATCGAAAGTATTGACGCAAGACCCTGTGCAATAAAGGTTGCCCAGCCGACGCCTCTTACTCCCCAACCAAATCCTGCTACAAAAACGAGGTCAAGGACGATATTGAGAAGCGACGAGAAAATCAGAAGATAAAGTGGTGTTTTAGAATCGCCTGTCGCTGTGAAAATTCCCGAAGAAACGTTATACATAAACAGCAACGGTAGTCCCAATGTATAGATTCCCAGATAAGCAGAGCCGTCGCTGAAAATATTCTTTGGTGTATCGAGAAGTGTAAGCATTCCGTCGCAGAAAACAAGTCCCGAAACTGCAAGAATTATGCTGAGCACCAGCGACATAATAAGCGAAGTATTGACCGCTGTTTTCATACGGGTAAACTTACCGCTACCATAAAGCTGTGAAACAATTACCGACGAGCCGATATTACAGCCCACTGCAAATGCCATAAAAATCATAGTTATCGGGTATGATGCCCCGACAGCCGCCAGAGCGTTTTCGCCTGCAAACTTGCCCGCAATAACGCTGTCGCTTATATTATACAGCTGCTGAAACGCAACGCTTATAAGCAGTGGTATGGAAAATTTCACCAGAGTGGGAGTAATCTTTCCCTTTGTAAGTTCTACCATTTTTATTATCCTTTACAAAATACCATATTTTTTAACAAGTCTGTCAAGGGTATTCCCAACCGGCTTTGACAAAACAAGCAAGAAAATAACATTTGAAACCACATAACACAAGGTTATCGGAAGTGAAGTAAGAATTACTGCAAAATATCGTCTTACATTCAAAGAACCATCCATAAAAAGCACCGTCCAGCTATCCATCACAAGTGAATAGAATAGTCCGGCCAATGCACCGTAAAGTGACAGGAGAATTATATTTTTTGAAAGCTTTTTGCTTAAAAGTCCTGCAAAAAATCCTATAAGTCCCCAAGTCAGCATCTGAAAAGGTGTCCAAGGACCTTGCCCGAAGTAGAAGTTTGAAACAAGCGCTGACATTGCCCCCGTAACAAAGCCAGCCTGTCCCCCAAGTGAAAGAGCAGTCAGAATAACTATTGCTGAAACAGGTTTAAAAAATGGGATTGGTGCAAAGAGAAATCTTCCCGTTACTGACACCGCTGTCATTACTGCCACAAGTACAACATAGCTTGTGGTGGTTTTTTTGTTTTCAAAGGTAAAAAAGAACGGCAGACAGCACAAAACTGCTCCCAGAACACTGGCAAGCAAATAACCTTTACACCACTCGCAAAGCACCGAAAATACGGCGATTATGAGAAGTGCTATCGCCGAAATAGAAGTTATGACAGTTTTTTTCATATCGCCGTACCTTTCTTAGATTTTTTTCAGATTTTCAGTTACCTGTGACACTGTAACAGCATTTTTTATCACATCTTTTGCGATGATTGCTGAGGAAGTTGTATAAAAATAATTCTCAGAAAAGAACACCTGAGGCGGTTCTTTACAAATTATCTCACCATCAAAAAGCATAGCACAGCTATGAGCGGTGGTTGCCGAAAACTCAACATCGTGTGTAACAATCACAAGAGTTTTTCCCTCTTGAGAAAGCTTTTCAAAAATCTCACTGAGTTCTGATTTATAAAAAGCATCAAGTCCCTTGGTCGGCTCGTCAAGAAGAATAATTTCAGGCTGTGAAATAAGCACACGTCCCAGTGCACACTTCTGGATTTCACCTCCCGAAATGTCAAAGGGATGCCTGTCAAGAAGGTGGGATATTCCTAATTTTTCAGAAATCTCGTCAATTATATTCTCGTCTTTTGAATGTGCCTTACAGCTTTCCAAAAAATCCTCTCGCACTGTTTTATTTGAAAAGACAGTTTTAGGATTCTGAGGTAAAAATCCTATGATTCCTCTGTAAAGGGAATTACCTTTATAGTCTGCAATCGCCCTATTATAGAGCTTTACGTCGCCGTGATAGGCTTTTCTTAGCTTTGAGATAACATTTAAAAGAGTGGTCTTTCCACTACCGTTTGAGCCGTGAATTGCAAGAATTTCACTCTTTTTAACTGACAAATTCACGCCTCTGAGCACGTCCTCGCCATTCTTTTCGTAGCGAAACCAAACATCCTCAAGGTTAATCACATCATCATTATCATTGCGGTGGTTGTCTATTTCGCAGGTTGATTTATTATAGCCGTCGAGAATGATTTTTCTTCCCTCTCTTATATTAAGAGGCAGGCTTTCAGCAGAAAATTCCTCACCAAAAATCCTTGTAGCAGAAGGCAGAGCGACTTTCATATCGCTTTTAAGGATTTCCACACACGCTTTTCGTGGCGTGTCGTCACAAGCAAGTCTTCCATCATCAAGAAAAAGCACCCTGTCGGACATCGAAAAACATCTCTCAAGGTTATGCTCGGAAAGGATTACTGTTATTCCAAGCTGGCGGTTGATTTTTTCAAGAAGGTTGAAAAAGCTGTCGGTCGCCACGGGGTCAAGCTGTGATGTAGGCTCATCGAGAATGATGACATCGGGATTCATAGCAATTATTGACGCCAGACTCACAAGCTGTTTTTCTCCGCCTGAAAGCTGGTTTGTATTCTTATTCACCCATTCCTCGATTCCGAAAAAAGCAGAGATTTCAGCTATTCTCCGCTTGATTTCAAAAGGTGATTTACCCATATTTTCAAGTCCGAATGCAAGCTCTTTTTTTACAGTATCGCAGACTATCTGCGTTTCGGGATTTTGCATAACGTAGCCGATTTTTGCGGCTGTGACGGCATTTTCGATATCGTAAAGGTTTTCACCTTTATAGAAAATTCCGCCTGTTTTGTCACCCTTTGGTGTAAGCTGTGGCTTGAGCATTTTCAAGAGTGTAGTTTTTGAGCTTCCGCTCTTACCACAAAGGGTTACAAACTCACCATCGTTGACACAAAAGCTCACATTGTCAAGCACCTTTTGCTTGCTGTCAGGGTAAGCAAAGCTTAAATTTTCGACACGAAATATTTCCATCTTAAACTCTCCGTTATTTCAATAATCACAGGCAAAAAGCACAGTACAAAATAGCCTGCATATGCTGTCACGCTACTCACTTCAAGGGTGATTTTAGTAACCGTCGGATAAAACTCAAAAGCTGTAGCTCCATTTATCATAAAAATTATTTCCATTATTGTTACAGCAACTGTAAAACACAACAGCACCAAATCATAAAATGTGAATTTCACAGTTTCAAAGCTTGTACGTCCCTTTTCACCGTAGCCTCTGGCATTCATTGAAGCTGAGGTTTCGATACTGTTTTCAGCCGACTGGGCAACAGTAGAGGACATAGTTTTAAGTTTCAGAAAAAGTCTTTCAAAGTAGCTTTCTGTTGAATAAATCCCAAGTGTTTTATGGGCTTTTTCTGTTTCCTTATAGGATTTTTTCAGGCGTGGAACAAAATTCAGAGCCATTGAAAACACCAGTGCAAGCTTTGGCGAGATTTTTGCGAAAAGAAAATAGAATTTATCAGAAGTCATAACTCTGGTCATACAGGAAAACCACAAAACCGTTGCAATAATCATCAATGCGATTGAAGCACCGCATATTATCGCTTCCAATGTAACGGGGTTTCCGTTCATAAAGAAAAGAGGTGTTTTTCCGTTATGTACAAAAAGCGGATTTGTTACAGCTACAAGGGCAAAAAGCGTTATAAAATACAAAAGCTGTGATAAAAATCCCCTGCCCTTTGAAAGCCACACAGCATAAGCGGTTGCACCAAGAAGTGATATCAGCTGTAAAACAGGATTGTTACAAAACATAGAAACACCGATTACCGCCAGAAAATACACAAGCATTGTAAAAGGGTGTGTCTTTAAAAACCTGTTCATAGCTAAGCTCCTTTCTTATAAATCCTTTCCGGCTTCAAGGGAATAAACCCATTCAACCTTATCGCCGTCTTTTAATTTATACTTTCCGCAGGACAGGTCGGTCTGTTTTCCGTTTACAAGAAAAACCCAACCGGAAAGCTCACCGCAGTCAAACTCATACAGATAATTTAATCCCTGAACATAAACGCTGTTATAGATATTTTTATCAGCGCCCTGATATTCCATATGGATTTTTTCAAAACGACATACTCTTTTAAGTACATCAAAAACTGTTTCATCTTCAATGAGAACATACTCTTTTTGTTTGAGAATTTCTCCGTTATTCAATTCTTTAAGCTGTGCGTCTGAAAGTTTACCGCTTGAAAGAGCTTTTTCGCAGTTTATGGAAAAATAAACCCTGTCGCTATCCTCAGTTATTTCGTCGGCGTGGGTGAGATAATACTCCTCCACCGACTGAAATTCTGTTCCCATAATCAGCACAGCCGACAAAAGAATTATAAAAAACAACATAAGGAAATCCTTTTTCACGGCTATGCCTCCTTTTTATTACATATCCTGTTCTCTTTGTTTTCTTCTTTTAGAACGAAAGTACGTCAAACAACCAACCAGACAAATAAAAACAATATTGAAAATCATATCTCTCCTTAAAAGAGAATCCATCTCAGCATCTAATTTCAAAAGCTCATCGTATTCAGTAACAAGCTTCATATCTTCTTCAGAAAGGTCTTCACACTTATCAAAAAGCTCTTCTATGGTTTCCCTATGTGATACTTTCAGACCTTTTCGTGAAATTTTTGAAATTTCAACATTTATAGAATCAATTCTACGTTTGATGTAATAAGCTTCAGAAAGTGCATTATTAAGTACATCTTTAAGTTCAGTTGCGTCGTCGGGGTTTATCTCCTCAACAGTCTGCAAAAGTCTTTTTATTGTAGGGACATCTACCGCATTTACATTTTCAGAAAAACCTTGTATACGTTCTCTGTCGTATTGGGAAACCTCATTTTTAATTATTGTTTCTACTTCAGAAAAATCATATACATAGCGATTTTTATTTACAGCACCCAGTGCAAGAATCGCCTGCTGTGTCGCCAGATAACTGGTTTCTCCGTCAGCAAGGTGAGAAAAGCCGTCCTGAGTTTTAAAAGAAAAGACATTCTCTGCAATTCCCTCTGTATCCTCGCCCACAGCATAAAATGCTACAAGAGCCTGACAAGCACTTTCGCAGTTTTTAACGCCATAGCTTTCAAAACCACTATCAGGGAGCTTTTTACTTTTTAAAAATGAAACTGCTCTGTCAACAGCCTCAGAAACCTTTTCATCATCTTTATACGGTGCAAGTGCGGTAATAACATTAGCAGTAACATCAACATCGCCAACATCTCCGCTCAGTGCAAATCCACCATCATAAAGCTGATACAAAAGTATTTCATCTATTATGTTTTCCTTGGTGTTAAGTGCATCCGAAGGGGTTTTATAATCATCTGCCGACAAGCAGATAAGTGCCCAGATATACGCATTTATCCCCTGTTTATCAAGGTCAAAATTATAAATACCGTCAGCTATAAGATTTATTCCGTTGAAATTTTCAGCATTTCCTCCACAAGCCTCAACAGCAAGGGCTATTCTATGCCATTCGGTAGCCTTTACTTTATGAAGTCTGTTTTCTGTTTCGTATTTTTCACTGACATATACAGTAAGTGCATCAAGGTATTTTTCATACTCGGCATCAATATTATTGATTCTCAGTGCAATTACATACCAGTCGCTTGACGTTGTACCGACATTTTTCAGAAAATCATCGTCAAACAGAATTTTCCCGTTTTCATTCTGAAAAAGTCCGTTTAATGTTGTATTTACGATGTTTTCCTCAGCTGATACACACAGACACCCGACAGCAAGCATTACTGTTGCAACAAAAGCTGAAATAATTCTTTTCATTACTTTTTATGTTCCTCTAACATTTTATTTTTAAGCTCCCACAGCTTTTCAGAAAGGTCAACATAATAGCTATGTGGGTTTTCAAATCTCTTTACCTCGTCCCAGAGAGTTTCAATCTGGTTAAGGCAGTATTCTCTTACTTCGTTGATTGGCGGGCATTCATAAACCTGTTCACCATTTATGAAAATTGGTTTTAAAAGTTCTTTAGCTGTAAAATCCGTAATAGTCTTAGATTTCCATACATTATACTGGTCAAAGATTTTAAGAGGCTTTGTATCGTCGATTGTTTCGTCGTGAATACAAATCTGGTCTGCAATCGCCTTTCCTGTATTATTATCAAAAAGTCTGTAAACCTTTTTGAAATGTGGGTTTGTAATCTTACCGATATTCTCGCTGATTTTGATTTTAGGAATGATTTCTCCGTCCTTTTCAACAGCAACCAGCTTATAAACCCCGCCAAAAACAGGATTACTCTTTGCAGTTATGAGTCTTTCGCCCACGCCAAAGGTATCAATTTTTGCACCCTGAAGCATAAGGTCACGGATAATATATTCATCAAGAGAATTTGACGCTGTTATTTTACAGCAGGAAAGTCCTGCATCGTCAAGCATTTTTCTTGCCTTTTTAGAAAGGTATGAAATATCCCCTGAGTCAAGTCTTACAGCAAAATTTGTAATTCCCTTTGGAAGTAAAATCTCCTTAAACACCTTGATAGCGTTTGGAATACCACTTCCAAGTGTGTCGTAGGTATCAACAAGAAGTGTTGTACTTTCAGGATAGATTTCGCAGTAGGTTTTAAATGCCTCGTATTCGCTGTCAAACATCTGCACCCACGAATGAGCCATTGTGCCACCGGCAGGAACATCATAAAGCTTGTCTGTGAGTGTGCAGGCTGTTCCGTGACAGCCACCGATATACGCTGCTCTTGCACCGATAACCGCACCGTCAGCACCCTGCGCACGTCTTGAGCCAAATTCCAGAACAGTTCTTCCCTGTGCAGCTCTCACAATTCGGTTTGCCTTTGTTGCAATAAGCGACTGGTGGTTTACGCAAAGGAGAAGAAAAGTTTCGATAAGCTGGGCTTCAATAGCCTTTGCCTTAACTGTAATAACAGGTTCATAAGGGAAAATAGGTGTTCCCTCAGGGACAGCATAAATATCTCCTGTAAACTTAAAATCAGCAAGATACTTTAAAAATTCCTCTTCAAAAATGCCTTTTTTACGCAAAAAATCTATATCTTCATCGGAGAATTTAAGATTTTTAATATAGTCGCAAAGCTGTTCAAGGCCTGCAAAAACAGCAAAGCCTCCCTCGTCAGGGACTTTTCTGAAAAACATATCAAAGTATGTTGTTTTTTCAGAAAATCCGTTTTTAAGGTATCCGTTTGACATTGTAAGCTCATAAAAATCGCAGAGAAGTGAATAGTTTTTCATATAAAAACCTCCAAAACCACAAAATAACTCAATATATATTGTACCACAAAAATCGCTGTAATGCAATAAAAAAGAGGAAAACCCAAAAGTTTTCCTCTTAATATTAAAACACAAATTCAAATTCAAAATCAAGAATTGATACCGTGTCTCCCTCTTCGATACCCATTTCAACAAGCTTATCAATAATACCTGTATTTCTAAGCACTCTCTGGAAATACTGAAGGCTTTCGTAGTCCTCCATATTAACGCTTCTGAGGACATCCCACAGCCAGTCAGCGTCAACAAAGTAAACGCCTTCCTCAACAGTAACCTCAAAGCTTCTGTCTGAAAGGATTTTTTCGTCAATTTCAGCCTGTGAATATGGCTGTGCCTCAAATCTCTTTACAGGTGGAAGGTCAGCAAGTGCTCTGCCCACTGCAAGAGCAAGCTCCTTTGTTCCCTGAGTTGTAGCTGCTGAAATTTCAAAGAAAGGAAGTCCCTTATCCTCGATATATTTTCTCAGCTCCGAAAGCTGTTCTTCTGTAGCCATATCGCATTTATTAGCTGCAACTATCATAGGCGCACAAGCAAGCTCCTCGCTGAAATTAGCAAGCTCCTTATTGATAATTTCAAAGTCGTCAATCGGATTTCTCCCCTCGATACCTGACGCATCAACAACGTGAACAATAAGTCGGCATCTTTCAACGTGTCTTAAAAACTCGTGTCCAAGTCCCACACCGTCGCTTGCACCCTCGATAAGTCCCGGAATATCAGCCATAACATAAGACTTTTCTGCGTCAACCTTAACAACTCCCAAAACAGGAGTAAGGGTTGTAAAGTGGTAGTTTGCAATCTTTGGTTTTGCTGCAGAAACTACTGAAATAAGTGTAGATTTACCTACATTCGGAAATCCCACAAGTCCCACGTCAGCGATAAGCTTAAGTTCAAGAACAAGGTTGAATTCCTCGCCCTTAAATCCCGGTTTTGCAAACTTAGGAATCTGTCTTGTAGGAGTTGCAAAATGGGCATTTCCCCTACCGCCCTTACCGCCATGAGCAATAATTACAGGTTCGTAGTCCGAAAGGTCAGCAAGAATTCTCCCTGTTTCGGCTTCTCTTACAACAGTTCCCTTAGGAACCTTTACCACAAGGTCGTCAGCGCCTCGTCCAGATGAATTATTTGAATAACCGTTCTGTCCCTTTTCAGCAACGTATTTTCTCTTATATCTGAAGTCAATGAGGTTTGACATATTATCGTCAACCACAAAAACAACGTCTCCGCCCTTACCGCCGTCACCGCCGTCAGGTCCGCCGGAAGCTACATATTTTTCTCTATGAAAGGAAACTGCACCATCACCGCCGTCGCCAGCTTTTACATATATTTTCGCTTCATCAACAAACATTTAAAATCTCCTCCCAACGCATTGTGCATTATAAGCTCTGCATTTTGCATTGATAAAAAAACCCCAAGTTTTGCACTCAGGGTTTTGTGTCTTATTAAGCTTCCTTAGCGTAAACAGAAACTTTCTTTCTGTCTCTGCCGTATCTTTCAAACTTTACAACACCGTCGATTGTAGCGAAAAGTGTATCGTCTGAACCCTTTCCTACATTGTTACCCGGGTGAATGTGAGTTCCTCTCTGTCTAACAAGAATGTTACCAGCGAGTACGAACTGTCCGTCAGCTCTCTTAACTCCGAGTCTCTTAGCCTCTGAGTCACGTCCGTTCTTTGTTGAACCCATACCTTTTTTATGAGCAAAGAACTGCATACTGATTCTAATCATTATATTACACCTCCGTAAAAAATCTCGTTTCGTGCTATTTAAGCACATCCTTAACCTTAATGCACTGTGGGTAATCCTCGCTCAGACAAATCATATGAAGCATAAATCCGAGAAGTATCTTATCACCCTCACCTGTTTCATCAGAAACAAGTTTAAGCATTATAGTATTTTCGGTAACCTGTACTCTTGCATCAAGCTTAAATACATCTGTCACCGTGTTACAGGTAAGCATTGCAGCTGATGATACTGACGCGCAGACTATATCAAGTCCCATTTCGTCAAATCCTGCATGACCTGTGATTTCAAATCCGAGGAGTTTATTATCCCCGTTCTTATAGAATTTTGCAATAATCATTATTATGCGTTGATTGCTTCGATTCTAACCTGTGTGTATGGCTGTCTGTGTCCCTGCTTCTTCTTTTCGCCCTTCTTTGGCTTGTAAGTGAATACAGTGATTTTCTTAGCCTTGCCATTCTTGAGAACCTTAGCTGATACAGTAGCTCCTTCAACATATGGAGCGCCAACGCTGATAGCGTCGTCCTTGTTTACAGCGATAACCTTATCAAAAGTAACTGTTTCGTCAGCTTCAACACCCAGCTTTTCAATGAAAACTACGTCGCCTTCGTTTACCTGATACTGCTTTCCGCCTGTTTCAATAATTGCGTACATTCTTCGATGCACCTGCCTTTTCTTTAAAAACTCGCTGTTTAAGGCGTGAAACCCACGGAGAAACCCCGTCATTTTCAGCTTTTACCTGCCTCAACACATGCGGCTTATTTATTTTATCACAACTACTTATAAAAGTCAAGAAGAATATTCCAAGCCTTTTAAAATTAACAGAAAGTTTACATTGCTAATTCTTATCCTACACGCGGAGGAGGTATTTTTATGCATTTATTTCGTCAAAGGCTTTTTTGATTGAGGTTACGCCACAGATTTTCATATTATACTTTGAAAGGTCAACGCCCTTAAGTGACTGCTTAGGCACAATACATTTATCAAAGCCCATTCTTTCGGCTTCGCTAAGGCGCTGAGTGATATGCGAAATATTTCTCAGTTCCCCACCAAGTCCGATTTCACCAAAGGCAATCAGCTTATCGCTCACAACCTTATCGGTCAGTGACGAATAAAGTGCCATAGCTATTGAAAGGTCGGCAGACGGCTCATCAAGGCGAAGTCCTCCTACGATATTTATATACACGTCAAGATTTGAGAAGAAAAATCCAAGACGTTTTTCAAGCACAGCAATAATAAGGTAAAGTCTGTTATAATCAACACCTGTTGACATTCTTCGTGGAGTTGAAAAACCTGTTTTTGAAACAAGCGCCTGAACTTCTGCCATAATAGGACGTGAGCCTTCCATAACGCAGGCAACACAGCAACCCGATACGTCGGTAGGTCTGCCTGAAAGGAGCATCATAGACGGGTTTTCCACTTCATAAAGTCCCTTATCAGCCATTTCAAAAACGCCTATTTCATTAGTTGAGCCAAAACGGTTTTTAACAGCTCTTAAAATTCGGTAGGACATATTCCGCTGACCTTCAAAATACAAAACAGCGTCAACGATATGCTCCATAACCTTAGGGCCTGCGATTGCACCGTCTTTATTGACGTGGCCTACAATCAGCATAGGAATTTCTTCCGATTTTGCAGTACGCATAAACAGGTTTGTGCATTCCCTCACCTGAGTGATACTTCCCTGTGCTGATGACAAATCTCTTATTCCCATTGTCTGGATTGAGTCGATAATTACAATTTCAGGCTTTTCAGCAGTTATTGTATCGCAGATAGCCTCAGCGTCGGTTTCTGCAAGAAGATACAAATTCTCCGTATCAACTCCAAGTCTGTCAGCACGGAGTTTAATCTGTCTTGTGGATTCTTCTCCCGAAACATAGAGAATTGTATGGTCGTCACCTAAAAACTGACAAATCTGAAGTAAAAGTGTTGACTTACCAATTCCCGGCTCACCGCCAAGAAGTACAAGGCTTCCCTTAACAAGTCCACCACCAAGCACTCTGTCAAGCTCATTCATTCCCGTTTTATAGCGCACCTCGTCGTGGCTTGCGTCAACGGAATTAAGCTCAACTATTTTATCGGAAAGGTCTGCTGCTTTTCTTACAGCACCCTTTGAAGATTTTGAAGTCAAAACCTCTACCTCCTCAAAGGTATTCCACTCGGCACAGCTTGGACATCTGCCATTCCATTTTGCACTTTCATATCCGCAATTTGAACAGACATAAACCGTCTTTGATTTTGCCATAAACATTCCTCTTTCAGTTTAATCAATATGCTTTATTTTTGCAAACTTAGCCATAAGCTTTTTAGTTCCCACTTTATCAAAGGCAACTTCAAGCATTGTATCGTTTGACACAGGTATAGCGTTAAGCACCATTCCCTCGCCGAAAATCTTATGAAAAACTCTTTCACCCACTGTGAATTTCTCCACAGGCTCGTCCGAAGTACTCTTGCTTGCGATAACTGAACCTCTGTTAATCTGCTGTGAAAGGGTTGTTCCTCTGTAATCGGACGCAAGTGGTTTTTCGTGGCTTGTAAACACATTATCAAGGCCTCTTTCAACCTCTGTTACAACATTTTCACAAGGGAGTTCCTCAATAAATCGTGAAGGCTTATTTTGACTTTTTGAACCAAAAAGTAATCTTTCTCTTGCATTGGTTATATATAACTGCTCCATTGCTCTTGTAATTGCAACATAAGCAATTCTTCTTTCTTCCTCAAGGTCAGCCTGAGTGTCCGTACATCTTGACGACGGAAAAATATTTTCCTCAACACCTGCGCAAAACATTACAGGGAATTCTAATCCCTTTGAAGCATGCATTGACATAAGCAAAACATACTCAGAATTATTATCAATGCTATCTACATCCGTATAAAGAGAGATTTCCTCCAAAAATCCCGAAAGAGTTGGCCCGTCAGCATTTTCTATATAGTTTACTATGGTAGATTTAAGTTCCTTGATGTTTTCAAGTCTGCCGATACCCTCGTCCCCAAGAGTACGCATATACGCCTCATAACCACTCTTTTCAAGCACTTCGTCAAGAAGTTCATCAAGAGGAAGAGTTTCAGAAAGCTCGGTAAGCTCGTCAAACATACTTGCTGTCTGTGTCAGAAGTGCAGACTTTTTGGCAAGTGGTGAAAGCTCAGCTGACTGACGCATAACCTCAATAGGTGAAATTCCCAAATCGCTTGAAACCTGCTCAATTGTATTAACGGTAGCCTCGCCGATTTTTCTCTTAGGCTCGTTGATTATTTTTTTTAAACGGAGCATATCATGGTTGTTGTTTATAACTGCAAGATAGGAAAGAATATCCTTGATTTCTTTTCTGTCATAGAATTTAACGCCACTTATAACTTTATATGGTATTTTCTTATTATTAAGTGCATATTCAAGTGAATTGGATATCGCATTCACCCTAAAGAGGATTGCATGCGAACTATATTTTTTACCACTTTTCACATTTTCGAGTATAATATTTGCAATATAATCAGATTCGCTACGCTCATTTGATGCAGTATATATAGTAACCTTATCGCCGTCACCCTTATCAGTCCAGAGGTTTTTACCCTTTCTGCCCTGATTGTTTTTAATAAGTTCGTTTGCACAGGTGAGGATATTCTGAGTTGAACGATAATTCTGTTCAAGTCTTATAACCTTGCTTTGTGGGTACTGGTTTTCAAATTCCAGAATATTTTCAATAGTTGCCCCACGAAAACGGTAGATTGACTGGTCATCGTCACCTACAACGCACAGATTTTCAAACTTCTGAGAAAGAAGCGAAATCAGTCTGTACTGAGCGTGGTTTGTATCCTGATACTCGTCAACAAGAATATATGGATATCTATACTGATAATGTGCAAGTACATCAGGGAAATTCTCAAAAAGATAAACGGTATTATAAATGATATCGTCAAAATCCATAGCGTTTGCGTCTTTGAGCTTCTGCTGATAGAGCTTATAAACCTTTGCAATCATAAGCGCTTTATAGTCGTTATTCACGTTTGAAAAATACACAGCAGGTGAAACCATTTTATCCTTCTGTCGTGAAATCTCCGAAAGAATAGAGCGTGGTGCAAACATCTTTTCTGAAATGTCAAGTTCCTTCATACAAGCCTTTACAAGTCTTAAAGAGTCGTCCGAATCGTAAATTGTAAAGCTTGAAGAATAGCCGATATTTTCGCTTTCACGTCTTAAAATTCTCACGCAGGCAGAATGAAAGGTTGCAGCCACAACGCCCTCAGAGGCCTGTCCAAGCATATTTGAGATTCTGTCTTTTAATTCCCCTGCCGCCTTATTTGTAAAGGTAATAGCAAGTATATTCCAAGGATTAACACAGTCAAAAGCAACAATATCCCGGAGCTTTTCGTTATCGGTATAAGTGCCGTCTATGTAGCCCTTTAAAAACTCAATTTCTTCTGGTGTTACTCTCAGTTCGGTTTCGTCATTATAAGCGTTTCCGAAATATATCATATTTGCAATTCTGTTTACAAGTACGGTTGTCTTTCCACTTCCTGCGCCTGCAAGCACAAGAAGGGGCCCTTTTATCTGAAAAACAGCCTGCTTCTGCATATCATTCATTTTACTGAAATATTTATCAAGAGCCTTTTTCTTAAGCTCAGAAAACACTGACACAAAAATCACCTTTTCATAAAAATTCTTACCTATTATTCTATCACAAAAACTCGTTTTTGTCGATAGCCGTCAGTTACTTTTTAAAGAAAAATAAAATAAAAAAATTTCTCAAAAGGTATAGTAATTTGAGAAAAGATGTAGTATAATTAAATTCAGAAACTACGAAAGGATAAAATGAGATGAATAATTATAACAACAAAAAGTATTCAACTCTTGCAAAATACATACTGGTTATCATTGCAATCGCCATTCTGATGATTGTTTTTGTGTGGAAATTCAGTTCTTTTTGGAATATGGCAGAAAAAATTATAGGTGTACTTATGCCTGTTATCTGGGGCGGAGTTCTTGCTTTTCTTATGAATCCTGTCATGAAGCAGATAGAGCGTTTCTTATATCGCTTTATATTCAAACAGAAAAATCATAAAAAAGCTGTCAGGGCAATTTCATTATCGCTGACCTGTGTTTTTTCAATTACAATAGTAGGCGGACTCCTTTATGTTGTAATTCCGGAAATCTTAAACAGCATTACCACCATTTTTGATAACATTTCTCTTTGGGTTGAACAGCTTACCGAATGGGTACAAAAGCTTTTTAAAAACAACGAGGAAATTCAGAAAAGACTTATCGCCGCAATAAACACTTATTCAAGTGATGTCAGCACTTTACTTGACACCTTAAAGCCGATTTTAGAAAACATTTCGACATCAGCTTTTGGTGTTGTTAATCTTATCAAAAACATTCTTTTAGGTTTTATTGTTTCTGTTTATATTCTTGCAAACAAGGAAACTCACATTGGTCAGATAAGAAAGGTTATTCTTGCTATTTTCAAAAAGAAAACCTGCAACAAAATCTTTACGGTTGCTTCTCAGTCAAACAAGATTTTCACAAGCTTTCTTATCGGAAAAATCATCGACTCTGCTATAATCGGAATGATTACCTTTATCTGTATGACTATTCTCGGATTACCATACGTTATTATTATTTCGGTAATTGTAGGTGTAACAAATATCATTCCGTTTTTCGGCCCTTTCTTTGGAGCAATTCCAAGTGCGTTACTCATACTCCTCAGCACCTCAAGCTTAAAGGACGTTGTGATTTTCAGCATTATGATTCTTGCAATCCAGCAGTTTGATGGAAACATCTTAGGTCCGAGCATTCTCGGTAACTCAACAGGGCTTCCTGCAATATGGGTTCTTATTTCACTCTTTATCGGCGGAGGACTTTTCGGATTTGTAGGAATGGTTCTTGCAGTACCGACTTGTGCGTTACTTTACAGCTTTTCAAGAACTGCTATCGCAAACAAGCTCAAAGCAAAGAAGCTTCCATCTGACACAAGCGAATATATAGGTGACATTGAGCATTTTTACACCAACAAAACAAACAAAAAGCCTCTCACTTTAAATGAGCTCGAAAAAATTGATATTATTCCTCACGAGGAATCAAATGAAATCAGATTTTTCTCAGAAGCTGACAAAACCGAGGATAAATAAATATTTAAAAATTAAAAGGGTAGCAGATTTTGCTACCCTTGTTTTTATGTAATTATTTACTTTGTTTTTCGTTATATATAAGGTGGTTTTTGTTGTTTTTAAAATAATACATAGCACAAAAGCCCCAGACACATGCGCCAAAGCACATAAGAAATGCAACTGCATTAGCCCACATTTCTTTAATAGCAAAATTATCTCCGAAGCTTAATACTACAAAATTGTTGGTAAACAAATATGCTGCCGCTGAAATATAGCAACAAGCAAAAATCCCGAATGAAATAACCTTAGCATTATGGTTAAGATTCATTTTGCAGTACTTGGCAAGTATTCCGAAGCACACGCTGAAAAGGAATATTCCCAAAGCCTGAACAAGTACTCCGCAAAGACCCATAACCGGTTCAACGTAAACATAAGGAGTAAGTTCAACTATTCCGTTATAAACATCAAAGGTTTCGCCAGTAGGTCTGAGTTCAAAAAGATAATCTCCTACCATATAATATCCTACAAGTGAAACTATTGACAAGAGCTGTGCAATAAAATAGAAAAAATATTTTTTCAAAAACTCCCCTCCTTACATCACACTCATACATTTTAACATTTTAATTTCCATATGTCAACAAATTTCTACATAATTCTCCATAATAACACAAAAAGCCCCGAGAAAACTCACGGGGCTTTGATTCTTTTTTAAAGGAAAATATATTTCAGAACAAAGAGCACTGCAAGAACATACATAACAGGATTGATATCCTTATGCTTTTTACAGATAAGGTTAATTACTACATAAGAAATAACGCCTATTGAGATACCTTCTGAAATGCTGTAGAAAAGTGGCATTGCAATAATACAGAGGTATGCAGGAATTGCCTTTACGTAGCTTTCTCCGTCGAACTTAAGCTGTGCAATATTGCTGAACATCAGGAATCCTACAATGATAAGAGCTGGTGCTGTTGCAAATGATGGGATTGCTGTAAATATTGGTGCAAAGAACATTGAAATAAGGAAAAGGAAGCCTGTTGTCAGAGCGGTAAGACCTGTTCTTCCGCCTTCTGCAACACCTGCTGAAGATTCAACATATGTTGTTACTGTCGATGTTCCGAGAACAGCACCGGCAGTTGTTCCGATTGCGTCTGCAAGAAGTGCAGGCTTGATTTTCGGAAGCTTTCCTTCTTCATCAAGGAAATCAGCCTTAGTACTTACTCCGATAAGAGTTCCGAGAGTATCAAAGATATCAACAAACAGGAATGAGAACACGATTACTATAAAATTGAAAATTCCCACGCCGTTAATATCAACATTAAAGCACTGACCAAAGGTTGTACCAAGCTTTGAAAAGTCGGTCATTTTAAAGTCAGGAATAAGTGAATAAAATCCTGCTGCAGCGTCAGGTGTATAAAGACCAACAAGCTGACAGATAATTCCGATAAGCCATGTTGCAATAATTCCTATAAGAATTGAGCCTTTAATTCTCTTTATGTAGAGAATGGCTGTAATAAATGTTCCGATAATTGCGAGAAGTGCGCAGATACCAACAGTTTTAAAGTTATCGGTAAAGCTTACGATTGAAACAAGTGTAGAATCGTTTCCGATTACAATACCTGCATTCTGAAGTCCGATAAAAGCAATAAAAAGACCGATACCAACAGATACAGCATTTTTAAGGCTGTAAGGAATAGAATTGAAAATCGCTTCTCTTACGTTTGTCAGAGAAAGTACAACAAAGATAATACCTTCTACAAAAACTGCAAGAAGTGCTACCTGCCACGAATAACCAAATCCAAATACTACTGTATAGGTCAGAAATGCATTGAGTCCCATACCTGCAGAAAGTGCAAATGGAAGATTTGCCATAAGTGCCATACAGATTGTACCGATAAAGGATGCGATACAGGTTGCAAGCAGAACACCTGTCGGGTCCATACCGGCTTCGCCGAGAATACTTGGGTTTACCGCAAGTATATACGCCATTGTCATAAAGGTTGTAATACCGGCTGTAATTTCGGTTTTTACATTGGTATTATTAGCCTTCAACTTAAAAAGTTTTTCAAGCATTTCAGATTTCCTCCTCATTATATTCAGCTATATATGGAAGATTACGGTAATATTCTCCGCAATCGAGACCATACCCAACAACAAAATAGTCAGGAATTGTAAAAAGTGCCTTATCAGGATTAAACTCAACAAGTCGTCTTTCCGGTTTATCAAGAAGGGTTATAACTCTCAGCGAAAGCGGATTTCTGCTTTTAAGCATTTTTACAACGTCATTAAGAGTTCTTCCTGTATCAATAATATCTTCGACAATTACAACGTGGTACTTACTTATATCCTGTTCAATATCCATTGTTATTTTAACAATTCCCGTTGAAACTGTACCATTATAATAGCTTTTTGCACACATAAAGCCTATTTCACAAGGAACAGTAATTTCCCTGCACAAATCAGCCATAAACACGAATGCACCCTTTAAAATACTCACAAGAAGTATAGGTTGTCCGTCATAGGAATCGCTTATTTCCTTACCCGTCTGTTTAACTGCCTCTCTGATTTGTTCCTCACTAACAAGAACACGCTTGATACGCTTTTCAAACTTTTCCATTGAATCTATCATCGACATAAAAACTCCCATCAATAATATAAATCAAATCAACATAAATATACCATATTTCTGCAACAAAATCAACATTTTTCAAAAAAACGCCTTTTTAAACAAAAATCCTTAAAATATTTGAGCATTTTGACAAAAAAGGAGTACAATCACAAGGATTGCACTCCGAAAAAAGTTTTTATTATCAGATAACTGAAGGTTCCCAACAATCAGGAGCTTCAACTCCAAGAAGCTTAGCAACTGTTCCTGCAACGTTTGCAAGACCGTACTTATTGCTGTCAGCGTCTTTAATCTCGTACTTTGTTTCCTTATCGTAAATGATAAATGGAACTCTGTTAAGTGAGTGAGCTGTTCTTACAGCAATTTCACCCTTCTTATTCTTTTCCATCATTTCGTCAGCGTTACCGTGGTCAGCTGTGATAAGAACTGTGCAGTTATACTCATCAGCAACCTTCAAAAGTCTTGCAAGAGCAAGGTCAACTGCTTCAACAGCGATAATTGTAGCTTCCATTGAGCCTGTATGTCCAACCATATCGCCGTTTGGATAGTTACATCTTAAGAAGTTGTACTTCTGTGACTTGATAGCTTCAATAAGGTCATCAGTAACCTCAGCAGACTTCATCCAAGGTCTTTCGTCAAATGAAACCTTATCTGATGGAATTTCCTTCCAGGTTTCAAGAGTATCTGAGAATTTTTCTGACTTGTTTCCGTTCCAGAAGTAAGTAACATGACCGTACTTCTGAGTTTCAGAAACAGCATATGAGTTAAGGCCTGCATTTACAAGCACTTCTGAAAGTGTATTTGTAATTTCAGGTGGGTTAACAAGGTAATTCTTAGGGAGGTTAAGGTCACCGTCATACTGGAGCATACCAGCATACATAACCTTTGGATTATATCCACCCTTATCAAACTTATCAAAGCCTTCGTCGTCAAATGCCATTGACATTTCGATAGCTCTGTCGCCTCTGAAGTTAAAGAGAATTACGCTGTCGTTATCACAGATTTTACCAACAGGCTCGCCGTTTTCAGCAACAACGAATGGTGGGAGGTCCTGGTCGATTGCACCGGTTTCTTCTCTGAGAGTTGTATAAGCCTCAGCAGCAGAAGCAAACATTCTTCCCTCACCCTTAACGTGAGTATCCCAGCCAGTCTTAACCATATTCCAGTCAGCCTGATATCTGTCCATTGTAACCTTCATTCTTCCGCCACCTGAAGCAATTCTGCCGTCAAAGCTTGCGTCGTTTACAGAAGCAAGGCAGCTTTCGAGGTCTTCAATATAAGTCATACCGCTTGTAGCAGGCACGTCACGTCCGTCAAGAAGGATGTGGCATCTTACCTTTGAAACGCCTTCTTCCTTAGCACGCTTAACCATAATCTTAAGGTGTGAAATATTTGAGTGAACATTACCGTCAGAAAGAAGTCCGATAAAGTGCATAGCTGTACCGTTTTCGATACAGTTCTTAACAAGCTTCTTCCAGGTTTCAGAAGCAAACATCTTTCCACTTTCGATTGATTCATTAACAAGCTTAGCGCCCTGTGAATAAATCTGTCCACAGCCGAGAGCATTGTGTCCTACCTCAGAGTTACCCATATCGTCGTCAGAAGGAAGTCCTACTGCGTCGCCGTGAGCCTTGAGTGAAGTATTTGGATATTCCTTTAAAAGTCTGTCAAGTGTAGGTGTATTAGCCTCAGTAACAGCATCTCCGATACCTGTAACTGAAAAACCGATACCGTCCATTACAACAAGAACAACAGGTTTTTTAGACATAGTTATTTGTCCTTTCATCTATTATTTTCTTTTCAATTAGCCATTGATAGCAGCCTGAACGATTGTATTGAAATCGCCAGCCTTAAGTGAAGCACCGCCGATAAGTCCACCGTCAACGTTTGGCTTTGAAAGAAGTTCAGCAGCGTTTGCAGCGTTCATTGAACCGCCGTACTGGATTGTAACAGCCTCAGCTGTAGCTTCGTCATAAATCTTAGCAAGTGTAGCTCTGATGAATGCACAAACTTCTTCAGCCTGGTCAGCAGTAGCTGTCTTACCTGTTCCGATAGCCCATACCGGTTCGTAAGCGATAACTGTCTTCTTAACATCTTCAGCAGAGATATCAAAGAGGTCAAGCTTAATCTGTCTTGCAATTACTTCTTCAGTAATGTTACATTCTCTTTCCCAGAGAAGCTCGCCTACACATACGATTGGCTTCAAACCTGCTGCAAGTGCAGCCTTTGTTCTCTTATTTACAGTTTCATCTGTTTCAGCGAAATACTGTCTTCTTTCAGAGTGACCAATAACTACATATTCAACGCCCAGTTCAACAAGCATATCAGCAGAAATTTCGCCTGTGAAAGCACCACTCTTTTCAAAGTGAACATTTTCAGCACCAATCTTTACATTTGAGCCTGCTGTTGTGTTGATAGCTGTTTCAAGGTTTGTGAAAGGTACGCAAGCGATAACTTCAACGTTACCCTCAGCATTTGCAACCAGTGGCTTGATTTCTTCAAGAAGAGCCTTAGCCTCAGGTCTTGTCTTGTTCATTTTCCAGTTTCCGGCAATTATAGCCTTTCTAACGTCTTTTTTCATAATAAAAACTCCTTTTAAAATATAAATTCATGCCCAAATATTATACTATATTTCAAGCTTTTTGTCAATTATATAACTATGTATTTAATCCATAAAAAACAGCATCCGAATGTCAGTTTGTTATGACTTATTACCCAACATATAAAACAGCAACACTGCAACAAGCAAAGCTACATACAATACGCTCGTAACCGCATTACTCATATCATTCTTTTTATTTTCCATCACTAATTCAGGGTCGTCCTGAAGATAAATTTCGTGAGGATTATCAACATTATAAAATATCTTCACTTTGTCATCATAACGGTCTGTATGGACAAAGGATATAATACATTCATCGCCTACATAGAATTTAACCTTAAGGTCAAATCTTTTTTCGGTAACCAGTCTTCCGAAATCATCATAATACTCACTTGTATTCACTTTTTTATCAATAACCGCAGCTTCGGTTTTGACATATTGTGCTTTAGTGTTTGGGCCTGAATCTGTTTCTGTTTTAATACCCAAAAGCAGGTATTTATAATCTATCAGTTCAAAAAATCCCGAAAGGCTTTTATCCTTGCCATTAAAAAAATCAATGAAACTCTTATGATTATTTATCAAGAACATTGCTACTCTGAACAAAACCAAAAATAAATAACCGCATACAATTACTAAAAAATAACGCCCCATAATCAATCCCCTTATAATTATATTTTTATACAAAATAGTACACTATCACGCCCATAGATAAAAGCAGTAAAAACACGTTTATAATAGCTGAATTAAGATTTTCTCTTTTGGTTTTTCCTGCGAATTCAGGTGAATCCTGAAGATAAATTTCGTGAGGGTTATCTACATTATAAAGAATCTTAACCTTTTTATCATAGTATTCTGTATGTACAAAGGACGTAACGCTTTCTTTTCCTACATAAAATCTGATTTTAAGGTCATAAATCTTATCTACAAATTTATTACCCTCTTCATCAAAACGCTCTCTTATGTGTTCTTGTTTATCAATAACTGTAGCTTCGGTTTTGATTAGCTGAGCGTTTATTTTGGGTGATGTTTTTATTCCGAGAAAAATATATTTGAAATCAATCATTCTCCAAAAACCTGTAAAGCTTTTTTCCTTGCTACTGAAAAAATCAACAAAATCCTTATATCTGCTTATATAAACCTTTACTGCTCTGAACAGAACAAACAGCCAGAAGATAACAACAAGTATTTTGATTACCAATAATGCATATTCTGCAAAAGGTGGCCAAAACAAAAATAATATCGGTACTACATACACAATACCCATTATTAATAATAATAAAATACCCATGATTAGTTCTTTTAGTTTTTTGATAATTCGTTCTTTCATAATTACCCTCTTCATATTTTACGAAAAGAGCAGACATTTCTGTCTGCTCTTGATTTTATAATTTTATTATCGCAATTGTCAATCGCCCATATTCGGTATTTTCAGGTCTTATCAATCTAAGCCGGACACCGTGAGGCGATAGCCCTGCCACAACTCAAAATTCAAATTCCCGACAAAAGGATATGTGGCAGAGGTGGATGCAAACGTCACGTTTGCTTACTTATCAGCGATAACGTCGATACCTGGGAGAACCTTTCCTTCGAGGTATTCCAGTGAAGCACCACCACCTGTTGAGATGTGGCTCATCTTGTCAGCAAAACCAAGCTGGATAACAGCTGCAGCTGAGTCACCGCCACCGATAATTGTTGTAGCGTCTGTTTCAGCGAGGCTCTTAGCAACAGCGATTGTTCCCTTAGCGAGAATTGGGTTTTCAAATACGCCCATAGGTCCGTTCCAAACAACTGTCTTAGCGCTCTTTACAGCGTCAGCATAAAGCTCAGCTGTCTTTGTTCCGATGTCAAGTCCCATCATATCAGCAGGAATTGTGTTAGAAACTGTAACTTCAATTTCTGCGTCGATTGGGTCTGGGAAATCCTTTGTGATTGTTGTATCAACAGGGAGAAGGAGCTGCTTACCAGCCTTAGCTGCCTTTTCAATCATTTCCTTACAGTAGTCAATCTTTGTATCGTCAACAAGTGAAGTACCAACTTCCTTACCCTGAGCCTTAAGGAATGTATAAGCCATACCACCACCGATGATAAGTGTATCGCACTTTTCGATGAGGTTATTGATTACGTTAAGCTTATCTGCAACCTTAGCACCACCGAGGATTGCTACAAATGGTCTGACCGGGTCTTCAACAGCGTTTCCGAGGAAGTTGATTTCCTTCTGCATGAGGTAGCCAACTGCTGTTTCCTTAACAAACTTTGTTACGCCTGCTGTTGAAGCGTGTGCTCTGTGAGCTGAACCGAAAGCGTCCATTACAAATGCTTCGCCGTCAACGAGGTCAGCAAGTTCCTTAGCGAAATCTTCGCCATTCTTTGTTTCTTCAGCGCCTCTGAATCTTGTATTTTCAAGAACAACGATTTCGCCATCCTTCATTTCAGCAACAGCCTTCTTAGCGTTTTCGCCAACAACTGTATCGTCCTTAGCAAAAATAACCTTTGTGTTTACGAGCTCTGCAAGTCTTGCAGCTGCAGGAGCAAGTGAGAACTTATCCTCCGGACCGTTCTTTGGCTTGCCGAGGTGTGAGCAAAGAACAACCTTTGCACCATTCTCGGTGAGCTTATTGATTGTAGGAAGAGCAGCAGTAATTCTGTTGTCGTTTGTGATAACGCCATCCTTAAGCGGAACGTTAAAGTCAACTCTTACAAGAACCTTCTTGCCCTTTACGTTAATGTCTTCAACTGTAACCTTGTTTAAACCTGCCATAATAGACATCCTCTCTTATTTTATTTTTTCGGATAACTCCGACAATTTACTTATTGTTAGAAGTTTAACAACCATTTTATATTGTATAACATATTGAGAAAAATTGCAAGTGTTTTTTTCAAATATTTACATTTGTTTTTCTTAAAAATCAGCGGTTTCTTGACCTGAACATAACCCCCACAACCCGAGGCCCTGCATTTGATGCAATAACCGCACCCACCTGATAAAAATCAGCCGGTGGATAGCCAAGCTTCTTAGTCATAATCTGTGCCATATCGTCTCTGGCATTGAGGTCGCTTCCGTAGATAATACAGTAAGGTGTCTGTGGAATGATTTCCCCGGCCGCAATACTTTCAAGCTTAGGCATAATAGCCTTATCACCTCTTATCTTTTCGTGAGTCTTGATTTCGCCCTCACAGATTCTCATAACAGGCTTAAGTCCCATAACCTCTCCCACAAAAGCGGCAGCGCTCGGAATTCTACCTGACTTCTTTGCATATTTAAGGGTATACATAGCAAAATAGATTACGCACTTTGAAATATAATTCTTGATATAGTTTACAGCCTCCATAGCAGTAGCACCTCTTGAAATCTTAGAAGCAGCTCTGCAAAGGGGATATCCATAAGCAGCAGTATAGCTTTCGCTATCAATATTATAGATATTGATTTTATCCTTTGCCTCAGGGTGTTCCTCATAAAACATTTCAGCTGCCATAACAGAATTTGAATAGGTTGCTGAAGCATTTGAGTTGATAGTGACATTTATAATATCGGTATAGCCCTCTTTATAATATTTTTCAAACTCTTTCAGATACTCAAATGATGTAATCTGTGAATGTGTCGGAATTCCATCATAGCTATTAAGCATTTCGTAGAATTTTGCATTATCAAAATCAACTCTGGAAACATAGCTCTCATCGCCCATTACCAGCTTGAAATTCATCACCTTGATATCATATTTTTTTTCATTTTCAAAAGAAATATCACTAGCCGAGTCTGTCATAAGCTTGATTTTTGCCATAAATTCAACATTCCTTTCTATTTTACAGCCTTACTGTTTTTTACTATTCCCAGTTATACTGTGTGAGCTTTCCCTCTCTGCTAAGGTCAGGAAATCCCCATTGTCTCAGCACCTCATAGGTAGCTATTGCCACTGTATTTGAAAGATTTAAGCTTCTGAGATTATTTCTCATAGGAACTCTCACGCAGTTTTTTCTGTTTTCAAAAAGAAGTCTTTCAGGAAGCCCCTTATCTTCCCTTCCAAAAACAAGAAAGCAGTCATTGGTATATTTTATATCGCTATATGTATTTTCCCCTTTTGTAGTAAAAAAATAATACTCGCCCTTATTTTTTTCAAAGAAATCATCTAGGCTTTCATACTCATATATTTCCAGTTTATCCCAATAATCAAGACCTGCTCTTTTAAGCTGTTTATCGGTAATGGTAAAACCGTAAGGTTTCACCAGATGCAAAGCTGCACCCGTCACCGCACAGGTTCTTGAAATATTTCCGGTATTCTGTGGAATCTGAGGTTCAACAAGAACAATATTAAGTTTTTGTATCATATAAAACTTCCTTTTTATGCTGTTCCGAGGTAATCATTTATCCCTTTAAAAATCGTAAAAGCAACCTTTTTCTGATAGCTTTCCGTCAAAAGGAGGTCAGCCTCCTCCGGATTTGAAAGAAAACCGCATTCAATCATAACTGACGGCACCTTTGCATAATAAATCAGATAAAGGTCGTCGCCTGTCAGCTTGACTTCCCTCTTATTATCCGGCTGGATATTATCAACAAAAGCCTGCTGAAGGCAAAGTGCCAGATTAACGCTATCGGGGTTTGTTTCGCTATAAAACATCTGTGCCCCGCTATATTTTGAATCGCTGTACTGATTCTGATGAATTGAAAGTGCAATAGCATTTTCTTTACTATTAAAAATCTCCAGGCGGTTTTTCATATCAGATTTTTTCTGATTTGAAAGTCCCTGAACATCTTCATCGTGAATAGATTTATCGCTGTCCCTTGTAACAACAACCTCATATCCGTAAGCTTCCAGTAAGGATTTCAGATTACGCATAATATTAAGGTTTATGCCCTTTTCGCTTACGCCGTTATAAGAAACACATCCACCGTCAATTCCGCCGTGGCCGGCGTCTAGGATTATCGCAGGAAGCGTTTTTTCGCTTATCCAGGCAGTTGAAGCCATAAGTGCTTTTTCGTTATCTGTATTTCCATATCTGTCAGCAAAACCCACAGCAATCAGATAACACACCACAAGCACTGTTGTTCCGAACATTTTTAATTTACTCACTTTTACACCCCGCCTCATAAATTATATATAAAATTTATGACAAGGCATTTAAAATTATGAGTTAAATTCCGTTATCTCTGCCCTTATACATTACCTTTTCGGCAACATCTATATTTTCATATCCTACTTTGTAAACTATCACACAGGTAAGGAAAATAAAAATCTGCATAAAATACATAATCACAACAGCCCAGATATTATACTCAAGAGGATTTCCGATATGACCGTGAATAGGTATATCAACTATAGGCACAAAATAGGTATTGAAAAGATGGAAAAGTGCACACCAGTTTTTAGAAATCACTCCATTATAAGCTATAAGTGCAACCGTTGAAACTATAAGTCCCGGAATCATAAGCATAAATCCGAGAAGCCAGCCGAAATTCTTACAGTCAGGCTTATTCTTATACTTTACATTATCCTTGACCTTTGAACTGAATTTGATAATATAGTCCGCAAGAAGTCCGCACACAACACCTGTTGTACAAAGTCCAACAAGGAAGCTGACAATTACGCCTTTTCCGTAAACAAACATATACACCATAAGTATCATTGAGCAGGCAAGGTCAGCTATAAGAAGTCTTACATATCCCCCAAGTATTTTCATAAGTTTATCGTGTCTGTCCATAATTTTTCTATCCTCGCATCAATTATTACATACATACTGATATTTTAACATATTCCGACTTAAATTGCAACAGAGAATTTATTAAACATTCGGTGCATAATCTTGTAGGTTTTTGCAAAAGATACACTGAGAAAGAAGGTTTTGAAATGAAAACAGATTCAGACGGAACAAAAATATACATTCCATCTAAAAAGAAAGCTCCCGCAGACACAAACTGGGAAAATGCACCTACGAAAATCTACGAGATTAAGAAAAACAGTTGAAGAAGTCTGAAAATTGTGGTAAAATGATTTCATAAGATTACTTTTTGAGGTGGATTATGAAAACAGCTGTTGTTACCGGTGGCACAAGAGGAATAGGAAAAAGCATAAGCGAAATGCTTTTAAAAAACGGCTTTAAGGTTTTTGCTGTGTATTGCAACAACCAGAGCTGTGCGGAAGATTTTCTTAAAGAAAACCCCGACGGTATGCTGTCGGTAGTAAAATGCGATATCGGAAATCCTGCTGAGGTGTCGGAGGTATTCTCTAAGTTTGGTGGAGTTGACATACTTATAAACAACGCAGGGATTGCTGACATAAATCTTCTTACAGATTTAAGTGACGAACAGATTCAGAGACTTATTTCTGTAAATCTTACAGGTGCAATTTTTACCACAAAGGCGGTTCTTCCTTATATGGTAAGACAAAAAAGCGGAAACATCATAAACATTTCTTCAATGTGGGGAGAAACAGGTGCTTCCTGCGAGACAGTTTACAGTGCGGCAAAGGCTGGGCTTATCGGATTTACAAAAGCGATGGCAAAGGAAGTAGGGCCAAGCGGTATCCGTGTAAACTGCATTACAGCCGGTGTCATTATGACCGAAATGAACAAGAATCTCGACGCCGAAACTCTCAATTCCTTGAGAGATGAAACACCTCTTTGTAAAATCGGAACACCTGAGGACGTTGCAAACGCTGTTGAATATCTTATTTCAGAAAAAGCCTCGTTTATCACAGGTGAAATCCTTAAAGTTAACGGTGGCTTAGTAATTTAGAGAATTTACGAGTTGTGTGAAGTTATTTTGCTTTACATATAATCCGACACAAAAAACGCACTTCTGCTAAGAAGTGCGTTTAATTTTTTTATATTTTGTACCTGCAATTTAATTAACAAGTCTTTTGATACAAGTGATATGATTATATCTTGCCACAGTATCCGAATAGGAAACAACGATACCTGTATTATAGCTTTCGGCGTGGATAATTTTTCCGTCACCGATATAAAGTGCAACGTGGTAAATAGAAGAATAACTGCTTCCGCCGTAAAAAATAAGGTCACCTGGTTTCATCTCGTTATACCTGACGCTTTTACCGTAATTCGCCTGCTGTGATGCCTTATGTGGAAGCTTTATTCCGATTTTTGCATAGCACTGCATTGTAAGTCCTGAGCAGTCAGTTCCATTTGGTGAAGAACCACCGAAAACATATCTTCCGCCAACCATACTTCTTGCCATAGCAATAACCTTACTTATATCCCCTGTATAAACCTCATTGGTTTCGTCGGAAATATTATCATTTGTAGAGCCGTTTGCACCAGGTCTGTTATTATTGCTCTGGGAATTATTATTTGACTGGTTATTTTTTTCTTCCTCTTCTTTTTTCAGCTGTTCAAGAAGCTCCTGCTGAAGCTTTTCAAGCTCAAGTCTTTCCTGTTCTTCCTTCTGCTGTTGTTCAAGCTCTGTAAGTGTATTTTCTACCTTATCCTTTTCAGCTTCAAGCTCAGCCTGCTGTTTGAAATATTCCTCCTGCCACTTAATAAGCTCCTGCTGGCTCTTAGTACTTTCTTCATAGAGAGCCTGGAGTTCTTCCTGCTCTTCAATGAGATTTCCAAGCTCGGTGCTGTATTCCTGCATTTTAGTGGAGATTTCGCCACGCTTGATTTCAAGTGCCTCAAGCTCAGCCTCCTGTTGTTTTTTCAGGTCAACAAGCTCGTCGATTACCTTTTTATCATAATCAGCAATTCTCTTGATAAGCTCAAATCTCATAAGAGTATCATAGAAATCCCCTGACTCCATAAGAATATTTGTATATGTATCGCTACCCGTAATATACAAAGCTCTGAGTCTCAGACCAAAATCGTCAATTCCGTTTAAAATTTCTGTTTCTCTGTCAGCAATTTCCTTTTCAGATGCACGGATTTGCTGGTCAAGAGAAGCTATATCCTCTTCAAGGTCAGCAATATAAAATTCCATTGTGGTTATCTGGTCGAACGTGTTTTTTATCTGTTCATCAAGAATAGCCTGACGCTCAATTTCATTCTCGATAGAATTTTCAGCATTATTAAGCTTATTATTGAGCTCCTGTTCCTTTTTTTCAAGAGCATCAAGCTTCTGCTGATACTCGTTGATTTGTCCCTCAAGAGAAGTTGCAGCAGCATTCTCTGTATAGTTTTCAGACGGATTTATTATAATTGCACAGCAAACAGCAAAAGCCGTAAGTGATGCTACTATTGACTTTAGTTTCACCGCAAGCATCTCCTTTCACAAAATAAATACACAACAAGTTTAACACAAATGGCTTAAAATTGCAACCCCCGACAAGCTGTAACCCGCCTTTTTATCGCTAAAACAAAAAAGACCGTCTTTTTAAGGACAGCCTTTTTTGTCAAAATGGGGTATGTTTTAAGAGTATTACGAATGTAGTTAGCGTTCGCTAACTACATTCAGTTTACCATATCTTCTCTTATTTGTCAAGGTTTTTTAGAATTTTTTTCTAAGAAAAATCTGCCAGAATAAAAAAGCCCCTTACCTTTCGGCAAGGGGGACAAAACTTTTAGTCTTCTTCGTCTTCTTCCGGCATATCCCAGTTATGGTATACATTCTGAACGTCGTCGTTTTCTTCGAGGTGTTCAAGGAGAAGATTCATCTTTCTGATTGCATCCTCGTCCTCAAGCTTTGTATAGGTAGACGGAATCTGTTCAACTTCAGCAGATTCAACCTTATAGCCCATTCCTCTCAGTGCTTCTGCAGCAGCTGAAAGGTCAGATGGTGCAGTTTCAACTTCAATCACGCCGTCTTCAATCTTAAAGTCAGCAGCACCTGCTTCAAAGCAGTCTTCCATAATCTTGTCTTCGTCCTGGTTTTCATATTCGATAACGATAATACCCTTCTGTGAAAACATAAATGATACACAGCCTGTTGTACCGAGGTTTCCACCAAACTTATCAAAATAGTGTCTGATGTCGCCGGCAGTTCTGTTTTTATTGTCTGTAAGGCATTCAACGATTACAGCTACACCGCTTGGACCGTAGCCTTCATAAACATTGTTTTCGTAATTATTCTTATCACCATCGCCTGCAGCCTTCTTGATAACTCTGTCGATATTGTCATTAGGCACGTTGTTTGACTTAGCCTTTGCAATAAGGTCACGGAGCTTTGCGTTATTGTTAGGGTCAGCACCGCCTTCCTTAACTGCAACCATAATTTCACGTCCGATTTTTGTAAAGATTTTTGCCTTTACAGCATCAGAAGCTTCCTTTTTTCTTTTGATATTTGCCCATTTTGAATGTCCTGACATTTAAAATAACCATCCTTTCATATTTAAAAGCGTCAGCTTGAAATTACAAATTTATTCTTCCATATTCCAGATTACGTCAAAAAGCTCTTCAATTCTTTTTTCCTGCCCTGCAAGGTGAAGATATCCGAAAAGGCATTCGAGGGAGGTTGCCATTCTGTATTCAGCGACAGTTGAATGCTTAGGTGCAGTTATACCGCTGGCATTCCTTCCACGTCTCAGAACATCCTGCTCCTCCTCAGTAAGCATATCCCTGATAAGCTCAACTCCCTTTGCCTGATATTCAGCACAAACCTTTTTTACTGAAAGGTTATGAAGCTTAGCCACCGGCATATTACCTTTAAGGATTATGTATTCTCTCACAAGCTTTTCATAAATTACATCTCCAAGAAAAGCCAGTGCAAGAGGGCCGTACTGGTTTATTTCTCTTTTTTCAAGATTGATATCCGTAAATTCCACTCCAATCACTAAGATAACTCAATAAGTATAACACATACTCAGACAAAAATCAAGCCAAAGTGCCTATTTTGTCAGCTTTTCAAGATAGGAAACAGTATAATAGTAGCTTCCCACAAACAAAGCACCATTCCGGATTGCTTCTGTGATATCCTCTGTTTTTGTATATGTAAAGACACAAGCCTTTACATCGTACGCTTTCATTTTCTGTGAAATATCAGCACTGAAAGTCTTATCCGACATTGAAACAAGCTTTATTTTTTGTTTTTTGCAATACTCAAAGGTATCCTTACATTGTTTTTCAAAGTCAGTATCAGGCTTTTCATCAGGCAGGTAGTAAATAATCTCAAACGGCAGATTTTTCTCATTAAATGCCGTAACATCTTTTTTACGCTGGAGTCTGATATAGAATTTCACATTTTCAAAGCTCTTATTCTCAAAAGCCTTATGAAGCTCGCAAAGCATTTTATCGTATGTAGCCTCGTCAGGTCTGCCTACGTCAAGGATGACTTTTATTTTAGGCTTGACGCTTTCAAGTCTTTTAAGCAGGCTCTCAAAATCAACCGTTTTATAGTGAGCATAATACTTCTGATTCAGAAAATCATCTCTCGAAAGTGGCTGTTGTGTAGCTTGCTCACTGTAAGGAAGTCCCATCGTTTTAAAAGTATCCTTATGCCAGCGGTTTACAAGCACAAGCTTATTATCAGCTGAAAGTCTCAGGTCTGTCTCGAAATTTCTGAACCCTTCCGAAAGCGACTTTTCAAAAGCCTCAAGAGAATTTGTATTCTTATACTTAAACTCCATTCCGCCGAGGGCTGTCGCAAGCATATGCTTTTTATAGTCAAGTGAAAGCTTTTCTCTTTCCACTAGATTACAGTATTTTTTCAGAAATCTTCTTATTTCCTTAAAAGCGGAGTTTTTATTACGCTCTGAAATCCTCTTATTCTTTTCGCTCATAGCCTGAGCGAGGATATCGACCACATTACGGGCTTCAATATTTTCAGGAGAAACAAATCTTTCAGGATGGCCGATTTTTTCTCCCCACATTTTAATTTTATCATTCCACACAAGTCCCACGCCTGGAATTCCTTTTGAAAAAGCTATAATATTAGCGTGCATTCTTGTGGCAATTATTCCGTCAAATTCACAGATATTCTCAACAAGGTGGTGGGTTTCGGCAGGCTGGGTTATAATCTCCCCATATCCGATATGCGAAAGAACTTCTTTTGCAAAAGCCTCATCTCTATCAAGACCGTTAGTGAAAATTTTCCACTTAAAGCCTCGGTTTTCAAGCTCTTTTGCGGTGTCCTTCCAGAAATCAAGAAGGAATTCCCTATCAATTTTTTCGATTCCGTGGTCTGTAAAAATACCTTCTCTGGCAATTCCAAGACCGATTACGTCTGAGTTTTCCTTGTGATTGATTTCGGGGTAAGTTTTATTGCACCACACCGCCGGGTCAAAAACCTCTTTAATTCTGATATTCTTATTTGTTACATAATTATCCTTAAGTGTTTTTAAGTCATCACGGGTTGTAATTCCCTTTACGCAAGAAAGATTCAGAGCTTCCTTGAGAAGCTGACAGCGTTCGTCTTTCTCGTCATAGCCCTCTACACCAACTGAATTAAGAAACACAGGAACTCCGTATTTTTCACATTCTGAAATGATTTCCGACACAAGCTCGTAGAAATTTTCCGCTTTGAACTTTACAAGTCCGCCCCCTGCAAACACCACAGCATCGGCATATTTTACCTGAAAAACATCACGGTTTTTAATATTATATCTGAAAATTTTGCAGGAAAACCTGTTTTTTCTCAGAGCTTCTGCAAGCATTTTATAAGTATTATCGGCAATAACCATATCTCCGAGATTTCTGTTTGCAAGCTGAACAAGGAGAATATTGCCTTTTTTCTTATAAGGGAAAAGCTTAGCGTACGCTTTTTTCAGTAGTGTGTAGGCTGTCATATGGCACGTCCTTTAATAAAATATAGTTTAATTATACCACATTTTGACAATTTTTCAATATCAATAACAAACAAAAAGAACGCCACTTATTTGTGACGTTCAAAAAGTCAGGTATTCTTTTTAAACAGGTAAGGTACAACTAACTCAATAAATTATTGCTTAGAATCTTCCTGCTTAATACTGCTAAGTATCTCCTCCGGTGAAACCCCATACAATTTTGCAAGAGCTAACAGATTTGAAGTACTCGGGTCAGATTTTCCACTTTCCCATTTTGAAACAGCTTGTCTGCTTACGCCAAGGCTTTCTGCAACAAACTCCTGTGTCATCTGGCAACGGGCTCTGTACTCTTTTAATGACTCACCCAATGATTCTTTTATGATTGATTTTTCTTTTCTTGTTTCACCTGAATTAATATACTTTTTTTAATGCTTTAATAATTAGTATTGTTATATACCACCCAAGAATTGATAAAGCAACAAAAATAGCAATTCCTATCAGTGAAAGTAATATCCTTAGAATTAATAAATCAATTCTCATAATTACACCTCGTAAAAACATTATTTTGCAACTAGTTAGCAATCATATTTTAATGCAAAAATGCGAGTTGCTTCAACCAACTATCACGCAACTTTTGGTTGCATGTAGGCGAAATCAAGGAATTTATTGCTTTTTTAGCAGAACAACCGTCTCAATATGTCTCGTATGCGGGAACATATCGACGGGTTGGATTTTCTTAGCTTCATAACCCAGTTTTTTAAGAATTTTCAAATCTCTTTCCAGACTTTCAATTCCACAGGAAATATAAACCACTCTGTCAGGTGACATTTTTGCCATACTTTCGAGAAAACGCTTATCGCTTCCTGTTCTTGGTGGGTCAGTAAACACAACATCGCATTTTTCGCCTGATTCTGCAAGGTGTTCCATAAACTTTCCTGAGTCACCCTCTGTAAAGGCAATGTTCTTTACACTGTTATTTTCTGCGTTTTTACGGGCATCTTCCACAGCTTTCTTATTAAGTTCAACGCCCACGACTTCACCACAGAAATCCGATGCAATTATCCCGATTGTACCTGTTCCGCAGTAGCAGTCAAGCACTCTGTCGGTCTTTTTTAGCTCTGCAAATTCCACAGCGGTTTTATAAAGCACCTCAGTCTGTCTCGGATTTACCTGATAAAAGGACTTTGCAGAAATTCTGAACTTCTTATCGCAGAGGGTATCCTCGATATAGCCCTTTCCGAGGGCTACGATTTCCTTATCTCCCATTGTGAGAGGCATAGGGTTATTGCAAACATTAAGTACAACGGTTGTCACATACGGGTGAGCCTTTTTAAGAGCATTCACGAAATTTTTCTTTGACGGAAACTCGTTTTTACTTATAACGATACAAACAAGATATTCTCCGCTGTTAAATCCTTTTCTTATCATAACGTGTCTGACAAGTCCCCTGTCGGTGTGTGGGTTATATGGAAAAATCTTAAATGAACGCATTAAAATTCTGATTGTGGAGATGATTTTATCCGCCTGAACATCTTCAAGCATACAGCTTTCGCAAGGAATAATTTTTTCGCTATTTGACTGATAGATTCCTGAAATAATCTGACGGTTTGTATTGGTATAAAATCCGTGCTGAACCTTATTTCTATAATTATAGGGGTTTTTCATTCCTATAATTTTTTCTACCTCACAGAATTTAGAAAGCATTCTCTCAGCTTTATTCTGTTTCCACAAAAGCTGTTCAGGGTAGCTCATTTCAAGCTGGCAACCACCACAGCGTTTAAAAAGTCTGCATTTATTTTCTGCCATAATTTTCTTCACGCATCCTACTTATTTATCCAAACACTATTTAAAATACATATAAAGATTACACTTTATCATTCCGTTATAAAGCTTACGCTTTTTGTCGGCTTTCTTTCCGAAAAACTTAATGAGAGGGAGACCCTTTTAAAAAAGTTCAAGTCCCAATAAAGATGTTTATGGTTCTCCCCCTCATGGCTCCCCCTCTCCTTATTAAAAGACAGCAAAAGCCACAAGGTATTCTTTATCTGAAGTACATATAAAGATTGCACTTTATCATTCCGTTATAAAGCTTACGCTTTTTGTCGGCTTTCTTTCCGAAGAATTGTTCAAAATCCTCGTGTGGTGAAATAATATACGCTGGGCTTTCTCTGTCGGGGCAGAGCTTTTCTCCGAGCACACCATAGAGCTTTTCAGCCTCTTTGACTTCAAGCATTCTTTCGCCGTAAGGTGGGTTACAAAGTGCGATAGTCCCCTTTTCACGTTTGAGTTTTCTCACATCACGCATATCAACTTCAATCTTTGAGCCGACACCTGCTTTTTTGGCATTCGCCTCGCTGAGTGCCACAGCAGCGCCGTCAATATCATAGCCGAACGCCTTAAAGCTTCCCTGTTTATTTATCTGTGAAAGTGCGTAATCACGCTGATTTTTCCACACTTCAGGTGAAATGGCACCCCAGCTTTCAGCCAGAAATTTTCTTCTGAGACCCGGTGCGATATTCAGTGCTTTATAAGCCGACTCGATAAGAAAAGTTCCCGAACCGCACATAGGGTCAACAACAACACTATCCTCACGGATTCTTGCAAGGTCAACAATTCCTGCCGCAAGGGTTTCTTTAATAGGTGCGTCATTGGAATTTCTACGATAGCCTCTCTTATGAAGTCCGATACCTGTTGTATCAAGATAAATTGTAGCAATATCCTTCAGAATAGTAAACTGAAGCTGATATGTAGCTCCTGTTTCATCAAACCAGCTTGTATTATATTTAGCTTTAAGTCTTTCAACGCAGGCTTTTTTAATTATTTTCTGACAGTCAGGCACGCTATGAAGCTGTGAATTAAGGCTATGTCCCTTTACAGGAAAAGCATCATTCTTCCCCACAAAATCTTCAAGAGGAATTTTCTTTACGCCCTGAAAAAGCTCCTCAAAGGTTGTAGCCTTAAAAGATGCAAGCTCAACAAGCACTCTTTCTGCGGTTGCAAGGCAGATATTAGCTCTTGCGAGGATATTTTCATCACCTTCAAAGGTAACCTTTCCGTCGGTAACATTTATATTTTCTCCGCCGATTTTTTTAATTTCAAAATTAAGTACACTTTCAAGCCCGAAATGGCACGGGCAGGACAATTTAAGTTTCATCAACGCAGTCCTTTCATTTTTATTTTTACACAAATAAGAGGCCGGACAAACGACCTCTTACAAGTTATTTTAAGTTTTAATTCTTTGGCTTTTCCGTCTTATGGCCCTTACAAGTCTGAGGAATACACGATACCTTATAATATCCCACGCTTGTTTTGGTACAGGTTGACGATGCAATATTACCTGTCTGTGAGCAGAAGGTCTTCTTAACGACTGTATCAGGCGATTCAAACTCTTTAGTATCCGTTGAATTCGCAATTTCGCCAAAGACATTCTTCCAGATTTTCGCAATATTCTGATACTGGTTTGTAGGAATCTTCTTTACGTTTTCATAACCAATCCACACACCGCTTACATAGTCAGGTGTACAGCTTACAAAAGTGAGGTTCTGCCAATCCTGAGAAGTACCTGTTTTTCCACAGACATCAAGTCCGTCAATCTTAGCAGCCTTACCTGTTCCCTGTGAGCTATCAACTGCAGTCTTGAGCATTCTGTTCATAATATAAGCTGTTGATTCGTCGATTGCCTTTTCATAGAAATGATTGTTTTCGTAAATGATATTTCCTTCTCTATCGATAATCTGTGAAACAAAATGCGGGTCATAATACTTACCGCCGTTTCCGAAAATCTGATAGGAAGCAACAAGTTCAAGAAGCGAAGTACCGTTTCTCATACCACCAACCGTCATTGGTGAATAATCGATATCGTAGTTAGGGTCAAGGGTTGTTAAATGAAGCTTACTCTGAAGGAAATTATAAGCATAAGCCGGGGTCATCTTCTGAATAAGCTGAGCCGGTGCTGTATTAAGTGATTTCTGGAGCATTACATAAGTCGGGTAATAATTTCTCGACCAGTTTGCATAATCTCCTGTTTCCGAATAGTTTCGTGGCCATTCGGTTTCAGCGCCATTAATCTTGATTTTAATAGGTTCGTCCTTGAACATTGTTGACCATGTAATCAAATCCTGTTCAAGAGCCGGTGCATAGGAAGCGATAGGTTTGATTGTCGAACCCGGTGAACGGGTAGCCTGAGTTGCGTTATTCCAGCCCATATACACTGTTTTTTCGCCACGGTTACCGACAATCGCCTTTACATTTCCCTTATAGTCCATACAAACAAATGACGACCAGAGCTCATCGCCCTCAAAAGAATATGCCTGGAAGTTCTTATCATTATTATACGCTTCCTCAATCTTCTCCTGCATCTGAAGGTCAACATTTGTTCTGATTGTATATCCGCCGCCCTTAAGTCTTTCAGAAGCAGCTGAATAAGTCAGTCCGTAGTATTCCTGAATAAGTCCGATTGTTTCTCTTATTGCCTCATCGACATAATAAGACGAAACGCCCTGGTTCTTAATAATTTCAGCAGAGTTATCGGTATCCGACGAGAAATTAAGGTCGCCTGTAATCACAAGCTCTTCTTTGAGTGCAATTTCGTATTCTTCCGTTGAAATCGCACCGTTATTAAGCATAACCTTAAGGATATTTCTTCGTCTTTCGTAGTTATTATCAAGGTGGTCATAAGGGTTTCTCTTTGAAGGGTTTTTAGTAATTGCCGCAAGGCTTGCAGCTTCGCCCAGAGAAAGCTCAGAAACGTCCTTACTGAAATAGAAGTTAGCAGCCGCCTGAACACCTCTTATATTATACCAGTTTGTATTAAGCGAAATAATATTCAGGTATGTTTCAAGAATTTCGTCCTTGGTATAGGTTTTTTCGATATTGATAGAACGGGTAATTTCTCTCAGCTTTCTTGTAATTCCCGCTCCGCCTCTTGTATCGTCGTCGCCTGTAATATTCTTGATTGTCTGCTGAGTGATAGTAGAACCACCAAATTCGTCGTCATAGAACTTAAGAATCAGGTTTGCAAAAGCCGCAAAGGTTCTCTTGAAGTCAACGCCGTCGTGGGAATAAAATCTTTCGTCTTCTGAATAAACGAAAGCATCACGGACGTGCTTCGGAACATTTTCCAAATCAACCCACACACGTCTTTCACCATCCTGAGTCAGAGTATAATATGTTGTATACTCATCAGATTCAGGGTCAAGAGGGTTAAACTCAGGGTTTACCGCAAGAAAACGGGAAGTAAAATTAAGCTCAACGTTTTCAAGTGAAACCGGAGTGGTAGTATCTATATAATTAAGAACATAGATAGTAAGTGCCGTAACAAATACAGAGCCGGTAATAATCATAATAAAGACCATTGACAGCAATACTGTTCCCGATATCTTCAAAATCTTTATCGGGGTACGAAATTTACTTTTTCTTCTTTTCTTCTTATTTTCCATACCGTTATCCTTTCCGTCGCACGAATGCTCGACAAAAGTTCATACACATACAGTATACCACAATTACATTGATTTTACAAGTGTTTTTAGCAAAAAACAAAGGGGGTGAAATACATTTCACGCCCCTTTTTATTCAAAAATTATTCTTCAGTTGCTTCAGCAGCTTCTTCTGCTACTTCTTCAACTGTTTCTTCAGCAGCTTCCTCAGCTACTTCTTCCTCTGGGAGCAAAGCTCTCATTGAAAGGCTGATTCTCTTCTGGTCTTCATCGATTTCAATAATCTGAGCATCAACAACATCGCCAACCTTAAGGATATCTGCAACATTATTTACTCTCTTATTTGCAATCTGTGAAATATGGATAAGGCCATCAATTCCATCCATAATCTGAGCAAATGCACCAAAAGAAGTGATTGAAACAACCTTAACGCTTACAACGTCATCCTTCTTATACTTAGCTTCAAACATTGCCCAAGGATTTTCTGATTCCTTCTTATATGAGAGAGAAACCTTTCCGTTTTCCTTATCAATATCCTTGATTGTAACAACAATCTTATCGCCAACTGAAACAACCTCTGATGGGTGCTTGATTCTTGCCCATGTAAGGTCAGGCTTTCTGATAAGTCCGTCAACGCCACCGAGGTCTACGAACACGCCGTAGTCGAGTACTGACTTAACTGTTCCCTCAACCTCTGCACCAACTTCAACGCCATCAAAGAACTCAGCCTTTGCAGCAGCTCTTGCTTCCTTAGCAACAGCTCTGATTGAGCCTACCGCTCTCTGTCTTGCTTCGTTTACGTCGATAATCTTGAAATCAACGCTCTTCTTAAGAAGCTCTTCAAGCTTATCGTCACGTCTTGATGTTGCCTGTGATGCAGGAACGAACACCTTAACGCCGTTTGAAATTACGAGTACGCCGCCCTTAACAACGTTTGTAACTGTACCTGTAAGAACAGTTCCCTCGTCCTTAGCCTTAATGATTTCTTCAAAGCCCTTCTGTGCGTCAACCTTCTTCTTAGAAAGTGTAACAAGGCCGTCCTGGTCGCTGATTTTGAGGATAATAACCTCAATTTCGTCGCCAACCTTAACCACATCCTCCGGCTTGAGTGATGGGTCGTCTGTGAGTTCTGAAGCAGGAATAATACCGGTATGCTTTGTACCGATATCAACAGTAACTTCACTGTTGTTAACAGTTGTTATGTAACCGGTTACTCTAGCTCCTGTATATATTTTCTTGAAAGACTGTTCAAGTGCCTCCGCAAAATCAAATTCCTCTTCGTTCAAAAGAATTTCGCTCATGGTAGTTTGTACCTCCTTGATTATATATGCAGGAGTCGATGCCCCCGCGGATATCCCTATGAATTTCAAGCCTGAGAAGTCTATTGACCTTAGTTCTTCTGCGCTCTCTATAAGATAACATCTGCAATACTCTTCACACACATTTTTAAGTTTGAGTGTATTTGAACTATGGCGTCCGCCCACGATTATCATACAATCTGATTTTTTCGCAAGCTCCTTAGCTTCCCTCTGTCTTTCGGCAGTAGCATTACAGATAGTGTTATTCACTTCTGCTTCCGGCATCAGCTCTTTAATCTTTGCAACACAGTCATTCCACACCGACAGATTAAAAGTCGTCTGTGAAACAACAGCTACCTTTTTATCCGTCAGCTTTTCAGCAATTTCACAAAGCTGAGAAACGCTTCCAAAAACATAGCTATCGCCCGTACAGTGGCCTCTTATTCCCATAACCTCAGGGTGTTTTTCATCCCCTGCAATCAGCACTGCATATCCCTCATCGGAATACTTACGTGCAAGCTTATGGATTCTGTCCACAAAAGGGCAAGTCGCATCAATCACCACGGCATTTATAGCCTCAAGTTTCTCATAAACATCAAGTCCCACCCCATGTGAACGAATCACAACAGGCTGGCCCTCCTTAACCTGAGAAACGTCGCTTACCGCTCTGACACCTTTGACCTCCAAGTCCGAAACCACATTATTATTGTGGATTATCGGCCCTAATGTTACCAAATTATCATAGTTATTTAGTTTATTATACACTATTTTTACAGCTCTGTCTACACCAAAACAAAATCCTGCCGATTTTGCGGTAAAAATTTTACAGTTTGTTAACATTCTCATTCACCAAGTTATTTATATCATCTGATATTCTGTTTTTCAGGATTTTAAGTTCTCTCGCCGAAGTAGAGTTTACACCAAGTTCAGACGGTTCAACAGGTGGAGCAAAAGCAAGGATAATCTTCTTTCTGAATTTAAGCTTTCCTTCAAAAATAATAGCTGTTGGAACGATTGTTGCCTGCGCAACAGCGCCTATAAGTGCAACTCCTGTTTTAATCTTTCCAACCTTACCGTCCTTTGAGCGTGTACCCTCAGGGAAAATAATCAGATTTCTGCCCTTATTAAGCTCTTCGATTGCCCTGTCGATAGCCTCGGTATCGCCCTTACCTCTTTTTACAGGGAAAGCACCAAGCCAGCCGATAAGCCACGCAAAGAATTTATTTCCCTGAAAAAGCTCTTCCTTTGCCATAAATGAAAGCGGAGTTCTGCCTGCGATTGCGAGAAAAACAGGGTCAGCATAGCTTCTATGTGTACTTGCGAAGATATGTCCACCCTTTTTAGGAATGTTTTCTTTACCCACAAACTCAATCTTATACCAGATTTTAAAAGCCAGTTTTACACAAATTCTGACAAAGTTATAGCCAAGGCTTCTGAAAAAACCGAGCTTAGCGGTTTTATCAATAGGGTTTACGGGCATCATTTCTCTTTGAGTCTTATTTTTTTTTTCGCCGTCAAGTTTTTCTGTAATAATTCCGGAAATATGTGCAACAACCTCATCAAGGCTCATTTCAGAGCTATCAACCTCAATGGCATCATCAGCCTTTTTAAGAGGTGCGATTTCTCTGTGGGTATCGTTATAGTCACGCTTTATAATATCCTCGAGAACCTCTTCATAGGTAGAGGTATCACCCTTTTCCTGAAGCTCCTTGAAACGTCTTTCTGCACGCTTTTCAGCAGAGGCAGTAAGAAAAATCTTTACATCAGCATTTGGAAGAACGACGGTACCAATATCACGTCCGTCCATAAGAATATTATTTTCACGAGCTATATTCTGCTGCAAATCAAAGAGAAATTCTCTCACTCTCGGAATTGCAGAAACAGCAGACGCACCCATTGAAATTTCAGGAGTTCTGATAAGCTCAGAAACATCCTCGCCGTTTAAGATGACTCTCTGACTTCCGTCAACGTAGCCAAGCTTCACGTCAAGACCTTCAAGGTTTGAAGCAACAGCCTCAGCATCCTTTACATCAACAGAATTTCTAATCATAAAAAGTGCGATTGAGCGGTAAAGTGCTCCCGTATCAACATAAACATACTGGATTTTTTTAGCAATAGCCTTTGCTATTGTAGATTTTCCTGCACCTGACGGTCCGTCGATAGCAATATTTATTCCCATAATAAAACTCCTTATCTATTATATATTAACTGCAAAGGCGTATGCAGTCGAAAAAGCGATTTGAAGATTAAATCCACCCGTATATGCGTCGCAGTCGATTACTTCTCCTGCAAAATAAAGGTTTTTAGTAATCTTTGACTCCATAGTTTTAGGGTTGATTTCCTTTGTGGAAACTCCACCGCTTGTAATGATTGCCTCATCAACAGGTCGGAATTTCTTGATTGTAAAGGTAAGATTCTTAATCAGCTTAACAAGGTCCTGACGTTCCTCACGGGTGATTTCGTTAACCTTTTTTGTTCCGTCGATTCCGCTTAATCTCACAATCACCGGAATCATCTTTGACGGCAGAAGCTTTCCTAAAGAATTCTGAAAATCCCTGTTTTTAGCCTCTGTAAAATCCCTCAGCACTCTCTTATCCAGAGTATCTTCATCAAGGGCAGGCTTTAAGTCGATGGAAATTTTATATTCCCCGTCGTTTACATCACGGATATGTGAGCTTGCTGACAGCACAAGAGGGCCCGACACGCCAAAGTGTGTAAAAAGCATTTCACCCTGCTCTTTGAAAATCGGTTTTGATGAATTATCCTTCAATACGGATAATGCCACATTTTTAAGTGAAAGCCCCATCATTTCCGTAGGTTCTTTTTCTTCTGTAACAACAGGCACAAGTGAAGGTCTTATTTCGGTAACTGTATGACCTGCTTGTTTTGCAAACTTATAGCCGTCACCTGTCGAGCCTGTTTTCGGATAAGATTTTCCACCGGTAGCCACAAGCAGTTTTTCGCAGAAATATTCCCCGTTCTTACACTCAACACCCATAACCGTTTCATTTTCGATTATGAGCTTAACAGCTTCGTCTTTGATAAATTCCACATCAGCGTCACGGCATTCTCTCACAAGTGCCGAAACAATATCAGAGGATTTATCGCTCTCTGGAAAAACTCTGTTTCCCCTCTCAGTTTTAAGTGGCACACCCGACCACTCAAAGAAATTCATAGTATCCTCGCTGGTAAACCCATTAAGTGCAGAATACAAAAAGCGAGGGTTTGTAGGGATATTTTTCATCACAGTTTCCACGTCGCAGTTATTTGTAACATTACATCTTCCCTTACCTGTGATAAGAAGCTTTTTTCCGTAAATATCATTCTTTTCGATAACGGCAGTTTTCTTTCCGAAGCGTCCGCAATGAACAGCGGCAAAAAGACCTGCTGCGCCACCGCCAATTATCAGAACATCAAATTTCTTCATAGTTATTCCTTATCGGTTTCGTCAGATTTTGAATAAACTTCATACTCGTCCCAGATAGTTTCCAACTTTTCAAAGGTTTCTGTAACTCTGTCTCTGGCTCTTATTGAAACTGCAACAATCAGCGCATTTATCAAGCTGAGCGGTGCAACCAGCGAATCTACAAAGGAAGCCATATCACTTCTTGCAATAAGCACATTATCTGAATAAGGCACAAGTGGTGAGGATTTGCTGTCGGTAATAGCAATTACCTTTGCGCCGTGAGTTTTTGCATATCTCAGTGCAGTAACAGTCTGATTTGAATATCTCGGGAAAGAAATTCCGATAATCACGTCGTTATGGTCAATTCTTAAAATCTGCTCAAACATTTCGCTGGCAGTAGAAGCTGTAACCAGCTTAACATCAGGGAAAATCAAGTTGAAATAATACTTGATAAACGTAGCAAGTGATGCTGAGCTTCTTGCACCTATTATGTAAATAGTCTTACTATTCATAATCTTATCGACACAGCTATTGAAGTCCTCCTTTGAGGATTCTTCAAGAGTTTTCCTGATACGCTCGATATCAAGGTTCAGAACCTTTTCCATAACATCGCTGTCGCCAATCTGGTCAGAGGTAACATCAATTCTCTGAACGGCTGTCAGCTTATTTCTCATAACGTCCTGAAGCGCTCTCTGAAGTGCAGGGTATCCGTCAAAGCCAAGCTCTGTCGCCATTCTTACAACGGTAGATTCGCTGACGCCAACAGTAGCACCAAGCTTTGCAGCTGTCATAAAGGCAGCCTTATCGTAATGCTCAAGAATATATCCTGCTATTGATTTATGTCCCTTTGACATTTCAGGAAGCCTATTTTTAATTTCAGAAAACAAATCGTTATTCAAAGAATTTCACCCTTCCCTGATTATTCAAACAGGCTGTTTGAAAGCCCGATAATTTTTTCGCGTCTTTTCTGAGTTTCTTCCTCACAGATTTCATAGTGGTCATCTTTAATCACTATAACATCACCTTCTTTTACATTCTGAGGAAGTCTGTCAAGTTTGACAAGAATATTTGTTGTGTTTTCCTGCTCATCGCTCAGCTCACAAACAGCATATTCTCCTTCAATTCTGTCAATAATCAGCATTTTAATTCTCCTGTTCAAGCAGATTTTTGCCCTTGGTATCAATTACCGAAAGTCCTTTTCCGTCAGACTCGAAAACAATCGTACCCGTCTTATAGGTTGATAAAATATAATCTGCATAGGTTTTTATTCTGTCAACAGCCTCTTCGTGAGGGTGTCCGTAATCATTTTCCTTTGCGCAGGAAATTATAGCATATCTCGGATTAACCACATCAAGAAGCTCTGCGCTACTTGCGGTTTCGCTACCGTGATGTCCCATTTTATACACCTTTGCAGAAAGCTTACTGCCATACTTTTTCGCAAAATCCTTTTCGGCAGTTTTTTCTGTATCTCCTGTCAGCAAAAATGAATTATCCCCGTGAGTGATTTTTGCACAGACAGAATAATTATTAAGGTTTTTTGTATCGCTTATAGGCTTGAAAATTTCAACCTTACTTGTTCCCAGCTCAAGAGTTTCATCTCTTGCGGTTCTGATTTTCAGCTTTTTATCAGAAATAGTCCTGAGAAGCTTTTCATAAACCATAGTTGTAGGAACCATATCATCAGGAAGCTTTGGCATAATAATTGTTTCAACCTGATAGTTTCTGATAATATGTGAAAGTCCTCCGATATGGTCGCTATGTGGGTGTGTACCGATAACGTACTTTAATTTAGTAACTCCCATTTTATCAAGGTAGTCAGCAACTATCTCTCCGCAGTCGGATTCGCCGGCGTCAACAAGCATAGCTTCTCCGTCGGATATTATCAGCGTACTGTCGCCCTGACCTACATCGATAAAATGCACCGACATCTGAGCATCAACTGCAGCAGTATCAGCATCATCAAAAAATTTCTTATATTTATCGATATTTATTATTCCGTTATCGGCAAGTATCCCGATTATCATTACTGTCAGGATAATAATTCCTGAAATCAGCTTAACAGGGTCAATTTTACCTATCTTTTTGATTTTGAATCTTTGTGCCATCTGTCTTTTCCCTTTTTTACGGTGTTTTTATGTGGTGTAAAGTTATTTTTCTTTACAGAGTTTTCGCCCTCAACGAGGCAGTTTTTACCCTTTCCGATGAGGTCAGTTCTTCCTGCTTTTTTCAAAGCGTCGATAATCTTCTGTTTATTCTGAGGTTTATAATACTGGAGCAGAGCTCTCTGCAAAGCTTTTTCCTCTTTATCCTTTGCTACATAAACAGGCTCAAGGGTATAAGGGTCAAGCTCCGAATAAAACATCGCTGTGGAAATTGTTCCCGGTGTCGGGTAGTAATCCTGCACCTGTTCAGGTCGGATATTGTTTTCCTTTAAAAACATTGCAAGCTCAACAGCGTCCTTCATAGTACTTCCAGGGTGTGAGCTCATAAGGTATGGCACAAGATACTGCTCCTTACCCTTTTGTTTTGTGATTTCATAAAATTTCTTCTGAAATCTCTTGTAAGCCTCAATATGTGGCTTTCCCATTTTATCAAGGACAACAGCCGAACAATGCTCAGGGGCAACCTTAAGCTGACCGCTGACGTGGTGTTCGATAAGTTCTCTTATAAAGCTTTCATCTCTGTCCTCGATAAGGTAGTCATATCTGATTCCCGAACGGATAAAAACCTTTTTAACCTTCGGGACTTTTCTCAGTTCTCTTAAAATATCAAGGTATTCCGTATGGTTTACATCAAGATTCTTGCAAGGTGTCGGAGCAAGGCATTTCTTACCCTTACAAAGTCCTGATGTGAGCTGTTTTTCGCAGGACGGTGCTCTGAAGTTTGCAGTAGGGCCTCCGACATCGTGAATATACCCCTTAAAATCAGGCATTTCTGTCAGTTTTTTAGCTTCAAGAAGAACAGATTCCTTACTTCGTGTCTGGATTCTTCTACCCTGATGCAAAGCGATAGAACAGAAATTACAAAAACCAAAGCAACCTCTGTTATGTGTAATTGAAAACTTAACTTCCTCAATACCAGGCACTCCGCCGTCCTTTTCATAAATCGGGTGGTAGTCCCTCATATACGGCAGGCTATACACCAAATCAAGCTCCTCTGTTGTAAGAGATGTTGCAGGCGGATTCTGAACAAGCATCATATCTCCCTGTCGCTGAATAACAGTTCTTCCGTAAATTTCGTCCTGCTGGTCGTACTGGATTCTTGTAGCCTTGGCATACAGCTTTTTATTTTCCCTCACCTGAGCAAGTGACGGGCATTCAACTGCACCGATTGGGGTATTGACAGGCTCCGTCAGATAGCAGGTACCTCTTACGTCGGTGATTGATTTAACATCCTCACCGTTATTGAGGCGGTCTGCAATTTCAACGATTGAATGTTCTCCCATGCCAAACATAAGAATATCAGCCTTACAGTCAACAAGCACAGACGGCATTACTGAGTCATTCCAGTAGTCATAGTGTGCAAATCTTCTCAGTGAAGCTTCAAGCCCACCTGTCAGCACAGGTATTTCAGGGTGAAGCTCCTTTAATTTTTTACAGTAAACTGTAACTGCTCTGTCGGGACGCTTTCCGAATTTCCCACCGGCTGTGTATGCGTCCTCTGTACGGAGTCTTTTGGCAACGGTATAATGTGCAACCATTGAGTCGATGTTTCCTGCAGTTACAAGATACGCAAGTCTTGGTGTGCCCAGCTTTTCAAAATCCCGTGCATTTTTCCAGTCGGGCTGTGAAATAATACCCACTGAATAGCCGTGATATTCAAGGAGACGGGATATAATCGCCACGCCAAAGCTTGGGTGGTCAACATAAGCGTCACCTGTTATGTAGACAAAGTCAAGCTGTGAAATCCCACGCTCGTCCATATCCTTTTTTGAAATAGGCAAAAACGCCATTCCCGTCAGTCCTTTCTGATTTTTAATATTAACTCATACTCTGTTTCTCAAGCCATTCATCCTTTGTGATAAGCACCTTTCTTGGCTTTGAGCCGTCAGGCGCACCGATAATTCCCATCTGTTCCATTTCATCCATAACTCTTGCAGCACGACCATAGCCAAGCTTCAATCTTCTCTGGAGATACGAAGTAGAAGCCTGTCCGTTTTCCAGAACAGCTTCAACCGCTTCATTGAAAAGCGGGTCAAGATTTGAACCACCTGATTCTCCGTCGTCATCGTAGGACGGCTTTTCGCCCTTAGCCATCGGAATATTCTTTTCGATTTCTTCAATAACAGCTTCGTCGTATTCTGCGGTAATCTGATTCTTAAGGAAATTTACAACATCACGGACTTCGCTTGTTGCAACAAAGCTTCCCTGAATTCTCATAGGCTTGTCCATACCAACAGGCATATAAAGCATATCGCCGTTTCCGAGAAGCTTTTCTGCACCGCCGATATCAAGGATAACTCGTGAATCGGTAAAGTTAGAAACCTTCAACGCCACACGGCTCGGAATATTCGATTTGATAAGACCTGTAATTACGTCTACTCTTGGTGACTGTGTTGCGATAATAAGGTGCATACCGGCAGCTCTTGCTTTTTGTGCGATACGCAAAACTGACTGTTCAACTTCCTTTGATGCAACCATCATAAGGTCAGCAAACTCGTCGATAATAACCACAATCTGCGGCATTTTTTCAAGCAACTCGTCGTTTTCAACGTACTTATTATATTCTTCCAAATCTCTTACACCTGTATCAGCAAAAAGGCTATAACGCTTTTCCATTTCGATAACTGCCCAGTTAAGCGCACCTGCCGCCTTTCTTGCGTCAGTAACTACCGGAATAAGAAGGTGTGGGATTCCGTTATAAATCGGAAATTCAACCTGTTTAGGGTCGATAAGAATAAGCTTTACCTCATCAGGAGATGCGTGATAAAGGATATTCATAATAATTGAGTTTGTAAAAACAGACTTACCTGAGCCTGTTGTACCTGCAATAAGCATATGAGGCATCTTTGCGATATTTCCCACAATGATATTACCCTCGATATCCTTACCTACCGCAAAGCAGAGCTTACCCTCAGATTTTATGTATTCTTCGCTTTCAATAAGCTCTCTTATGGAAACTGTATCTCTTGTCTTATTTGGAATTTCAACACCGACAGCAGCCTTACCGGGAATAGGAGCTTCAATTCTTACGCCTTTTGCCGCAAGGTTAAGAGCAATATCGTCTGAAAGTCCTGTAATCTTACTTACCTTTACTCCGGCCGCAGGCTGAAGCTCATATCTTGTTACCGACGGGCCTCTTGAAATATCAACAATTCTTGACTGGATACCAAAGCTCTGGAGTGTAGTAACAAGTGTATCTGATTTTCCCTGAATTTCCGTCTGGATTTCAGCAGGGTCACTGTTATTCTTAGCATAGTTAAGAAGTGAAACAGGCGGTGTCTTATAAACCGCAATAGCATTATCCTTTTCAAAGAAGGTTGTCTGTCCGTCGCTTTCAATGAAGACAGGATTGATAAGCGGGTCCTCCTTTTTTTCAGGAAGAGCCTTCTTGATAATTTCCTTAAGCTGTTTATCCTCTGTAGTTTTTGCTGTTTCCTCCATTTTCTTACGGGTAACCTTAGGAGCATTTACAGGGTGAATAGGAAGGACTATATCAAGCTCAGGGTCGTGTTCGATTTCGTCGACTTTCTGATTATTCACAGCCGTCATATCATCGTCCTGAATATATTTTGCTACGTCAACACGCTTATTTTTTCTTTCCTCTTTGGAAATATTCTCAGGAGGGATTTTTGAGCCTTTTTTCTTTTCCTGCTTTTCAGCCTGAAGTCTTTCTCTTTCAGCACGTCTTTCTTCTGCTCTTTCAGCTCTTACAACAGAATTTTCCTTATTGGTTTCCTTAACTGCTGAATAGCCCTTTCTGAAAGGCTTTGTAATTGCAATAAAAAACTCGATAAGTGTAAGGTTTGTGAGAAGCATTACAAAAGTAAAGGTCAGGAGAATTATAATTATTGCAGCTCCCACTCTCTTAAATATTGCAAGAAGCGGCCAACCGAGAAGTGCGGAACAAAGTCCGCCCCCCTTAAGCTTCACGCCGTTTTCATAAAGCTTACGTAGCTTATCTGCAAAGCCGTGACCATCTACGCTTCCCACAGCTAAAATCTGAACAATTCCGCTGATTAAAAGCATAAGGATTACACCCTGAATAATCTTTGTTACAACTGCATTCTGGGATTTATCCCTTGCTATCATAATTGAAACATAAATGATTTCGGGGCCAACAAGAAATGCAGAAATTCCGAACATTCCTCTGTTGATTTCATATAGCTTATTCCACATTCCGCCACCTTGTACGAAGGTAACAAGTATCATAAGTATTCCCAGTGAAAAAAGTATGTAGGACCAGAAGCGACGGTTTTCGCCACGTCTTGCTTCTCCAAGCTTTGTCGGGCTGTTTTTGATATTGCTATTCTTTTTTGCTGAAGATTTTTTCTGAGCAGCCATTTCTTTCCTCCATTAGTTTATTGTAAGCGGATGTCCGATAACAATTTCTATAATTGCGATAGTGATAACCACCACGCCAAGCACAGCGGTATAATAACCAAAGTACTTGAATTTATCTGATTTTACAAGCCAGGAAACCATTTTGATTGCCATAATTCCTACGATTGCAGCAACCACAAATCCGATAAGGTATGAAATCTCAAAGGTCATACCCTCCTTAACTGCATCTCCTACTTCAAGGACACAGCCACCAAGAATTGCAGGAATTCCGAGAATAAAAGAATATCTCACTGCTGTTTCTCTTGAAAAACCACAAAACAGTCCGCTTGAAATTGTTGAGCCTGAGCGTGAAACTCCCGGCAGAAGTGCGATACCCTGAAAAATTCCCACAGTAGCCGCATTTTTCACTGTAATATCCTCAGGATTTTTTGTTCCCTTTACGCATTTATCAGACATAATAAGAATAAACGCCGTATAAAGGAAGCAGATACCTTCTGCAAGAATTGAGCTGTCCTCTGCAAAGCTTTCAAAAAAGCCTTTGAAAATAAAGAAAGGCAGAAGCATTGCTGTTGAAAGAATAATCATAAAAATCATATTTCTCTCGCCGTTCATTTCCTTAAAGGAAAACTTTCCACGGAATATATCAGCACACAATCTGAAAAACTCAATTATAAGCGCCTTGATTGTATCCCAGAAAGCTACGAAAACTGCAACAAGAGTTCCCAGATGTAAAATTGCCGAAAACATTAATGCACCCTCGCCGTCATTTCCTGTGAAGTGCTGAAAAAGTGAGAGGTGGCCTGAGCTTGAAACAGGGAGAAACTCAGTAAGCCCCTGAATTATAGCCTGAAAAATAGCTTCTAAAATAGTCATAAACTCTGTCCTTTCGTCGGTTGTATCGTTGTCTTGATTTTATTTAAGATAGTCGTAAGGGTTAGTGGAGAAATAGCTTTTTTCCGCCTCTTTTTCATTCCACAAATCATTCCTCACAACATCATACAAGCTAATTATTGTGTGTATCATTAAAAACTTCCTTTTCGCTATGGTTTTCTATCATATCATAAAGGCATTCGATTGCATCAGATAATCCGCCGAGGCTGTCAATAAGACCTTCTCTCACTGCATTTTCGCCGTCAAGCACAGTTCCCACGTCCATAACAAGCTCGCCGGTCTGCATCATAAGCTCTTTGAATCTTTTTGGTGAAACCTTTGAGTTTGCCGAAACAAATCTGATTATTCTGTCCTGCATCTTATCAAAATAAGACAGTGTCTGTGGAACACCCAGAACAAGTCCGTTCATTCTTACAGGGTGAATTGTCATTGTAGCAGAAGGAACAATGAAGGATTTCTTAGCGCAGACTGCAAGAGGAACTCCGATTGAATGTCCACCTCCCACAACAAGTGAAACAGTAGGAGTTTTCATTCCGGCAACCACCTCAGCGATTGCAAGCCCTGCCTCAACATCTCCGCCCACAGTATTAAGAATAATCACAAGCCCCTCAATAGACCTATCCTGCTCGATAGCCACAAGCGCGGGAATAATATGCTCATACTTGGTAGTCTTATTCTGTGGCGGAAGAACATAGTGTCCCTCCACCTGACCGATAATATTCAGGCAGTGAATAAGGTGCTTTGCGTTAGGTGTAAAAACCTGCCCCAGACTTTCGATAAGCTCAAGTTGGGAATTCTGATTGTTTTCGTTTTCACAGCATTCTTTTTTATCGTTATTTTTCAAATATGGACATTCCTTTCAATACAATACTTTTTAAAGTATTATACAGGAAATCCTCTGAAAATATACACTGAAAACAAGTAAACGCCGTCAAATGCACACAATTATCCATACTAAATAATTATAACATAACTCTTATCAAATTGCAAGTTTTAAAAGCTGATATTTCATAAATGAAATCCGATTTTTTGCGACAAAAAAATCTCTTTCCGATATACCCGAAAAGAGATTTAAAAATCATTATAAATTTAATTATAAATGTCATATCCGTTTTCACCTTTTAAGGCGAACCGAACAGGTGAGCCGCTAACCGCCGTCACTCAAAAATGTCCTTTTTTTCAAATTTCCCAAAGGCGAGGTGGATGCAAACGTAACGTTTGTTTAAGTGTTCTTGTCAACTGTGTGGAACTGCTTTAAGTTGCCGATTTTTTCGTTTCTTTCATCAAGAACATGTTCAACGTCCTTCCAGTCAAGTCCCTTATTTACACAGAGCCTTCCATAATAGTTTTCCCCCGCCGTATGGCGGGGGAAAAGATTAAAGCTACGTATTCTTATCAACTGTGTGGAACTGCTTTAAGTTGCCGATTTTTTCGTTTCTTTCGTCAAGAACTCTTTCAACGTCCTTCCAGTCAAGCCCCTGATTTGCACAGAGCACCATAACGTGATACAAAAGGTCGTTGATTTCATTCATAAGCTCGTCGTTGTCGCCGTTTTTTGCTGCGATAACTGTTTCGGTAGCTTCTTCGCCAATCTTCTTGCAGATTTTATCAACGCCCTTTTCAAAAAGATAGCAGGTGTAGGAATTTTCCTGTGCTGTACCCTGCTCGTAAGCAGTTTTTCTCTGCTTTATAACTTCAAAAATTTCTTCGTAAACTGTCATTTTAGTTCTCCTTGTCATTGTAGATTTCTTTAAAAAAACAGCTGTATTCACCTGTATGACAGGCAACACCTGTCTGTTTTTTCATTCTATCCCCTCGCCGAAGGCGAGGGGAAGAAACTACTCTTCATTATAAATTTCGTTAAAGAAACAACTGTATTCTCCTGTATGGCAGGCAACACCTGTCTGCTTGACATTCAAAAGAAGCGTATCGTTGTCGCAGTCAGCATAAATTGAAACAACCTTCTGAAGATGCCCACTTGTAGCGCCTTTATTCCAGTATTCCTGTCTTGAACGACTCCAATACCATGTATAGCCTGTTTCAAGGGTTTTCTTTAAGCTTTCCTTGTTCATATAAGCAAGCATCAGCACAGTTTTTGTGTCAACATCAAAAGCAATAGCAGGTGTAAGCTCGCCCTTTTCAAAATATTTATCCAGATTGTTTATATCAATTTTAATTTTGCTCATCACTTACTCCTATCTGATAAGTATACCTTTGCTTCTGCAATCGTCTTTTACTTCCCCGACTGTCAATTCCTTGAAGTGGAAAAGTGAAGCTGCAAGTGCCGCCGAGCAATCTGTTTCAAGAAATGCGTCTGCGAAATGTTCTAGCTTTCCTGCACCACCACTTGCGATAACAGGAATTTTAACAGCGTCAACTACCGATTTGAGCATTTCCAAATCAAATCCGCCACGCACTCCGTCGGTGTCGATTGAATTGAGGCAGATTTCCCCTGCACCAAGCTGTTCAATTCTCTTAACCCAGTCAATAAGGTCAATCTGCATATCAATTCTTCCACCGTTAATAAAAACCGTCCACTTTTTGTCAGCAATTTTCTTGGCGTCAATTCCTACACAGATACACTGTGAGCCAAAAATATCAGCTCCGTCTTTTATAAGCTGTGGGTTTTTAACCGCCTGAGAATTTACAGAAACCTTATCAGCACCCGCTCTCAGAGTTTCTCTTATATCGTCAACGGTTGTAATTCCACCACCGACTGTAAGAGGTACAAACACCTTTTTTGCTGTTTCTCTTACAACGTCAAGCATTACACCTCTGCCCTCGTGGGAAGCTGTAATATCATAAAAAACTATTTCATCTGCGCCCTGCTTATTATATTCATAAGCACACTGGACAGGGTCACCAACTTCCTTAATCCCCTGGAAGTTTACGCCCTTAACAACCTTTCCATCACGCACGTCAAGGCAAGGAATTATTCTTTTAGCAAGCATTTATTTTCCCTCCTTGCAAAGCTGTGCAAAATTTTTAAGGATTGAAAGACCTGCGTCACCTGATTTTTCAGGGTGGAACTGTGCACCAAAAACAGTTTTTCCGTCGCTTACAAGTGCAGGTACTTTTCCACCGTAGGTTGAATACGCAACAACATTTTCGCTGTCACAAACAGCCTTATACGAGTGAACAAAATACACGTATGTATTATCTGTAAGTCCCTGTGTAAGTGGGCATTCCATATTGAATTCAAGCTCATTCCAACCCATATGTGGAATAATCAGGTCAGGTTCATCCATATAACGGACTTCACCCTTGATAAGTCCCAGACCGTCGCATTCCTCAAATTCAAAGCCTTTTTCAAACAAAAGCTGCATTCCAAGACAAATTCCAAGAAAAGGCTTTTTTTGTGACTGTTCCTTGATTGTATCAACAAGTCCGCTTTCCTTTAACATCTTCATAGCCCAAGGGTATGCCCCAACGCCCGGAAGAATTATTCCGTCGGCATTTATAATTTCGTCCTTGTCCTTTGTGAGCTTGTTTTCAACGCCTAAAAAATCAAGGGCATTTTTAACGCTGAAAATATTGCCTGCGCCGTAGTCAATTATAGCAATCATTAAATTATCATTCCTTAAATAAGATTAGAGAACTCCCTTTGTAGAAAGCACTTCGCCGTTATTGTTCTTCTTTACGGCATTTTTGAAAGCGTGTGCAAACGCCTTGAAAAGAGCCTCGGCAATATGGTGGTCGTTCTTTCCATAGCAGTTTTTAAGGTGGAGAGTAATTCCGGAATTAAAGCTTAAAGCTCTGAAAAATTCCTCCACAAGGCAGGTATCCATTTCGCCCATTTTATCATCGGTAAACTCAGCGTCAAACACCAAAAACGGTCTTCCGCTTACGTCGAGAGCACAAAATCCCAGAGCTTCGTCCATTGGAATATAAGCATTACCATAACGCATAATTCCGCTCTTATCGCCAAGAGCCTTTGCGATAGCCTGACCGATTACTATTCCTGTATCCTCAACTGTGTGGTGTGCGTCAACATAAAGGTCGCCCTTGACATTTACCTCAAGGTCAAGTCCCCCGTGCACTCCGAAGGCTGTAAGCATATGGTCAAAAAATCCTACGCCTGTATCAATTTTAACATTTCCCTCACCGTCAAGGTTAAGCTTAACGGAAATTTCAGTTTCTTTTGTTTTTCTCTCTACCTGTGCTGTTCTTGACATAATTTTCATTCCTTTCAAAATAAGTCAGATAATTTCTCTGAGAACATTTATAAGCTCTGCATTTTCTTCCTCTGTGCCTGTGGAAATTCTAAGATAGCCCTTGAATTTTCTCACAGCGATTGATTTTTCAAGGAGACTCTCAAAAATTTCATCAGCGTAATCTGTTTTTATAAACACAAAATTTGTAGCGCTTTCATAAATCTTTTCGATTTTATCGCTTACCTCCATAAGCAGAACGCACGCCTTATAAAGCTCGTTTCTGCCCTCAACCATACGGGCTGTTCTTTCATCAAGAAGTGCTTTTTCCTTAAACACAACTTCAGCAGTTTTCTGTGAAATAATGTCTGTATTGTATGGAGATTTTACTGCCCTCATAGCGTTTGTAATCTTTTCATTTGCAACAGCAAAGCCCATTCTTATACCTGCAAGACCGATAGCCTTTGAACAGGTCTTTAAAATCATAAGATTATCATACTGGCTGACGCTGTCAAGAAGTGACTCATTCCAGAAATCCATATAGGCTTCATCAAGTACAACAAGGCATTTCTTATTTATCCCGTCAAGGAGCTTCTCAACATTTTTTCTGTCAAGGCCTATTGAAGTAGGGTTACAAGGATTTGAGAAAATAAGCATTTTTGCGTTATTTTCGTTACAGAATGAAACAAGCCCCGAAACGTCAATAATCAAATCCTCATTCTTTTCAAAAACAAGTGGCTGGGTCTCATAAATGCTACCGTAAAAGGCATACATTGAGAAATCCTGCGACAAGGTAACAACCTTGTCACCTGTTTCTAAGAATGTACTTGAAATAATACTGATAAGCTCATCAGAGCCGTTACCTGCTGTGATGTATTTTTCTTCAAGATTATAATAATCAGCAAAAGCCTTAACTGCTTCCTTAGCAAAAGGGTCAGGGTATCTGTTAAAGCTGAGCTTTTTAATTTCTTCGCAAAGCTTATCTTTTAAATCGTCACCCAAATCAAAGCAGCTTTCGTTTGCGTCAAGACGGATTTTATATTCACCCTGAATTGGCTCATAAGGAATTAAATCCTTTAATTTTTTATTCAACTGATACATTTTTGCATTTCCTTTCGAAAATTGCTGATAATTGTGCATTTTTTTAAAAACGCACTTTGATTGCATTTGCGTGTGCGGTAAGACCTTCCTTATTAGCAATAAGAAGAATATCGTCCTTGGCCTCACCGAGAGCTTCCTCTGTATAGTAGATATAGCTTGAACGCTTTTCAAAGCTGTTTACTGAAAGTGGTGAAAAAAATCTTGCTGTACCGCTTGTAGGAAGAACGTGGTTTGGTCCTGCATAGTAGTCACCAAGCGGCTCCGGTGAAAATGCACCGAGGAACACTGAACCGGCATTATCAAGTCTGCCGATATATTCCATTGGGTTTTCAAAAAGAACTTCAAGATGTTCAGGTGCAAGCTTATTTGCGATATCGCAAGCCTGATTCTTATCGTCACAGATGATAATAGCACCAAAATCCGAAAGCGACTTCAGGATAATATCAGCTCTTGAAAGAGCAGGAATCTGTTTTTCAAGCTCTTCGATAGTTTCATCAGCAATTCTTTCGCTTGTTGTAACAAGAATTGAAGAAGCAAGCATATCGTGTTCTGCCTGTGACATAAGGTCAGCGGCAATATACTTAGGATTTGCCTTATGGTCAGCAAGCACGAGGATTTCGCTCGGGCCTGCAATCATATCAATATCAACTACTCCGTAAAGAAGCTTCTTAGCTGTTGCAACAAAGATATTACCCGGGCCTACGATTTTATCAACCTTTGGAATCTGTTCTGTTCCGTAAGCAAGTGCAGCAACAGCCTGTGCACCACCTGCAAGAAATACTCTGTCAACACCACAAACAGCAGCTGCAACAAGGATATCCTTATTTGGCTGGCCGTTTTTAAGTGGAGGAGTAACCATAATGATTTCCTTAACGCCTGCAATCTTAGCAGGTACGGCATTCATAAGAACTGAAGAAGGATAAGCAGCAGTTCCGCCCGGAACATAAAGACCTACCTTATCAAGTCCTCTTACTCTCTGTCCGAGAATTACGCCATTTGGCTGAGGGTCAATAAAGCTCTGAGACTTCTGACGCTGGTGAAAAGCAGTGATATTTTCCATAGCGTTAAGAAGTGCGTCAACAAACTTCTGGTCAGCTTCTGTAAGTGCTTCGTTGATAACATCTCTCGGTACTTCATAATACTTAGGCTTTATACCATCAAACTTCATTGTATATTCAATAACAGCCTTATCGCCTTCTGCTCTTACCTTATCGATAATATCACTGACAACGGCAGTAACCTTCTTATCAGTTTCACCGTTTCTCTGTTCAAGCTGATTGAAAAACTCAACCTCATCTGTTCCGTTTGCAAAAATCTTTTTTATGAGAGCCATAGTAATCTTCCTTTCAAATAATACGACCTGACTTTTTATATATTAGCCTCAACAAGAGAAACCAGCTTTTCGATTTCTTCCTGTCTTAATTTCATACTAACCATATTTACGATAAGTCTTGCAGATACAGGAACGATATCCTCAATCACCTCAAGACCGTTTTCCTTAAGGGTAGTACCCGTTTCAACAATATCAACGATACCATCCGAAAGTTCAAGAAGCGGTGCAAGCTCAACTGAGCCTTCAATCTTGACGATTTCAACGTCCATTCCCTTGCTTTCAAAATGGGCTCTTGCGATATTAGGATACTTGGTAGCAATGGTCTTTACGTCATATCCGCCATAAAACTTTGAGCCTTTCTTTGTTGCAAGCGCAAACTTACATCTTCCGAATCCCAAATCAACAAGCTCAAAAAACTTACCCTGCATCTCCATAATGGTATCCTTACCAACAACGCCCATATCACAAACACCGTGTTCAACATATGTAATTACGTCGTTTGCCTTAGCAAGAACAACCTCAATATTTCCGTCCTCAACAGGGAGAATAAGCTTTCTTCCCTTTTCTCTTACAGCAGTACAATCATAGCCGATTTTTTCAAAAAGCGAAATTGTATCCTTTTCAAGTCTGCCTTTTGTAAGTGCAATTCTCAGTGGTTTATTCATTACAGCAGACCTCCTTTATTTCTTTATCAACAACATAAATCTTATTTATACCCTTTTCCTTAGCATAAGCAACTGTTTCTTCAAGGGTATCAAAAAGTCCGTTTTCTACTGTCATTCCTTCATTGCAGAGCTTCTGGGCATAAGCCACAGCCTCAACAACATAGCCTGTCTTTCCGAAAACAACAGCATCGGGAATTTTGATTTCAGGTGAAGCACCCTTTTTTCTCATATAGTTTGCCACAGCGTCAACGTTGACACCGAAGCCGACAGCGTTTACATCTCTGCCGAATTCACCGATAAGCTTATCGTATCTTCCGCCCTTTAAAACTGCAGAGCCAACTCCTGAAATATAGCCCTTGAAAACAATTCCCGTATAGTAGTCGATATGGCTTACAATACCCAGGTCAACAGAAATCTTACCCTCGTAGCCAAGACTTGAAAGTCTGTTATAAACCTCTCTGAGATTAACTAAAATTCCGTCAATCTTATCGTCTGTAAAGAGTTCAGCAGCCTTATCAAAAACTTCAACCCCGCCAAAAAGTCTTGGAAGCTGTTTCAAAGTCCTGATAATCTTATTATCGCCTATTGTGTCAAGCAGGTCGTTAAGTGCAGGATAGTTTTTAGCGGAAATTAGCATTCTTATCTCTTCCTCAACCATCTTATCAACGCCAAGCTTATCAACAAGTGCCTTGAAATATCCGATATGACCGATTTCAAGTCTGAAGTTATCATCAAATTCCTTAAGTGACTGAACTCCAAGACAAAGAACTTCATAATCGCCACGCTTTACAGAAGCACTTCCGATAAGCTCAACGCCTGCCTGAACCATTTCGTCACTTCTACCCTTAAGGAGAGAATTATTCTCATAAAGGCTCTGGTTATAAAAAAGTCTGAGAGGAAGCTTTGAATCCTTAAGTCGTGTAGCAACAAGTCTTGCAATGGGAAGTGTTGAGTCAGGGCGCATAACAATAAGTCTGCCCTTTGAATCGGTAAGCTTATAAAGACTTTCCTGTCTAAAGCCTCTTGCGCTTGAGCTGAACACGTCATAAAACTCAATTCCCGGTGTAACAACCTCGCTATATCCAAAGCCCTTGAAAAGCTTTTCGAGTCTGTTTTCAACGTCCTTTCTTGCAAGGCAATCCTCAAAAAGCAAATCTCTTGTTCCCTCTGGTGTAATCAAATCATATCTTTTCATATACTAACAGGTCTCCTTGATTGTTTTTAAAACATTTTATCGTGCTAAAGTGTTATCATATTAACATAATATCATATTATCACAGTTTTGTCAACCTACAAACTCAACAAAACTCACAAAACAAACCATTACTGCTCGTACATAATATACAAACTATCAGAAAAATCCCATCTGGCTTGATTCCGGCAGGTCGCCAAACACCCCAAGCTCTGAAAGTGCGTCAATAACCGATTTTGAAACTCCGCTTAATTTCTGGAATTCCTCGATAGAAATAAACCCGCCCTGTTGTGCAGCCTTATACAAATCCCTTGCGGCATTTTCACCAACACCCGACATTGAACAGAAAGGAAGTCTGAGTTTTCCGTCTTCAATCCGGTAAATTGTAGCGTGTGATTTTTCAACATCTATCGGCAGAAATTCATAGCCTCGCATCATCATTTCATACATAAGCTGCAAGGTTTCATAAGTACCGCTTTCCTTAGCAGTTCTTGCATTTCCCTTTAATTTAAGCTCGTCCATTTTAGCCTTTGTAAAGGCTTTTCCCTTTATAGCGCTTTCGGCGTCAAAGTCCTCACCACGAACGGTAAACATAGCCGCATAGAACTCAACAGGCTTATAAATCTTGAACCAGCAGAGTTTGATAGCAGATGTAACGTACGCAGCAGCGTGAGCCTTAGGGAACATATACTTGATTTTAAGACAACTATCGATATACCACTGTGGAACATTATGGCTGAGCATATCCTGTTTCATCTCGTCGGTAAGAAGCTTTGTAGCATTACCCTTTCTTGTGATTTCCATAATCTTAAAGGAAAGCTTAGGGTCAAGTCCGTGATAGATAAGATAGGTCATAATACTGTCACGGGTACCGATAACGTCAGAAATTGTACAGATTCCATCTTTAATAAGCTCCTGTGCATTTCCCAGCCATACGTCAGTTCCGTGAGAAAGTCCCGAAATCTGGAGCAAGTCGCTGAAATTCTTAGGACGTGACTCAATAAGCATTCCTCTTACGAAAGGAGTTCCCATTTCAGGGATACCGAGAGTTCCCGTATTACAGTCAATATCCTCAGCTGTAACTCCAAGTGCTTCAGGGGATGTAAACAGCGAATATACCTTTTCGTCTGACATAGGAATTTCCAGAATATCAAGTCCCGTCATATCTTCAAGGTATTTATAAAGTGTCGGAACATCGTGTCCCAGCTCGTCAAGTTTCAGGATTGTATCGTGAAGTGAGTGGAAGTCAAAGTGTGTTGTAACAATTCCCGACGCAGCCTTTTCAGCAGGGTGCTGAACAGGTGTAAAGTCATAAACCTCATAGTCGCTTGGCACAACGACCATTCCGCCAGGATGCTGACCGGTAGTTCTCTTGACTCCCGTACAGCCGTTTACAAGTCTTTGTTCCTCTGCCTTATTAGCAGTTCTTCCTCTTTCTTCAAGGTACTTTTTAACATAACCATAAGCAGTCTTATCAGCGACACCACCGATAGTTCCTGCCTTGAATACGTGGTCAGCACCGAAAAGCTCTTCGGTATATCTATGTGCAAAGCTCTGATAGTCGCCTGAGAAGTTAAGGTCGATATCAGGCGCTTTATCTCCGTCAAAGCCAAGGAAGGTTTCAAACGGGATATCGTGTCCGTCACGGTGCATTGAAGTACCACACTTAGGACAAGCCTTTTCTGGAAGGTCATAGCCCGAACCTACCGAACCGTCAGTAATAAATTCGCTGTACTTACAGTTTCGGCATACATAGTGAGGCATAAGTGGGTTTACTTCGGAAATACCCGACATAGACGCAACGAATGATGAACCTACCGAGCCTCGTGAACCAACCTGATAGCCGTTTTCAACAGAGTTAGCCACAAGCTTCTGAGAAATCATATAAAGCACAGCAAAACCGTGTTTGATAATTGATGTAAGCTCTCTGTCAAGTCGCTTATAAACTATTTCTGGAATATGCTCCTTGAACGGCTCGTTAATTCCCGTATCTCCGTCAGGAATAACAACATCATCAGGGTCACAGTCGCCGTAAATTTCACAGGCTTTCTTCCAGCAGATAACCTGAAGTTCCCTTACAGCACCCTCGATAAACGGTGTATATGTACCCTTAGGGAAAGGTCTTATATCCTCGTCAACCATATCGGCAATTTTATTCGGATTAGTAACAACAACCTCGTATGCTTTTTCTTTTCCAAGATAAGAAAATTCTTCAAGCATTTCTTCTGTTGTTCTGAAAAAGAGAGGTGCCTGATTATCAGCGTCGGCAAAGCCCTTTGAAGCCTGCAGAATCGCTCTGTAACAAGCGTCGCCCTCGTCCATAAAATGCACGTCGCAGGTAGCACATACAGGTATTCCCAGCTCGTCGCCAAGCTCAACAATCTTTCTGTTGAAGTTTCTCAGCTCTTCCTCGCTTTTAGCCTCGCCGTTACGGAGCATATAGCTGTTATTACCAATCGGCTGAATTTCCAGATAGTCATAAAAGCCTGCTATCTGCAAAAGCTCGTCGTGAGGTCTGCCCTTGAATACAGCACGGAAAAGCTCACCTGCCTCGCAGGCACTACCCACAATAAGTCCCTCTCTGTGCTTGATAAGTTCAGATTTCGGAATTCGTGGGTTTCTGTAATAATATTTAAGATTTGAATAAGAAACAAGTTTATAAAGGTTTTTAAGGCCTGTTTTATTTTTTGCAAGAATAATCTGGTGGTAAGTCTGCTTTATTGAATTTACGTCCTTCACACCGATAAGGCTATTGATTTTATCAAAGGTAACCTGTAAATTTGCGTGTTCATTCTGAAGCTTCTTAGCAAGATTTATATAAATTCTTCCACACACGTCAGCATCATCACAAGCTCTGTGGTGTTCAAAATCCCCGAGCTTCAGATGATTTGCAACAATATCAAGCTTATGCTTTTTAAGTTCAGGCAACATCGCTCTTGAAAGTTCAACTGTATCAAGGCTTGTAAATCTGAAATCAATTCCAAGTCTTACAGCACTTGCCGTAACAAATCCCGTATCAAAGTCAGCATTATGTGCCACAAGAACAGGATTCTTTCCGCAGAATTCAATGAATTTCTCAAAGGCTTCTCTTTCAAGTGGAGCGTCCTTTACCATCTGGTCATTGATGCCAGTCAGTTCAGTTATCTGATAAGAAATAGGTCTTTCAGGATTAACAAATGTATTGAAGCTCTCAACTATTTCAAAATTTCTGATTCTCACCGCACCGATTTCGATAATTCTTTCTGACTGTGGTGAAAGTCCCGTTGTTTCAAGGTCAAAGGCGATAATTTCGTCAGACAAAGCAAGATTACTAAGTCCCTTTACGATTTTAACCTCATCGTTGACCTGATAGCCTTCAACACCAAAAATCAGCTTGAACTGGCCACCGTTTCTTCTTATTTTATCAACGGCATTCATAGCGTCAGGGTATCCCTGACAAACTCCGTGGTCGGTGATTGCCAGCGCTTTATGTCCCCAAGCGTATGCTCTGTCAACCAGTTTATCGGCAGGAGTAAGTGCGTCCATCGCTGACATATTCGTATGACAATGGAGCTCAACTCTCTTATTTTCTGCGTTATCCTTTTTGGTAGCACGCTTAACCGTCATAATATCCGACGGAGTAAGGTTATATGTACCCTCATAGTTATCAAGCTCAACTCTGCCTCTGATTACTACTGTACTTCCCTTTTTAAGAAACGGCAGTGCCTGTTCAAGTCTTGCACGAGGGAATTTGTTGAACTTTCCTGCTCTGCTTGAAGCAAAAATTTTCACAGTATATGAGCCTGAATAGTCTGTGATAAAAAAGGTGCAAATCATTGAGCCGTTTTTGATTTCACGGGTATCAATGGAAAAAATATCACCCCACACAACAACCTCATCAGATTCCTCGTTTATATCGGAAAGAGGTGTGAACTGATAGTCAGGGCTGATAGGATTTCCCATAACAACTGTAGAATTTTCGCCCATAAGGTTAAGTCTTGTAAAGTCAAAGGAAACTGTTCTGAACTCTGCGTCGCCTGTATCCTGCGAATAGTTTCCTGCTGAATTTTCAGTTTTCTTAGGCTGTTCCACAGGGATAGCCTTGATAAATTGCTCAAGATTCTTTTTGTGGTCAATATTATTCTTTTCTCCGTTTTCGCAAAGAATAACGTAAACATTCATACTGAAAAGCTTGTTTATCATCTTTGAAACTGACATATCAGCATTCGCTTTAGAAAGCAGGTCAAGACCGCCGTTTTTTACTGTAATTTTTAGCTCGCCATTTTCATAAACGCAGTCTGCCCCGTCAAGAAAACCGTTGACAATAGGATTTTCGTCCTTGACAAACTTAACGATTTCCTCAAAAAGAGAAACAGAAAACACATCAGGCGCATACTTACAGCTGATTGAAAGTCTTTCAAAGCCATAAGCCTTACAAAGACGCTTTTCAAACTGCTTTACAGTTTCATAGTCAACGAAATTTCCAAGAGCAACTACAAATTCAGCCTGCTTTTCGTTTTCTTTAAAATTTATTCTGAGTATTTTTCCGTCAGCCATTTTTGACGGAATAATATCCTTATGTTCTTCAAAAAATTCCCCAATTACATTACTAATCATTTTAAAATTCCTTTAGAGCTTTTCAATTTCCTCCATAAGTCGTGAAAGTGCTTCTTCCTCGCTCACCTTACAGATTTTTTCTTTCTTTTTGAAAATCACAGCACAGCCGTCGCCACCTGCAATTCCGATATCAGCCTCTCCTGCCTCGCCGATTCCGTTTACCACGCAACCCATAACTGCAACAGTAATATCCTTTTTAACGTCACGGGTTAATTCTTCAACCTTTTTTGCAAGAGAAATAAGGTCAATTCTTGTTCTTCCGCAGGTCGGACAGGAAACAATCTTAACTCCGCTACCCTTTCCCACAGCCATAAGAATATCCTTTGCAGCTGCGATTTCCTTGACAGGAGTATCGGTAAGTGAAACTCTGATGGTTTCGCCAATACCGTCAACAAGCAGGCTACCAATTCCCACAGCAGACTTGATAATACCCATTCTCTCTGTACCTGCTTCGGTAACGCCAAGGTGAAGTGGGTAATTACACTTCTCAGCCAGAAGTCTGTAAGCATTTATCATTGTATTTACGTTTGAAGATTTTATAGAAATAACTATATCCTCAAAGTCGCATTTTTCAAGAATTTCAACGTGCTTCAAAGCACTTTCAACCAGAGCTTCAGGAGTCGGCGAGCCGTATTTTGCAAGAAGCTCCTTTTCAAGTGAACCGCTGTTTACTCCGATTCTAATAGGAATATTTTTATTCTTACAAGCATTTACAACAGCCTTTACCCTATCCATATCACCGATATTTCCGGGATTTATTCTGATTTTGTCAATTCCTGCATCAACTGACGCAAGTGCAAGTCTGTAATCAAAATGAATATCTGCAACAAGCGGAATATTCACCTTTTCCTTGATTGCAGGAATAAGCTTGACAGCCTCCATATCAGGAATAGCTGCTCTTACGATTTCACAACCAGCCTTTTCAAGCGCCACTGCCTGATTTACACTTCCCTCAATATCTGTTGAAGGTGTATTAAGCATCGACTGAATATATATTTTCTTACCGTCAAGCGTAAGGTTTTTAACCTTTACAGGTTTTACATTTCTTATCATAAATCAAACCTCTTTTATCGTTTAATAATTCTCACAATATCGTTAAAAGTAACCACCAGCATAAGAAGCATAAGCAGCGCAAGGCCGATTAAGTGGACCATTCCCTCATGCTCAGGATTGATTTTCTTACGTCTTATCGCCTCAACTACAAGGAAGATAAGTCGTCCGCCGTCAAGTGCAGGAAGCGGAAGAAGATTAAAAATTCCGACGTTAATTGTCATAAATGCCGCAAGAAACAGAAGTTTGTCCGCAAGAGCTCTCCAGTCAATTCCGTCGTCGTCCTTTTCGCTTTCAACCACCTGACCGATTGAGTCAACGATTCCCACAGGTCCGGAAAGGTCGTTGATTTTATAAGTTCCGGTAATCAAATCTCCAAGAGAAATCCACACAAGGCGTGCATAGGAAATTGTAGATTTTACGGAATATTTCAAAACATTCCCCACATTAACCTCATCAGGTACAACCTTGAAATCTATATGAAGTCCGTTTTCATCCTTTGCAAAAGTAACGCCTTCAAGCTCAACCTTTTTTCCGTCACGGAGTACAACCATATCAAAAACTGCGTCCTCGTCGCTCTGGAAGTGATATGAAATATCCATATCGGTATAAATTTTCATACCGTTGATTTCAAGAATTTTATCGCCTATTTCGAGGCCTGTACTATGTGAAGTCTGAGTTTCAGCAAACCACGAAACAGTCGTTGAAGTAAGTCTTTCCTCCATAGAATGCATAATCACAATAAGCACAAAGCCGAGAATAACATTCATAACCGCACCTGCAATTACGATTAAGATTCTCTGCCAGACCTTTTTATTTCCAAAGGCTCTTGCGTCGCTGCTGTCAGCGTCCTCGCCCTCCATTGAGCAGAATCCACCTATCGGGAGAAGTCTCAGAGAATATGCAGTTTCGCCCTTTTTAAAGCCAAAAAGCTTCGGTCCCATACCCAATGCAAACTCATTAACCTTTACCCCACAAGCCTTAGCAACAGCAAAATGTCCCAGCTCGTGGATAAAGATAATCATTCCAAAAATCAAAACAGCAACAACAATACCCATATCCGACTATGTTTTATAAAAAACATATCCTCCTTATGAAATTCTATTTTTTACAAATTCTCTTGCAATTCTATCCGCCTCAAAAACGTCATCAAGGCAGGTTATTTCCTTTTTATTAAATTCAGAAAGCACAGCTGTTACTAGTTCTCCTATCTGAAGAAATTTAATCTTCCCATCAAGAAAAGCAGCCACAGCTTCTTCGTTGGCACCATTTACCATTGCAGGCATAGTTCCACCGATTTTAACTGCTTCAATACACGCTCTCAGGCAGTCAAAGGTTTCGTAATCAGGCTTTTTAAAGGTGAGTGTTCCGTAGTCCGTCAAAGAAAGCTGTTTTGTCGGGCAGTCTGTTCTTTCAGGATACAAAACAGCATACTGAATAGGAATTTTCATATCAGGCACGCCCATCTGTGCGATAACTGAAAAATCCTTATATTCCACTGCTGAATGAACAACACTTTCTCTATGAACAACCACTTCAATCTGCTCAGGTGTAACATCAAAGAGTCTTATTGCCTCGATAAATTCAAGGCCTTTATTCATAAGTGTAGCAGAGTCTATGGTAATTTTTCGTCCCATTGACCAGTTAGGGTGATTAAGTGCCTCTTCAACTGAAGCTCCGGCGATTTCTTCCTTTGTTTTTCCAAAAAAAGGTCCACCGGAAGCTGTGAGGAAAATTTTATTGAGGCTCTTTTTATCATTCCCCTGCAAGCACTGGAAAATCGCACTATGCTCGCTATCAACTGGCAAAACAGGTATTCCCTTTTCCTTTGAAAGCTTCATAACAATTTCGCCGCCTGCAACAAGAGTTTCCTTATTTGCAAGAGCTATTCTGAAATCCTTTGTTCTCTTTGCGAGAAGAGCTTCAACAGTAGGTTTGAGCCCCACCATTCCCACAACGGAATTAAGAAAAATATCAGTATCCATTCTTGCTATTTCACAAAGTCCGTCCATTCCTGTGAGAACTTCCACATCTCTATCAACAAGAGCAGAAAGCTCAGCTTTTTTGCTCTCGTCAAACACGCAGATTTTCTTTACAGCAAACTCCTTTGCCTGTTTTGCAAGAAGCTCTGTATTTCCAAAAACAGCAAGGCCTTCAATAGCTATATTATGCTTTTTAGCAACCTCCAATGCCTGAGTACCTATTGAGCCGGTAGAGCCGATTATTGACATAGTTTTCATAAATAATATGCGTTCCTTTCGCAAAATTAGTCCCTTAATTACTACGAAAAGGGCAGACATCCGATTTTGATTTTTCAAAAATCAATTCCGTGAAAATCTACCCTTCTATTTATTTTTCAGTTCAGAAAATCGGGAAATAAGCGAGCATCGCCGCCATAAACGGTGCTACAAACAGTACGCTGTCAAATCTGTCCATAACCCCACCGTGTCCCGGCATTATATTTCCGTAGTCCTTAATGTTATACTGTCTTTTTACAAGCGAAGCTGAAAGGTCTCCCAGAAGTCCGACTACTGAGCAAGCCATTCCGAATACAAAGAGCAAGAAGTAATCCATCGGCAGGTCTGTAATTACCTTACCATAGAGAAGTCCTGCAAGAATAAAAATCAGACCGTTTGTAATTGTTCCACCGATAAAGCCTTCAACCGTCTTTTTAGGGCTGATATTCGGACAAAGCTTATGTCTTCCGAAAAATGTTCCTGAAAAATAAGCTCCCGTATCAGCAAGCCACGCACCACAAAGTGTGAGTACAACAAGGAAAAGTCCGTGTTTTTCACTCATATCGTGGATACCAAGCAGACTATTCATCGAATAGGCAACGAGGATAGTTGATGCAAGCATTATCGCCAGCTTATCAAACTTCAATTCCTTATACTGCTTGAGATTTGTAGCAAAGGTGAGAAGTCCCCAGCCGAGAGTTACAAGTCCCGACCATTTCCCGAAATATGAGAAAAAGGGAGTTGCAAGCCCATAAGCTATACAAAGAAAAGCGGTAGACTTGAATTTTGTACATCCGGTCGCCTTAAAAAGCTCGTAGAGCATTCCCGCAATAAGAAGTGCCACAGCTATATCAAGGACAATAGTATTATGGAGCATAAGTATAACAATCGCAATAACAACTGCCACTGCTCCCGAAATAATTCTTATTTTCATCAGAAGTTCTCCTGTCAAATATTAGCCGTTAAACTCCGCCGAAGCGTCTGTTTCTGTCGGAGAAGCTTTTAACAGCCTTTTCCAAATCTTCAGGTTTAAAATCCGGCCAGAGAATATCAGTAAAATAATATTCCGCATAAGCCGCCTGCCATATCAGGAAGTTTGAAAGCCTAAGCTCACCGCTTGGCCTGATAATCAAATCAACCGGTGGTGCCTCAGCGGTATAAAGATTTTCTGTAATGAGCTTTTCGTCGATATCTTCAGGTGAGATTTCACCCCTCTGAACCTTTTTTGCAATTTCCTGAACAGAATGCTTTATTTCATCTCTACCGCCGTAATTGATTGCAAGGAAACAATCAAGAGAATCAAATTTCTCACAAAACTTTTCAACATCAGCCATTTTCTGCTGAAGTGAGGGTGTAAGCTTTGAGCGGTCGCCGATAAATCTGATTCTGATATTTTCATCAGCAAAGCTCTTTACATCGTCAAGATACTTTTCAAACAAATCCATAATAGCATCAACCTCATCCTGAGGTCTCGCCCAGTTTTCGGTTGAAAACGCATAGTAAGTAACATACTTTATGCCCATATTCTTGCAGGCTCTTGTAATGGTACGGAAAGTTTTTGCGCCTTCCCTATGCCCCATTTTTCGTGGCATAAGTCTTTTCTTGGCCCAGCGACCGTTTCCGTCCATTATAATTCCCACATGCACAGGGACATTAAGGGCAATATTTTCACTCATCAGAAGTTCACCTTAAATTGACATAATCTCTGCTTCTTTTTTAGCAATCATATCGTCAATATTCTTAACGAACTTATCAGTTATATTCTGAACGTCCTTTTCGCAATCCTTAAGGTCGTCCTCAGTGATTTCGTTATTCTTTTTCATTGTCTTGAACTTATCCATAATATCACGTCTGATAGAACGGAGCGCAACCTTTGATTCTTCGCCTGTCTTCTTGATTTCCTTAACGAGGTCCTTACGTCTTTCCTCAGTAAGCTGTGGGAATGTAAGTCTGAGAACGCTTCCGTCGTTGATTGGATTAATACCGATATCAGAAGCCTGAATTGCCTTTTCGATTGGAATAAGAGTTGTCTTATCCCAAGGTGTGATAACAAGAATTCTTGCTTCTGCAACAGCGATAGCAGCCATCTGGTTTACAGGAGTAGGAGCGCCATAGTAGTCAACAGTAACTCTGTCGAGAACAGCAGGATTAGCTCTTCCTGCTCTTACAGCAGCAAGGTCACCTTCGAGAACGTTAATAGTCTTCTGCATTTTTTCCTTAAGCTTATTCATTGTATCTTTCATAACATAAATTCCTTTCTGTCGGTATTATTCATTAACAACTATTGTTCCGATATTCTTACCCATACAAGCATCAAGGATATTATCAGTCCTTGCAACATCAAATACGATAATCGGAATATTATTATCTCCACAAAGTGATGCAGCAGAAGCATCCATTACTGCAAGTCCCTGTGAGAGAATTTCGTTATAAGTAAGTCTATCATACTTAACAGCGTCTTCGAACTTATGAGGGTCCTTATCATAAACACCGTCAACCATTGTAGCCTTAAGCATTGCATTTGCTTCAATTTCAGCAGCTCTGAGTGCAGCCGCTGTATCAGTTGAGAAGAACGGGTTACCTGTTCCGCAGCCGAAAATAACAACTCTGCCCTTTTCAAGATGTCTGATAGCTCTGTTTCTGATATAAGGCTCAGCAACCTGTCTCATTGAAATAGCTGTCTGAACTCTTACTTCACATCCGACATCTTCAAGCACGTCAGCAACCGCAAGAGCATTCATAGCTGTTGCAAGCATACCGATATGGTCAGCTCTTGTTCTGTCCATAGCACCACTTGAGCGGCCTCTCCAGAAGTTTCCGCCACCTACAACGATACCAACCTGAACACCTGCGTCAACGCATTTTTTAATTGCCTCGCCGTATCGCTTCATTGTAATAAAATCAAGACCGCTTTTTTTGTCGCCTGCAAGAGCTTCACCGCTTAATTTGAGCAAAATTCTCTTATATTTTGGTTCCATTTTTTAACACTCCTCAAATCTACATATTTTAGATTTACACACTATTTATTTTACCACAAATCAATCAATATGTAAAGAGAATTTCTTAATTTTAATAAAGAAAATTTACTGAAAAATCCATTGTTTCAAAGCAAAAGAAAAAGCCCTGCATCAAAAAGATACAGAGCTTAAAATTATTCTTCGATACTTTCGATTTTTGATTCTCTTGACATAAGAGCACGCAAGCCGTCCACAGGCTTCTGATTATTGAAAAGAACGTCATAAAGCTGTTCTGTAATAGGCATTTCAACGCCGATTTTACGTGCAAGCTCATAGGTAGTCTTTGTACAGTAATAGCCCTCAACAGTACCCACACGTCTTACTGCCTCTTCAGCATCGACGCCCTGACCGATAAGTATTCCGGCACGTCTGTTACGGCTATGCATACTTGTACAGGTAACAATAAGGTCGCCTACGCCTGTAAGTCCCGAAAAAGTTTCAGCCTTTGCGCCAAGTGCAACACCGAATCTTGTAATTTCCGCAAGACCTCTTGTAATAAGCGCAGCCTTTGTATTATCACCAAGTCCCATTCCGTCAACAACACCACAGGCAAGAGCAATTACGTTTTTAACGCTTCCGCCGACCTCACTACCGATTACATCGTCATTTGTATAGATTCTGAAGGTTTTTCCGGAGAAAACACGCTGAACATAGAGTGCAGCTTCCTTATCCTTACAAGAAGCAACAATAGTAGTAGGAATACCTCTTGCAACCTCCTCTGCGTGAGAAGGGCCTGTAAGCACTACGATTTTATTATCAGGGAAGCATTCCTCAACAACCTCACTCATTCTTTTAAGTGAGCCTTCCTCAAGTCCCTTTGAAGTATTTACAACAACAGTTTCCTTTTTGATAAAAGGCTTTGCCTCAAGGCAGACGTCCCTTACAAACTTAGATGGAATACCAATAAGAACAGCATCAGCATTTTCAACACAGGATATATCTGTTGAAAACTCAATTCCCTTTGGAATAAAAACGCCCGGAAGCTTTGCTTTCAGTTCGCCTGTTCTTCTGATAGCGTCAATTTCGTCCTGAAACTTACTCCACACAGTAACCTTATGTCCGTTAGTATTACACAAAACCGCAAGAGAAAGCCCGAATCCGCCCGAACCCAGAATTGTAATATCAGCCATAGCTATACCTCCTAAACGTATGCCTATGTTATTTCTTCTTGAAACTAAGTTTATTTTCAGTACCGTTATCTATACGTTCCATATTAGGCTTATGCTTCCACACGATGATAGTTGCCATAATATGAACAACAGCAGCATTTATTGCAAAGGTATCAATCCCACGCAAGAACTGCCAGAGAAGTGTAAACACCGCAAAGGACAATGATGCAAAAATAGAAGCCACTGAAACATACTTTGTGACATACACTACCACAACAAAAACAAGTATTGCACAGATAAACGAAAGGGGGTCAATCGCAAGCAGTGAAGTAGCCGCAACAAGAACACCCTTTCCTCCCTTGAAGCCATAATAAAGTGGAAAAATATGTCCCATCATAGCACAGAATGCAGCAAAATACATTACAAAATTCCCGTCACCGAAAATCTCAACGCCCATAATGTTCACAACCACAATTCTTGCAAAGGTAACTGCGATAATGCCCTTAAAAAGGTCACAAAGAAGCACTGTCAAGGCAAGTCCCTTGCCATAGGTTCTGAGCACATTTGTAAGTCCTGCGTTGTTACTCCCATACTTTCTGATGTCCTGTCCCTTGACAATTCTGCATATAACAAGTGCAGAATTAAGGCTTCCCAGCAGGTAAGCAAATGAACCAGCAATTATCAGTCCGAGAATTGAAAATAAAATATCCATAAAAACATTTCCTTTCGTGGTATACACCCTGAAAAACTATTTTGTATCTTCGGTATCTCTTTCTCTTATCACAAATCTGACCGGTGTTCCATCAAGCCCGAAGGTTTCACGAATCTGGTTTTCGATATATCTCTGATAAGAGAAGTGGAAAAGCTCTGCTCTGTTTACAAACATAACGAATGTCGGTGGTTTTGTAGAAGGCTGAGTCATATAGTAAATTTTAAGTCTTCTTCCCTTATCCGACGGTGGCTGAACTCTTGATGTCGCATACGCAAGCACATCATTGAGGCGTCCTGTCGGTATTCTGATTGCATTCTGATTAGCAACGAATTTAATCATTTCAAAAAGCTTATCAATTCTCTGTCCTGTAACTGCCGAAATAAACACAAAAGGTGCATATGACATAAACGAGAAATCCTCTTTGAGCTTCAGCTCAAACTCGTGCATAGTATTTGTATTTTTTTCAACAGCATCCCATTTATTTACAGCGATAATACAAGCCTTACCCTTTTCGTGAGCATAGCCTGCAACCTTACTGTCCTGCTCAGTAAAGCCAACAGTTGCGTCAATTACAATTACTGCAACGTCAGCTCTGTCAACAGCCATATACGACCTTAAAACGCTGTATCTTTCAATATTTTCAAGTACCTTTGATTTCCTTCTGATACCTGCTGTATCAATAAGAACAAACTTACCCTTATCGTTTTCAAAAATTGTATCGGTAGCGTCACGGGTTGTTCCCGCAATATCAGAAACAATAACTCTTTCCTCGCCACAGATTTTATTTATAATAGAAGACTTACCGACATTCGGCTTTCCGATGAGAGCAACCTTTATAAAGTCATCTCCGTATTCTTCCTCTTCAAAGTTCTGGATATATTCAAAAACAGCATCGAGGAGGTCGCCTGTTCCGTGTCCGTGTACTGATGAAACAGCAATCGGCTCACCAAGACCGAGGTTGTAGAATTCATAGAATTCCATAGGAGGTTCGCCCACTGTATCGCATTTATTTACACAAAGAACAACAGGTTTTCCCGACTTTAAAAGCATAGCAGCAACCTCATAGTCATTTGCAGTAACGCCACATTTCAGGTCTGTTACAAGCACAGTAACATCAGCCTTTTCGATAGCAAGCTCAGCCTGTCTTCTCATCTGTGAAAGAATTACATCATCGCTGTCAGGCTCAATTCCACCTGTATCAACAAGCATAAATTCCTTATTCCGCCATTCACTTTTAGCATAAATTCTGTCTCTTGTGACACCTGGGGTATCCTCAACAATAGACAGCTTTTGTCCTACAATCTTATTAAAAAGAGTAGATTTTCCTACATTAGGTCGGCCTACTATTGCAACAAGCGGCAACGCCATAATATCACCTTACCTTTCTATCCAAGAAGCCATGCGTCAACAAGGTCATAGCCGTCATTAGTAGTAGCCACAACCTCTACGCCAAGTTCTCTTTCAACATCATTTACATTCAGGTCATCAAGAAAAACAGGTTCATCAGCCTTAAGCATCACCTTAGGAATAAACAGTTTTTTTCCAAGATTTTTACCTTTAAGCTGGTTTATCATATCACCTGCCGTCACAAGACCTGCAACAGTTATAGTTTCACCAAAGAAGTGGTTAATTATCTCATACACGTTAATTTTAACCTGAGGGAATTTTTCGCAGGCCTTAGAAGCAAGCTCTTTCATCAGAGGAAATGCAAGTTTCCCAGTAGCAACAGAAATTTCTCTCTCGCACACTTCCCCGTCAAAATCAGAAAGTGCATCTGTAAATTCATCAATCAGGCTTCTCATAAGTCCCACGCCGTTTTCATACTGAGGGTAGTCCTCATAATATTCAGCCAGAGGAAGCTCCCTCTTGGCATTTATATAAAATTCGTCAGACGCAAAAACCATTCTTGTGCCGTATTTTTCAAGGCATTCCTGCTGTTTTTTCTCTATAATTTCAAGTGCCTCAGCAGATTTTTCAGGAGTAAAAGCTTCAAGAGGATAAAGTCCCTCTCTGAATTTTGTAAGTCCCACAGGCACAACAGCCACTGACGAAACATTCGGCATAAGTGCCTCCAAGTCGTCAAGTGTTCTCTGAAGTTCTTTGCCGTCATTAAGTCCCGGACAAAGCACAATCTGGCAATTAAGCATAAGTCCGCTGTCAGCAATCTGTTTAAGGTATTTGAGTTTTTCCCCTGCAAAGCGGTTATTCATCATTTTACATCTGAGCTCAGGGTTTGTAGTATGCACCGAAACGTTGATATTCAGTCGCATATTTACAATTCTCTCAACATCCTTATCCGTAAGGTTTGTCAAGGTAACATAGTTACCCTGCAAAAAGGAAAGCCTTGCGTCGTCGTCCTTGAAATAAAGGGTTTCACGCATACCCGGAGGCATCTGGTCGATAAAACAGAACACGCATTTATTCTTACAGGATTGTTTTTTATCCATAAGAAAGCTTTCAAATTCAAGCCCCAAATCGTCGTACTCAGATTTGAAAACCTTTTTACAGAATCTCTTGCCGTCCTTTTCCCATTCAAGCGAGATTTTATCATATGCCGTATAGAACATATAGTCCAGCACGTCGTTTATCTCATTTCCGTCAACGGAAACAAGCATATCGCCCTTTGAAATCCCTGCCTTAAAAGCAGGCGAATTTTTAATAACTCCTGTAATTTCTACCGACACGTCAAAACCTCCCCTCTTTAATCTGTCAATCACGAAAAAAAGCGAAAGGAAGGATTTCTCCTCCGTTTCGCTTCTTGCGTTTTCAGGAAACAGAAACCAACAAGCTATTAGTCAGCCTTGCTGATAACTTCAACACCCTTATAGTATCCGCAATTCTTGCATACCTTGTGCGGAGAAGTAAGCTCGCCGCAGTTTGAGCACTTGCAGAGTGCTGGTGGGTCTAATTTCCAAACAGCAGAACGTCTCTTATCACGTCTTGCTTTTGATACCTTTCTCTTTGGTACTGCCATGTTGGCACCTCCTCGCAGTTAATAACTTTCTTTATGATGACACCGTCAGTTAAGCATTATGCTCACAATCAGACTCATTCAAATCTGCACCGCATACACAACACAGTCCCTTACAATCCTCTTTACAAAGTATCTTTGTAGGCAGTGTAAGAAGAATATCACTGACAGCAAGTTCATTCATGTCAAGGGTATTATTGCCACAAACAACGTATTCATCGTTATCTGTATTACAGCTTCTGACAAGAGTGTGTTTAAAGCTATAAGCATATTCCTGAATAAATTCTTTAAGACATCTATCGCAGGTATTATCAAGCTTAAACCTTGTCTCATAGGACAGAGTTACTATTCCCGCCCTGTTTGAAACCGTGCCCTTTACCTCAACAGGTGTAGCAAAATGATAGTTTGAAATCCCCTCAAGTTCCTCAAGAGTCACCTCGCAGGCTATCTCCCTGCTTTCTCCTGTAAGCTCAAAAAGCTCTTTCATTTGCACTATCATAGTCGCACCTCAAACATCACAAATTCCATTATAACTGTTTCAACCCGTGTTGTCAAGAGTTTTTGAGGAATTTGCAAATTAAAATTTCTTTAAAAAATTACTTGAATGCCTTTACATTTGCAGGAAGTTCATCGTCGTCTGCTGATACTGTAAACATAATCTTTACGTTCTTAGCAATCATAGCAAGCTTTTCGAGCATTTTGCAGAGTTCGTTATAATCTCTGCCGCCGATTTTAAGGATACCGTCAACATAGATTTCCTGGATATCGTAGTTACCTGCGAGCATACCAGCAACAAAGCCGTAGAATGCGTCGTAGCTTGTGATTCCGTATTCTTCAGCATCAACAAGTCTTACCTTGTGAGGAATATCATATGTGAGCTTCATTCCTCTTTCGATACAAACGATATTTCCTGTTGCATTAGCAGCAGATTCCTTAATCATATCAATGAGAACCTTAGTTTTGCCTGTTCCTTTTTTTCCTGTAATAAGATTAATCATATTTAACACTCCATTCTATTTTTAAAGTGCAAAAAGCACTTTGGATTCCTTTTTAATTAACCGAGCTTAGCTTCGAGTTCAGCCTTCTGTGCCTCATATCCAGGCTTTCCGAGAAGAGCGAACATATTCTTCTTATAGCTTTCAACGCCAGGCTGGTTAAATGGGTTAACTCCGAGGATATAGCCTGAAATTGCACAAGCCTTTTCAAAGAAGTAAACCATCTCTCCGAAGTTTTCCTCATCAAGAGCATCAACTTCAAGCACGAGGTTTGGAACTCCGCCCTCTGTATGTGCAAGAATTGTTCCCTCATAAGCCTTTCTGTTTACAACAGACATATTCTGGTTTGTGAGGAAGTTAAGTCCGTCGAGGTTAGCTTCGTCATTTTCAAGGAAGTAATCCTGCTTAGGATTCTTAACGTCAACAACAGTTTCAAACATAACTCTTGCACCGTCCTGAACAAACTGTCCAAGTGAGTGAAGGTCTGTTGAGAATGTAGCTGATGAAGGGAAAATACCCTTATTATCCTTACCTTCTGATTCGCCGTAAAGCTGTTTCCACCATTCAGCCATCATTGTGAATGAAGGGTCATAGCTTATGAGCATTTCAACTGACTTACCCTTTCTGTAAAGGATATTTCTGATTGCAGCATATGTGTAGCAATCATTTCCGTCGTCGTTCATATAAGCTTCTCTTGCCTTAGCAGCACCAGCCATAATCTTATCAATATCACAGCCTGCTACTGCAATAGGGAGAAGTCCTACTGCTGTAAGAACAGAAAATCTTCCGCCAACGTCATCAGCAATAACGAATGTTTCATAGCCTTCCTTATCTGAAAGCTCCTTGAGTGTTCCTCTTGCCTTATCTGTTGTAGCAAAAATTCTTGTCTTAGCCTCTTCCTTACCGTACTTGTCTTCAAGAAGCTTCTTAAAAATTCTGAAAGCAAGTGCAGGCTCGGTAGTTGTACCCGACTTTGAAATTACGTTAACGCAGATATCCTTACCTTCACAGATTGAAAGCACTTCGTTAAGATATGTCGGGCTGATATTGTTACCAACATAGTAAATGTCAGGTGTATCTTTTTTAAGGTTGTTGTAGAATGGCGACTTGAGAAGCTCGATAGCAGCTCTTGCGCCAAGATATGAACCGCCTATACCTATAACAATAAGTACGTCAGCCTTTTCCTTGATTCTTTCGGCAGCAGCCTTGATTCTTGCAAATTCTTCCTTATCATAATCAACAGGAAGGTCAACCCAGCCGAGAAAATCATTTCCGAGACCTGTCTTGGTAGAAAGAAGGTTATGAGCAGCAGTAACCTGAGTCTTAATGCCTTCCATTTCGTGTTCGGAAACAAATCCTTCGAGGTATTTTGTGTTAAGTTTGATTGACAATGTATTTCAGTTCCTTTCCGCATGACCCACAGGTCACATATATCTAAATATATTTTACTATAAAACAGTAATTATTGCAAGACGTTTTGAGTTTATCATTAACTTTTGTATATCTTGCACAGAAAAATTATCCCAGATTCAGCAAATTTAACCATAATCTTTTAAGCGCAAGACCCACCGTCATAGGGGGTACATTTTCCTTGACAACCAGCTTGGTTTCAAATACAACGCCCTCTCCGTCAACAAGTCTGACTTCGCCGATTTCTGTATTCTTTTCAACGGGGGCTTTGACAAATTCTTTTCTTTCAAAAACTGCTGTTATATTTGATGAAACGCCTCTTTTTACAAGTACCGGTGTTATTTCAAGCGGCGAAACCTCAGCTTTTTTCTCAGAGCCATTCACAACCTGAATTTTTTCAAGAGCTTTCTTCGGAATCTCAGGGGTATAGATTTCGTAAGCAGAAAATCCGTAATCAAGTAGATTTTTAGCGTCGGTAAATCTCAAATCCGCATCTTCACAGCCAGAAGCCACGCAGACAAGGTTCATTCCCTTTCTCCCTGCTGTTGCAACAACGCTGTTTTTGGAAGTTTCATCATAACAGGATTTCATTCCTGTTATCCCGTCATAGCTTCTCACAAGTCGGTTGGTATTTACAAGTTCGGTTTTTTCGTCTCTCACATAGTCAATCCACGTACAGAAATATCTTTCAAGATAATCAAATTCAGTAATTTTTCCTGCCAGTATTGCCATATCCTCTGCTGTTGTAACGCTCTGGTCGTTCATTCCCGTAGCATCAGCAAAATGAGTGTTTGACATTCCGAGGGAAACAGCGGTTTCGTTTGCAACCTTTAAATATATATCCTCAGTTTTGAACAGTGCTTCGGAAAGTGCATAGCAAGCATCATTGGCATTACCGATAGTAATACTCTTCAAAAGCTCCTCAACGGTAATTCTTTCTCCCGAATCAAGCCATATCTGAGTTCCGCCCTGACCGTTTGCTTCAGGTGACGCAACAACCTCGGTTTCAAGCTCAATTTCACCGGAATCAATCTGTCTTGCTGTAAGATAGATTGTCATCAGCTTTGCCAGGTGTCCCATATGAAAAGGGTTTTTGCCGTTTTTCTGTGCAATTATCTTCCCTGTTGTTGCTTCGTAAAGGCATACATACTCACTTACGCTCTGTGACTCAATCGCCTCAACCGACACCGGCTCTGAAATCTCCCCGTCGCCGTCGGCACAGGCATTCACAAAGCTGAATAAAACAGTAAATCCGCACAGCATAAGTGCAGTAATCTTTTTAATAAAGGTATTCATACATTGTCCTCCGTTCTTTTTTATAAATTGTATGAGAACGTCGGACTTTTAATTACACAGGTATTCATAAAAACAAAAAAGCAGACTGCTCTTTTAGCAATCTGCTGTAATTTTCGTAAAACAGGGTTGAATTTTCATCCACCCGTTTTGTGCTTGACCTTCAATTATTCAGCTACTACGAACTTCTGGATTTCAGCCATGAATTCGTCACAGTCTGTGCTGTGAACAACGAGCTTGATTTTCTTTGAAAGGTCAAGGCTAAAGATACCCATAATTGACTTAGCGTCAATTGCATATCTTCCTGATTCAAGGTCAACGTCAAAATCGTACTTTGAAACTGTTGTTACAAATTCCTTAACGTCTACGATTGAATCGAGCATAATGAAAGCGTTTGTCATAAAAAACTCCTCCTTAACATTATGTCAGGCTTATGCCTGAGTTATGGGTTTATTGGATGGGGGGTTATACTTCAGAATGAATTTGGGGAATCTTCATTCCGAATCCTTAATCAGAATGAAAATGGGGAAGTTTCATTCCGATACTTGCAGTATAGCAACATTTTTTTGGGTTGTCAACAAAAATTTGAAAAAAAAATTGAAATATAGTATAATAGTCAAAGGTGCAAAAAACACGCAGTAGTTTTTGTGCAACATTACCATATAAATCCATATGTGTTTGTTAAATGTCCCTAAACAGAATCCGACATTTACGCAACGTGTACAAATTTGAAGGTTGGTTTTTATGAAAATTTACTACTACACTTTTGGTTGCAAAGTAAACCAATATGAAACCGAAAATTTAAGACAGAATTTTATAAGACGTGGCTTTGAAGTAGCAACAAGAATCAAGGACGCAGAGGTGTGTCTCATAAACACCTGTACAGTTACTTCGACAGCAGATTCAAAATGCCGACAGCTTATCCACAAAATCAAAAAGGAAAACCCACGCTGTATTATAATTCTCACAGGCTGTATGCCACAGGCTTTTGAAGAAGATGCCATTTCACTTGGCTGTGACATTATAACAGGTGCTTCTGACAAGACAGTCATTCCCGATTTACTTGATGAATATCTTTCAAGACGTGAAAAAATCGTAAGGATTTCCCCGCATACAAAGGGGGAAAAGTTTGAAAGAATGTCAAACAGCGAGGTTGTTTCAAAGACAAGGGCATACATAAAAATTCAGGACGGCTGTGACCAGTATTGTTCATACTGTATTATACCTTATGCAAGAGGACATATCCGTTCAAAATCTCTTGAGGACTTAAAAATCGAAGTCTGTAAACTAGCTGAGAGCGGTCACAGGGAAATCATTCTTGTAGGGATAAATCTATGCTGTTACGGTAGGGATTTGATGGGAGATATAAGGCTTGTAGATGCTATCGAAACCGCCTGCTCTGTTGAGGGAATTGACCGTGTACGTCTGGGAAGTCTTGAGCCGGAAATGATTTCCGAAAGCGACATAAAGCGTATGGCAAATCAGCCTAAACTCTGCCCGCAGTTTCACCTTTCATTACAAAGTGGTTGCAACAAAACCCTGAAATCCATGAACAGAAAATACACAGCTGAAGAATATGAGGAGCTTGTAAAAAGACTTCGTGAAAACTTTCCTGACTGTGCAATTACCACAGACATTATGGTGGGATTTGCAGGAGAAACAGAAGAGGATTTCAGAGAATCGGTGGAGTTTGTAAAGAAAATCGGCTTTGCAAGATGTCATATTTTCCCTTACTCCGAAAGAGAGGGTACTGTTGCCGCAAAGCGTGACGGTCAGGTTCCTAAGGTCGAAAGAGAAAAAAGAGCGAGGATTATGGAAGAAATATGTCAGAAATCCGAGTCGGATTTTCTTGAAAAAATGGTTGGAAAAACCGTCAGAGTTCTCTTTGAACGTGAAAATTGCACAGATTTTCATCAAGGATACAGTGAAAATTACACACATATTAAAATTCCTCGTAAAAATTCTTTGAAAAGTTTGCGTAGAGAGATTTTTTGTGTTATAATAAATGGGTATGAAAAGAATTACTGTACAGGGGAAATTATACAGTAATTCTATCTGATATTTTAAGGAGTGTCGTTATGTCTGTTTATCGAATTTATGTTGAAAAAAAGCCTGAGTTTGCAGTTGAGGCAAATTCAACTCTCAGCGATATCAAATCCGCTCTGAGTCTTGAAACTCTTTCGGGCTTGCGAGTTATCAACCGCTATGACGCCGAAGGTCTTTCAGAAGAGGACTTCAACCTCGCAGCACCTGTTGTTTTCTCAGAGCCTGCTGTTGACGTTTATTATCCTCACCTCCCTGCTATTGATTCTACTGACAGAATTTTTGCAATCGAATACCTCCCTGGACAGTTTGACCAGAGAGCTGACTCATGTGCACAGTGTATTTCACTTCTCACCGGTGGAACAAGACCTGTTGTAAAGAGTGCAAGAATCATTATCCTTAACGGTAGACTCACTGATGAGGAATTTGAAAAAATCAAGGCTTATATGATTAACCCTGTTGAAAGCCGTGAGGCTTCACTCAAGAGAGTTGAAACTCTCGATGTCAAGTACGACATTCCTACTACTGTTGAAACAGTTGACGGTTTTATTTATTCAAATGACGACGATTTGAGAAACATTCTTGAAAAAATGGGACTTGCTATGGACTTTGACGACATCAAATTCTGTCAGTCATATTTCAAGGATGTTGAAAAGAGAAATCCTACAATCACTGAAATCAGAATGATTGATACATACTGGTCAGACCACTGCCGTCATACAACCTTCTCAACAATTATTGACGAGGTTTCTATCGACGCTGACTACATCAAGAATACATTCGTTAAATACCTTGAAACAAGACAGAAGCTCTACGAGGGTAAAAACAAGCCTGTTACCCTTATGGACATTGCTGTTATCGGTGCAAAGCAGCTTAAAGCTGAAGGCAAGCTCACAGACCTTGACGAAAGCGAAGAAATCAATGCTTGTTCTGTAAAAATCAAAGTTGACGTAGACGGCGAGGAACAGGACTGGCTCCTTATGTTCAAGAACGAAACTCACAACCACCCAACAGAAATCGAACCATTCGGTGGTGCTGCTACCTGCCTCGGCGGTGCAATCAGAGACCCGCTTTCAGGACGTTCTTATGTATATCAGGCAATGCGTGTAACAGGTGCTGCTAATCCGCTTGTACCTGTTGAAGATACAATTACAGGTAAGCTTCCACAGAGAAAGATTACCATTGGTGCTGCTAACGGCTACTCATCATACGGAAACCAGATTGGTCTTGCTACCGGTCACGTAAGCGAAATCTACCATCCTGGTTATGTTGCAAAGAGAATGGAAATCGGTGCTGTTGTTGGTGCTGCTCCTGCTTCTAACGTAAGAAGAGAAGCTCCTCAGCCTGGTGACGTTGTTGTTCTTCTTGGTGGTAAGACAGGCCGTGACGGCTGTGGCGGTGCTACCGGTTCTTCAAAATCACACACTCTCGAATCCCTCGAAAGCTGTGGTGCAGAAGTACAGAAGGGTAACGCTCCTGAAGAAAGAAAGCTTCAGAGACTTTTCAGAAATCCTGAAGTTACAAGAATGATTAAGCGTTGTAACGACTTCGGTGCGGGCGGTGTATCTGTTGCTATCGGTGAGCTTACAGACGGACTTATCATTAACCTTGACCTTGTTCCTAAGAAGTACGACGGTCTCGACGGAACTGAGCTTGCTATTTCAGAGTCACAGGAAAGAATGGCTGTTGTTATTTCTAAGGCTGACGTTGAAAAGTTTATGCTTGAAGCAAATAAAGAAAACCTTGAAGCTACTCTTGTTGCTCTCGTTACAGAAGAACCAAGACTGAGAATGAACTGGAACGGAAAGCAGATTGTTGACCTTTCAAGAGCATTCCTTAATTCAAACGGTGCAGAAAAGCACACAACTGTAAAGATTGAAAAGCCTATTATCAATAACTCAGAAACTACTGATGACAGTGCAGACAAGTGGGAAAGAATGATTTCTGACCTTAACATCTGCTCACAGAAGGGTCTCGTTGAAAGATTTGACTCAACTATCGGTGCAGGAACAGTTCTTATGCCTTACGGCGGTAAGTATCAGAATACTCCTACACAGGCTATGGCTGCTAAAATTCCTGTTCTCAAGGGCGAAACAAAAACAACTTCACTTATGGGCTGGGGCTATGACCCATTCCTCTCTTCACAGTCACCTTATCACGGTGCTATGCAGGCAGTTATCCATTCTATCGCTAAGGTTGTTGCAACAGGCGGTAAGTATGAACACTGCTGGCTTACATTCCAGGAATACTTTGAAAGAACACAGAACAACCCTAAGCGTTGGGGCAAGCCTATGGCTGCACTCCTTGGTGCTTACAAGGCACAGGTTGAGCTTGGCTGTGGTTCTATCGGCGGTAAGGACTCAATGTCAGGTACATTTGAAAACATTGACGTTCCACCAACACTTGTTTCATTCGCTGTTTCTACTGCAAATTCAGATACAATCGTTTCTCAGGAATTCAAGAGAGCAGGCTCAAAGGTTGTTCTCATAAAGCCTGATTACGACGAAAACGGACTTCCTGTTTTTGAAAGCGTAAGAAACGTATTTGAAAGAGTTGAAAAGCTCATCGAGGATGGAAACGTACTTTCATCATGGGCTGTATCATTCGGTGGTGTTTCAGAAGCTATTGCTAAGATGGCATTCGGTAACAAGATTGGTTTCAGATTTACTGATAAGGTTTCTGCAAACGAGCTTTACAGACATTGCTACGGTGCATTTGTTCTTGAACTTGCTCCCGGCGTTGCAACCGACGAAAGAGTTATCGGTGAAACAATTTCTGAATACTGCGTAATTACTTCTGAATACGCTGTTGACCTTGTTAAGATTGAAAAGCTCTGGGAGGACAAGCTTGAGCCTGTATTCCCTACTAAGATTAAGAAGCCTGAAGCTTCACTCAAGGAATTCAGCTTTGTAAACGACGTTAAGCTTGCACCTGCTATCAAGGTTGCTAAACCAAAGGTACTTATCCCTGTATTCCCTGGTACAAACTGTGAATACGATACTGCAAGAGCTTTTGAAAAGGCTGGCGCTGAGGCTGACATTTTCGTAATCAGAAATATGAACGCTCAGGCAATCGAAGAATCAGTCAAGGCTATTGAAAATAAAATCAAGCAGGCTCAGATTGTTATGCTCCCTGGTGGATTCAGTGGTGGTGATGAACCGGACGGAAGTGGTAAGTTTATTGTTTCATTCTTCAGAAACCCACGTCTTGCTGACGCTATCCACGACCTCCTTAAGATGAGAGATGGTCTTATGCTTGGTATCTGTAACGGTTTCCAGGCTCTTGTTAAGCTGGGTCTTGTTCCTTACGGCGAAATTGTTGATATGAGAGATGATTCACCAACCCTTACATTCAACACAATTCACCGTCACCAGTCAAAGATGGTTAACACAAGAATTGCTTCAAACAAGTCACCTTGGCTCTACTGCACTCAGGTGGGCGACATTCACAATATCGCTATTTCACACGGTGAAGGTAGATTTGTTGCTACTGAAGAAGAAATCACAAGACTTGCTAAGAACGGTCAGATTGCTACTCAGTACGTTGACTTTAACGGCGTTCCTACACTTGACATTCACTGCAACCCTAATACTTCAATCTACGCTATTGAAGGTATTACTTCTCCTGACGGACGTGTTCTCGGTAAGATGGGACACTCCGAAAGAAAGGGCACTGACATCTGTAAGAATGTTCCTGGTGTTAAAGACCAGCTTATCTTTGAAAGCGGCGTAAACTACTTTAAATAATACTTAAAGGGCGAGAAATCGCCCTTTTATTTTATGAGGGAGGATTTTTATGATTGAATTTTTGCAGAAGTACATATGGATTTATCTTCTGACAGTAAGCTTTATCGCTTTTATCAGTTACGGCATTGATAAAAGCAAAGCAAAAAGAAACAAATGGCGTATTCCTGAAAAGTTTTTGCTGGGAATAAGCCTTGTTGGTGGATTTGTGGGTAGCTTTCTTGCTATGCAGACATTCCGTCACAAAACAAAACACTGGTATTTTTATGCAGTCATTGTAATTTCAGTGGTGCTATGGGGATTTGCCCTTTTTAAGCTTTACACAGCCTGAGTTTTTAAATAACATTCTTAGGATATTTAACACAATATAAACTTTATTATAATAGTGATGATTGTTAAAAAAATCACTTGCAAAATCCGTCGAAATGATATATAATTAATTTGTTAAGGCGAATTCTTAAAGTGCGGATTTTGCCTGCTCTGAAAAATTCAGAGTTAAACCTAAAAATTACTTTGAGAGGAGTATTTTGAATGATTTATTCACATGAAGTTGAAACAATGTGCCCTATCGCACAGGGCGTTGCTCACGGTGCTGCTCCGATTCCGGAAGAAGCTAAGTGGGTGAAAGCTAAGGAAATCAAGGATATCTCCGGCTTTACACACGGTATCGGTTGGTGTGCTCCACAGCAGGGTACATGTAAGCTTACTCTTAACGTTAAGGAAGGCGTTATCCAGGAAGCTCTCGTTGAAACAATCGGTTGCTCAGGTATGACACACTCAGCTGCTATGGCAAGTGAAATCCTCCCTGGAAGAACAATTCTTGAAGCTCTTAACACAGACCTCGTTTGTGACGCTATCAACACAGCTATGAGAGAACTTTTCCTCCAGATTGTTTACGGACGTACACAGAGTGCTTTCTCAGAAGGCGGTCTCGTTGTAGGTGCAGGTCTTGAAGACCTCGGTAAGGGACTCCGTTCACAGGTTGGTACAATGTACGGAACACTTGCAAAGGGCCCAAGATACCTCGAAATGACAGACGGATACGTTACAGGTCTTGCTCTTAATGCAGACAATGAAATCATCGGCTATCAGTTTGTAAACTTCGGCAAGATGATGGACTTCATCAAGGCTGGCGACGATGCTAACACAGCTTTTGAAAAGGCTAAGGGTCAGTACGGAAGAGTTGCTGACGCTGTTAAGATTGTAGACCCAAGAAAAGAATAAGGAGGAACACAAAGATGGCTTTATTTGAATCTTATGAGAGAAGAGAAAAGCAGATTCTTGCTGTTCTCGCTCAGTATGGTATTAACTCAATCGAAGAATGTGCTGAAATCTGTAAAGCTAAGGGCTTTGACCCATACAAGATTACAGAAGGCATTCAGCCAATCTGTTTTGAAAACGCAAAGTGGGCTTACACAGTAGGCTGTGCAATCGCTATCAAGAAGGGCTGCACAAGAGCTGCTGACGCTGCTGCTGCAATCGGTGAAGGTCTCCAGGCTTTCTGTATTCCTGGTTCAGTTGCTGACCAGAGAAAGGTTGGTCTTGGTCACGGTAACCTCGGAAAGATGCTCCTTGAAGACGAAACAGAATGTTTCGCATTCCTCGCAGGTCACGAATCATTCGCTGCTGCTGAAGGTGCTATCGGTATTGCTGAAAAGGCAAACAAGGTAAGAAAGAATCCTCTCAGAGTTATCCTTAACGGTCTTGGTAAGGATGCTGCTCAGATTATTGCAAGAATCAACGGCTTTACATACGTTGAAACAGAAATGGATTACTACACAGGTGAAGTTAAGGAAGTATTCAGAAAGTCATATTCTGAAGGTCTTCGTGCAAAGGTTAACTGCTACGGCGCTAACGACGTAACAGAAGGCGTTGCTATCATGTGGAAGGAAGGCGTTGACGTTTCTATCACAGGTAACTCAACTAACCCTACAAGATTCCAGCACCCTGTTGCAGGTACATACAAGAAGGAATGTATCGAAAAGGGCAAGGCTTACTTCTCAGTAGCTTCAGGTGGTGGAACAGGTAGAACTCTCCACCCAGACAACATGGCTGCTGGTCCTGCTTCATACGGTATGACTGACACAATGGGTAGAATGCACTCAGATGCTCAGTTCGCTGGTTCATCATCAGTTCCTGCTCACGTTGAAATGATGGGACTTATCGGTATGGGTAACAACCCAATGGTAGGTGCTACTGTTGCTTGTGCAGTTGCTGTTGAGGAAGCACTTAATAAATAAGCTTTTATAAGGCTTTGTGATGCTTTCGGGCAAATTGTAAAAGACCTATTTTTAAAAATCAATAAATAAAAAGTTAGACACATCATTTTTGAGTTTTCTTAAATGATGTGTCTATATTTTTTAGTATGAAAAGAGAGGTATTTTACAATGAGGAAACTTAAAATGAAGGCATCAAAAACACTAACTTTTGAGGAGGGCTGTAATAAGTATTTGGAATACTGTCGGCAACGCAATTTAAGACAAGGAACTATAAATCATTACAGACAAAGCTATGTTCAGTTTTTCAAATTCTGCCCTACTAGTTCAGCTAGTTTTATAAGTTTGATTCTGGAGACAAAACGCACCTTTGACCTATCAATATCAGTATGTACATTTTTAAGCCTATACATATTGTAAACCTTATTTTTAACTGCAAACATCTCAATGCCGTGGTCTTCACAATACTTCTTTATCATATCTTTCGTTACGGTCAGCTCGCGGACCATCTCCTCGTCCGTCATATAGTTGAGAGGACCGCGGGAGAAGGTGTGGTTACCTATCTCATGCCCCTCCTCGGCGGTGCACTCTAGAGTTGATGCCCGTTCCTCTATGCGTTCCCCCATAACGAGAAAGGTTCCCTTGCCGCCGTGTCAGGCGAAAATATCAAGAAGCCTGTCGGTATAAGGAGAGGGGCCGTCGTCGAAGGTGAGTGCAATATATTTTTTGCTTCAGTATTATTCATAACTCGTGCCTTTGCTTATATAGTTATTTATTTGAGTCTGTATGCTTTCTGGGAGGATGACCACGTATTCCGGCCAGCCCTCAACGGAATCGTCTATGATCTCTGACCGCCAGTACCAAACGCCGTCACGGGCGGCAAGGCTTGCAGTGCCGGAAATAAATCCGTCGTTGCTTATCTTGACGAGCGAGGCGAAGTTCTCTATATCGTCAAAGGCAAGGGTCTTGTCACGCTCAAGATCCTCCATGGTGTAAATAAAGTCGCTTCCCTCGTCACTGATGTTAAGGGGGTAGGGGCCGCGCAGGGGGTCATCATTGGAGTCGTAAATAATAACGGACCAGGTATAGTTTGCGCGGTCGCTGTAATATTCTATAGCTTCTTCAGCCTGAGATGAGAGCACGAAAAGACCTCCGTTGTAAAAAATGATATCCCACTTTTCGTGATCCACGGGGCAGAATTCGTCCTCCTCGTAATCCTCAAGTCCTTTTGTAAGATCGTAGCAGAAAATATCGCCGGGGAATTCGAGATAGATGTAGGTCTCTTCTTTGTATGCAAGAGCGTCTCCGGCATGGAATTCTTCGTCCTCCACTTCGTCGTCTGAAGCTCTTTCAAAGGTGCGTACATCGCCGTCAAAATCAAGCACCAGGTTCTCGCCGTCGCAGCTTTTAACTACTATCTCTCTTACTACACCTTTGACAGAGGAGTGGAAGTCCAGATGAATAGTCTCGGTTTCGGGGTTGTAGGAATATCCCTCGCAGAGATCGTCATCGTTTACGGGGTTGCCGCAAGCGCAGTAGTAGCCGCAATTTCCGTCGTCGTTAAAATATATTGTCTCAGTGCAGGAGCCGGTGTGGCGTTCCCAGTCTGTATTCACAAAATCGAGGGTGGAAAGGTCAAAATCGGGGTCTCCCTTTTGAGAGTTCTTTGCGCAACCCGAAAAGGACGCGAGAACAACAAAAACAGCAACGGCTGCAAGTATTACCTTTTTCATTACGGCCATCTCCTTTTTTGCAATAATCTTTACAATTTGATTATATCACTAATAAAATGCAAATGCAATCATTTATACAGTATAAACGCGTTTCAAATTCGGGTTTATCGGTGCAGGTAACAACCCAAGCGTGATTTTAAGCAAAAGGATTTTCTGTTTTGTAGAGCATTCCCTTTGGCTGATTGAAACCGATATTTTCAGCGCCGAGGTATGTAAATACGCTGTGGATAGCCTTTCCGTAGTGACCAAATGCAACAGCACCGTGATGTGGGAAGTGTCCTTCAACAAGAACGTGACGGTAGAAACGTCCCATTTCAGGGATAGCGAAAATTCCGATACCGCCGAATGAACGTGTTGCAACAGGAAGAACTTCGCCCTCTGCAATGTAAGCTGAAAGCTTAGCGTCAGCTGTTGACTGCAAACGGTAGAATGTGATATTTCCCGGAATGATGTCGCCTTCGAGAGTACCTCTTGTGATATCAGGTTCCTTGTCTGGTTCAAGACCTCTGTGCATAATAAGCTGATACTTCATTGTTCTTGTGGTAAGTCTGCAGGACGGTGTGTTTCCACAGTGGAAGCCCATAAAGGTATCCTTGTGTGTGTAATTATATTTTCCTGCAATTTCTTCTGCATAAATGTCAGCAGGAACTGTGTTGTTGATATCAAGAAGTGTAACGCTTTCACCTGATACGCAAGTACCAATAAACTCGCTCAGAGCGCCGTAAATATCAACCTCACAGCCAACAGGAATACCACGTTGTGTCAGTCTGCTGTTTACATAGCAAGGTACAAATCCGAACTGTGTCTGGAATGATGGCCAGCACTTGTTTGCAAAAGCAACATACTTTCTTGCACCCTTGTGAGCCTCTGCCCAGTCAAGAAGTGTAAGCTCGTACTGTGCCAGCTTAGGAAGAATTCCTGCCATCTTGTTGCCTTCCCCAAGCTCTGCTTCCATATCAGCAATAACTGATGGGATTCTTTCGTCACCTGCGTGCATATTGTACGACTCAAAAAGGTCAAGCTCAGAGTTTTCTTCGATTTCAGCACCGATATTGTAAAGCTGTTTGATAGGTGCGTTACAAGCAAGGAAGTCCTGCGGTCTTGGACCAAATGAAATAATCTTAAGATTATTCACACCGATAATTCCTCTTGCAACAGGAATAAATTCAGCTATCATATCAGCAACTTCATCTGCTGTGCCCACAGGATACTCCGGAATATAAGCCTTGATGTTTCTCAGTGCAAGGTTGTAGCTTGCATTAAGCATACCACAGTATGCATCGCCTCTTGCGTCACAAAGGCTGTCCCCGCATGGCTCTTCAGCAGCAGCTACAAACATTACAGGTCCGTCAAAATTCTTAGCAAGAAGTGTTTCGGAAGTTTCAGGGCCGAAGTTTCCAAGATAGACTACAAGAGCATTACAGCCTGCACCCTTTACTTCTTCGAGAGCTTTGAGCATATGAAGCTCGTTTTCGACTACTGTCTTACACTCAAAAATTTCGCCGTATTTTTCAGAAAAGCTCTTACATACAGCTACCCTTCTTTTTTCTGAAAGGCTCATAGGAAAGCAGTCTCTTGAAACAGCCACAATACCAAGCTTTACTTCAGGAATGTTTATCATAAATAGTCCCCCAATCTCAAGGTTTTAAAATTAGTTTAGTGTTATGTTTTCTTTTTTGCAGATTTCGTTAATCTCACGAAGCCAGAGGTTTGCCGAAGCATCTGACGGCATTGAAAAATCCCCTCTCGGTGACAGCGAAACCGCACCGATTTTTGCACCGTCAGGCAGACATGAACGCTTGAACTGCTGATTTATAAATCTTCTGAAAAATGTTCTCAGCCAGAAAAGAATTGTCTTTTTATCGTATTCCCCGTCAAAGGCATATTCTGCTACTCTGAAAAGCTTTTCAGGCTCAAAGCCCCAGCGTAGTGCATAGTAAATAAAGAAATCGTGAAGCTCGTAAGGGCCAACCAAATCCTCAGTTTTCTGAGTCATTTCGCCCTTTTCGTCAGTAGGAAGAAGTTCAGGAGAAACAGGTGTATCCACAATATCAAGAAGCACGTTTCTAATATTTTCAACACCACAGCTTTCAGCGTAATGTCTTACAACATATCTTACAAGCGTCTTTGGAATCGAAGCATTCACGCCGTACATTGACATATGGTCGCCGTTATAGGTAGCCCAGCCGAGAGCAAGCTCTGACAAATCGCCCGTTCCGACAACAAGACCTCCCACCTGATTTGCAATATCCATAATCACCTGCGTACGCTCTCTTGCCTGAGAATTCTCATAGGTAACGCTATGGTCATTTTTATCGTGACCGATATCTTCAAAATGTTGTAAAACAGCTTTTGAAATATCCACTTCTCTGAAGGCTACACCAAGCTCATTACAAAGAATTTCAGCATTTGAACGTGTTCTCTTGGTCGTACCGAAGCAAGGCATTGTTACCGCAACAATATCTGTTCTCGGTCTGTTTAACATATCCATTGTCTTTGCACACACAAGAAGTGCAAGGGTTGAATCAAGTCCACCTGAAATTCCGATAACAAGTGTTTTTGAATTTGTATGTTCAAATCGTTTTGCAAGTCCCTTCGCCTGCATTGTAAGGATATCCTCACATCTTTCTGCACGCTTTTTTTCACATTCCGGAACAAAAGGCATTTTTGAAATATATCTTGTAAGCTGTGTATCTGTATTTTCAAGGTTAAAAGTAAACTCGTCGTCAAACAAATCTTCTGTTTCAAAGCCTTTACGTCTTCTTTCAAAGCAGAGCTTTTTTACATCAGCTTCTGAAATAGTGATTTCGTTTTCAAAAGGCTTACTTTCTGCAAGAATCTTACCGTTTTCACAGATGATATTATGACCTGCAAAAACGCAGTCAGTTGTAGATTCGCCATCACCTGCTGAGCATACTACATAGGTACAGCACAGCTTTTCGCTCATAACCTTAAAGAAATCCCTGCGTTTACTTGATGATTCAACAACCTCAGGCATAGCACAAAGGTTAATCATAACAGTAGCGCCTGCTGTAACAAGGCTTTCGCTCATACTATCAACACCAAAAGCATCATCGGAAATTTCAATACCGAATTTAAGCTCGCTCATATTTTCGCAGATAAAAAGTCCCTGACCAACCGAAACAGGATTTTCACCCAAATCAGCCCACAGAGTTTCACCATCAAAAGCTGAAAAAACTCGTCTGTCGCTATTTGAAAGAACTGTTTTAGGAACAATTCCGATAATTTCGCCATAATTCATCACAACAGCACAGTTATAAAGCTTTTCATTTGCCCTTACAGGTGCACCGACAATAATCACCCCATCGGTTCTGGCTGTTTTTTCAGCAATTTCCAGAAGTGCTTTTTCAGCATCCTTAACAAGAGCTTCCCTCACAAACAAATCACCACAAGTAGCACCCGTCACACAAAGCTCAGGAAAAACTATGATTTTTGTTCCTGATTCCTTGCACATTTCAATCTGTTCAAGAATTTTCGCCTTGTTGAATTCACAGTCCGCAACCCTGATTTCAGGGGTACAGCAGGCAATTTTTACAAATCCGTTTTTCAATTTATCACAACCTTAAAAATATACTCAGAAAATATTTTTAATAAATACACTTTAATTATACCATTTAAAAGGAATTTTTCAAGGGGGTATCGAAAAAAATGCATAAAATGTGATAAAGGTTTGAGAAAAGATAACTTTGTCATTGACAAAAGGTTAAAATGGGTTTATCATATTTTTAGATAAGAAAGGTAGTAATTAAGATGATTGAATTTTTATGTCCTGTCTGCAACAATCCACTCAGACTAATTGAAAATACATATAAATGTGAGAAAAACCACTGCTTTGACCGTTCAAAAAAGGGATATGTCAACCTTTTGTTGTGTAAAGGTGGAAAGCTTCACGGTGATGACAAAACTATGGTTAATGCGAGAACAAGATTTCTGGACGGAGGTTTTTACGAAAATTTCCGGGATGAAGTTTGCAGGCTGGCAGTAAAATACGCACCTGAAAACTGCAGGATTTTAGACTGTGGTTGCGGGGAATGTTATTACACTTCTGAAATTTACAGACAGCTTGAGCTTATGGACAAAAATCCTGAAATTATGGGAATTGACATCTCAAAGGACGCAATCTCGGCAGGTTTTAAACGTTGTAAAGGCTTAAACCTTGCCGTAGGAAGCGTGTTTCATCTTCCCTGTGACAGTGAGAAATTCGATATTTTAGTGACTTTGTTTGCACCTTTCTGCAAAGAAGAATACAAAAGGGTGTTGAAAAATGGCGGTCACCTCATTATGGCCATTCCTCTTGAGAATCATTTATGGGAATTAAAGCGTGAGATTTATGAAAAACCTTACAAAAATCAGGTTGGAAGTTTTGAAGTCGAGGGCTTTGAACTGGTTGAAAAAAGTGAAATTAAAAATACCATTTCACTTACGTCAAATCAGCAGATTCTTGATTTGTTTTCAATGACACCTTACTACTACAAAACCTCTCACGAGGACAGAGAAAAATTAAACTCCATAGACCGACTTGACATTCAGACGGAATTTATGGTGCTTGTTTACAAAAAGATATAAGGAAGAATTTTATGGAAATTAGAACAAATGCTCACAAAAAACGCCTGTTAAAAATATGGCTGTGGCTTGTTTTCGGAGCAATAGTTGTTACAGTTTTTGTTTGTGTGGTTATGCTGTTAAATCACGGCAATCAAGGGGCTGTTTTGTACCCCTTTGGAATTCTATTGATTATCTGCTCGGTGGTATTCTTTCCCTACACGATATTTCTCACAAAATGTCTTGAGCTTTTAAGCACTCAGAAAGTTTTTTACAGTGAAAAACATCTGCTTTTTTATTTTTCGAGGCGTGACGGTGGTCCTGAAGGCTTTGGCGAGCAGCATTTTTATGACAGAAAATCAGTTGTCACAAAAACAAGAAAAAACAAGCTGTTTATTTCAGTTAAAGGAACCTTTCAGACAAAAACAGAAGGTTTTCCTACACTTGAAATTCAGAATCCTGATGATGAAACCTCAAAGCTAACCTTTGACGAACAGGTTGGTCTGTTATATTTTGAGGACAGCTATATAAAAAACAAAACTATCAGAATTCTGAGGGTTTTTGATAAGGAAGATGAAGAGCTTCTTTTGGAGTTGCTTTCAAAAACTGAAGAAAACGAAGAAATCATTGAAGAAATTTCTGATGAAACTCCGACTGAAACAACTGAAGTCTCAGATGAAGTCGAAGATGTTACAGAAGAAGCAGTTGAAGCTGTCGTTGAGGAGTAAAAATACATAAAAAACAACAAAAAAGCTGGCAAGGTTTTCGCCTTGTCAGCTTTTGTTTTTTGTACTATTTTTTATAAAGCAGACAAACTGCTGTTGCGGAAATCCCCAGCTTTTCTCCCGTAAAACCGAGCTTTTCTTCAGTTGTTGCTTTTACAGAAACCTGAGATACCTCAAGTCCCGCCACCCTTGCAATATTCTCCCTCATAGAAATTATATAGGGTGCAAGCTTAGGAGCCTGAGCACATATTGTAGCGTCAATATTAGAGATTTCATAGCCTTCGTTTCTTATAATTTCGCACACTTTTTCAAAAAGCTTCATACTATCGGCACCCTTATACGCCTCATCTGTATCAGGAAAATGCTTTCCTATATCCCCGAGAGCAAGTGCGCCAAGAAGTGAGTCCATAATTGCGTGGACAAGTACGTCAGCATCGCTGTGTCCCAGAAGTCCTTTTTCGTGTGGAATATCAACCCCACCAAGAATCAATTTTCTGTTTTCTGCAAGTCTATGCACATCATAGCCGTGACCTATTCTGAATACAGGCATATTATTTTTCCTTTCTGCTGTTTAAAATCTGTTTTGCAATAATTATATCCTCAGGAGTTGTAATCTTGATATTTGAATAATCCCCGACCGTTATATGTGGCATTATTCCTACAGCCTCAAAAAGCTGGCTGTCATCTGTAAAATCAAGCCCGTTCTTATTAGCAAACTCAAGTGCTTCTTTATACATGCTGAGGTCAAAAATCTGTGGAGTCTGGGTCAGATAAAGACTTTCCCTCGGTGGGGTTTCTTTTACATTCCCATTACTATCCGAAACCTTGACCGTATCCTTACAAGGCACACAAACAACCGAAGCTTTATATTCTCTTGCATCAGAAATTGCCTTTTCTATTGTTTCATTAAGAACAAGCGGTCTTGCTCCGTCGTGAATACACACAAGAGAATTATTTTCATCACAGACACCAATTCCGTTTTCTACTGATTTCTGACGGGTGCTACCGTTTGGTGCAAACTTAAGAGAAACAGGTATTTCCTCTGTAAGCTTACTGAAAATTTCCTCCTTAAAGCTTTCAGAGCAGGTGATTATTATTTCCGAAACGCCCTCTATATCGCAGAATGCTCTTATCGTTCTTTCGCAGACGGTCATTCCCTCAAGTTCAAGCAGAAGCTTATTTACTCCGCCCATTCGTGTGGAGCTTCCCCCACAAGCAACAATTACCGATATCATAATCAGACTTCCTTATAGTTTCCTAAAAATTTAAAATATGAAAGCTCGCTTTCAAGCTCAGCCACAAGCTTTGCTACCTGCGGATTCTGAACACTTCCCTCAAAATCCAGATAAAACACAACATCAAATTCCTTACCGGCAATAGGCTTACTTTCAATTCGTGTAAGGTTAAGACCTGCTACTGAGAATTTTGTAAGCAGTCTGTAAAGTGATGATTTTGTATGAGGAAGTGAAAGGCTTACCGAAATTATATCTGCTGACTCTGACGAGTACACGTTTTTAGAAAGCAGAATAAACCTTGTATAGTTATCTGCTTCGTTGGTTATTTCGCTGTTTAAGATTTCAAGTCCCAGCCTGTCTGCACATTCCAGAGAGCAGATTGCAGCATAAGGCTCATCGCTTTCAAGAACAAATTCAGCTGCAAGAGCCGTATTTGAATATTTCTCGGTCAAAAAGCCCTTTTCCTTGATAAAATCACTACACTGTGCAAGTGCCTGCTCGTGTGAAATAACCTTTTTAATCTGTGAAAGTTCAATTCCCTTTTTGACTGCAAGGCAGTGTGAAACCTTAACCTTGGTTGTTGCTCCGATATGACAGTTATATTTTTTAAGAAGGTTATACGCCTGATGAACAGAGCCAGCTGTTGAATTCTGCAAAGGCATAATTCCAAAATCAGCCTTATCATTTACAACGGCTTCAAAAACCTCTTCAAAATCCTCATAAAAGAGCGGTATTCCCTCAGGGAAAATCTGTTGTGAAGCTATATGTGAATAGCTTCCCTCTGTACCGGGGCAAGCAACCGTCGGATTATTCTTTACCTTATCAAAATCAAGGTAATCAATCTTATCCTTTTTATCAAAAACAAGCTGATACTGCTGTGATTTTGAAATATCCATTATTGTTGTAAAAAGAATTTCCGAGCTGTTTTCAAGCCACTGAGGAGAGTTTCCCCTTACCTTTTCAATAATAGCTTTTTCTCTTTCTGTCTGAAAAACAGGAAGATTATTTTCAATTTTATACTTTGCAACATCAACACAAAGTCCCATTCTTTTTATAAAAAGCTCAAGAATGTCCTTGTCGATGTCATTAATATTGTTTCTCAATTCGTTCAAATCCATTTTTATACCTTCTGAAAATCAATTTCTTAAAGCCCACTCTATTGCAAGCTGAGCCCAGTTCTCTGCTACCGGCTGAATATGTCCGTCATAATTTGCGGTATTGAAATTACAAAGTGAAAGTCCGTGTCCGCCCCACTCGTAAATATGGCTTTCAAAAGGAATTCTGTTTTTTGAAAGTCCTGCCATATAAAGAAGTGAGTTTTCAACAGGGACACAACCATCATCAGCACAATGCCAGAGGAAAGTTTTTGGTGTATCCGGATTAATCTGCTTATCAAGGGTTACAAGCTCGTAGATTCTTTCTTTCTCCTCGCCCTCAAGTCCATAAAGAGCATTATCAATAGTTCCCTGATGTGTTAACTCGCCTGTTGTGATTACAGGATAAGCTAAAATTGCTCCGTTTGGTTTTACGAGTTCCTTTTCACAGCCAAGAGCTTCAAGGATAAAATCCTTTGACCAATGACAGCTTACAGAAGCCGCAAGATGTCCACCTGCCGAGAAGCCACAAACATAAATTCTATCAGGATTTGTATCAAATCTCTCAGCATTTTCACGGACATATTTCAAAGCGGTAAGTGCTTCTAAAAGCTGTGTCGGAAATCTCTTTTTGCTTGTGGAATATCTGAGCACAAAAGCATTGAAGCCTGCACCTGCAAATCTGAGTGCAACCGGCTCAGCCTCTCTGTCAGAACAAAAATCATATCCCCCGCCCGGAAAAATCACAATGGCAGGACGATTTTTTCTGCCGATTTCGTTACTGTATTCATAAACATAACAGGACAGCTCACATTTTGTACCCTCATCAGAAAGCTGCGCCTTTTTGTAATTTACATCAAGATTAACCTTTTCAAAAATCATAAAAGCAATCCTTTCATAATAACATACCTACATTTTACCACATCTCTTATACAATTTCAAGGAATATTTTTGTAGCCGATTTTTTTAGATTTTCATAATATGAAATAATGTTTTTAAGAAAGGAGCAACATATTTATATGGCAGAAAAATACTTTCTGGGGTCTTTTTCACCTGAAGGATTCAAGGGGAATTTCGGCGAGGAAATCAAAAAAAGCGACTTCAGGACGGTAATCCTAAAGGGTGGTGCCGGTACAGGAAAGTCATCGCTTATGAAAAAGGTTTCCGCACATTTCAAAGACAAGGACGAGGTGGTTGAATTTTATTGTTCTTCTGACCCTGATTCTCTTGACGGAGTTTTGTTAAAAAGCAGAAAACGGATTATTGTTGACGGAACGGCACCTCACGTTTTTGAGCCGACATTTCCTGGAGTGAAAGAAAAAATACTTAATCTGGGAGACTGCTGGGACGAGCGAAAGCTATGCGTAAGCAGTGATAAAATCATTGAAATCACCAAGGAGCACAAAAAACATATGGAACGTACAAAGCGTTACGTCAAGGCACTTTCCTCAATTTTTTCAGACACATATTCAATCGGTTACGAGGGAATTTTAACTCAGAAGTTAAATGGTTTTGTGGATAGGCTTATAAAAAAGCTTGCTATAAAGAGGTCATTTAATCACGGAGAAATTTCAATCCGTCAGCTTTCAGCACTTACCCCTCAGGGCTACAAAACCCTCACCGACACTCTTGATGGTTATGAAATCTACCTACTGAAGGACAGTTATTTTGCGGGAAGCGATATAATTTTAAAAGCACTTTGCGACATTTTCACCTCCCGTGGAAAAGACGTTTACGCAAGCCCTCTGAACATCTTTGACCACACCGTTTACGAGCACCTTCTCATTCCCGAAATGAGGCTTGCTTTTATTTCGTCAAATCCTCTCACAGCCTTAAGGCTTGACAATGTAAAGGCAATTAACGTTCACAGATTTTACGACAAACAGCATCTTTCACAGAGAAAATCAAGGTTAAAGCTCAACAAAAAAGCCTGCTGTGACCTTACTCTTGAAGCCTCACGTACGATGAAAACCGCTCTTAAAATTCACGACGAACTGGAAAAATACTACATTCTGGCGATGGATTTTGACAAGGTGGGTACTCTTTGCAAAAACACCATTGAAAGCTTTAAATAAAAAAACTCCCCACGCATTAAGGTAGGTAGTTATATAGAAGTATATTATATGAATTTATCGGGGCGAAACCTTTCTGAAGAAAGGTTGTCCCCCGAACCCCCTTCCAAAGACTTTAATATTAAAATAACTATCCCCCGCACAGCGGGGGATAGTTATTTTAAATACTGAAGTTTTAGGAAAGGAGTTTGAGGAATAACCCTTTTTCAAAAGGGTTTTCCTCAATAAGTCCGTATAATACTTATATCTGACCATCTGATTTAAGACGTTGGGAGAAATATTTCTATCCGAGTTCAATCATCTTATCGATTGCTTTTTTTGCATTTACTCTTACATCTTCGAGAACATCAACCTCAAAACCGTTACCCTTAAGTGTTCTCAACACATCACCGAGGTTTGTAATTCTCATATCAGGACATATCAGTTTTTTACTCATAACAGGAAATGCCCTGTCAGGGTATCTGATTGAAAGGTAATCAGAAATGCTCTTTTCTGTTCCTACAATTACATCATCGTCACAGCTTTCAGCAAACTTGATTATTCCCGAGGTAGCGCCTATGTAATCTGCATATTTCAGCACCTCGTCAGGAAGTTCGGGGTGCATAGCGATTTTAGCATCAGGATAAAGCTTTTTAACTTCTATAACTTCCTCTTCTGTCACGCTGTTATGGACAGGACAGCAACCATTCCAGAGAGTAATATCCTTATCAGGAAAATTCTTTTTTATAAATGTTCCGAGGTTTTTATCCGGAACAAAAAGAACAGGCTTATCAATCTTACTTACAATACTGACTGCACTTGATGAAGTAACGCACACATCACAGACAGCCTTTATTGCCGTTGTGGTATTTACATATGCAACAACCACTGTATCAGGGTGGGCTTTTTTATATTCCACGATTTCTTCAGGCTTAATCATCATAGCCATAGGACAGGCAGCTGTTGGACTTGCGAGAAAAACTCTCTTTTCAGGTGAAAGCACCTTTACGGTTTCCGCCATAAATCTTACACCACAAACGATAATATTTTTCTGCGGAAGCTTTGTCGCAACTGTTGAAAGCGCAAAGCTGTCGCCTGTTTCATCAGCGATTTCAAGCACAGCAGGTGACTGATAGCTATGAGCAAGAATTGCCGTATCAGTTTCTTTTTTTAGTCTGATAATTTCGTCCTGAATATTTTTAAGCATTACGTCACTACCTCTAAGAATTAATCGTCCTTTTTCTTTCTTGCAGCAGCCTTTACAGCAGCTCTTGACTGCTTGATATCAGCAAGTCCGTTTGCAAAGCTCTTTTCTGTCTGTTCAAACAGCTTATCAAGCTTTATACACATAGCTTCTCTGATTTCTTTTTCCATACTGTTTGCCTTGGCGATAATATCGTTTGCAAGCTCTCTTGCCTGCTTTACGATTGTTTCGTTGGCAATAAGAATCTTTGCTCTTTCCTCAGCAGTTTTCATAAGCTGGTCAGCTTTTTTTCTTGCTTCTGCAATAATTCTTTCTTTTTCATCAGAAACAGTCTCAGCTCTTTTGATTTCGTTAGGCATATTGTAATGCATATCATCAATAATTGTTCTGATTCTGTCAGGGTCTACAAGCACCTTCTTGTTTGCAAAAGGTACCTGCTTTGCATTTTCAAGAATGTCTTCAAGCATATCCAGTGATTCTTTGATAGTCATATTTATCGTCCTTTCTATTTTTCTTTTACAAGTCTTTCTTTAATTGTTCCGAGAATCGGCTCAGGCACAAAATCTGTAATCTCTCCACCGTAGCTTGCGATTTCCTTTACGATACTGGAAGAAAGATACATATTTTCGCTCTTTGTTACAAGAAATACCGTTTCTGCTTCGGGATAAAGCTTTTTGTTTGCCAGCGCCATCTGAAATTCATATTCAAAGTCGGTAACAGCACGAAGTCCCTTTACGATAGCAGATGCTTCTTTTTCTTTAAGGTAATCAGCAAGAAGTCCCTCGCTACTGTCAACAGTAACATTAGGCAAATCCTTTATAACCTTCTGTAAAAGCTCTACTCTTTCCTCAACAGAAAAAGAATATTTCTTTGCAGAATTGACCATTACCAGCACAATAACCTTATCAAAGAGCTTTGACGCTCTGTTGATGATATCCATATGACCAAGAGTAACCGGGTCAAAGCTACCCGGACAAACAGCTATTTTCATAAATGTCACCCTAACTAAATTTATTCTTCCTCAGAAGGTGGATTTTTCATATAGGTTGTGAGAGATATATTTCCGTACTTATATCTTTTAAGCACCTTGAATTCTTCTACCTCGTCAGGTAATAGAAGTCCTGTTTCGTGCTCACAGACAACTATTCCGCCGTCATTCATTTTAGGACAAAGAAGGGGAAGTGCTTTTTCAACAAGCCCCATATTATACGGTGGGTCAAGAAGAGCTATATCAAGACCGTTTTTTGCAGTCCTTAAATAGTCGATACTGTCCATGTTTAAAATTCTGGAGCTTTTCACAAAGCCTGTATTATTTACATTTTCCTTTACTACTGCAACAGAAGCAGCATTCTTATCAACAAACACGCAGTGAGAAGCTCCCCTGCTCAGTGCTTCAATTCCAAGCTGTCCTGAGCCTGCAAACAAATCAAGCACAGACGCCCCCGGAACATCAAACTGAATTATAGAAAAAATAGCTTCCTTAACCTTATCAGATGTAGGTCGCACATCATTTCCTTCAAGAGTCTTAAGCTTCTTACCTCTTGCACTACCTGTTATAACACGCATAAAAATTTACCTTTTCCTTTATATATATACAAACATTATAATACATTTTACAATTCAAGTCAAGGGAAAGCATACTTTTTACATTTGCATAATATACCCAATTTTAGTTATGATACCCATAAAAAAATTGTATAACCGTCTATCGGGAGATTGGTTGCAATTTTTGGTGTTTTGTGATATAATTTAGGATATGCAATTTATGTAGGAGAAGTTTTTCTTATGAAAAAGGTTACTATTGTTACAGGACATTACGGAAGCGGTAAAACAAATATCTGTGCAAACCTCGCTATGGAGCTTGCAAAAAAAGGCGAGAAGGTTACTGTTGTTGACCTTGATATTGTAAATCCGTATTTCAGAACTGCTGATTTTACTGACCTTTTCAAAGACAACAACATAAACCTTGTTTCTTCTATTTACGCAAACTCAAACCTCGACATTCCTGCTATTTCCTTTGACGTGGAAAGACTTTGCAGAGAGGACGGCTACGTTATCATTGACGTAGGCGGAGACGACGCAGGTGCTACTGCACTTGGTCGTTACAAGGCTGTTTTTGAGGAGCTTTACGAAGAAAACAACATTGATATGCTTTATGTTATAAATTGCTGTCGATACCTTACAAGAACTCCACAAGAGGCTCTTGAGCTTATGTATGAAATCGAATATACTGCAAGATTCAGGCATACAGGTATCATAAACAACTCAAATTTAGGAAACGAAACAACTTTAGAAACAGCAGTTTCTTCAATCGAATTTGAAAAGGCTGTTTCAGGGGAAGCTAAGCTTCCTGTACTTTTCACATCAGTGTGCAAGGGTTGTGATATTCCTGAAATTGAAGGGGTTAATTTCAGAGAGGTTGATGTTTTTGTCAAGCCTTTATGGGAAATGTAAATCAGGCGATTTTTCGCTTTTATGTAAATCGGGTTTTAGGAAAGGAGAATTCTGAATGGCTAAGATTACTGTTAATTTTGAAAGATGCAAGGGTTGTGGACTTTGCGCAACAGCTTGTCCTAAAAAGATTGTTGCAATCCAGAAGGAAAGACGTAATCCAAAGGGTTATTACACAGCAGAATGTATTGACGATTCAGCTTGTATTGGTTGCGCTATGTGTGCTATGATGTGCCCTGACTGTGCAATCAAGGTAGAAAAGTAATTTAATTATTTAAGGATTAAAGGAGTGATATTAAATGGAAAGAAGTCTTATGAAAGGTAACGAGGCTCTTGCTGAGGCTGCTATGAGAGCAGGCTGTCAGTGTTTCTTTGGTTATCCTATCACACCACAGACTGAAATTTCAGCTTATCTTGCAAAGAAAATGGCAGCTAACGGCGGTCTGTTTTTACAGGCAGAAAGTGAAGTTGCTGCAATCAATATGGTTCTCGGCGCTGCATCAACAGGTGTCAGAGTTATGACATCATCTTCATCACCGGGAATTTCACTTAAGAGTGAAGGTATCTCATACATCGCAGGTTCAGACCTCCCTTGCGTAATCATCAACGTACAGAGAGGTGGCCCTGGTCTTGGCGGTATCCAGCCATCACAGGCTGACTACTGGCAGGCTACTAAAGGCCTCGGTCACGGTGACTTCCACGTTCTCGTTTATGCACCAGCATCAGTTCAGGAAATGGTTGACGTTGTTGTTAAAGCATTTGACAAGGCTGACGAATACAGAATGCCTGCTATGATTCTTGCTGACGGTATCCTCGGTCAGATGATGGAACCTGTTACTTTCCCGGAAATCGAAGCTAAGAACGGCAACAAGCCTTGGGCTGCTGACGGTCACAAGAACAAGAGAGAACACAACATCATCAACTCACTTTATCTCCAGCCTGACGTTCTGGAAAAGTCAGTTGTTGACAGATATGAAAAGTATAAGAAGATTGAAGAAACAGAAGCTGATGCTGAAAGCTATCTCTGTGAAGATGCTGAAATCGTAGTTTGTGCATTCGGTGCTACTGCGAGAGTTGCAAAGAGCGCTGTAAATCAGGCAAGAGAAAAGGGCATCAAGGTTGGTCTTTTCAGACCAAAGACAGTATGGCCATTCCCTGCCAAGCAGCTTCAGGAAGCTTCAAAGAACGCTAAGACTCTTCTTTCTGTTGAAATGTCAATGGGACAGATGATTGACGATATCAAGCTGGCTATCAACTGCTCAAAGCCTGTTGAATTCTTTGGAAGAACAGGTGGAGTTATCCCTAAGCCAACTGAAATTCTTGACGAAATTGTTAGACTTGGAGGTGCAAAGTAATGGCAGTTGTATTTGACAGACCACATGCATTCTGCGACATTCCGTTACACTACTGCCCAGGCTGTACTCACGGAATTATTCACAGACTCGTAGCTGAAGTTATTGACGAAATGGGTATCGAAGGCGATACAATCGGTGTTTGCCCTGTTGGTTGCTCAGTTATGGCTTATGACTATTTTAACTGCGATATGATTGAGGCTCCTCACGGAAGAGCTCCTGCTGTTGCAACTGGTGTTAAGAGAGCAAAGCCAGATAGCTTTGTATTTACATATCAGGGCGACGGCGACCTTGCTGCTATCGGTACTGCTGAAACAGTTCACGCTGCAACAAGAGGCGAAAACATCGTTGTTATCTTCGTAAACAACACAACATACGGTATGACAGGCGGTCAGATGGCTCCTACAACTCTCCCTGGTCAGATTACTCAGACAACACCTTTCGGACGTGACCCTAAGGTTCAGGGTTACCCGGTAAGAGTTTGTGAAATGCTTTCAACTCTCACAGGTACAGCTCTTGCACAGAGAGTTGCTGTTGACAGCGTTCCACATATCAGAGAGGCTAAGAAGGCTATCAGAAAGGCTTTTGAAAACCAGAAGGAAAAGAAGGGCTTCTCTATTGTTGAAGTTCTTTCTACTTGTCCTACAAACTGGGGCCTTACACCTGTTGAAGCTCTCGACAGACTCAGAAATGATATGATTCCTTACTACCCACTTGGCGTATATAAGGATATTGATGCTGTGAAGGAGGGCGAATAATATGACTTATGAAATCGTACTCGCTGGCTTTGGTGGTCAGGGCGTTCTCTTTGCAGGTAAGGTTATCGCTTACGCAGGTCTTATGGACGGAAAGGAAGTTTCATGGCTTCCGTCATACGGCCCTGAAATGAGAGGTGGTACTGCTAACTGTTCAGTTTGCGTATCAGACGAACCAATCGGTTCTCCACTTATCCTTGAACCTGCTATCCTTATGGCACTTAACACACCTTCCTTTGAAAAGTTCATTGGTACTGTTCCTGCAGGCGGAAAGGTGTTTGTTGACTCATCAATGGTTGACGCTACAACAGACAGAACTGATATTGATGTTTACTACGTTCCTGCTACACAGCTTGCGTCAGACAATGGAATGAACGGTATGGCTAACATCATTCTTCTCGGAAAGATGATGAAGGAAACAGGAATGTTTGACCTTCCACAGATTGAGGCTGGTCTTAAAAAGACAATCCCACCAAGAAAGGCGAACCTTCTTGACGCTAACATCAACGCTATCAAGCTTGGTATGAATAGCTAAGATTATGACACACATCACTTTTGTGGTGTGTGTTTTTTTGCGTTTTTTAGGGAAAATCACTATTGACAAGCGGTGAAATATATGCTAAAATACACTTTGGAATATGATAAAAACGTTGATGAAGACAGTAGTCCGTCAGGTGAAAGGCAAAGTGAGTTGCAGATAGTGAGAATGCAGCGCGAGTAGCAGATGGAGGAAAATCACTTCAGAGTTGCAGGATTGAAAGAAGTTTCAAGTAAATTCTGTCGGTTTTCTCCCGTTACAGAGAACACATATGATAGTATGCTGTAATGGGTGGTATAACAAAGGTAATATGCTTTTGTCCTGTTTACACGGGACAAGGGCTTTTTTTATTATGTAAATTTATAATCTTTCAGGAGGGATTTTATGTATAAGAAGGTTTCCACTAACCTGAATTTCGTTCAGCGTGAAAAGGACGTTGAGAAATTCTGGAAAGACGAAAAAATCTTTGAAAAAAGTATCGAAACCAAGGCTAAGGGTACTCCGTATGTTTTCTACGACGGACCACCTACTGCTAACGGAAAACCACACATCGGTCACGTTCTTACCCGTGTAATCAAGGATATGATTCCGAGATACAGAACAATGAAGGGCTGTATGGTTCCAAGAAAGGCTGGCTGGGATACTCACGGCTTGCCTGTTGAAATCGAAGTTGAAAAGCTTCTCGGTCTTGACGGTAAGGACCAGATTGAAGAATACGGTCTTGAACCTTTTATCGACAAGTGTAAGGAAAGCGTTTGGCAGTATAAGGGCATGTGGGAGGATTTTTCAGGTACTGTTGGCTTCTGGGCTGATATGGATAACCCTTATGTTACTTACCACGACGACTACATTGAATCTGAATGGTGGGCTCTCAGAACAATCTGGGACAAGGGACTTCTCTACAAGGGCTTTAAGATTGTTCCTTACTGCCCAAGATGTGGAACTCCACTTTCAAGTGCCGAAGTAGCTCAGGGCTACAAGGACGTTAAGGAACGTTCAGCTATTGCTAAATTCAAGGTTAAGGATGAGGACGCTTATATTCTTGCGTGGACAACTACACCTTGGACACTTCCTTCAAACGTTGCTCTCTGTGTTCACCCTGCTTATGACTACGTTAAGATTAAGGTTAGTGACGGCACAGTTTACTATATGGCTGAGGCACTTGTTTCTTCAGTTATCGAGGGCGAATATGAAATCCTCGAAAGAATGGTTGGTAAGGACCTTGAATACAAGGAATACATTCCGCTCTTTGATTTTGTAACTCCAAAGAACAAGTGCTGGTATGTTGTTTGTGACGAATACGTTACACTCACAGACGGTACAGGTGTTGTTCATATCGCACCTGCATTCGGTGAAGACGACTCTAAGGTTGGTCAGAAGTACGACCTTCCATTCGTTCAGCTTGTTGACGCTAAGGGCGAAATGACTGCCGAAACAAAATGGGCAGGCGTTTTCTGTAAAAAGGCTGACCCTATGGTGCTTGAAGATTTGGACAAGAGAGGACTTCTCTTTGCTGCGCCTAAGTTTGAACACAGCTATCCACACTGCTGGAGATGTGATACTCCACTTATCTACTACGCAAGAGAAAGCTGGTACATCAGAGAAACCGCTGTAAGAGATGACCTTATCAGAAACAACAACACAGTAAACTGGATTCCTGAATCAATCGGTAAGGGAAGATTCGGAAACTGGCTTGAAAATATTCAGGACTGGGCTATTTCAAGAAACAGATACTGGGGTACTCCTCTTAACATCTGGGAATGTGAATGTGGTCACCAGCACTGTATCGGAAGCCGTGAGGAGCTTGCTGAAATGAGCGGTAATCCTGATGCTGCAAAGGTTGAGCTTCACAGACCGTATATCGACGCTGTAACAATCAAGTGTGAAAAGTGCGGAAAGGATATGCACAGAGTTCCGGAAGTTATTGACTGCTGGTTTGACTCAGGCGCTATGCCTTTTGCTCAGCACCACTACCCATTTGAAAACAAGGAGCTTTTCGAATCACAGTTCCCTGCACAGTTTATTTCTGAAGCTGTTGACCAGACAAGAGGTTGGTTCCACTCACTTATGGCGATTTCAACTCTTATCTTCAACAAGGCACCTTACGAAAACGTAATTGTTCTTGGACACGTTCAGGACGAAAACGGTCAGAAGATGAGTAAATCAAAGGGCAATGCTGTTGACCCATTTGACGCTCTTGAAACTTACGGTGCTGACGCTATCAGATGGTATTTCTACACAAACTCTGCTCCATGGCTTCCTAACAAGTTCCACGGAAAGGCAGTTATCGAAGGACAGAGAAAGTTTATGGGTACTCTTTGGAATACCTACGCATTCTACGTTCTTTATGCAAATATCGATAAATTTGACCCTACTAAGTATGAAATTGAATACGACAAGCTTTCAGTAATGGACAAGTGGCTCCTTTCAAAGATGAATTCTATGGTTAAGGACGTTGACGACAACCTTGCAAATTACAGAATTCCTGAGGCCGCAAGAGCATTACAGGAATTTGTTGACGAAATGTCTAACTGGTATGTTCGTCGTGGCAGAGAAAGATACTGGGTAACAGAGCTTACACAGGATAAGATTAACGCTTATATGACTCTCTACACAGCACTTGTTACAGTTTCTAAGGCTGCTGCACCTATGATTCCATTTATGACAGAAGAAATCTATCAGAATCTCGTAAGAAGCGTTGACAAGGACGCTCCTGAAAGTATTCACCTTTGTGATTTCCCTGTTGTCAAGGAAGAATGGATTGACAAGAAGCTTGAAAGCGATATGGAAGAAGTTCTTAAGATTGTTGTTCTCGGACGTGCCGCAAGAAACGGCTCAAACATGAAGAACAGACAGCCACTTTCAGTTATGTATGTTGAAAGCGAAACAAAGCTTGATGACTTCTACGTAGAAATTATTGCTGACGAGCTTAACCTCAAGAGTGTTGATTTTGACACCGACGTTTCACAGCTTGTTGACTACATCTTCAAGCCACAGCTCAAAACTCTCGGACCTAAGTTCGGAAAACAGCTTGGCGAAATCAGAAACGAGCTTTCTGCACTTGACGGTGCTAAGGCTAAGGCTGAGCTTGACAGCACAGGTGCTCTGAAGCTTAACATTTCAATCGGTGAAATCGAGCTTACTGCTGATGACCTTCTCATTGAAACACAGCAGAAGGCAGGCTTCTTTACACTTACAGAAGGCGCTGTTACCGTTTCTCTTGACACAACACTCACACCTGAGCTTATCGAAGAAGGCTTTGTAAGAGAAGTTATCAGTAAGATTCAGACAATGCGTAAGGACAGCGGATTTGACGTTATGGACCACATCACTGTTTATGTAAAGGGCAGCGAAAAGGTTGTAGGCGTTGTTGATAATAACAGAGCTGAAATCTCAAGCGATGTTCTTGCTGACGAAATCAAGCTCGATGCTGAATGTGACAATTCCAAGGAATGGGACATCAACGGCGAAAAGGTTTCTATCGGTGTTGTTAAGAACTAAATAAAACACAAAGAGCAGGACTAAAAAATCCTGCTCTTTTTTATTATTAAAAATACCATTCACCTGAAAAGAGTGCAATTTCCACTTTCTCTGTAATACTGAATGAGTCTTTCAATTTTTTCTCTGTCACAGCCAAACTTCAACGCAAGGCAGTCAATACACAGAAATTCGTCAGCACCACGGTTAACAAGCTTTCTGTAAATTGAAATATCATCATCAAAAAGCTGTGATTTACATTCAATACAATTTTTATAGTCAGCCATTAAACAATTACTACCTTTGCCCTGAACATCATACAGTCGTGAGATGGGATTTCAACTGCTAATCTTTCAGTATATGTACCGATTGTTTCGTGCTTATAGCAATCATACATTTCAAGACCTCTACCTGATGACGCAGGAAGCCCGATATCATAAAACTGCAAGGACATTTCGTTGGTTTTATCACCGAAATTGAACATTCCCACAGCATAATCACCGTTGCTTAAAGGCTTTATGAGTGCAAAAACATTTTCAGGGTTATTCCACTGTCTTATGCAATAAGGGCCACGACATTCAATATCCTGATTTATTGCAATAATATCCTTATTTGTAAGTATTTCCTTGGTTTCTTCAGACATTTTTCTTATGTCACAGCCAATCATAAGAGGTGAATTCATAATAGCCCACAAAGCAAAATGGGTTTTGTATTCTATATCAGTACAGCCACCAACAACGTCAGCAATCCACTCGTTGTCGCTGTTTCCGTGCATACCTATAACCAGCATATCCATATCGTTATGGCAATAAACACCACCGTAGCACTGCTTTCCCAACTGAGAAAGTGCAAGACGCTTTACCGACTCCCAGTTATCCTGAATGTCACCGGTTGAACGGAAAAGCTGTGCACCGCTTTCTCTTATCCACTCGTGAACGTTATCGTTCCCCCAATTACACGCAGAAAAAACAATATCTCTGCCACAGTTTCTGAGAGCCATACCCATTCTCTTATAAAGGTTTGCACCGTCAGCTGCAGCAGGCTTATAGCAGTAGTCGTATTTCAGATAGTCAACGCCCCACTCTGCAAAGGTCTGAGCGTCTGTAAATTCGTGTTCAAAGCTTCCGGGATGGCCTCCGCAGGTATGAGTTCCTGCACAGGAATACATACCGAATTTAAGCCCTTTTGAATGTACATAGTCAGCAACCGACTTTATTCCGTCGGGAAATTTATTTTTATCAGGTACAAGCTTGCCATCAACACGCTGTTTTTCGCTCCAGCAGTCGTCAATTACAATATACTCATAGCCTGCATCCTTTAATCCGGTAGACACCATATAATCTGCACTTGTTTTTATAAGCTCAGCATTGATATTCCAGCTGAAGGTATTCCAGGAATTCCAGCCCATAGGAGGGGTATGTGCAAGTGGTTTTTTCATAATAACAATCCTTTCGTTTTGTTTTAATTTAAAAGCGTACAGTTTTTATCCGTACGCTTTAATTCTTTTATTAAGCAAGTCCTAAAAATTCAAAGTAGTTCTTTTCCGGCAGGCTTACGTATGAGGTTTTATATTCTTCATCTCCTGACAGCTTGAACTGAATATTGGAGTTGTCCTTCCACTTAATCTCAGGAATTTCTCCACGTCCCTCAAATCTGTAAACAACACGTCTGATACCCTTCTGCTTTAAGGTAAAGAACTTCATAACCTTATCCTGACCATACGGCTCAACAATAAGTTTGAGCTCGCCCTTATTGTTATCCTGAACGTCATAAAGGTAAAATTTAAGTGTTCCGTCAGGCGAAATGGAATTACTGTCCTGAACCTGTTCAAGTACAGACACCATATCATAAACCTTATAAACGTCGCTCTTTTTGCTGAGGAATTCATCGAGTCGTGTTTCGGTAGCTGTATTGAACAGCGAGAACACGTAAATCATAGCTATTCCGGCAACATACAAAAGCAGATACATTGTTCCGATGATAACCTTTGCTGTTTCATTATTATCTGTAACAAAGAAAACTACAACTGCCACAACAAAAGGCGGAATTATCAAAATCCAGTCTCCCATATTGAAGAGGATAATCGCAAGTACTATCGGCAACAGCAAAAAAGCAATTATCTTTGTTGCTACCTGTTTTCTTGTAAAAATCATCAGTCCGAGAAAAATCACGCTTGCAAGAACGTAAACCGTAAAGAAAAGTCCCTTGCTTTTTGGGTGAATAACCAAATCATAAAGAAAAGTTGAATAGGAAAGAAGTATCAGAACTGCCACATAAAGAAAGTTGAATATTGAAAGCAATCTTCTAACCCATATATTATTAAGTATTCCGTCCAAGCTTTTCTTCCTCCTTCTTAATATATTTCAAGCTAAATAACAACAGTTTCTCCGCCGTCAAGTCCGCTTGTAATTTCAACAACTCCATTGAGGTCATCTGTAATTCCAACCTCAACATCGGTTTCAATACGTATTCCGTCAACTATCGTATAAACAAAAGTACGGCTTCCCACATTTACAATGGCTTCTTTCGGAACAATAACAACGTTTTCCTTTTCATAAACACAGAAGGTAACTCTTACTGTTCCGAAATCATAAAATTCAGTATCTCCGTCAACAGCAATTATGTACTGATAGGTGGAGAATTCGCCTCTCTCGGTGAAAATAATATCTTGTACACTTCCTGTTCCGAAAGCCACATCGCCCTGTGCAATCTCAACCTTTGTTCCGAAATCTACATTTTCAAGCTTAACCCCGAAAACTGTTGCTGTCAGATATTTATTGGTTCTGTCGGTAATTCTTCCAATAAATCTACCGTCATCTATAACACTTCCCACTTCAAGGTTTCTTGCATCTCTATCAAGCTGTATAACTCCGTCAATAGGTGAATAAACCTTATAGTCGTCTATCTGATTATTGATTTTATCAAGAGCATTTTTTTCAATATCAAGGTCAATCTGTGCAACGTCAAGCTTCGCCTTTGAAGCTCCCTGTTTTTTCAGGTCGTCGTAATTTTTCTGAGCCTCATCTACCTTTAGCTGCTGAGCCTCAAGAGCCTCATCAAACTGAGTGGTATCAAACTCAATCATCAGCTGTCCCGCCTTGAGAGGTTCAGACGGGTCAAAGTGGATTTTTTTAACCTCTCCGCCCTTTTTTACATAAACAATACTTGAATAAGGATACGTGTATTCAGCATCAGTGACATACGAGTTAGTAATACTACCTACTTCCGCTGTGGCTGTATTATAATTTTCCTCAGTTACTCCAAGAATGGGAATTACAATTTCCTCATTCTCCGGTTCTTCTTTACCGCAAGCACATAAAGAAGCACAAAGCACCAATGCAGATAGCATAGAAAACAGCTTTTTCATAAATAAATCCTTTCGTGAAAACTATATAACACAAAATAATTTTAACACTCAAATGTGAATTTTACAACGAATTTCCCCGCACAACATTATAATTGTATATATGGCTAAATTTATACTTTGGTTTTTAGTTATATTTACTACTGGTACAAAAGCTGAGCAATTATACTGTTTGAAACAAGAAATCCCTTTGGCGTAAGTTTTAACCCTTCCTCGCTTATTTCCATAAGTCCTGAGCCTTTGAAAATCTGTGCTCTGTCATAAATCTGATTAGGATTTCCGCCAAGCTCCAGAATCCTGAGAAAGCTTATTCCCTCGGTAAGTCTTAAACCCAGCATAACATATTCCTCAACCTTATCAGGATTTTCTTCACAAACAATCTCCTCCTGATAATCTGACGCCACAAATTCATAAATATCAGATGGCACAAAATATCTTTTTCTATCAAAATAGGAGTGTGCCGACGGACCGAAGCCAAGATAGCTTTCGCCCTTCCAGTATTTTGTATTATGACGGCTTTCGCACCCGTATTTTGAAAAATTAGAAATTTCGTACTGTGAAAAACCGTTTATTTTAAGCACATGGATAAGGTTTTCATACATCTCGCAGATTGTATCCTCATCAGCAATATTATCCCTCACCCAGTCGCAGTCAAACATTGTTCCCTCTTCGATTTTAAGCATATACGCCGAAATATGATTTATCGGCAGGTCACACAAAGACCTTGCGGAGTCAAGAAGGCTTTCCATAGTCTGGCGTGGTGTTCCAATCATAAGGTCGCAGGAAATATTATCAAAACCCGCTTTTTTAGCCTGCAACACAACGTTTTCTGCAAGCTCATAGTCGTGTAGTCTTCCAAGTGCCATAAGCTCACTGTCGCATGCCGACTGAACTCCGAAAGAAATTCTGTTTACGCCTGCATTTCTGTAATCACAGAGTTTTTCAAAATCAACGCTTGAAGGATTAGCCTCCATAGTTATTTCTGTATCAGGCGCAAGAATAAAGCTTTCCTTAACGCTTTTTAAAATATCCCGTATCTGATAAGGTGTCAGCAGTGAAGGTGTTCCTCCGCCAAAATAAACAGTATCAACAAAAACCGCCTCACCTTTATATTTCTCGATATTTCTCTTTACTGCAAGTACATAGGATTCTGCCAGTCCCTCATCATATTCCACCGAGTAAAAACTGCAATAAGGACATTTTCTTTTGCAAAAAGGCACATGAATATAAATTCCCGTCACTTTAAAACTCCTTAAAACTTTTCCTCATCATCAAAAGCATTTTCAATATATTTTCCTGTTGCCTCGCTGTTTTCTCTGAATTTTTCTATCATATACTTTCCGCAGGATTTCAAAACACAAACGCCCACAGCCAGAAACTGTATTCCTGCAGTTTTCACAAAAAACTTTACACTATCAGCAACATTCAGGGCGTAATACCGACTTGAATTTTCAAGAAACTTTACCACAACAGGATGAATAATCATAAATCCCACAATAGTAAATCCTGCCAAAAGCACAAACATAAACACAAATGCCACAAAAGCGTCTTTAAAGCTGAATTTTGACAGCTTAAAACCAACATAAACAGCACCTGTTACAAGAAATGCAAGTGCTATAAGTCTGCTTACGTTTGCATAGCATTCATAGGCAAGTGGTATTCCGACAGCACCCACAAAACCAAATACAAGGGCAAGTCTTATTGACTTAGTCATATTTTCATTCATAGATAAATCCTTTGTTTAAAATCTTAATACTCCAATAAAGAAAAATACAGTAAATGCCACAAGTAAAGCACCTGAAATAACCCCTGATAATGTTGTAATAACAGCAAGTTTATCAAAAACCTTGTTTTTATTCGTAAAGCAATAAACCTTTACAGTTCTGCTTTTCTCGTAAAATCGCTTAAAAATCATACTTTCGGCCGGAAAAATATTTTCGTACTCTTCATTATCAATAAGATACACAGCCGTTTTGAATTTGTACTTCTTATTTATTGAGAAGTTTAAAAATTTTGCATTTTTCCTCTTTGTTTTAAACAGAAGCGTCAGACTATACACAAAAAAGCCAAACACTCCCATTGATATTACAACAAGCAAAAGGCTTAGTCCCGCAACAGTCAGAATACTGCCTCCGATAATATAGAGAAGCACAAAAACAACTATCGCAACAACAAGATATTCAGTCATATCAAACTCCTGAAATTAGTCGTCAAGCTTGAGAACAGACATAAAGGCTTCCTGTGGAACTTCTACGCTACCAAGCTGACGCATACGCTTTTTACCTTCCTTCTGTTTTTCAAGAAGCTTTTTCTTTCGTGTAATGTCACCGCCGTAGCACTTTGCAAGAACGTCCTTACGCATAGCCTTTACGGTTTCTCTTGCGATAATCTTCCCGCCGATTGCCGCCTGAATAGGAACTTCAAAAAGCTGTCTTGGAATGTTATCCTTTAACTTTTCGGCAATTCTTCTTCCTCGTGAATACGCCTTATCTGTATGAACAATAAAAGAAAGTGCGTCAACAACTTCTCCGTTAAGAAGAATATCAAGCTTAACAAGCTTTGAAGGAGAATAGCCCTTCATCTCATAGTCAAATGACGCATAGCCTCTTGTTCTTGATTTTAATGCGTCAAAAAAGTCATAGACAATTTCATTAAGTGGCAGGTCATAGTGAAGTTCAACTCTTGTTTCGTCAAGGTACTTCATATCCTTGAACACGCCACGTCTTTCCTGACAAAGCTCCATAATATTTCCAACAAAGTCTGACGGTGCAAGAACGCTTGCGTTTACAACAGGCTCTTCAGCTGACAGTATAAGTGCAGGGTCAGGGAAGTTTGTCGGGTTATCAATCATAACCGTTTCGCCATTTGTAAGGTTTACCTTATAGATAACTGACGGTGCAGTTGTAATAAGGTCAAGGTTATATTCTCTTTCAAGTCTTTCCTGGATAATTTCCATATGGAGAAGTCCCAAAAATCCACATCTGAAACCAAATCCGAGAGCGATAGAGGTTTCAGGCTCGAATGAGAGAGATGCGTCGTTAAGCTTTAATTTTTCCAGAGCGTCACGCAAATCTCCGTATTTAGCGCCGTCAACAGGGTAAATTCCCGAAAATACCATTGAATTTACCTTTTTATAGCCGTCAAGTGGCTTATCACAAGGGAAATCCCTGTTTGTAACTGTATCACCCACCTGTGTGTCAGCGATATTCTTAATTGAAGCTGCGATATATCCAACCTCGCCTGCGTGAAGCTCGCCAACAGGTACCAAATCCTTAGCACCCATATAGCCTACTTCAACAGTCTGGAATTCAGCCCCCGTAGCCATCATTCTGATTGTATCCCCGACTTTAAGGCTACCCTCTTTGACTCTCACATAAATAATTACGCCCTTATACTGGTCGTAGTAGCTGTCAAAAACAAGTGCCTTCAAAGGTGCGTTTTCATCGCCCTTAGGTGCAGGAATATCCGTAATTACTCTTTCTAAAACTTCCTTGATATTAACACCTGTTTTAGCAGAAATTTTAGGTGCGTCAAGTGCAGGAATTCCGATAACATTTTCAATTTCCTGGCAAGCCTTTTCCGGCTGTGCAGATGGCAGGTCGATTTTATTTACAACAGGCAGAACTTCCAAATCGTGTTCGATTGCAAGATAGGTATTTGCAAGTGTCTGCGCCTCAATTCCCTGTGATGCGTCAACAACAAGCACAGCTCCCTCGCAGGCTGCAAGAGAACGTGAAACCTCATAGTTAAAGTCAACGTGTCCAGGGGTGTCGATAAGGTTAAAGACGTAGTCGTTTCCGTCGTCGGATTTATAATTAAGGCGAACAGCTCTCGCCTTGATTGTGATACCTCTTTCACGCTCGATGTCCATATTGTCAAGAAGCTGGTCTTCCATTTCACGGAGCTCAACGGAAGAGGTAAGCTCTAAAATTCTGTCGGCAAGAGTACTCTTTCCGTGGTCGATATGGGCAATTATACAAAAATTACGAATGTTATCCTGTTTCATAAAAAACTCCTGTATTTAAAAATTAACATACTAATCCATAATACTAAATTATAGCATATTTACAGGGGAAAGTCAAATAAAACGGACATAAAAAATCGCCACCCGAAAGGGTGGCGATTTCAAACTATTGATTATTTCTTTCTATAAATATCTATTGGGTTTCCTTTTTTGTCTTTCCATACATTCCAACCATTGTTAGCATGCCCTAAAACAATCCACCCCGCTGTCGAAGGCGAATTTGTTTTTACATCATCTTGAAGAATGTCTTTAACAATAGGTGCATTCTTACGTGCCTCTGGTATCCATTTTTTGTTAGTAGGACAGCATTTGCATCCTTTTAGCACAATAAAAGTACCTTCATCTACACGCATTGTTGCTTTAATAACACCATATTCTTTTGTTTTTTGTTCTAAATAATAATCTCCGTCAGGTATAAGAGCCCAGTCAGATTTAATTTGATGTTCAGCTGTCGCTGTTGTAAATACTTCTTCCTTTGAAATAGATTCAGGATAGATTTGCTTGCCTTCAAACGAAGATAGTAATTGAACTACAAGGTCAGCATCAAGAGCAAATAGTTCAGAATTAGGAACTCTACTTTTACTAAAAATCTCATCAAGTAATACTTCTTTTGCATCATAATCATTTACTTCAATAGCAAATTTTCTTTTTAATCCAACAACATTGAAATAACCATTTCTTTCAAGTTGATACATTCGTGATTCAAAATTATCGTTCCTGTTTTGCCAATTTTAATAAGTCCCGGAACAACAGTAGTCATAACATAAATTATTCCTTTTAAAATTGTCAACTGTCAGGGTTTCACCACTCCACCTGCGTGATTTCACCTGATTTGAGGGTTTGTTGAACGTCGATTATACGCTGGTTTGAGCTACCACGAAAATGAAGTGCAAGGCTACGCTTTTCAATTTCAAACTTCCCGTCAATAAGAAAATCTGTTAATTCCAAAAGCTCTTTCCAGCCGTTTTCTTCGCTGGCATTCTCCTTTAAATACTCAAAAGTATACCCCGTATAGGCTATAACATTCATTCCCTTTTCCCTGACTGCTCTGGCGATTTCGATAAGTGGTTTTGCCTGACAAAAAGGTTCTCCACCGCTTAAAGTCACCCCGTCAAGAAGTGGATTTTTGAAAATCTTCTCCAGAATTTCCTCAGTAGTTGAAATTTCTCCACCGTTAAAATCGTGGGTATGAGGATTGTGGCAACCCTTACAGTGATGAGGGCAACCCTGAGTAAAAATTGTAAATCTGAAACCGGGCCCGTCAACTATTGAGTCGTTTACTGTCCCTGCAATTCTAAGTTCCATATGCATTCTCCTGTACAAAAAACTGCCACAGCTTAACTATGGCAGTTTTGATTTTTCAATTAAACGTCGTGCTTAACTCTGTCGCCAACTTCAGCTCTCTTAGCGTTGTTGAATCTGTCGATTGTTCCAACAAGATAGCCGGTAATTCTTCTGATTCTCTCGAATCCTCTCTGGTGGTCAGCCTCGCTTCTTCCACACATAGGGCACTTGTCTTCGATAATACCTGTGTATCCACAAACCGGGTCTCTGTCAACAGGGTGGTTGATAGCGCCATAGCCGATGCCGTTTTCCTTCATACAACGAACAATCTTTTCAAATGCTGCGAGGTTTGTTGAAGGGTCACCGTCAAGCTCGATATAGCTGATATGACCTGCATTTGTAAGTGCGTGGTAAGGACCTTCAATCTTAATCTTTTCAAATGCGCTGATTGGGTAGTATACTGGCACGTGGAATGAGTTTGTATAGTAGTCCTTATCTGTAACGCCTGCGATTTCGCCATAGCGTTCCTTGTCCATTCTTACGAAACGTCCTGAAAGTCCTTCAGCCGGTGTAGCAAGAAGTGAGAAGTTAAGACCTGTTCTCTTACATTCTTCTTCCATTCTTTCTCTCATACGGCTAACGATTTCCATTCCGAGTTCCTTAGCCTCATCGCTTTCACCGTGGTGCTTACCGATAAGAGATTTCAGACATTCAGCAAGTCCTATAAAGCCTACCGAAAGTGTTCCGTGCTTGAGAACCTCGCCAACTTCGTCGTTGATTGAAAGCTTTTCAGAGTCAATCCAAACGCCCTGTCCCATAAGGAATGGGTAGTTCTTAACCTTCTTGGTTGACTGGATTCTGAATCTATGCATAAGCTGGTCGATACAGAGGTCCATCATTTCATCAAGTGCATCAAAGAATGCACCAACATTTCCCTTTGCATTGATTGCAAGACGTGGGAGGTTGATTGAAGTAAATGAAAGGTTACCTCTTCCTGTTACGATTTCTCTGTCCTTATCGTTGTTGTTTCCGATAACTCTTGTACGACAGCCCATATAAGCGATTTCTGTATCAGGATTTCCTTCCTTATAATACTGAAGGTTATATGGTGCGTCAACGAATGAGAAGTTAGGGAAGAGTCTCTTTGCAGAAACTCTGCAAGCAAGCTTGAATAGGTCGTAGTTAGGGTCAGTTGGATTGTAGTTTACCCCTTCCTTAACCTTGAAGATATGGATTGGGAAGATAGGTGTTTCGCCGTTTCCGAGACCTGCCTCCTGAGCAAGAAGAACGTTCTTGATAACCATTCTACCTTCTGTTGAAGTATCCATACCGTAGTTGATTGAGCTGAATGGTGTCTGTGCGCCTGCTCTTGAATTCATTGTATTGAGGTTATGGATAAGAGCTTCCATTGCCTGATATGTTGCTCTGTCAGTTTCGTTTTCTGCTGTATCGTAAGCAAACTTCTGAATCTTGGCTACTGTATCAGCGTCTGTATATTCCTTGAGAAGCTCAGCTTCTGCCTCTGCATAGCCGTTATCGTTTGCAAGTGTAGGAACAATTCCCTTTTCTTCCTTGATTTTTTTCTGGATATCCTTAGCAATTTCAAGTGAGTTTTCAACACCGCCAAGAATGTTGAGTGCTCTGTGAACGTTTGAAACATAGTTCTGAACAAAGCTCTTTGCAACACCCTTTGCCATATCGTAGTCAAACTTAGGAATTGACTGACCGCCGTGCTGGTCATTCTGGTTTGACTGGATAGCGATACAAGCAAGTGCTGAATAGCTGATGATATTATTAGGTGTTCTCAGGTGACCGTGGCCTGTTGAAAATCCCTTTTCAAAAAGCTTTGTAAGGTCAATCTGAGTACAGGTTGTTGTAAGTGTGTAGAAGTCGAGGTCGTGGATATGAATATCACCCTCAGCATGTGCCTTAGCGTGCTTAGGGTCAAGAACGTACATCTCGTAGAATTCCTTAGCACCTACCGAACCGTACTTGAGCATTGTACCCATTGCAGTATCGCCGTCGATATTTGCATTTTCACGCTTGATGTCGCTGTCCTTAGCCGACTTGAATGTAAGGTCCTCATAAACCTTCATAAGTCTTGTATTCATTTCTCTTGCTCTTGTTCTGTTTGAACGGTAGAGAATGTAAGCCTTAGCTGTTGCAGCGTGTCCGTTTTCAATAAGTACCTTTTCTACTATATCCTGAATCTCTTCAACTGTAGGTGTTGTGTTTCCGCTCTGCTGTAAAACGTCACCAACCATTCCTGCAAGTTCAAGAGCCTCTTCGTAGTCGTTACCGCCAACTGCCTGTGCAGCCTTGAAAATCGCATTGGCAATCTTTTCAATATTAAATGTAACCTGTCTTCCGTCTCTCTTTTTAATTCTGATAATCACTTTCTTTTTTCCTCCCTTGTATTAGTATCCCCTAAAACCCCATATCTATGGCTAAAAAGCCATATCATACTGTTTTTTTGGTGAGCTAACCACAACATCTTGTGGTTGCGTTGGTAACAAATACAAGTATATAGTATTTGCTCCGTTATGTCAATGCACATTTAAGACAAAAACAACCACACTTTTTGTGCACTATACACAACCTCGTTATCCGAAAGTTAGACAGCTTTACATAAAGAAAATTCTTCTGTTTTCTTTTTGTTCATAATAAAGGTCAAAACCTTTACAAAAATTACCCTTTGTAAAGCAAAGACCTTTACAGCTAAACTATGCCTATCCAAGGCGTTTCGGACTAAAAATGCTGTTTTAATGCTGTGATTTTGAATTAGTTTCAAAAAGGGGTGGTTTGTTTATCAGGAGAGCTTTCTGATGAGTCGTTTTTCAATAAATAAAGGTCGCTTTACGCAGGAAAATTATGTTAATTTTTAATGAACAAAGCCCTCCCGAAAATCGGAAGGGCTTGAAATTTACTCAACTGATGGCGGTGTTGTAATGGTCAGTATATACTCAGTAGTTGTTACGGTAGTGGTTATCGGATTTTCATACTGAGTGGTGGTTGTGGTCTGAGTAGATGATTTTTTGTTTTCTTTTTCCTTTTCAAGAATATCCTCAAGAGATGTGGAAAGCATATACAAGATAAACATTGCAACCAGCAACAAAACTGCAAAAATCACAATAAAGCGAAATCTCAAAACAAGCTTTTTGTTATCCATCACACACCTCCTCAAACTTATATCATTATTATAAAACAAAATCCGTAATGTTTCAAGAGGTTTTTACAAATTTCCAGAAACTAATTAAAAGGTTAGGTGTTTTGTCGAAAAGTATCAGTAAAACCCTATTGAAACGCCTTGTAAATAATGGTAAAATAATATCTGACGAAACACATTCGTGCCTTAGTTTCGTCATTAGGCAATCGGCGTGGTGCACAACGCAAGGCTGCCTGAAGCAAATAATTCTCCCACTCTTTTGTTTTCGAGGAGTGGGGTTTATTTTTATAAAAAACATACTCCCGCAAGCTTTTACTTGCAGGAGTATTTTATTGCAGAAATTGTCAAATTCAGAGCTTTTCGCCGTTGCTTTCAATGATTTCCTTATACCAGTATCCCGAATCCTTAATTATTCTTTCCTGAGTAGCAAAATCAACATAAACGGCACCAAAACGTTCATCATAGCCCTGTGCCCACTCAAAGTTATCCATAAGTGACCACTGGAAATATCCTCTGACGTCTACACCTTCATCTGCAGCCTTTTTAAGTCCGAGCAGATAGCGGTTAAGATAGTCAATTCTGTTAGGGTCGTGAACCTTTCCGTCGAGAGAAACAACGTCGTGTGCAGACATACCGTTTTCCGTGATATAAACAGGAAGATTATATCTTTCGTTGTGGAATTTACTTCCCCAATAAAGTGCATCAGGGGTAACATACCAATATACAGCTGTACGAGCATTTCCGACCGGTGGATGAACAACTCTGTAGCCACCGTTTTCGCCCTTTTCAACAAGATGTCCGCTATAAATATTAAGACCGATAAAATCAATAGGTGTAGAAATTATTTCCATATCTCCATCTGCGATTTCAGGGAAAATATCAGCATTTTCCTTTAAAACCTTTTCAGGATATTTTCCAAACACAACAGGGTCAAACCAGAATGAATCAGCAAAAATGAAATGATTTTTTCCACAGTCAAAATACTTTTCTCTTGCAGCTTCGATATCATCATCTGAAACAGGAATTCCAGGTGAGCTTGCCGCAACAAATCCTATATTCACGCCTTCAATAGCATTACGAAGTACTCTGACAGCTTTTCCGTGAGCCAGAAGAACATTGTGGCACATCTGCAGAAGTTCCTTATTTCCTACCTTATATCCGGGTGCGTGAACTCCTATTGAATATCCGTGATTGATAAAAACCTGAGGCTCATTAAAGGTTATGAAGTTTTTAACTCTGTCGCCGAAGTGTTTCGCAAACACACTTGTATAGTATTCAAACCAATCAACGCTTTCACTATTGAGCCAGCCACCCTTTTTATGAAGTTCATAAGGAAGGTCCCAGTGATAAAGTGTTACATACGGCTCGATACCGTATTTAAGAAGCTCATCAATAAGTGAATTATAAAAATCCAGACCCTTCTGATTAACTTCGCCTATGCCATCAGGGATAATTCTCGGCCAGCAGATTGAAAAACGATATGCTTTAATTCCCAATTCAGCCATAAGCTTAACGTCTTCCTTATAGCGATGGTAATGGTCACAGGCAACGTCTCCTGTACTGTTGTCCAGAATCTTTCCGTTAATATGTGTAAATTCGTCCCAGACACTAAGACCTTTTCCGTCCTCGTAGGTTGCACCTTCAATCTGATAGGAAGCAGTTGCCACTCCCCAAGCAAAATCCTTTCTGAAGCTCATTTTCACTATCCCCTTTCAAATACAATCATAAAATTATATTAAACTAATTATAGCAAATAAAAATCTATGTTTCAATACAAGAAAAATGATTTTTTGCATTGTTTACAATCTTAATATCTTTTATGAGGTTTGTTAAAAATGAAAGTCCAATCCGACAAAATGCGGTTTGGACTTTTCAATAATTAAATAAAAAATTATTATTTGTTTTCCAAAAGCTTCTTTGCTTCTTCCTCAGAAATTTCCTTCATAACTTCACCACAGCATTTAATACCGCAGTTTTCACAAGTACAGTCAATTAACACCTTAACCATTGCACCGCACTTTTCACAGATTACGATTTTATCCATAATTTCACCTCCTATTTATTAAATCTTTTAAACAAGCTAATCAGCTCGTCAATAGCGTCTAAATCACCATTTTCCAAATCCCTCGATACACAGGTATACAAATGGTTTTCAAGAACATGCGATGATAAGCTTTTAATAGAATTTTGAACCGCAGACAGCTGAATCAATACATCATTACAATATGCATCGTTTTCAATCATTTTAGTAATTCCATTTATTTGTCCGCTTATTCTGTTCAGTCTATTTATTATCAGCTTTTTCTCATCTGAGCTTCTTTTGGTTTTTTTATTACAACAATTATTATCCATAGCCGACCTCCAATTACATTATATACCCTACCGGGGTATATAGTCAATAGGGGGGTATATTAAAAATTCTATTTTAAATTAGCCGACGGCTGTGAGAGTCAGGATTGTGGTAGTTCAAGTCAAAAAAGAGTAAAAAAATCCAACCCAGGAATGAGGATTGGAAGTAACCAACGACAACGACGGTCAGAAACATAGTCGCCCTGCTCGGTGGTCAACATCGCATTTCTCCTTGTTTCTTCCCACACGAAACTCCTTTTATCTGCCACCGGCAGCAGTCGTTTCGTGTGCAGTTAACAGCCGACGGCTGTGAGAGTCAGGATTGTGGTAGTTTAAGTCAAAAAAGAGTAAAAAAATCCAACCCACGAATGTGGATTGGATTTTTTTGGCTCCCCTTGTTGGACTTGAACCAACGACAACTCGGTTAACAGCCGAGTGCTCTACCGACTGAGCTAAAGAGGAATATATGGATAGTGTCGGCAACACCCTATTTTTCCAGGCAGTCACCCGCCAAGTATCTTCGGCGAATATGAGCTTAACTTCTGTGTTCGGCATGGGAACAGGTGGAACCTCATCTCTATCGTCACCGACT
>SVNV01000018.1 GCA_015066705.1 Ruminococcus sp.
TACACATTCTGCCGTATTCAACTGTTAATGGTGAAGGGTATATTTATGTTACAAAGCCTTTAAAGGTTTCTGTTTTGTATGACAATAACTCAAAGGTTTGTGATGTTTGTGTGGGAATTTCAAAACAGAATAATCAAAAAGAAAAATGCATTTTTAACCCTAAAATACTTATATAGAAAGGACACAACTATGAAACTCAGAGATTTAATTTATAAAATAAGAATTCTGCTTTTTGGAAAAAGCTATGATGTTTATTACATAAATGGTGCTGAAACCCTGCCACCACCATTATCAAAAGAGGACGAACAAAAAGCCTTTGAGTTGCTTAAAAACGGCAACAACAAAGGCAGGGAATTGCTTATAATACATAATTTAAGGCTTGTAGTTTATATCGCTAAAAAGTTTGAATCGACAGGAATTGGAATTGAGGACCTTGTATCTATTGGTACAATCGGACTTATAAAGGCTGTTAAAACCTTTTGTCCTGATAAGAATATCAAGCTTGCTACATACGCATCAAGGTGCATTGAAAACGAAATTTTAATGTATTTAAGAAAAACAACACAACACAAAAATGATATTTCCATTGATGAGCCTTTGAATTTTGATTCAGAGGGAAACGAACTTCTGCTGTCTGATATTCTCGGCACAGATACCGACCTTGTTGTGAGAGGAATCGAAAACGAGGTTGAAATAAGTCTTCTGCTTAATGAAGTTTCAAAATTAAACCCCCGTGAAAGACAGATAATGGAAATGCGTTTTGGTTTAGGTGAATACAAAAGGGAGCTTACTCAAAAGCAGGTAGCTGACATTGTCGGTATTTCACAGTCGTATATTTCAAGACTTGAAAAAAGAATTATAAAAAAACTTCGTGAAAATTTAGAAAAAATATGCTAATTAAAGGCTTTTCTTGATTTTATCAAGGGCACATTTTTCAAGACGGGATACCTGTGCTTGTGAAATTCCGATTTCTTTAGCTACTTCAACCTGAGTTTTTCCCTGAAAGAATCGTAAATTCAGAATATTCTTTTCACGGGGCTGTAAAGAGGAAATGGCCTCTTTCAAAGACAATTCTTCAAGCCACGAAAGGTCGTCATTTTTATCTCCTACCTGGTCAAGCACATAAAGAGTATCTCCTGAATCAGAAAACACAGGTTCATAAAGTGAAATAGGGTCTGAAATCGACTCAAGGGCAGTTACAATTTCGCTTTTTGGAATACCTATTTCTGCTGATAGTTCCTCAACAGTAGGCTCTTTCTGGTTTTGTATAATCAGTTTTTCCTTAGCCTGCATAGCTTTGTATGCCACATCTTTAATTGAACGGCTGACTTTTATAGGTGAATTATCTCTCAGATAGCGTCTTACTTCACCCATAATAAGGGGGACAGCGTAGGTAGAAAATCTCACGTCGAGTTCGGTATTGAAATTGTCAACTGCCTTTAAAAGTCCGATTACACCTACCTGAAAAATGTCGTCGAAATTCTCGCCACGACCTGCAAAACGCTGAATAACGCTTAAAACAAGTCGCAGATTTCCCACAACAAGCTTTTCACGGGCAATTTTATCACCTGCTTGTGCAAGCTTTAAAAGCTCCATTTTTTCAGCTTCCTTTAAAACCTTTAATTCAGAAGTATTCACACCACTGATTTCAACTTTATTGTACTGCATAAAAATAACTCCATTTATAGTTTATAATGGAATTATTACCTGTTAATCTTAATGATATTCAGTTTTTAAAATACAGTTTTTGGTATTAAATGATTGTTACCCTTGACAAGTAAAAAAAAGTGTGATATAATGCGATTATTGTAGATTTTAAAGACAATGACGGGAACAAGTAGGCTTTGATTTAAGCTTAAAGAGAGCTTTCGGGTGGTGTGAGAAAGTAGCTTTGCAAGGTGCGAATACATCCTAACAGTCGGTTTTCTGAAACTAAGTAGGGAAACACGTTTTGCACACGTTACAGTGCCTTAAAGGTCGGGAATTTCCGATAAACTGAGGTGGTACCACGAGTAAATTCGTCCTCTGGAAGCGTAAGGCTTTCAGGGGATTTTTTAATTATGATAGCAATGAATAATTTATATAAAGGAGAATTTTTATGACAGTTTTTGACGAACTCAAAAGACGTGGGCTTTTAGCTCAGCTCACAGACGAAGAAGAAATCAAAGAGCTTATCAATGCAGGTAAAGCAACATTCTATATCGGCTTTGACCCGACAGCTGACAGCCTTCATGTAGGTCACTTTATGGCACTCTGTCTTATGAAGAGACTTCAGATGGCAGGAAACAAGCCTATCGTTCTTATCGGTGGCGGTACTGCTATGATTGGTGACCCATCAGGTAAAACCGATATGAGAAAAATGATGACAAAGGAAACTATTGCACACAACGTTGAATGCTTCAAGAAGCAGATGAGCAGATTTATCGACTTTTCTGAAGATAAGGCTATCGTTGTAAACAACGGTGACTGGCTCCTTGACCTTAACTACGTTGAAGTTCTCCGTGACATCGGACCACACTTCACTGTAAACAGAATGCTTGCTGCTGAATGCTACAAGCAGAGAATGGAAAAGGGACTTTCTTTCCTTGAATTCAACTACATGATTATGCAGAGCTACGACTTCTATAAACTCTTTAAGGATTACGGCTGTAATATGCAGTTTGGTGGCGACGACCAGTGGAGCAATATGCTTGGAGGTACTGAGCTTATCAGAAGAAAACTCGGAAAAGACGCTTATGCTATGACAATTACGCTTCTTCTTAATTCAGAAGGAAAGAAGATGGGTAAGACAGAAAAGGGCGCTGTATGGCTTGATGCAGAAAAGACTTCACCATACGAATTCTACCAGTACTGGAGAAACGTTGCTGACGCTGACGTTATCAAGTGCTTAAAGCTTCTGACATTTGTTCCTGTTGAACAGATTGAAGAAATGGAAAAGACAATGGAAGGCGCTCAGTTCAACAAAGCAAAGGAACTTCTTGCATTTGAGCTTACAAAGATGATTCACGGCGAAGAAGAAGCTAAAAAGGCTGACGAAACAGCTAAGGCTGTATTTGGTGGCAAGGGCTCATCTGACGATATGCCTTCAACAACAATTTCTGTTTCAGAGCTTATAGATGGCAAATTGAACATTCTCGACCTTATGATGAAGGCTTCACTTATTCCTTCAAAGTCAGAAGGCAGACGTCTTGTAGTACAGGGTGGTGTTTCTGTTGATGATGTTAAGGTTACTGACCCTAATGCTCTTATTGAAATCAACGGTTCAGTTGTAATCAAAAAGGGTAAAAAGGTATTCCACAAGGTAATTGCAGAATAAAAAATAAAGGTGCAGATTTTTTCTGCACCTTTTTTATTTAATATGAATTCTGAATAATAATCTGTCTTATATCCTTGCCCTCAAAATGTACAGGTAGGAATGATGAAATTCTTGAAATAATTCTTTCATTATACTTGCTGTCAAGCTCGTTATTTGAGAAGTTCGTAGAAACAATCACAGGGAGATTCTGATTCATTCTGCCATTTATAATTTCATATAGAATTGAGCCTGAGAAGCTGTTTATGCATTCAGAGCCTAAATCATCAAGGATTACAAGGTCTGCATTAAGCACGACCGACATTGTATCGCCGTTTGAACGTCCAAAACGCTCGTTTTCAATACATCTAAGTATATTTGAAACGCTGTCAAATACAACTGAATAGCCTTTTTCTGTAACTTTCTTTGCGATTGCTGAGGAAAGGAAAGTTTTTCCGAGGCCTGTATTTCCGTTCAAAATAAGAGAAGGCGATTCATTACTGAAATTATTAGCATATTCAAAACAAAAATTAAATACCTCAAGCATCATATCGCGGATAGTATGTCCCGACGGAAGTTTATCAACAGGGTAATACTCTAATTTGAATTCACCAAAATCACGCAGAGCTATCTTACAGCTTTTATTAAGCTCTTCTACTGAGTATTTCATAAGTAATTCTTCATAACATCCACAGTTTTTACCCATGATAGTACCATTATCCTTACATTTAGGACAAGTATAAGGAATTTCCAGATAATCAGAAGGGTAACCAAATTCCGAAAGAAAACTTTTAATATTCTTCTGTGTCTGAAGATTTTCATTTTTTATACGTTCAATAAGCTCAGATGTATTACCACCGCCACCAATTATTGCCTGACAAAGTTGAATATTTGTCTGCGCAAGACTTTCGGCAAGCTTAGCTATTTCAGGAGCTTTGATTTTAAGCTCTGAAATCCTGTCCTGTCGTGTCTTTAATGCATTATTTCTTCTGTTTTGTATTTCATCTCTTGCCTTATCTATTATGTCGATTGAATAGCGCAATTATTTCACCTCGTTTATCTTCTTTTTTCTATTCATCAGGAAATTCATCTGAAAATCATCTATCTGTTCAATGTCATATGAATGCTTCTTACTGTCTGGTCTGGTTTTTGTCTCAGAATAGTGTTTTTCTGCCTGTTCAGTAGTTTTAACACCCGACTTATGCCATTCTTCGATTATCTTATTCATATATGCAAAAGACATCTTATTTGTCTTTTCAACAGTTTTATCGTATGCATGTAGAACAAGCTCAGGAGATATATTCATATTTTTCCAGTTTTTTATGTATTCAGACTGTTTGGTAGAAAGTTTAATTTCAATATCAAGCTTTCTTTTGATTGTATTTTCATAGGAATGATATTCATTCATTTTGATAATATGCTTTTCCACATCATCATAACTGATTATATCCTGTGAAAACCAACTGTTTGCAACAGATTTTATATAAGCAATACTTGTCTTACCGAGATTTTTACAGTATTCTGTAATAAGGATTATCGAGGAAGGGGAGTAGCCAAGCTCTTCATAAATATAAATAAATCCACGTTGCTCAGTGTTGTTTGTTATTCTGCCAAGAACCTTCTGTATTTCCTGAAAAAAGAATTTCAAATCCTCATTACTGTTTATTATATCAGAAATCTGTGCAGAAGAGTAGTAATTATTACTTGTTCTGTCTGCATCGCTCTTGTCGACAAGAAGAGATTTTTCGCTGATTGCCGGTTTTACTTCAACAACAGGAGTAAATCCTACAAAATCGCTATCAATTTCACATGAAATAACGCCACATTCAGACCAGTAGTTGATTGCGTTTTTAACACAAAGCTCACTGACATTACAAAGCTTGCAGATTTTTTCGCTGTCTATGTCACAATTCCCAAAAGAAACTACGCAAAGCAAAACCTTTAAAAAATCACCGTCAGCTTCCTTTAAATAATTATCTACAACAGAACAAGGAACAGTAAACACACGTCCCCAGTTTTTTATATCAATTTTATATGTCATATTAAGTCCCCTATTAAAAGTGTAGGCTTTTATTATAACACATTTGATTGCACTTTTCAATGATAAATACAAAAAATAACGCACAATGTTTTAGCAAAAAGATTGTAAAAGGTGTTGAAATCAGTTGTAATTTGTGGTATAATAATTTTAATTGGTTTTAAAGGGAGATTTACTTTGAAAAACACATTTTCTTATGAAAATAAAGCGCTTGAAAATACAAGATTAAAGCTTTCTGAAACTATAAATAAACGTTTTAAGGATACAAAACCACTTTGCTATCTTCATTCGTTTGGTTGTCAGCAAAATGTTTCTGACGGCGAAAAGATAATGATGATGCTTTCGACAGTAGGATTTGGATTTACAAACAGTACCGACGATGCTGACCTTATCATTTACAACACCTGTGCCGTAAGAGAAAATGCTGAAGACAGAGTTTTTGGTGCTGTAGGTAATTTGAAACACCTCAAAGAGCAAAAACCTGATGTTGTGATAGGAATATGCGGTTGTATGGCACAGCAGGAATCTGTGTGTAATAAGATTAAAAGCACATACCGTCAGGTTGACCTTGTTTTTGGTACTTTCGCTTATAATGACTTGTTTGAAATGCTTTGTGATATTTACGAAAAGCACTGCAGAATATTCAACATTGAAGAAAATGAAGGTGTTATCTGCGAGGAATTAAAACAGCTCAGAAGTGACAAGGTAAAGGCTACTGTACCGATTATGTACGGCTGTAATAACTTTTGTAGTTACTGTATTGTTCCTTATGTCAGAGGAAGAGAGAGAAGCAGAAGTGTTGAAGCTGTTGCAAAGGAAGTAACGGAGCTTGTTAAGCAAGGCTATAAAGAGATAACTCTTCTGGGACAGAATGTAAACTCTTATGAATACGGTTTTCCACAGCTTTTAAGAAAAATAGATAAGATAGACGGCCATTTCAGAGTAAGATTTATGAGCCCACACCCTAAAGATGCTACAGATGAGCTTATTGATACAATAATCGAAAGTAAACATATCTGTAAACAGTTACATCTTCCTTTGCAGGCGGGAAGCGACCGTATTTTAAAACTGATGAACAGAAAGTACACTGTTTCTGATTATATGAAGATTGTTGAGTACGCAAGAACCAAATCACCTGATTTTTGTATTTCTACGGATTTGATAGTAGGTTTCCCCGGTGAAACCTATGAGGAATTCTGCGAAACAAAGGAAGTTATCAAAAAGGCGGGTTATTACAATATTTTCTCTTTTGTTTACTCAAAACGAAATGGTACAAAAGCCGCTGAAATGGAAGATAATATTTCTGACAAGCAGAAAGGTCTGTGGCTGAGAGAACTTCTTCTTGAACAGAGAGAAACCGCCGTCGGAATAAACAAAAAGTTTGTAGGTAAAACTAAAGAAATTCTTGTTGACGGAAGTAGTCCTACCGACAAAAATCTGCTGGTAGGTAAAACCGACGAAGGTATTATTGTTGAATTCAAAGGCAATAAATCACTTATCGGAGAATTTGTTAATGTTAAAATTATGAAAGCTATGAACTGGGCTTTGCTCGGAGAAATTGCTGAATAATATAAATTAAATTTATTTAAAGGAGTAATTACTATGAACGTAATCGAATTAGCAAGACAGCTTGGTGTTGCACTTCAGGCTGACGAAAGATTCAAGACATTTTCTGTTGCAAAGGAAAATAACGATAATGACGCTGAGCTTCAGGAAAAGATTGCACAGTTTAACGACCTCAGAAGACAACTCAACATTGAAATGTCAAAGGAAGAAAAAGATGCTGAGGCTATGAAGTCACTTGATGGTCAGATTAAGAACATTTACGGTGAAATTATGACAAGACCTTCAATGATTGAATACAACAAGGCGAGAGAAGCTATGGATAAGCTTCTTGATTCTGTAAACTTCATCATTACAATGGCTGCTAATGGCGAAGACCCAATGACTTGCCCTGAAGAACAGCCACACAGCTGTTCAGGAAGCTGCTCAACCTGCGGAGGCTGCCACTAATTTATAATTTTAACTTACCGAAAGAGAAGTGATTGCAAAAATGAGACTTAGTGAAGTAAATATTGCTGACCTTAGTCCGGCTATGCGACAGTATGTCGAGATTAAAAACAAATATAAAAAGCATATTCTGTTTTTCAGATTAGGCGACTTTTATGAAATGTTTTTTGATGACGCAATCACTGTATCCAGAGAGCTTGAAATTACACTTACAGGAAAGGACTGTGGTCTGTCAGAAAGAGCACCAATGTGCGGTGTTCCGTATCATGCCTGCGATTTGTATCTTAAAAAACTAATCGAAAAAGGCTATATGGTTGCTATTTGTGAACAGACAGCAGACCCTTCTACCTGCAAGGGTATTGTACCTCGTGAGGTTATCAGAGTTGTAACTCCGGGTACTCTTATTGAAAGCTCTCTTCTTGATGAAACTTCAAACAACTACATTTGCTCTTATTACGGTAAGGGTAAGGAATGTGCTGTTTGCTTTGCTGATATTTCAACAGGTGAGGTTCATCTGTTCAATATTTCAGGCAAAGATATGATTAACAGTGCAATAAACGAATTTTCGAGATTTTCTCCGGTTGAAATTCTCTTTAATGACGCTTTTTTAGGTAACAAGGAACTTAATTCTTTTGTCAAAGATAAACTCAAGGCAACAGTTCAGCTTCTTGACAATGATGATTTTTCACCTGAAATACATAGAGAAAGCGTTATGAAGCAGTTTTCTGTTGAGGATTTTTCACAGCTTAATATTAACGAAAACAGCCTTGCAGCTTTTGCTGTTACGGGACTTTTCCACTATATCAGCGAAACTCAGAAGGCTTTAATCGGAAGATTTTCAAAGATTGTTATTCACGACAGCGAACCGATTATGACTATCGGATTTACTGCAAGAAGAAATCTCGAGCTTTGTGAAACCCTCAGAAACAAGGAAAAGAAAGGCTCACTTTTGTGGGTGCTTGACCATACAAAAACCTCTATGGGTAAACGTATGCTCAAAACCTATATCGAACAGCCACTTGTAAAGCCTGTTAAGATTATGGACAGACTTGATGCTGTTGACCAGTTTATCAAATCACCGGTTGAACTGGGTGAGCTTATTGATGCTTTGTCCGGCGTTTACGACCTTGAAAGACTTATGACAAGAGTTATGTATAAGACTGCTACACCAAGAGATTTAAAGGCTCTTTCTGTAACAGCGCTTGTGTTACCGTCAATCAAAGCTATTCTTTCAGGCTTTAATTCAAAGCTGATTACAAGTCTTAACGACAGTATTTCTACACTTGAGGCTGTGTCAAACCTTGTAGAAAACGCTATTGTTGACGAGCCACCGGCTAACGTTAAAGACGGAGGCGTGATTAAAGAGGGATTTAACGAACACCTTGACGAACTGAGAAACATTATTTCAGGCGGAAAGGGAATTATTGAACAAATTGAAGCTAAAGAAAAGGAACTTACAGGTATCAAAAATCTTAAAATCGGTTACAACAAGGTTTTTGGATATTATATCGAAGTTACAAAATCACAGCTTTCACTTGTTCCTGACAGATTTATAAGAAAACAGACACTTGCTAACTGCGAAAGATTTATTTCTGATGAACTAAAAGTTGCTGAAAACACAATTTTAGGAGCTTCTGATAAGGTTATCAGCCTTGAACAGGAAATCTTTACAGAAATCAGAGATTTTCTTGCTACACAGTTAAAGCTTGTTCAGGAAACTGCCACCGCTGTTGCAACAGTTGATGTACTTTGTTCATTTGCTAAAGCTTCGCTTAACAACGGCTACTCAAAGCCTGAAATTGCTATTGACGGCATAATTAACATTACAAACGGCAGACACCCTGTTGTTGAGCTTATGCAGAAGGACGAGATGTTTGTTCCTAATGACACATATCTTGACCTTAACTCAAACAGACTTGCTGTTATCACCGGTCCTAATATGTCAGGTAAATCAACTTATATGCGTCAGGTTGCACTTATAACACTTATGGCACAGATTGGTTGTTTTGTACCTGCTGATTATGCTAAAATTTCTGTTGTTGACCAGATTTTCACAAGAGTAGGTGCTTCAGACGACCTTACTGCTGGTCAGTCAACATTTATGGTGGAAATGGCAGAGGTTGCTGACATTCTTAAACACGCTACCAAAAACAGCCTTGTTATTCTTGATGAAGTAGGAAGAGGTACATCAACATTCGACGGAATAAGCATCGCAAGGGCTGTTACTGAATACATCTCAACATCACGTTCACTTGGTTGTAAGACGCTTTTTGCTACTCACTATCACGAACTTATCGAACTTGAAGATGAGCTTGTGGGAGTTAAGAATTTCAGCGTTGCTGTTACAAGACGTGGTGACGATATTAAATTCCTGAGAAAGATTGTTTCGGGTGGAGTTGATGAAAGCTACGGTATTGAAGTTGCCAAGCTTGCAGGACTTCCACAGAAGGTTATTTCTAGAGCAAAAGAACTTCTTGAACAGATGGAAATTGAAAATAAGACAGCTTCAAATAAGAATTATGACGATAACCAACTGAATTTTGAAAATATCAGCCAGACTATTGCTATTGAAAAGCTTAAAAAGACAAATATAGATGAAATGAATGACACAGAGCTTCGTGAATTTATGAAGGAAGTTCTGAAATACCTGTAAATTATAAGGAGGGACGGAAAATGGCAAAAATCAATCTGCTCAAAAGAGAGATTTCAGAGCTTATAGCTGCTGGTGAAGTTATTGACCGTCCTGCCTCTGTAATTAAAGAGTTGCTTGAAAACTCTATCGACTCGGGTGCTGATGTTATTACTGTTGAAATTAAAAACGGTGGAAGAACATATATGCGTATCACAGATAATGGCTGTGGTATCGCTAAAAATGAGCTTCCGACCGCTTTTTTGCGTCATGCCACAAGTAAGATTTCCGAAAAGTCAGACCTTGACAGCATTTTAACTCTCGGTTTCAGAGGTGAAGCACTTGCTTCAGTTGCTGCAGTATCTAAAGTTGACATAATATCAAAAATGCCTGAGGAACAATTCGGAGCTCACTATTCCATCGAAGGCTCAGAAGAAAAAATCCTTGAGGACAGCGGTTGCCAGAACGGAACAACCATTATTGTAAGAGATATTTTTTATAACGTACCTGCAAGGCTTAAATTCCTTAAAAAAGACGTAACAGAGGGAAACTCTGTTGCTGCTATTGTAAATAAAATTGCAATTTCTCACCCTGAAATTTCTTTTAAATTCATAAGAGATAACAAGACAGAGCTTCTCACAGCAGGCGATGGAAAGCTTTATTCTGCAATCTATGCTGTTTTTGGAAAGGAGTTTGCAAAAACACTTGTACCTGTTGACTATACAAGTGACGGTATTCACGTTACGGGGTATATTTCAAAGCCTCTTGAATCAAAAGCTAAGAGAAATTTTCAGAATTTTTATATCAATAACCGATATATTAAGTCGGTTACTTGTATGGTTGCCCTGGAAGAGGCATATAAAAATCAGATTATGACAGGTAAATTTCCTGCGTGTATTCTTTGTCTTGATATTCCTCCAAATCTTATTGATGTGAATGTTCACCCAACTAAGATTGAAGTGCGTTTTTCTGACGAGAGAATGATTTATAACAGCGTTTATTTTGCTGTTAAGAATGCTTTGCTTTTAAACGACGGACCTACGCAGCTTAATGTTACAAAAACAAGATATTTCTCTGACAGAGACCTTTATAAAGTACCTGAAAGCGAGCAGGGTACTCAGATTAAGTTTGATTTGAATGTACCTGTTGAAAAGCCAAAGCCTGTTGAAACACCTGTTGTTAAACCTGTTTACAATCCTGTTGCGACAGAAATAAAACCAAAGAAAAATATTACTGCAGAAGAATATAACAGATATGTAAAAGAAATTTCCGCACCTGTTGAGCCTGTGATTTCTGAAAAGGCTACTGAGTACATCGAAAAAGACATGAATCCTCTGGAAGATGAACAGGTGCCGGACATTAAAGAAATCATTCCTCCTCAGCCTGTTGAAATCCCAACTTATGAGCTTTCTGAAAAGAAAACGACCGAGAATGAGATATCTATAATCGAAGAAGAGGTTTCAGAATATAAATACATCAATACCAATTCTTTTGTCAAAAAGGAAGTGGAAAAGAGAATAGCTGAGAAAGAAACCGAAAAGCCAAGACTTGTAGGAGAAGTTTTCAGAACATATATTATCGTTGAGTACGAAAAGGAAATGTATCTTATTGACAAGCACGCTGCACACGAAAGATTTATCTTTGAGAAGATTAAGAAACGTGAAAAAAAGCTATCTGTGCAGATGTTTATTGAGCCGATTATTGTTATGCTTTCCTTCGAGGAATATGATGCTATTATGGAAAATCTTGATACAGTTACAGACCTTGGCTTTGCTATTGAAGATGACGTTGCTCCTGGTGTCGCTGTGCTTGGTATACCGTCTGTAATCGAGGGTACTAATCCTAATGATATTATACCAGAGCTTGCCGAAAACTTCTTACAGTGTAAAAATGACCCACAGCTCGACCTGATTGATGAGCTTTTTCATTCAATCGCTTGTAAATCAGCTATAAAAGCAAATGATTACAACGATTCAAAAGAACTTCAGAAACTTATCGATATGGTTTTCTTTAACGAGGAAATCAGATATTGTCCTCACGGACGACCTGTAATGATTAAACTTACAAAACGTGATATAGAAAAGCAATTCAGACGTGTGCTTTAACCCAAGGAGAGATATTTTTGAAAAAACAACCTTTGATTGTAGTTGTAGGACCTACTGCTTCAGGAAAAACCAAGCTTTCTATTGAGCTTGCAAAGGAATTTAACGGAGAAATCATTTCAGCCGATTCTATGCAGATTTATAAGGGAATGTCTGTTGCAACAGCTAAGCCTACAACCGAAGAAATGCAGGGTATAAAGCATTATCTTATAGATTTTCTTGAGCCGGAAACTGAGTTTTCTGTAGCAGATTACGTAACTCTAGCACGAAAATCCATTGAAGAAATTACAGCCAAAGGTAAAATTCCCATCATTGTGGGCGGTACAGGTCTTTACATCAGTTCGCTTGTTGACAACGTAAAGTTTGATGATACACGCTCAAATACAAAAATCCGTGACGAGCTTTATGCTATTGCTAAAGATAAAGGAAACCACTTTCTCTGGAACGAGCTTCTGAAAATCGACCCGGTTACCGCTGAAAAAGTACACGAAAACAATCTTTCAAGAGTTGTAAGAGCTATTGAAGTTTTCAGAGAAACAGGTATTCCTATTTCACAGCACAAAATCAACAGCAGAGCAGAGGAGTCACCGTATGAACCTGTTATGATAGGTCTGACCTTCAAGGACAGAGATAAGCTTTACCAAAGAATTGAAAAGCGTGTTGATATTATGGCAGAGCAGGGAATGGTTGATGAGGCAAGAGAAATTTACGAAAACCACAAGCTTTCAACTGCTCATCAGGCAATAGGCTACAAGGAATTGATTCCTTATTTTGAAAACAAGGCAACTTTAGAGGAGTGTCTTGACAAAATCAAGCTCGAAACAAGGCATTATGCCAAGAGACAGCTCACTTGGTTTAGACGAGATGAACGAATTAAGTGGTATGAAATTGACGAATTTGTAAATTCTAAAAAAATTCTCGAAAATGTTAAAAATTATGTAGCCAAAACGAAAATTATGTGTTATAATATAGATTGATGTATTTTATTCTTAAATTTATAAGTATAAATATTAAATTAAGTATTTAAGATTAAAAATGAAAGGGAGCAACAGACATGAACAAATCATTAAACCTGCAGGACGTTTTTCTCAATCAGGCGAGAAAAGAAAAAATTATGGTTACCATCTTTCTTATGAATGGATTCCAGTTCAAGGGAATGGTAAAGGGCTTTGACAGTTACATTGTAATTCTGGAATGCGACGGTAAGCAGAATGTTGTTTATAAGCACGCTATTTCAACAATAGTACCTGCACGTTCAATCAATATCCTCGACTCAGATAACAACAACTAAAAACATATAAGACACAAAACGAAAAGGGGATAATAATTGAAATGAATGCCGCTACTTCTAAAATTATAAGAGCGCTGATAATTATAGTTGTTTTGGTTTTCTTCGTTTCTAAAGTCTATGAGTCGTTTAAGGATAATTATAATACCGAGGAAGCAATTTCATATAATGTAAATGAAAACATTGTCTTTGAAGGTGTTTTTGTCAGAAATGAAACTGTAATTACTCACGATACACACGGTGTTATAGATTACCTTTATCCCGACGGAAGCAAGCTGTCAAATTCCTCGATTATTGCTAACATTTATGAAAATGAACAGCAGATATACGCTAAGTATAAGATTCAGGAGTTATACAAAGAGCTTGACAATCTTGAACATTCTCAGAATCCCGGAACAACAAGTTATGCTAAACCCGATACGATAAAATCTCAGATTGATGATAAATACCTTCAGATAACTGCCGCAATAGAGGCTTGTGATTTAAAGAAGGTTACATCTTTAAAAAACGATTTGGTAACACTGATGAATATATATAATGTTGTTACTAAGTCAGAAACAGATTATAAAGACCGTGAAGAAGAAATCAATAAGCAAATTCTGAATTATCAGAATCAGTACGCTTTACCTATCTCTACTATTGAAACTAACCAGACAGGTTATTTTGTTAGTTCTACGGACGGTTTTGAAGATGTAATTACTATTGACAATGTTAATAGTGTAAACATTGAACTGATTGAAAACATTATCGAGGGTAAAGGTGCTCAGAAAAAAGAAAACGCAGTTGGTAAGATTTTTGATTCGTACGAATGTAAAATTGTAGGTGTGATAAAACCTACTAATAAATTCTTGAAGGGCGATAGTTTAAAAATTAGACTCGGAACTTCAGATATTACTTACCACGTTGATGTTTATGATATCATAAAGGAAAATGATAAGCAGTGGATATTGATTCTTGATTGCGAAGCTATTGATGAAAAGATATCCAATGAAAGAGTAGAAAAAATCGAACTGATTTTCCAGGAATTCACCGGACTGAAAGTTCCGAGAGAAGCTATAAGATTCAAAGAGCTTATAGAAACCCAGCAGGACGAAAACGGACTTGACGTAGCTGTTAAAGTGAAATACAAGGGTGTTTACGTAAGAATGGGACAGGAAATTACGTTTAAGAAAATCAACGTTATCTATGAAGGAGATAATTTTGTAATTTCTGAGAATATTTCAGATACGAATTACTTAAATCTTTATGACCAGATTATTTTAGAGGAGGTCAGCAAAGATGACAGTTGATTATAATTCAGTTAAATTTCAAAATATTGTTGAAAATATTAAAGAAATATGCTATAATATTTCTGTTGCTAAGGAAAAATACAGAAAAAGCGATGAAATTGTCAAAATAATGGCTGTAACCAAGACGGTTGAGCCTGATATTGTAAATATCGCTGTTAACGAAGGAATTACACTACTCGGTGAAAATCGGGTTCAGGAATATCTTTCTAAAAAGGATTTTTACGATAAAAGGGCTGATGTTCATTTTATTGGGCATCTTCAGACCAATAAGGTTAAATACATTATTAATGATGTTTCTGTAATACAATCGGTTGATAGCTTTAAGCTTGCGCAGGAAATCAACAAACAAGCCTTGAAGAACAATAAGGTTATGGATATTCTTGTAGAAATCAATATCGGTGGCGAAATCTCCAAAAGTGGTATTGATAAGCTTCAGGTGATTGACCTTGTAGAACAGATTTCACAGCTTGAAAATATAAAAATTAAAGGTCTTATGACAATTCCGCCGCCAATGTGCAGCGAAAATGTCTTTGATGAAATGCATAGTATTTTTCTTGACGTAAAAAACAGAAAAATCAGCAATGTAAAAATGGATATTCTTTCTATGGGGATGTCCGGAGATTATGAAACTGCTATAAAGCACGGTTCAAATCTTGTAAGAATTGGAACAAAGCTCTTCGGAGCAAGAAATTATATGGAGGTTACTTAACATGGGATTTATTGACGGTATCAAGAGAGTTTTTGTTGGAGAAGAAGAAGACGAGGAAATGACTCCAATTTACGATAACGACGACGATGTAGACGTAGTTTCAAGAGATAGAAGAAACAGAGAAGTTAAGATTGCAGCTACAACAACACTCCAGATTGTACTTGCAAGACCAACAGATTATTCAGAAGTTAAGTCAATCGGCGACGACCTTAACGACCAGAAGACAGTTCTCCTTAACCTGGAAACTGTTAAGCCGGAGGATGCTAAGAGAATTCTTGACTTCCTTTCAGGCGTAGCATACGCAAACGGAGCAGACATCAAGATGATGGCTCAGAAGACATTTGCTATTATGCCAAGAAACGTAGGCTTCAGCGGTGTAGACCTTATGAGTGAGCTCGAAAGCAACGGATATAGCTTCTAATGAAATTTAATTCATTCGGAATAACTCTTTCTGAAGATGACAATATACTATTAAGAAGTATATCTGATAAGATTGCTCTTACAGAAAAGCATTTTTCTCCTAAGTTTACTTTCTTTCTCGACGAAAGACAAAGCGAGCTTGTTGAAATGATTTTCAAAAATTCCGGATTTGATAATTTTATGCTATTTGGTGGATATGACAACGCAAAAAGAAAAATCCTTGCGGTCAATCCGCCTTATAGTTATGCAAATTCGACTGATTTTCCGTTAAAAGCGGTCACAATATCTTATAGAAAATCTGACAGTATTTCTCATAGAGATATTTTAGGAAGCCTTATGGCTCTTAATATAGAAAGAAAAACTGTCGGGGATATTCTTGTAAGCGAAGGCAAAAGCGTTGTGTTTTTATATGAAACAGTTTTTGATGATGTTGTATTTGGAATAAAGAAAATCGGTCGTATAGGTGTTAAAATTGAAGAAGGTTTTGACGAATCAGTGATACCTGAAGAGAAATTTAAAGAGATTTCAGGAACAATAGCTTCACTCAGACTTGATTGTGTGCTGAGCCTTGCACTTAAAATAAGCAGGGAAAAGGCTGCAAATCTTATAAAAAAGAACGGTGTTACTGTTAATTGTCAGGACCAGTTTTCTGTTAGCTATGTTATGAAGGAAAATGATAAGTTTTCTGTGAAAGGATATGGAAAATTTGTTTTTTCTTCAATAAATGGCACTTCAAAAAAGGACAGAATTCATATTACTATAAATAAGTATATTTAGGAGGAAGATTAAAATGATGAATCCAAGAGATATCAAGGATGCAAGATTTGAAAAAGCTACTTTTGGCTATAAGCCTGAAGAAGTTGATGAGTTTCTTAAGAAGGTTGCTGATTCTTACGCTGATGCACTGAGAACAAGCCAGGAGAATGAGGCTAAAATCATCAAGCTTGTTGAAAAGATTAATGAATACAGAGAAGACGAAGAAGCTATCAAGCAGACTCTTCTTACAGCTCAGAAATCTGCTAATCAGATTGTTGCCGCTGCTAAGGCTGAGGCTGAAAAGCTTATTAATGATACAAAAATTGAACATGCTCAGCTTATCGAAAAGAATAATCTTGAAAGCGAAAGACTTATCAAGGAAAACAACGAGCGTTGCGAAAGACTTGTTAAGGAAACTGCTGAAAGAACAGAGCAGAAGCTCGCTGCTATCAAACTTCAGTATGAAAATGCTAAGGACAACTACGATAAGATGAAGATTGAATCAACAAAGTTCAAGACTCAGCTTGTTGAAATGTATAATGCACAGCTTTCACTTATTGCAGACCTTCCTGAGCTTACTGAAGAAGAAATTGAAGCTGCAATCAGAGAAAAGACTGCAAGACTTAATGCTGCTAAGGCTCCTGTTATCAGAGAAATCGATGAAGAACAGCAGGTTGAAACTGTTATTAAGGAAAACGTAGCAAGCAAAGAGGAGCTTGGTTTTTCTGATACATATAAAAACGAATTTGGTAACCTTAAATTCGGAAAGAACAACTAATTAACCGGAGTTAATATGATTTTATCATCTGTGATTTTAATAATCGCAACACTTGCTATAGACCAGATTACTAAACTTCTTGTTATAAAATACATTGACCTTTATGAAGTTATAAATGTAATCAGATTTGGTTCACATAAAATTTTCAGCCTGACACACGTAAGAAACAAAGGTGCAGCATGGAGTGCTTTTTCATCAAAAACTACTATACTCACTATTGTTACGTTTATACTTGTCATCGGACTTCTCGTTCTGCTTTATGTAAAACCTATTCAGAAAAAACTACTTGGCAGACGCATAAATGTTATGGAAACTGTTTCATTTTCTCTTATAATTTCGGGTGGCGTCGGCAATATTATTGACAGAATCAGACTTAAAGAAGTTGTTGATTTTATACAGACTGATTTTATTGATTTTCCGATTTATAATTTCGCAGATATTTGTGTAGTGATTGGTTGCTTTTTATTTATTATTGATATTGTTGTTTCTGATGCTGTTGAAGCCCGAAACAAAAGGTTAGATACAGAGAATAATGATGGATAGATTTGAAAAAGTTGTAAGCACCGAAGAAATGAATTTGCGTATTGATAAGCTTATTGCTGATAATTGCGATGAGCTTTCACGCTCTTCTGTGCAGAAACTCATTGAAAACGGTAGTGTTTATGTCAACAAAACTGCTGTTTCAAAAAACTATAAAGTCAAAGCTGATGACGTAGTGGAATTTAACATTCCGGAGCCTACAATTCTTGAAGCTGTTGCTCAGGATATTCCTGTTGAAATAGTTTACGAAGATGATGATTTGCTTGTTGTTAACAAACCCAAAGGAATGGTTGTTCATCCTGCAGCAGGTAATCCCGATGGCACACTCGTTAACGCTTTGCTTTTTCATTGTAAAGGGAAACTTTCTTCTATTAACGGTGTTATAAGACCGGGAATAGTCCACAGAATTGATAAACTTACAAGTGGTTTGCTGATTGTTGCAAAAAATGACGTATCACATAATTTTATTTCAGAGCAGATAAAAGAACATAGCTTTACAAGAGAATATTATGCCGTGAATTGTGGACGTTTTAAGGAATACAAAGGCACTGTTGATGCTCCAATTGGCAGAGATAAGTATGACAGAAAAAAAATGTGCGTAACTCATCAGAATTCAAAGCACGCTGTTACACATTATGTGGTATTAGAGGAATTTAACGGTTATACACTCACTAAATTCACTCTTGAAACAGGCCGAACTCATCAAATCAGAGTTCATTCTGCTTATATAGGTCACCCGGTTTTGGGTGACGATGTTTATGGTAAACCTTTTAAAGGCATAGATGGTCAGTGCCTTCATGCTAAGAAAATAGGCTTTATTCATCCTAAAACTAAAGAGTATATGGAGTTTGACAGTGAGCTACCTGAGTATTTCAACTCAGTTTTAGCAAAAATCAAATGAGGTAATTCATGTTCGAAGATATTTCAAAAATAATTTTTATAACTGATATGGACGGCACATTTTTGCCGACTAATAAAATTCCGTCAAAGAAAAATCTTGAAGCAGTAAAGAAATTTCAGGAGCTTGGCGGTCGTTTTTCAATAGCAACAGGCAGGGGACTTCAGGCTGCACAGCAGTATTTTGAGTCATTTACCATTGATTTTCCGATAGTTCTTTGTAACGGCGGATTGGTTTACGATTTAAATAACAAAAAATCCATTTATGATGTATTTTTACCTGAGATTTCCAAAAATTATGCTGAAGAAATATTTGATGAATTTGATTCACTTGGCGGAGAAGTGCTGACAATCGACCATGTAAACATCCCTGAATCAAGATTCACACCTACAGAAGTACGTCATGTGGAAATATGTAAGGTTAAACCAAATTTTGTTGATACTCTTGATGATATTTCTGATGATTGGTATAAAGTTCTTTTTTGTGATACGATTGAGAATATCGACAAGGTAATCGAATTTGTAAAAAGCAAAAATTATGTGAATGTCGATTTTGTGAGAAGTGCTCCCATTTACTACGAAATGCTTCCTCAGAATATTACAAAAGGTTCTGCAATTACTAAAATTCGTGAGCTTTGTGATATCAATGACTGCGTTATCGTTGCGGCAGGGGACTTCAACAATGATATAGAAATGCTTAAAAATGCCGATTTTTCATTTTGTCCTTCAAATTCAACTGATGATGTAAAGTCGGTTTGTGATGTTGTTTTAGAAAACTCTTGCGATGAAGATGCTATTGCTGTCGCAATTGAATATATAATTTCAAAGTCAAATAATTCTTCGGAGGTATAAATATGGACGCTACAATCAAAAAACAGCTTGAAATTACTGCCTGCAAAATACGTATGGGTATCATTGAAGGCACTTTCAATGCTAAGTCAGGTCATCCGGGAGGTTCACTCTCTATCGCTGACACTCTCACATATCTCTATTTTAACAAAATGGAAGTTTATCCTGAAAATCCTGATTTTGAAGACAGAGACAGACTTGTTCTCTCAAAAGGACATTGTGCTCCTGCTCTTTATTCTACTCTTGCACAGAGAGGATTTTTCAGCTCTGAAGAATTAAAATCACTTCGTCATATAGGTGCAATGCTCCAGGGACACCCATGTATCCACATTCCTGGAATTGATATGTCGTCAGGTTCACTTGGACAGGGTATTTCTGTTGCTTGTGGTATGGCGCTTTCCGGTAAGGTTTCAAATAAACCATATAAAGTATATACAATACTCGGTGACGGCGAAATTGAAGAAGGTCAGGTTTGGGAAGCTGCTATGTTTGCTTCACACTACAAGCTTGATAATCTTGTTGCTATCGTAGATAATAACGGACTTCAGATTGACGGAAGAATTGACGAAGTTTGTTCACCATATCCTATTGTTGATAAGTTCAAGGCTTTTGGTTGGCACGTAATTGAAATGAATGCTCACGACTTCGACGACATTGAAAGAGCTTTCAACGAAGCAGAAACCATTATGGACCAGCCTGTTGCTATCATTCAGAAAAGCATAAAAGGCAAGGGCGTTTCATTTATGGAAGATAACGTTGCATGGCATGGAACTGCTCCTAATGCTGAACAGTATGAGCAGGCAATGAACGAACTTAAAACTACATTAAAGAGCTTGGAGGGTTAATATTATGGCTGACGTAATCAAAAAGGCTACCAGAGAAAGCTATGGTGAAGCTCTCGCTGAGCTTGGAGATAAATATGAAAATCTTTGTGTTCTTGATGCTGACCTTGCTGCAGCTACAAAGACAGGCATTTTCAAAAAGAAATTCCCAGAGAGATTTTTCAACTGTGGTATTGCAGAAGCTAATATGATGGGCGTTGCTGCCGGTCTCGCTGCAACCGGTAAAATTCCTTTTGCTTCATCTTTTGCAATGTTCGCAGCTGGCAGAGCTTTTGAAATTGTAAGAAACTCAATCGGTTATCCACACCTTAACGTTAAAATAGGTGCTACACACGCAGGTATTTCTGTTGGTGAAGACGGTGCTACACACCAGTGTAACGAGGATATTGCTCTTATGAGAACAATTCCCGGTATGACAATTATCAATCCATCTGATGATGTTGAAGCAAAGGCTGCTGTTGAGGCTGCTATTCTTCATAAAGGTCCAGTTTATATGAGATTCGGAAGACTTGCAGCACCTGTTATAAACGACAAGGAAACATACAAGTTTGAGCTTGGAAAGGGAATCAAGCTCAGAGATGGTAAAGATATTACTATTATTGCAACAGGTCTTATGGTAGCAGAAGCTGTTGAGGCCGCTAAGACTCTCGCAGATGATGGAATTGATGCAAGAGTTATCAACATTCACACAATTAAGCCTATTGACAAGGATATTATCATTGAGGCAGCGAAGGAAACAGGCTCTATCGTAACTGTTGAAGAACACAGTGTTATTGGTGGTCTTGGCTCTGCTGTTTGTGATGTACTTGCAGAAAATTATCCTGCAAAGGTTACAAAAATCGGTGTTAACGACGAATATGGTTATTCCGGACCAGCAGTTGACCTTCTCAAGAAGTTCGGTCTTTGTTCTTCAAATATCGTTGACACTGTTAAAAAGGTTCTTAATAAGTAAAAAGCATCAGGCTGTAAATTAAATTTACAGCCTTTTTGTGTTTAAATTAACCATTTTCATAGGTTTTGAATATAATTTATAAACTGAAAAAAGGGAATGGTTTTGTGGTAAATTTAAAGAAAAAATATGTAAACAGAATAATTATTGCTCTACTTATAGTGTTTATAGTTCTTGGCATAACATTTATAATTCTTAACAATGCAATAAAGGAACATTACGAGGAAATAGCTTCTCAGGAAGGAATTAAAGTCTCAGCTAAAATCCTGAGCAACTGCATTTCTGATGTGATTTCATCTCAGAATCACAAAATTAACAATGTTATCAATGTTATTTACGGCTCTGATGAAGAAATCATCTCTATTGAAACTGATGCAGGAACCGTTAATGAAATTCAGCTTGAAATATTGCAGAAGGTAAATATAGAGCTTTCTGACACAAACAAAAACAGCTCTCAAATACCAATAGGTACACTTACAGATATGCCTTTTCTCGTAGGTGAGGGACCTGATATTTCAATTAAGTATTCACAGCAAGGGTCCGCAACTGTCGAGCTTGAAAGTGAATTTGTTTCCGGAGGACTTAACCAGACTGTCCACAGACTTTATGCACACGTTGAAACAGAAATTTACAGCGTTTCACCTATAAAATCTGAGATAACTGATTTTTCATTTGATTATTTGTTGTCTGAAACAGTTATAGTGGGAGAGGTTCCCGAAAAAATTTCCTCAATTTACTGAAAATATCTTAAAATTCTGTTAAAAAGGGTAGCATAAACCATGTGTTTTATGTTATAATGTTGATATATGTTTTAAGAAAGGAATTGCAATTAATGATGTTAAATTCCGAAGAAGCTAAAAAACAAATTGATGAGCTTGTAGAAGTTCTCAATTATCATAGCCACAAGTATTATGTGCTTGATGAGCCTGAAATTTCAGACTATGATTATGATATGATGCAGAATAAGCTTAAGGAGCTTGAAGCAAAGTTTCCTGAGTTTATAAGAAACGATTCTCCAACACAAAGAGTGGGCGGGGAAGCGGTTTCAACCTTTGAAAAGGTTGCTCACAAGGTACAGATGGGAAGCTTATCTGATGTGTTTTCATTGTCGCAGGTTGAAGATTTTGTAAATAAAACTAACGAAAATACCATCGCTCCTGAATTTGTAGTTGAACCTAAAATTGACGGACTATCTGTTTCACTGGAATATGTAAATGGTGAATTTATCAGAGCCTCAACAAGAGGTGACGGTTTTACAGGAGAAAATGTGACAAGCAATATAAAAACTATTCTTTCTGTTCCGATGAAGCTTAAAGAAAAAGTACCTTTCCTTGAAGTAAGAGGCGAGGTTTATATGCCGAGAAATGTATTTTTAAGACTTGTTGATGAGCAGGAGCAAAACGGTGAACAACCATTTAAAAACCCAAGAAATGCTGCTGCAGGCTCATTAAGACAAAAGGATTCAAACGTTACTGCTAAGAGAAAACTTGACATATTTGTATTCAATATTCAGCAGATTGAGGGCAGAGAACTTAATTCTCACAAGGAATCACTTGATTTTCTCAAAGAAATGGGATTTAAAGTTGTACCTGACTATCTGAAAGTTTCAGAATACAAGGATATAGAAAACAGAATTAACGAAATTGGCAAAATCAGATTTGATTTGCCGTATGATATAGATGGCGTTGTAATCAAGGTAGACGACTTTATCCAGAGAGAAAAGCTTGGTTCAACAGCTAAAACACCGAGATGGGCTGTTGCTTATAAATTTCCACCGGAAGAAAAGGAAACCGTTCTTAAAGAAATTGAGCTTAACGTAGGAAGAACAGGTGCTATTACTCCTGTTGCTATTTTTGAGCCGATTTTACTTGCAGGAACAAGCGTTTCAAGAGCAACACTCCACAATCAGGACTTTATAAACGAAAAACAGATTTCAATAGGCGATACAATTATTGTTAGAAAAGCAGGGGACATTATTCCTGAGGTGCTTGCTGTTTCTAAAAAGGGCGAAAACGATGACATATTCACACTTCCTGACAGTTGTCCTGTATGTGGTTGCGAAGTAGTTAAATCCGACGATGAAGCTGCGATTCGCTGCCCTAACGTTAACTGTCCTGCACAGATTTTCAGAAGCATTGTTCACTTTGCTTCAAAGGGCGCTATGAACATTGACGGACTGGGACCTGCAATAGTACAGACACTTCTTGACAACAATCTGATTAAATCTGTTGCTGACCTTTATGAGCTTGACGCTGATACTTTGATGCAGCTTGATAATTTCAAGGAAAAATCAGCGAATAATCTTGTAAACGCTATAAGAAATTCAAAAAACAACACCCTTGACCGACTTGTATTTGGTCTTGGTGTGAGAAATATAGGACAGGCATCTGCAAAGCTCTTGTGTGAAAAATTCAGAACGCTTGAAAACATTATGAACGCTGATGTGTCGGAAATTTCTGAAATAGAAGGTTTCGGCGATGTTATGGCTGAAAGTGTTGTAAAGGCATTCAGAGAAGAGCATATGAAAGAGCTTGTTGACAGACTTGTTTCTTACGGTCTGAATACCAGCTACGAAAAAGCTATAAACGACAATCGTTTTGAAGGCTTGACTTTTGTCCTTACTGGAACTTTGCCGACACTTAAACGTGATGAAGCAAAAGCGATTATTGAAAGCTTTGGTGGAAAGGCAAGTGGCTCTGTTTCTAAAAAGACAAGCTTTGTTTTAGCAGGCGAAGAAGCAGGTAGCAAGCTTGACAAGGCAGAGCAGCTTGGAATTAAGATAATTTCAGAAGAAGAATTTCTTGATATGACAAAATAATCTTTGGAGGTAATATATATGAATATCGATATCAAGCATATTGCAAAGCTTTCAAGACTTCATATTGAAGATGAAAAGCTTTCAAAATTTGAAGCTGATATGCAGAATATCGTTGATATGGTAGAGAAGTTGCCAGACATCAACGAAGAGCTTAATCTTGACGAATCTAACGCTATGACACTTCGTGAAGATAAAGCTGTATTAAACAAATATACCCGTCAGGAACTTATGCAGAATGCACAATCTGTTAAGGCAGGCTGTCTTGTAGTTCCTAAAACGGTAGAATAGAGGTGTGCTATGGAACTTTTTAATAAAACTGCTGTCGAGCTTTCTTCTATGCTTAAAAATAAGGAAATCAGCTCTGTTGACCTTACTAATTCAGTATTTGACAGAATTGAAAAGGTTGAAGGCAAGGTTGATGCCTACGTTACTTTAAACAAAGAAAATGCACTTTTGAAGGCGCAGGAAATTGATGCAAAAATTGCAAACGGCGAAGAACTTCACCCACTTGCAGGTATTCCTATCGGCATCAAGGATAATATTTCTACAAAGGGACTCAGAACAACCTGTTCTTCAAAGATGCTTGAAAACTATGTTCCACCATTCAATGCAACAGTTATGGATAAAATCGATAACGCAGGTATGGTTGTAACAGGTAAGCTCAATATGGACGAATTTGCTATGGGTTCTTCTACAGAAAACTCATACTTTAAGAAAACAAAAAACCCATTTGATGAAACAAGAATTCCAGGTGGTTCATCAGGTGGTTCAGCTGCTGCTGTTGCTGCAAGCGAAGCTATCGTAACACTTGGTTCAGATACAGGTGGTTCAATAAGACAGCCTGCGTCATACTGTGGTGTTGTTGGTCTTAAACCAACATACGGAACAGTTTCAAGATTTGGTCTTGTTGCATTTGCATCATCACTTGACCAGATAGGACCTATTGGAAAGTGTGTAGAGGACGTAGCTATGCTTCAGTCACTTATCTGTGGCTACGATAAAATGGACGCTACATCAGCTTACAGAGAATACCCAGACTTTAAGGCTAATCTTTCATCAGATGTAAAGGGACTTAAAATCGGTCTTCCAAAGGAATATTTTGGTGATGGTATTGATGAATACGTAAAGGTTTCAGTTATGAATGCTGTTAAGGAGCTTGAAAAGAACGGTGCAGAAATCCGTGAAATCAGCCTTCCTTCAACAGACTATGCACTTTCATCTTACTACATCATTTCTTCTGCTGAAGCATCATCAAACCTTGCAAGATACGATGGTGTTAAGTACGGTTTCAGAGCTGAAAACTATGACAACCTTATTGATATGTACGAAAAAACACGTTCAGAGGGCTTTGGTGACGAAGTAAAGAGAAGAATTATGCTTGGTACTTTCGTGCTTAGCTCAGGCTTCTACGACGCTTATTATAAGAAGGCTAAACTCTTGCAGAGAAGAATTTCTGCTGAATTTTCAGAAAGCTTTAAGGACATTGATGTTATTGCTACACCAACTGTACCTTCAACAGCATTTAAAATCGGTGAAAACATCGGTGACCCATTGAAGATGTATGCGACTGACGTTTGTACAGTTACAATAAACATCGCAGGACTTCCTGCTATGAGCATTCCTTGTGGATATGATAATGCAGGTCTCCCAATCGGATTACAGCTTATCGGTGATAAATTCAGCGAGCAGAAGCTTCTTAATACAGCTTATGCTTACGAAAAGCTCTTTGGTGGCTTTAAGCTCCCTACACTTTAACGAAAGAAAGGCAATGTACTTATGAATAAAGATTATGAAGTAGTTATCGGTCTTGAAACTCACGCTGAGCTTAGTACCGAATCTAAAATTTTCTGTGACTGTAAGAACGCTTTCGGTCTTGAAGTAAACTCACAGGTTTGCCCGATTTGTATGGGAATGCCTGGAACACTTCCTACACTTAATGAAAAGGTTGTTGACTATGCAATTATGATGGGACACGCTCTTAACTGTTCTATCAACCGTGTATGCAAACAGGACAGAAAGAATTATTTTTATCCTGACCTTCCAAAGGCATATCAGATTTCGCAGGATGAAACTCCACTTTGCCAGAATGGTTATGTTGACATTATGGTAAACGGGGAAGAGAAAAGAATCGGAATTACCCGTATTCACATTGAAGAGGACGCAGGAAAACTCCTGCACTCTGATAAATTTGAAGGTTGCTCACTTGTCGACCTTAACAGATGTGGTGTTCCACTTATTGAAATTGTTTCTGAGCCTGATATGAGAAGCAGTGAAGAAGCTAAGGCTTATCTTGAAACATTAAAATCAATTCTCCAGTATCTTGACATCTGTGACTGTAAGATGCAGGAAGGCTCTATCAGATGCGACGTTAACGTTTCTGTACACAAGAAGGGCGAGCCTTTTGGTACAAGAACAGAAATGAAGAATGTTAACTCATTCTCAGCAGCTGTAAGAGGTATTGATTTTGAAGTTAAGCGTCAGATTGAAGTGCTTGAAAACGGTGGAACAATCACTCAGGAAACAAGACGTTGGGACGACGCTAAGGGCGAAAGCGTTTCAATGAGAAGCAAGGAAGATGCTCACGATTACAGATACTTCCCAGAACCTGACCTTAAAACTATTGTTGTTGAGCAGGAAAGAATTGATAACCTCAAATCACTTATTCCAGAGCTTCCTAACAAGAAGATTGTTAAATACGTTAAGGAATATGGTCTTTCACAGAAAGACGCAACATTTATTGCTGAAAACATCGAAATTGCTAAGCTTTTTGACGGTTGTATGACTAAGAATCTATACAGTGCCAAGTCCTACACAACCTGGATTTTAGGTGACCTTGTAGCTTACTTAAACGAAACCGGAAAGACACTTTCACAGACAAACATCAACGCTGAAAATCTCACAGCGCTTGTTGAAAAGATTGAAAAGAAAGTTATTTCTAACGCAAACGGTAAAAAAATTTTTGCTATTATCGTAAACGAAGATAAGGACATCGACAATCTCATTGATGAAATGGGACTTACTCAGGTTTCAGATACATCTGCACTTGAAGCTATTGCTGATGAGGTACTTGCAAACAACGAAAAGTCAGTAACAGACTACAAAAACGGCAAGACAAATGCTCTTGGCTTCCTTGTGGGTCAGTGTATGAAGGCTTCCAAGGGTAAGGCTAATCCGGGTATGATGAAAGAAATAATCTTAAAGAAAATCGATAGCTAAAAAATCAACTCACTACTCAAAAGGGTAGTGAGTTTTTATTTGTCTATAAAATAAAAACAGGGACTAAAAATAGTCCCTGAAAAAATCTTAGATATCGTCGCCTTCCTGATTAGGAATATCAAGCTGTTTCTTTGGAATACGCTTGATTGGGTCATAAATAAATTTCTTACAGCTATAATCAGCATCAACAAGACCTGTTTTTTCACACAAAACCTTGTTACCTTCTTTAGAACGATTACCAAATTCACAGTAAGCACATGATGGTTCAATGTCGTTTCCAAAATATTTCTTTTTCATAATGATATCCCTCCATTTGTTATTTCCATATCTTATGTAACAATTATAACATACTTTTTTGTAAATTACAATTCTTTTTTCGAAAAAATATTAGAATTATCATAAAAAACAGGCATATCAGCGATAAAATGTTTAATTCAGTGCTTTTTTTATGAGATATTGCGTAGGATAAAACCTCAATATCTACACAAATATACCTAATTATCAAAAAACACACCAAATATGATACCAAAGAAAGCGGCAATCTCATCAAAAACAACCTTTTTAAACTAAAAGCATTATTCACAATGCAGACTGACTGAAGTAAAATACACAGTCCACCTGACGATACAATTCCGGAAATTACAGGTAAAAACCTTAAGTCCGCTGATAATTCGCTCAAATATGTAATTTCAATAAGAGATTTAAGTATTGCAGGCATATTCTGTAGCTTAATTATATCATAGAATTTTAAGCAGTCAAGCAGAATTATGAAATAAGAAAAAAATATTATCATTGCTGATATAACAAGCATACTTTTTCCGCTTGAAGTAACCGAATCTACAAGAATCTGACTGTTGAATTTAATTTCTGCTTTGGTGTTATTACATCTGAATTTATAAATATGAGAATAAATGAACAATGCTGTTGTATTTGTAATAAGACAGGACAAATAAACTATAATGCCGGTTTTAACATTATTGAATATCCCAAATCCGACTAATCCAACAGCAAAAGACGGGCTTATACAATAGAAAAATGGCGAAACCCTGGAGGCTGTGTCCTTTGAAATAACATTATCTTTCACAAGTTCACTCAGCATATTAACACCAACAGGATAACCCCCTATACAAGACAAAAGATATACAGAAAAAAGCTTTTCAGGCAATCTGAATATGTATTTTGACACCGGTTTGAATAGTTTCGATAGTACATTCAGAAGTCCGCTTTTTACAAGTATCTGACAAACAGCCATAAATCCAAACAGAGAAGGGAAAACCACATTTATAATTCTGATTATACATTGAGAAACGCCATCAATTATTTCTTTTGAGAAAACTATACTTTCATATAAATACCACAAAATAACACCACACAGAAACAAATATAATAAATCGGAAGCTTTTATATTTTTCATTCAATCACCCTCAAAAAGTATATGATAAAAAAGTTATCAATATAATTTATAGAAGGGAAGGGTGATTTTATGTTTAGTATATTGGAAAAGCTTAAAAGGGGCTATTATTTATCTTCACAGATTTCAATTCTTGACAATAATCAGATTTTAATCGAAAACTGCAAAAACATTCTTGAATGCAACGAAAATCTTGTGAGAATTATTTCTAATAACTTTGAAATCGAAATATGGGGAAGTGATTTATTTCTGACAAACTATGCCTCTAATTCAGTTCTTGTAAAAGGTAAGATATCATCAATCTGCATAAATGAAAGGAGAAAATCAAAATGAGGTTCTTTAAAAACTATGTTGATTTTCAAATAGAAGGAGATAATATTTCAAGGCTGATAGGAGTAATTTTTAAAAAGGGAATTGAATGTAAAAACCTGATAAATATTGGCGACAAGCTGTCGGGTAGTTGTAAAAAAAGTGTATGGAGGGTTTTATGTTATGAATGTGACAAGCTGAATCTTACTTATGAAGTTAATGAAATAAACAGCATTTACAGATTCTCTGAGAAAATTTTAAACAGAAAAGGTCTGGTTTTTGGGTTTTTAGCAGGTTTAATAATGATTACACTACTTTCAAACACTTTTCTAAGACTAAGAGTTAAGTGTGAAGATAAAGAGTTAAAGAATAAAATTGAAGAATACATACTTTCAAATGGTATAAAATATGGAAGTTTCATACCTAACATTGATATTTTCGGACTTGAGCTTGACATACATAAAGAAGTTGAAGAGGTTTCGTGGGCTGGAATATACATCACAGGCGGAACACTAAATGTAGACCTTGTAGAAAAAGTAGAAAAGCCTGAGTACAATCAAAAAAGGCTTCCAAGCAATCTTATTGCAACCAAAAGCGGCGAAATAGTTAATGCAGAAATATACAGTGGTAAGCTTGTTGTGCCTGTTGGAAGCGGTGTTCACACAGGGCAGACTCTTGTAAGCGGTGAAATCGAATTAAGTGAGGATATGACTGTTTTCAGACGTTCTCAGGGAAAAGTTATGGCTAAAGTCATATATAACGAAAGTTTTTACTGCCCATACACAAAAGAAATTAAAATAATTTCAGACGATGTTAATGATAAAAATTATCTTAGCTTTTATTCTGTAGATATTCCACTATCTTTTAAAAAATATGATGGTACGTATGTTAAGAAAGAAAAAAACAAAAATCTTATGTTTTTAGGTATTAAACTACCTGTAAAATACAAAACTGAAAGCTATTTTAAATATAGTTATAAAAAAACAGATTACAGTGAAGACGAAGCAATTTCAGAAGTAAAACAATATGATGATAATTTCAAAGTAAATTTCCTGTCAGAAGCCGAAATACTTGAGGAAAATGAGAATTTAGTTATAGGAGAAGAGGGAGTCACCTTAAACAAAACTTATGTAGTAATTGAAAATATCGCAGTAGAAAAAGAATTTCTTATAAAATAATTCAAAAGTCTTTATTTTTGATAAAATGTGTGTTATAATTATTTTGTATGATTAATAACGAAAGGAAGCAGTTTTCTGCGAAAATTTATGACTGAGAAAATAATTAGTGTTGATAATCTTGACCTTATTCTTGCACTCTTCGGAAGCTTTGATGACAACATAAATCTTATCCAGAGAGAATACAACGTTGTTATTCTCAGCAGAGGCTCTGATATTAAGATTTCCGGTGAAGATAATAGTGTTTCTAAGGCGTATAACGCTATCGAAACTCTCCTTACAATGGCTAAAAAAGGTGAAACAATCAACGAGCAGAACATAAGATACGTTTTTTCACTCGTTAAAGAAGGGATTCAGGAAAAAATCCACACACTTTCCGATGACGGTATCTGCGTTACTATGAACGGTCGAATTGTAAAGCCAAAAACTCTCGGTCAGAAAAAGTATGTTGAAGCCATTAAAAACAACATAATCGTTCTTGGTGTTGGCCCTGCGGGTACAGGTAAGACTTATCTTGCTGTAGCTATGGCGGTAAAAGCCTTCAGAGCACACGAAATCAACAAAATTATTCTTACTCGTCCTGCGGTCGAGGCAGGGGAGAAGCTTGGTTTTCTTCCTGGTGATTTGCAGAACAAGGTCGACCCTTATTTAAGGCCACTTTATGATGCATTATTCGAAATGCTGGGTCCCGATAACTTCCTGAAACAGCAGGAAAGAGGCTGCATTGAGGTTGCTCCACTTGCATATATGCGCGGAAGAACTCTTGATGATTCCTTTATAATTCTTGACGAAGCTCAGAACACAACTCCAGAACAGATGAAAATGTTTCTAACCCGTCTCGGATTTAACAGCAAAATCGTAATTACTGGTGACGTTACACAGATTGACCTTCCTGACAGCAGAAAATCAGGTCTTATTGAAGCTGTTAAGGTTTTGAAAAACGTCGAGGATATCTCAATAAACAGATTTACAGAAAAAGACGTCGTAAGGCATAAGCTTGTTCAGGATATTATCAGAGCTTATGAAAAATACGACGAGGGGAGAAAAAAGATATGACAAAAGTTAAAGTAGCAATTACAAACAACCAGAAAAAAATCAAAGTTCCTACAGGCATCAGACTTCTTATAAGAAAATGCTGTTCGGCTGTTTTAACCGAAGAAAAATTTGATGACGATGCAGAAGTAAGTGTATCATTCGTTGATAATGAGCAGATTAAAGAGCTTAACGCAAACTTCAGAAATATTGACAGAGCAACTGATGTACTTTCATTTCCTCTCGGAGAGAACGGTGAATATGATTACAATAATGAAACCGAAGCATATATGCTCGGAGATATTGTAATTTCCTTGGAAACAGCTTTGAAACAAGCTGAAATTTACGGACATACACTTGAACGTGAAATCGGATTTCTGACCGTACATTCAATGTTACATCTTTTAGGATATGACCACGTCAACGACACTCTCGGCGCTAAAATTATGCGCGAAAAAGAAGAACTTATTTTAGGAGAGCTTGGATATTCGAGAGATATCAGCTTTGTAAAAGACAATGAATAAGAAAAATATACCACTATTAAACAGCTTTTTATGTGCTATAAAAGGTGTAATAAAATGTTTTTTGAATGAAAGAAATTTCAGAATACATCTTTGTGTTTGCTTTTATGTAATCTGGCTCGGAAGCTTTTACAGTTTATCAAACATAGAAAAGGCAGCTTTAGCTATTGTTATAGGTCTCGTAATTGTAGCTGAGGTAATAAATACCGCTATTGAAAACCTTGTTGACTTTGTATCACCTGAGAAAAATATTCAGGCAGGACTTGTAAAAGATATTTCAGCAAGCGCTGTACTTATTTCAGCTGTAATAGCAGTAGTTGTCGGTTTTTTTATGTTTTGGGATATTGAAACCTTAAAAGAAGTATTCAGAAAAACTACCGACCAATTATCTGATATTTTGCTGTTAGCTGGCTCAGTTTTAATATGGTTAGTAATTATTTTTTACAAAAAGAAAGACTCAGAAGGAATTGAAAAGAATGAAAACTAAAAACGCTTTTATAACTATTGTAGGTAAGGCGAATGTTGGTAAATCTTCGCTTTTAAATGCACTTGTTGGCGAAAAAATTGCCGCTGTAAGTTCAAAACCTCAGACAACCAGAACAAAAATCACCGGTGTTCTCACAAAAGATGAAACTCAGTTTGTTTTTATGGATACTCCGGGTGTTCACAAGTCGCACACTAAGCTTTCTGAACATATGAACAAGGCTGTTGCTGAAACTATTTCAGACGGCGAAATCATTCTTTTTGTAACAGATTGCTCAAAAAAGATTTCAGAAGCTGAGAAAAAGCTTGCTGAAAATTTCAGAAAAGGAAAATCAAAGCTCATTCTCATTATCAATAAAATTGACCTTCTTGGCGACAAATCCAAGCTTGTTGACGTTATTGCCGAGTATTCCTCTCTTTGCAATTTTGATGAGGTAATTCCTGTCAGCGTAAACGAAAATGACGGTCTTGATATTGTAATGGACATACTTTCCAAGAGTGCCGTTGAAGGCCCTCACTTTTTCCCTGATGAAACGCTTACCGACCAGCCCGAAAAGGTTCTGATGGCCGAAATTATCAGAGAAAAAGCTCTTAACAACCTCAGTGATGAGATTCCGCACGGAATAGCTGTTACAATCGAAGAACTCAAAGAACGTGACAACAAATCAGGTGAGGGAGTTTTAGATATTTCAGCATATATTTACTGTGAAAGAGAATCCCACAAGGGCATTGTTATTGGTAAAAACGGTAGAATGCTCAAAAAAATCGGTGCTGAAGCAAGAATAGAACTTGAGGAGTTTTTCCAGATTAAAGTAAATCTTCAGTGCTGGGTTAAGGTAAAAGAAGGCTGGAGAAACAGGGAAGGCATAATTAAAAATTTCGGTCTTTCTGTCAAGTAATATTTTCCGTTTATAATTAGATGTGTTTTTGATAATTCTAATTACAAAGGAAGTGAATTTATGGACGAGCTTTGGATTAGATTTTTAAAAACCGGTAGAATTAACGATTATTTGAAGTATAAAAAAGCTGAGAATTCAGACAAAAAAGGTAATTTATGATTATTACGACAAATGGTATCATTCTGAGAGAAAGACCTGTCAGAGAAAATGATAAGTATGTTGAAATACTTTGCGAGGACATCGGAATTGTTGAAGCTCTTGTAAGAGGAGGAAGAAAAATCACCTCTAAAAACTGTGCTGCAACTCAGCTTCTGACTTATTCCACAATCTGTCTTAACAAAACTAATTCGGGATATGTAGTCAACAGCTCACAGGTTATAAATACCTTTTATAATATCAGACTTGATGTTAAAAAGCTTGCTCTTGCAGCATATTTTTCTGATATTTTAAGGTTTACAACTCCACCGGAAGAGCCGGCTAAGGAGGTTTTAAGATTATTTCTTAACACTCTGCATTTTCTAGATAAAGGTGACCGTGATACCGAACAGATGAAAATTGTTTTTGAGCTTAGAATGATGTGTAAAATAGGACTTATGCCTGACCTTATCGGCTGTCATAACTGTTACAAGCACGAAGATGATGAAATGTATTTCAATCTTTACGACGGACGTCTTTGCTGTAAAAATTGTCTGAATGAATACGAATTACAAAGAAGCAGAGTTGTCGACAAGTCAATGCTCCACACAATAAGATACATCTGTCTTAGTGATTTTGAAAAGATTTTTTATTTTAAAATTTCTAATAAATGTCAGAAAAAACTATCAGCAATAACTGAACAGTATATGAAATTTCAGTTCAATAAATCCTTTAAAACACTTGATTATTATAAAAAAATTGAGGACTAAAACAAATGAACAAATACTACGAAGCATTGGAGCTACATAAGATTCTCGCTCTTTTATCTAAACATTGTTCCAATGCTATGACAAAAGAAAAAGCTCTTTCTACAACGCCTTCTAATGACGTTTTATATGTTAAAGACGAAGTAAAGAAGACTTCTGCGGCACTTGAACTGTCAATTAAATATGCAACTCCTGTTTTTATTGACTTCAAAGACGTTTCTGCTTCACTTAGCAGAGCTGATTCAGGAGCATCTCTTACGCTCAAAGAACTTATTGAAATTCGCAGAATGTTATACCAGACAAGAGAACTTTATACTTGGTATACACAGTTTAATGAGAATATTCCGGAAACTCCACTTGATTATCTGTTCCAGAGCCTTTTCCCAAATAAATTTCTTGAGAAAAAGCTTGAAACTTCAATTATAAATGAAGATGAAATTGCAGATGATGCAAGTAGTGAGCTTGCATCTATAAGAAGAAAAATTGCTCAATCAGGCTTAAAAATCAGAGATACTCTTGAAAAAATGATTAAATCTCAGTCAACTCAGAAGTATCTTCAGGAAGCTATTGTTACTATTCGTGATGGTAGATATGTTTTGCCTGTAAAAACTGAACATAAAAGCGAGATTCAAGGTCTTGTTCACGATACTTCTGCAACAGGTGCAACGCTTTTTATTGAGCCTGCGTCAGTTGTTGAAGCAAACAACGAAATCCGCATTTTAAAAGGCAGGGAACAGGACGAAATCAACAGAATTATTGCTGAGCTTTCTGCTGATTGTGCAGCTATAAAAGACTCTATAATTTCAAGCTTTAACGCTGCTATTGACCTTAATCTCTATTTTGCTAAAGCTAATTTTGCAGCTAGCATAAACGCTTGTGAGCCTGAAATTTCAGATGACGGAGAGATAATTCTCAACAAAGCAAGACATCCGCTTATTGCAAAAGACAAGGTTGTTCCTATCAATTTCAAGCTCGGAAATGAGTTTGATTCTCTTATAATTACAGGCCCAAATACAGGTGGTAAAACCGTAATCTTAAAAACTGTTGGACTTCTTACAGCTATGACTATGTGTGGAATGCTTATTCCTGCATCAGACGGCTGTAAAATCTCAGTTTTTCATGATATTTTAGTTGATATTGGTGATAATCAGTCTATTGAACAGAGCCTTTCAACATTCTCGTCACATATGAACAGAGTTATTGAAATTCTTGAAACTGCTGACTACCAGAGTCTTGTTCTAATAGATGAATTAGGCTCTGGTACTGACCCGGTTGAAGGCGCTGCATTGGCTGTTTCAATTATAGAAAAACTCAGAAAACAAGGCGCTGAAATTGTAACAACAACTCATTATCAGGAGCTTAAAATGTATGCACTTGATAATGAAGGTATTGAAAATGCAAGCTGTGAGTTTGATGTAAAGACACTTCAGCCAACATATAAGCTTATAATTGGTTCACCAGGAAAATCAAATGCTTTTGCTATTTCTCAGCGTTTAGGCATTCCAGAAGACATCATAAACAGCGCAAAATCGCTGATTTCTGAAGATAATCGTAGCTTCGAGGCTGTTATTGATAACTTGGAAAAGACACGAATTGAGCTTGACAAGAACAATAAAGAAGCTGAAAAGCTTAGAATTGAAAACGAAAATCTCAAAAAGCAGTTATCGGAAGAATATGAACGAATTGTTAAAGAAAAAGAAGTAGAAATCGAAAAAGCCCGTGTTGAAGCTCGTCAGATAGTTGAAAATGTAACCCGTGAGTCAGAAAAGCTTATAGATGAGTTGAATGACGCCATTAAAGCTAAAAATAAGGCTGATTTTGCACAAATGGCTAATGACGCTAAATCACGCCAGAAATCAGCTTTAAACAAGCTTTATAAGGACGCAAATCCGATTTCTGAACAAAATAACACATATGTTCCACCAAGACCTTATAAAAAAGGAGATAATGTTACACTTATAGATACAGGCAAAAAAGGTATTCTTATAAGTCCACCTGATGATAACGGAATTTGTTTTGTTCAGGTTGGAATTATGAAGACTAAAATTGATGTATCAAAGCTAAGACTTGTAGAAAAAGAAAAAGTAACTTATAACAATAAAAAGTTAAAGCAATCTAACGTAACCAAGACTGTTGAAAGCAAAATGACAAGAAAAGCCGGAATGGAGCTTGATATAAGAGGTTATGCATCAGATGAAGGAATCTACGAGGTTGACAGATTTATCGACAACGCAGTGATGAGTGGTATAAGTGTAGTAACAATCATTCACGGAAAAGGTACAGGAGTTTTAAAGAATGC
>SVNV01000019.1 GCA_015066705.1 Ruminococcus sp.
AAAACGCCCATACTAAATGGTGACAGTCATATAGAAGTTTTTGTATGTATTTATCGTGGGAAACCTTTCTGAAGAAAGGTTCTCCCCCGAGCCCCCTTCCAAAGACTTTAATATAATTATTTAAGCCTGATAGGGTAAAACCCTATCAGGTTTAAATTAATACTAAAGTTTTAGGAAAGGAGTTTGAGGAACAACCCTTTTTCAAAAGGGTTTTCCTCAATAGTACGCACAAATGCTTCTGTAAAACTATCGCCGTTAGTCAAGGGCGTTTTTGCGAGGCGGTTAACGCCTAAAATTCAATTTTAGAATAAAGTCCTGCGCCTGTCATTGTATCCTCAGGCTTTGGCTTTTTATATTCCTTTTCAAAAGAAGTAGTAATATCAAATGACTTCTGTGGTCTTGAAAATTTCTTTCCGCCACGTCTGTCACGTCTGTCGTTCTTGAAATTCTTCTTTTCAGTTGAGCTGATAAGAACCTTTCTGTACGGTTCTTCGCCTACCGAACGTGAAGTAACGCCTTCGATTTCAGAAACAGCAGCGTGAATAATTCTTCTCTCGTATGGATTCATCGGCTCAAGAGCAGCAGTTCTGCCGTTTTTCTTAACGTTTGCAGACATCTTCTTAGCAAGCTCCTCGAGCTGTGTCTTTCTTCTTTCTCTGAAGCCGTCACAGTCGATTGAAATTCTGTAATAATCCCTGTCAATCTTGTTGCAAGCCAGTGAAGCAAGGTACTGAAGGCTGTCAAGAGCCTCGCCCTTCTTACCGATAAAGCTGTCGATATCGTCGCCTGAAAGCTCGATTTCTGCGCCGTTTTCAACTTCTGTAACAGTAGCCTCAACGTTCATAATGCCGGCAGCATTAAGAACCTTTTTAATATACATCACTGAAAGGTCAGCCTTTGACAAATCATATTCTGCCTCAACCTTAGCGTCGCTCTTAACCTTTCCGAAAAGTGACTTCTTAGCTTCTTCAATAACATTAAAAGTAATTCTGTCTTCGCTTACACCAAACTTTTCACAAGCAAGTGCCTTAGCCTCTTCAACAGTCTTAGCTGTAAAAATTTCCTTCATATCTCTCAATCCTTTCCTTAATCCTCTTTATACTCGTCGCCGTACTTTTCAGCCATACGTCTTCTTGCTTCGTTAAGTCTCTGTCTCTGAAGCTCCTTGATTTCAGCCTTAGAGAGCTTCTTTTCTCCGCCGTCCTCTGACATTTCTTCATCAAACTTTCTGTCAGCAGCAGCCTTAACTCCGCCGTTCTGGGACATCATCTGAGCTTCAAGAGCTCTTTCCATAAATGTTTTCTTACCGCTTTTCTTTCTCTTTGCGTTTTCCTTTTCAACAATCTTATCAAGTCTTTCAGGAGTATAGTAAAGATTAAGAACAACAGTCTGCATAAGAGCAAAAAGTGACTGAGCAATCCAGTAGATACCTACACCGGCAGGGAATGAGAACGCAATCCAGAATGATAAGAGTGGCATAAGATACAGCATTGCATTCATACCGCCCATACCCATCTGCATTGACGGATTATTTCTCTTCATAAATTTCTGAGAAACAATAGTAACAGCAAGCTGTAAAATAAGTGACAAAATCGGAATCAGAACAAGAATATTCTTCCAGCTCGGCATATTTCCGAGGAAAACTCCGAACATTTCATATTCAATTTCCTTACTTGCTTCAACTACTGTTTCAGGTAAAAAGTCGCCCTTTCCTGCTTCTACGATATTGAACACAAGAAGCTCCGGTCTTGAAAGAAGTCCGCTCGGAACCTTCTTTCCGTCAGCGAAATACTCATCAAGTCCTTCATTTTCAAAAAGAACCTCAACAGCGTTTTCAAGCTGGTCCTCAGAAAGCTTTCTTGAATTCTTGAAAATCTTCTTATTATCCTTGCTCTTGATTGAATTAACAATCTTTTCAACAGCCTCGTCATTAGCCTTAACCTGTTCTGCAGTAAGGTCTTCACCAACTACATAAGTTACGCCGTTTACCTTGACATATTCCTCAAAGGTATCAAACTTAGACTTTTCAGCCTGACCGTTTGCCTTAAGCTCAAGGCTGAGGTTCATTACAGCAGACACTGATTCCTTTGCGTCATTGATGTCAGCCTCAGGCACATCTGTAATGTAAGTGATTGGCGCATAGATAATTTCAATCATTGCAAAAAGCAAAACAAAGTTCAGAATAAGCGGGAGACAGCCTCCTGTCATTGAAACGCCTTCTTCAGCGTAAAGCTTGGTCATTTCCTCATTAAGCTTTTCTCTGTTGTTGCCGTATTTTTTCTTTAATTTATCAAGTTTCGGCTGCAATTTTGCAGATTTCGCTGTCTGCTTCTGCTGCTTTACGCTAAGCGGGAACATCAGAAGCTTTGTAATAAATGTAAAAAGCACCAATGCCAACCCGTAGTTCTTAAGAAGCAAATAGCAGTACTTCATAACATAACCGAATGGAATTGCAATCAATTTAAACATAATTTTCTCCAATTCTCGGCCAGCCTTTTATTTATGAAAAATATGAAATTCCTCAGGAACCTTATCAACTCCGCCCTTACTCCAAGGATTACATCTTAAAATTCTCCATACAGCAAGAATACTTCCCTTTACAAAGCCGTGTTTTTTATACGCCTGCATTGAATATTCCGAGCAGGTAGGATAATACTTACAGCTTTTCGGAAAAAGCGGACTTATCAGTTTTTTATACACAAAAATCAGCGCTTGAGCTATATATCTCATACTACTTTTTTCTCGTAAAATTGTTTTTCTTATTTCCTGTCTTACCTGATTCAAAAGGCTTAGCCATCTCTTTTATAAGTCGAGTTCTTATAAATTCTTCAATATCCGTTGATTTTTTTCCTTCTATACCGGCCCTCGCAACAAATACTATATCATATCCGATAGGAATATCCTTCTCACACTCTCTGTATGCAGCTCTTATTATTCTTCTCGCACGGTTTCTCTTAACCGCATTTCCTATCTTCTTGCCGGTTGTAATTCCCAGTCTGTCAAGACTCAGCTTGTTTGGACAAAAATATGCCGTAACTGAACTGTCAGCACAGAATCTTCCTTTATTATAGGCTCTTCTGTAATCTCTATCACTTTTCATTGAAACAGTAAACAGCATATCTATCTCCGTTTTTCCTTAAAATTAACAAAAAAGACCACTCCATTAACCTCCTGCCGTATAAGGCACGGTAAGTAGGGTGGTCAGATTCATTAGTATGTCAGTCTTGCTCTGCCCTTTGCTCTTCTGCGAGCCAAAACCTTACGGCCATTCTTTGTAGCCATTCTCTTCATAAAGCCGTGAACCTTTTTTCTCTGAAGCTTCTTTGGCTGGTATGTTCTTTTCATGTAAAATTACCTCCTTTAAGACTCGATTTCGGGTTTCACCTTCAAATATGCACAGAAACCCCTACAAGCTAACATTATACTTTATTTTTAAGCCTTTTGTCAAGTACTTTCATAATTTTTTTACTAATCCCTTTAGTCAAAATCCCCGTTTTTGCTCAATTCTATATTTAGTTTTACGAGAAACATCAAAAACTACATATTGTGTTTTGATAAAAACTATTTTTAAATCCATTTTATTTTTCGTCTGAAATTTCCCTTAAGTTTGTGATTTTTCACAAAATAAATTTACAAATTTATTTAAAACGTAGATTTTAAAAACTTTTATAAAAAAAGTTGCACGGATTTATGCAACTTTAAGAGGTTTTTTGACTATATATGGAAATCATTTTTTAAAAGAACCAAAATCAATAAAAAAGGAGGAATGAAAATTGATATTTGACAATAGACGATGAGGGCGTTACCCCTCAACTCCATAGGCCTTTTGAAAAATGCTTGACCAAAACTTTTATATAAAAAAACACTCTACCAAAAACATATTGAGTTTTTATGCTATTTATGACCCTGCCACCGCACAAAGTCTGAAGTCAACTCAAAAGGGTATGTGGCAGAGGAGGGTCCAGCGACACTGCTGGTCGCCGTCACGCAAAATTATCCTTACTTTCTACTAAAAAAATAGGCGAGCAGGTCAAGCTATTCGCTTGTACTATTTATAAATATATTTCGATTGACATTTTTTGAGATTTGTAGTATAATAAATTCAATATGATATTTAGTGTGGAGTAATGTTTTTTTCACACAAAACAAGGAGGATTTTTAAAAATTATGGATTCTTTCAAAGACTTATTTGAAAGCGTAAAGCTTTACTGTGAAGCTGACCCGGAAGTAAGCTCAATAGGTTTCAATAAATGGATTAAACCTCTTGAAGCGGACAAGTTTGAAAATACAACAGCTTATATTCTGGCAAGCAACGAATTCAATAGAAAAACTGTCTGTGACTTTTATATGGACGTTATCAAAAGAGGCTTTAAGGAAAATTTCGGATTTGACATTGAAGTAGTTATTTCAGTTAAACCTGAAGAAGATGAATATGATTTTCCTGAGCTTAAACAGAAAAAAATTGAACAGATTATTGATGACGTAAAGTATGAATATACTTTTGACACCTTCATCAAGGGTAAATCAAACGAGCTTGCTTATGCTTTTTCAACTGCTGTTGCGGGAATGAACGATAACGGTATGAATACTAAGGAAGTATTTAATCCGCTGTTTATTTACGGTGATTCAGGACTTGGTAAGACTCACCTTGTAAAATCAATCGAACACGAGGTTAAAAGAAGAAATCCTGATGCTAATGTTATCTATACAACAAGTGAAGCATTTCTTAACGAGCTTATCAAACAAATCAGCTTAAAAAATATGATTGCTTTTCACGAAAAGTACAGAAACGCTGACTTCCTTATTGTAGACGATATTCAGTTTATTGCAGGTAAGGAATCTGTTCAGGAAGAATTTTTCCATACCTTCAACGAAATCTATAACGCAGGAAAACAGATTGTTCTTACATCAGATATTCCACCGTCAAAAATGGCTACTCTCGATGAAAGAATAAGAGGAAGATTTGTTCTTGGTGTTCAGGTTGATATCCAGCCACCTGATTTTGAAACAAGAATGGCTATCGTTAAAAGAAAAGCTGAGCTTCTTGACCTCAATCTTAACGATTCTGTTGCAAGACTTCTTTCTGAAAAGATTAAGACAAATATCAGACAGCTCGAAGGAGCTGTTAAGAAAATCAAGGCACTTACTGTTTTCACAAATGAAAAGCCTTCTATTTCAATGGCTCAGAGAGTTATTAAGGAAATTCTTATTGAAAACAGACCAAGCGAGATTACTGTTGAAAATATTCTTAACGAGGTTGCTAACAGCTTTGGAGTTACTCCTGCTGATATTCGCTCAGCTAACAGAAATGCTCCTATTTCTATGGCAAGAAAGATTACTATTTACGTTCTCAGAGAAGTAAAGGGTATGACTTATAAGGAAATCGGTGAAGAACTCAAGAGAAATCATTCAACAATGAACCTCAGCTATCAGGATGCTGTTGATATGATTAAATCAAATATGGAGCTTAAGGCAAAGATTGAAGAGCTTATTAAAAATCTTAAGGAAATCTGATGTTGAAAACTTTTCATTGAAATGATAAAAATCAGCTTCTTAATTTTTGAAAAAAACTTTGAAAATTTGTTTTTTAAAACTTTTTTCAACATATTTTTCCACAAAACAAAAACTATAATTTACCTGTATACCTTTAACTCAGATGAAAGATTATGGTTTTTAAACTTTCAACAATTTTCAAACGTTAATAACTTTGTTGAAAAGAAAATCTTTCAAAGATTCTTTTAACATTCTTTCAAATCAACACTCTGATTTTTCAAATAATCAAAGCACTTTTAAAATCAGTTTTGTTAAAATTTGATTTAAAATAAAGCCTGTTTAAAAAGATTTGACGACTTTAAATCGGTTTTTCGGGGTAAAACGACAGTTTATGTAGTTTTCAACATACACTACTTATTCTACTTATTTAAATAAATATATTATATTTTATTTCATAAAAAATTTTTTTCACATGGTCTTTTGAATTTGAATAACGACTTTGAATTTAAAGACAACAGGAGGTATTCTTAAAATGTTGATGATTTGTAATAAAAATGATATTTATGAAGCTGTTATAAATGTTTCTAAGGCAGTTTCGGATAAATCTACTATTCAGGCACTTGAAGGAATTAAATTCAAGCTTAACGGAAATATTCTCGAGCTTACAGGCTATGACCTTGAGCTTGGCATTAAAACTGATTTGATGGTTAAATCCGAAGACAGCGGTGAAATTATTATCAATGCAAGACTTTTTGCTGATATTATTAAAAGAATGCCTACTGATGATATTCTTATTGATGTAAATGAAAACCTTCAGGTAAGAATCAAGGGCGGAGATACTGAGTATACGATTTCTGCACAGGACGCTTCTGAATATCCACAGCTTCCTGAAAGTGACGGTGACGAGAGCTTTAAGGTATCACAGCCTGTACTTAAAAATATGATTAACCAGACAATATTTTCAATTTCTCAGGACGACTTCAAACCTATTTTTAAGGGAGAGCTTTTTGAAATTGAAAACGGAACCTTTAATATGGTTGCTCTTAACAGATACAGAATGGCTGTAAGAACTGAAGCTATCAAGTCAGATAATAATATGAAATTCGTTGTTCCTGGTAAGGCTTTGTCGGAAATTTCAAAGCTTCTTAAAGACGACGATGATTTGATGTGTGAAATTAAAATCAGCGAATCAGGTAAACATATTATTTTTGAAATTTCAGGATATTATGTTTTTTCAAGACTTCTTGAAGGTGAATTTTTAAACTATAAGAGCTCACTTCCTAAGGACGCTGTTACTCAGGTTATTGTTGATACAAAGAAGCTTATAAATTGCCTTGAAAAAGCAAGTATCCTTATTACAGAAAGAATTAAAAGTCCTGTAAGATGTAAGTTTGAAAACGGTCAGCTTAAAATCAACTGTAATACTGCACTTGGTAAAGTTAATGACGTTATGGACGTTGATATCAGCGGTCCTATGATTGAAATAGGCTTTAACTGTAAGTATTTTATGGAGCCTTTAAAGACAATTAACGACGATAAGGTTAAACTTCATCTTAACGGCGGTCAGGTTGGTATGAAAATTACTGCTGTTAATGATGATAAATATGTTTATCTTGTACTTCCTATTAAACTCGGAAACGAATAAGGTGTAATATGCAGAAGGATATAATTGAAATCAGTACGGAATTTATCAAGCTTGATTCTTTTCTGAAATTTGCAGGACTTGTGGAAACAGGTGGAATTGCAAAGGAAATTATAGCTGAAGAAAGAATTATGGTCAATGATGAAATCTGTACTATGCGTGGTAAAAAGCTTCGTGACGGGGACAGGGTAACTGTGCCTGAAATGGAGCTTGAGCTTACCATTAAACAGGTTTAAGAGGTTTTGTTTTGAAAATAAGCAGAATTAAAATCGACGGGTTTAAAAATCTTAAAAATGTTGAGATTTTTCCTTGTGAAAAAACAAATATAATCTTTGGCGAAAACGCTCAGGGAAAAACAAATCTTATTGAGGCGCTGTGGACATGCTCGGGAGTTAAAAGCTTTCGTGGTACAAGAGATAAGGGCTTTATTGATATAAATAAAGACAGAGCTGAAATTGAGGTTGACTTTATCAATTCTTTTCGTAAACAGACAATAAATATTGCTTGTGTAAAGCCACAGGTAAGAGATAAAAGTGTTACTCTTAACGGCGTAAAACTGAAATCTGTTTCTAAGCTTTTCGGAAATCTGGATTGCGTTGTTTTTACACCGGAGGATTTGGAGCTTTCAAAAGGCTCACCCGATAACAGACGAGGATTTCTCGATTTGTGTATAAGCCAGATTAAAAACAGCTATAACGACGTTATTTCTAAGTATGAAACTATTCTTCAGCAGAGAAATTCCCTTTTGAAGAATATCCAGAGTGGTATTTCTAAAAGAGATGAGCTTGATGTCTGGGATATACAGCTTTCACGAATGGGAGCTTATATTTCAATGCTGAGATATAATTACGCTAAAAAGCTTAATTTGTATACAAGCGGGCTTTATGAAAGGATTTCTTCCAACAGAGAAAAATTAGAGCTTGTTTATAATTCAACGGTTTATGATAACCTTGAGGGAAGAGACGATTTCAACGGCGAAATGGCTGAGGAATATTTAAAAAGACTTAAGGAAAATTTCAGTGATGACTTAAAAAGCGGTTTTACTCAGGTTGGTGTACACAGAGACGACCTTTTTACAAACCTTGACGGGCTTAATTCAAGAGAATTCGGCTCTCAGGGACAAAACAGGTCGGTGGCGCTTGTTATGAAGCTTGCTCAGGCTTATATTTTAGAAGGCGAAACAAATGAAGCTCCTGTTATTCTCCTTGATGACGTTTTGTCGGAGCTTGACGCCAAGCGTCAGGAATTTGTAAAAAGTAAAATCGAGAAATTTCAGATTTTTATTACCTGCTGTGAAAAACCTACTCAGAATTTTGAAAATCAGAAGCTTTTTGAAGTTGTTGAGGGTTGTGTTTCTGAAAAATGATTGGAGTGTTTTTGTGTATCTGCATCTCGGAAATGATGTTCTGATAAATACAAAGGATTTGATTGGTATTTTTGATATTGAAAATTCGTCAACCTCTAAGATAACCAAGAATTATCTTAATTTTGCGTCAAAAAACGGAATGGTTGTCAATGTTTCTTTTGAAATGCCCAAAAGCTTTGTGGTTTGTCTTGACGAGGATTTTAATGAGAGAGTTTATATTACACAGATTTCCTGTATGACACTTAAAAAACGCTATGATAAATTAATGAAGGGTATTATTGGTTAATATATTTTTAAGGAGTATTTAAAATGATTGAACAGAATGAAATGACTGCTGCGGTTGAAGAAATTGAAGAGGTTCCTGAGCTTGATATTCAGGAAATTGAGGATATTGACCTTAGCAGCGTGAACGTTTCAAAGGTTTCTGAGGAAAATGTCTATAACGAAAGCCAGATTGAGGTTCTTGAGGGACTTGACCCTGTAAGAAAAAGACCGGGTATGTATATCGGTTCAACAGGCCCTAAGGGACTTCATCACCTTGTGTACGAAATTGTTACAAACTCCATAGACGAGGCACTTGCCGGATATTGTACAGAAATTATTGTTGATATTCTTCCGGGAAATATCATCAGAGTAAAGGATAACGGACGTGGTATTCCTACCGGTATTCACCCTGTTGAAAAGATTTCTGCTGCCACAGTTGTATTTACAGTTCTTCACGCCGGTGGTAAATTCGGCGGTGGCGGATATAAGGTTGCGGGCGGTCTCCACGGTGTAGGTGCGTCGGTTGTTAACGCACTTTCAGAATGGCTTGAGGTTGAAATCAAGGACGGAAAAAATATTCACTTCCAGCACTTTGACAGAGGTCTTTATACCGAGAATATGAAGATTGTGGGCGAAACAGATGAAACAGGTACAACTGTAACATTCAAAGCCGACGACCAGATTTTTGAACAGACAACTGAATATGACTATAAAACACTCCTTAAAATGCTCAGAGAACAGGCATTTTTAAATGCCGGTATCAAGATTGTTTTCCACGACAGAAGAACTGATGATGTTGTGGGCGAAACCCTTTATTATGAGGGTGGTATCAGACAGTTTGTTGAACACATTCACAAAAAACGTGGACTTGAAGCTGTAAACCCTGATGTTATCTATTTTGCAGGAAAGAAAAATGACGCTACTGCTGAAATTGCTTTGCAGTATAACGATTCATACAACGAAATTATCCTTTCTTTTGCAAATAACGTAAATACCCCTGACGGTGGTAGCCACGAAACAGGCTTTAAAAATGCACTTACTAAGGTTATTAACGAATACGGAAAGAAATTCGGACTTTTAAAAGACGGCGAAAAGCTTCTTGGTGACGACGTAAGAGAAGGTCTTACTGCTATTATTTCCGTAAAAATGGAAAACTGTGAGTTTGAAGGACAGACAAAGGGAAGACTTGGTAACCCTGAAATCAAACCTCTTGTTGAAAGCGTTGTAAGTGACAAGCTGATGGACTACCTTGAGGAAAATCCGGAGGCTGCAAGAAGTATTTTTGAAAAGAGTATTGCTGCACAGAGAGCAAGAGAGGCTGCAAAGAGAGCGAGAGATAACGAAAGAAAGAGAAAGAGTGCTCTTGATTCCGTTTCACTTCCTGGTAAGCTTGCTGACTGTTCAGAAAGAAATGCTGAATTTACTGAAATTTATATCGTCGAGGGAGACTCTGCGGGCGGCTCTGCTAAGGAAGGCAGAGACAGACATTTTCAGGCTATTCTGCCACTCTGGGGAAAAATGCTCAATGTTGAAAAGGCAAGAATTGATAAGGTTTACGGAAACGAAAAGCTGATGCCTGTTGTTACTGCGCTGGGAACTTCTATCGGTGAGGATTTTGATATTACTAAGCTCCGTTACGGCAAGGTTATTATTATGGCCGATGCCGACGTTGACGGTTGCCACATCAGAACACTTCTTCTGACATTCTTCTTCAGATATATGCGTGAGCTTATTGAAAACGGACACATCTGGATTGCTCAGCCACCTCTTTATAAGGTTTATAGAGGAAAGCACGTAAGATACGCATTTACTGACGAGGAAAGAGACGTTTATATCAACGAGCTTGCCGGCGAAAACGGTAACAAGGTTGAAATCCAGCGTTATAAGGGTCTTGGTGAGATGGACCCTGAACAGCTCTGGGAAACAACAATGGACCCTGAAAGAAGAACTATGGTTCAGGTTACACTTGATGATGCAATGATAGCTGATGAAACCTTTACAATCCTTATGGGTGACAAGGTTCAGCCAAGAAGAGAATTTATCGAGCAGAACGCAAAATACGCAACCGACCTTGATGTGTAAACCTTAATATAAAAGTTTTCGGTCAAGCATTTTTCAAAATGCTTGTGGGGTTGAGGGGCAAAGCCCTCATCGCCCGTCGCAACGGGCGAAATTCCCTAATACCATAAAGCGTTTTTTGGAGGGGAGTTTATAAGGTGCCAGCCTTATAAACGATGGAACCTTTTTCAAGTAAAAAAGGTTCCTTTGAAAAGATTTTAAGGTAATATTACTCAAAAAGGTGCCAGTGGCACGTTTTTGACAAAACTATTTATAGAAACCCTGACGGTTTCACAAAAATTTTAAGTTTTTTCGGAGTAAAAAATGAGTGAAGAAAAAAATTTAGATGAGCTTTTAGAACAAGAAAAGCCTGAAACCTTTGAACACGACGGAAAAATCTACGGCGGTACCTCTATGAATGAGGATAACTCCATAGAAATGCCACAGGGAGAGGTTTTGTGTCAGGTTCATTATAACGTTACTCTCAAAGAAGAGGACAAGGCATTCAGACTTTTTCAGAGACTTTACGTAATAAAATCAAACATAATCAAAACAGTTGTGCTTTCTGTCGTTTTTGCAGTGTTTTTTGTTCAGTTTCTGGCAAACAAAAGCGATTATATAAGCAGTATCGCTATGACTATTGCGGTTATGGGAATTTTCATTACCTGGTACAACACCTACGCAATCAGAAAAGGCCTTATGAAGGCTCTTGCTCCTCTTGAAAATGACAGATATATCTTCAAGCTTTACTATGACGCTTTTACAATCGAAACTGTTATCGACGAAAGCGAATTCGAGGAAGGCGAAGAGAGGATTTCACCTCCGCCAAGAGTGGTCTGGAAGGACAAGAGTGATTTTGAGGTTCATGAGCTTGAGGAAATGTTCTGTATCATTATGAAAAAAGAAACAATTTATGTGCTTCCCAAGAGATGTATGGACGACAATCAGGCAGAAATTGTGAGAAAAGAGCTTGTGGTAAAAATTTAGGGGAGCGCCCTCTCGTGCAGGGCAGCCCCCTCTTCCAAAACAGTCCACTGGACTGTTTTGAAATTCACCCCTTGCGGAGCGTCGATGATTTTAAGGATTTCGTCCTCTGCGGAGGACGACCAAGGCTCTGCCTTTGGAAACCGCAAGCTTTGAAAAGCTTGACCAAACTTTTTGTATTTATAGTTGATTAAAGTACATAAGAATTTAGTTTTTTAAAACAGAAAAGAGTGAGGAAATTTTGTTTACAAACAACACTAAGGTTATTGTAAAGGATATCAATGACGAAATGCGAAACTCATTTTTACAGTATTCAATGGCTGTAATTGTGTCTCGTGCTTTGCCTGACGTCAGAGACGGCTTGAAGCCTGTTCACAGACGTATCCTTTATACACTCCACGAAAACGGTCTGACTCCTGACAAGGCTTACCGTAAGTGTGCTGACACTGTTGGTACTGTGCTGGGTAGATATCACCCACACGGTGACGCTTCGGTTTACGACGCACTTGTAAGACTTGCACAGTCATTTTCACTTCGTTATCCGCTGGTAGACGGTCACGGAAACTTCGGTTCTATTGACGGTGACCCGCCTGCTGCATACCGATACACAGAAGCTAAAATGGCTAAAATGTCTGTTGAAATGCTCACTGACATCAACAAGGAAACAGTACCTTTCCAGTCAAACTACGACGACAGACTTAAAGAACCTGTTGTTTTGCCGTCAAGATTTCCGAATCTTTTGTGTAACGGCTCGGTGGGTATTGCTGTTGGTATGGCAACAAACATTCCGCCTCACAATTTGAACGAAGTTATTGACGCTTTGAAGCTTATTGTTGAAAACCCTGACGCTACTCTTGAAGAAATTATGGAATGTATTCAGGGCCCGGACTTCCCGACAGGTGGTATCATTATGGGAAGAGCAGGTATCAGAGCTGCTTACGGTACAGGCAGAGGAAAAATTATTCTCAGAGCAAAGACTACCATTGAAGAAATCAAGGGTAGAAACTGTATTATCGTTCACGAAATCCCTTATATGGTAAACAAGGCAAGACTTGTTGAGAATATCGCACAGCTTCACAAGGATAAGAGAATAGAGGGAATCCACGATTTGCGTGACGAGTCCGGCAGACAGGGTATGAGAATTGTTATTGAGCTTAAAAAGGACGCTATTCCGAGCGTTGTTTTGAATAAGCTGTTCTCATATACACAGCTTCAGGATACTGTGGGTGTTATTATGCTTGCACTTGTAAACGGCGTGCCTAAGGTACTTACTCTTAAGGAAATGCTCCAGCATTATCTTGATTTCCAGGTTGAGGTTATCGAAAACAGAACAAAGTTTGACCTGAGAAAGGCTTCTGAAAGAGCTCACATTTTAGAGGGACTTTCTATTGCCCTTGACTTCATTGACGAAGTTATTGCTATTATGCGTTCTTCAAAGTCTATTCCTGAAGGTAAGGAAAGACTTATGGAACGCTTCAACATCACTGAAATTCAGGCTGAGGCTATCGTACAGATGACTATCGGTAAGCTTACAGGCCTTGAAAAGCAGAAGCTTCTTGACGAGCTTGAAGCTCTTCACATCAAGATTGAGGATTTGAAGGACATTCTTGCAAATCACGACAGAGTTTTGAAGATTATTATTGACGAAGTTTCTGAAATCCAGAAGAAATTCGGCGATATGAGAAGAACTGACATCGAAAATGTAAGCGGTGAGGTTGATATTGAGGACCTTATTCCTGTTGAGGAAATGGTTGTTACTTACAGCCATAACGGTTACATCAAGAGAATGCCGGTTTCAACATACAAGGCTCAGAGACGTGGCGGACGTGGCGTAAATGCTATGAAACAGCGTGAAGAGGACTTTGTTGAAAAGATGTTTATCTGTTCTTCACACGACCACATTCTTTACATCACCAACAAGGGTGTAATGTATAAGCTCAAGTGTTACGAAATTCCTGAGGGTTCAAAGAATTCAAAGGGAACAAATGTTATAAATCTTCTCCCGCTGGGTGAAGGCGAAAAGATTCAGGCTATGCTTTGTACTTCAGATTTTGAAGAAGGCAAGTACGTTGTTATGGTTACCAAGAAGGGTAAAATCAAGAGAACACCTCTTGAGGCATACAGAAACGTAAGAAAGAACGGACTGAGAGCTATCGGACTTGACGACGAGGACGAAATCAGAGGCGTTTTACTTACAAATGGTGACGACGACATTATGACTGCTACAAGAAACGGTATGGCTATCAGAATCAAGGAAACAAATGCAAGACCTATGTCAAGAACTGCTCACGGTGTAAGAGTTATCAAGCTCCGTGAAGGTGACGAGGTTGTGGCACTTGACAGAATTGTGGAAGGTGCGACAGTGCTTACAGTTTCAGATAAGGGACTTGGAAGAAGATGCGCACTTTCTGAATACGCTGTTCAGAACAGAGGCGGTCTTGGTCGTCTCAACTACAAGGTAAGCGACGAAAAGGGATACGTTTGTTCAATCAAGGTTGTAAACGAGGACGAGGATATCATTATGATTTCGTCAAACGGTGTTGTAATCAGAATCAGAGCCTGCGACGTAAGAGTAATGGGACGTTACGCTAAGGGTGTACGTCTTATGAGAGTCGGAGAGGGCGAAAGAGTGGTTACATTTACAAACGCTGAACACGACGAAGAAGCTGAAATCGCAGAGGTTGAGAAGATTTCTGACGAGGAAGCTGCTGCTGAAAACGCTCAGGCTGAAGCTGAAGCAAACGCAGAGGTTATCGAGCCGGACGTTGAACCTGATGACGAATAGAAACCTGAAAGGTTTCTATTCAATTGACAGTTGACAATTGACAATTGACAATGAAAGCGTACGGATTTTCCGTACGCTTTTTCTTTTTGGTAGTCACAACGTGATGAAGGGGCTTTGCCCCTTTATTTCATTTTGTTTTGGAATAAAGTTTGTGGTAATCCCAGCCTTGCTTGTTTTTCGCAAGAAAAATTCGAGCATTGCGAGAATAAGGCTATGCCTTATGAAAAGGTGGACCAAACTTTTTATACTTTGGAAGGTAACAAAAAAAGAGTAGGAAAAATTCCTACTCTTAATTTTTTTAAATCCGTTGCCGAAGGCAACACCTTAATTGTCAATTGTCAATTGTCAACTGTCAATTGATAAGTGCCGGCAGCGGCACTAAATCTGTGCTGAATAGTTTGGTGCTTCCTTAGTGATGTAAATATCGTGTGGGTGTGATTCCTTAAGACCTGCACCTGTAATTCTTACAAACTTAGCCTTTTCGTGAAGGTCAGGAATTGTAGGACAACCGCAATATCCCATACCTGAACGGATTCCGCCGACAAGCTGGAAAATTGTGTCTGAAAGCATTCCCTTGTATGGAACTCTTCCTTCAACTCCCTCCGGAACAAGCTTTCTTGCGCCTTCCTGGAAGTATCTGTCCTTGGAACCCTTTTCCATAGCAGCAAGTGAACCCATTCCTCTGTATACCTTGAACTGTCTGCCCTGATAGATTTCAACAGCACCTGGAGCTTCTTCACAGCCAGCCAGAAGTGAGCCGAGCATTACAACGTTTGCTCCTGCAGCAAGTGCCTTAACAATGTCACCTGAATACTTGATACCGCCGTCAGCAATAACAGGAATGTTATACTTGGCAGCAACGCAAGCTACATCATAAACAGCAGAAATCTGTGGAACACCGATACCTGCAACAACTCTTGTTGTACAGATTGAACCAGGTCCGATACCAACCTTCAGGCAGTCAGCGCCAGCCTTGATAAGGTCTTCAGCGGCTTCAGCAGTAGCAATATTACCTGCAATAACAGGAATATGTGGAAATGCTTCTTTAATCATCTTTACGCACTTGATAATGTTTGCACTGTGACCGTGTGCTGAGTCAAGGCTCAGTACGTCAACCTGTGCTTCAACAAGTGCCTTTGCTCTTTCGAGAACGTCAGCAGTTACGCCGATTGCAGCTCCGCAAAGAAGTCTGCCGTTCTTGTCTCTTGCAGAATTAGGATACTGAACTGTCTTTTCGATATCCTTTATTGTGATAAGTCCCTTAAGATAACCGTTTTCATCAACGATAGGGAGCTTTTCAATCTTGTGGTGCATAAGGATATTCTGTGCAGCAGCAAGGTCTGTGCCTATCGGTGCTGTTACAAGATTTTCCTTTGTCATAACGTCGCCGATTTTAATTGAAAAATCAGTGATAAATCTTAAATCTCTGTTTGTAAGGATTCCTTCAAGCTTTCCCTTTGCATCAACAATCGGAACACCGCTGATTTTGTACTTACCCATAAGCTCATCAGCTTCAGCAACAGTCTTATCTGCTGTAAGTGAAAATGGATTAACAATAACGCCGTTTTCGCTTCTCTTAACCTTGTCAACCTCTTCAACCTGCTGTGCGATTGTCATATTCTTGTGAATGATACCGATTCCGCCTTCTCTTGCAATAGCAATAGCCATTCTTGATTCGGAAACAGTGTCCATTGCAGCAGTCATAATAGGGGTGTTGAGCATAATGTCCCCTGCAAGTCTTGTCTTAAGGTCAATCATGTTTGGTGTAACGTCTGATTTGGCAGGAATAAGAAGTACGTCGTCAAAAGTAAGTCCTTCCTGACCGAATTTGTTGTTGATGTTTGTATCCAGCATTTTAAAACCTCCCAACAGTTTCTCTTGGAAATATTCATAAACATATTTAAATTATTATTCCTAATATACTACATTTTTTGCCCGTTGTCAATCGTAATAATGAATAAAAAATCTAAACATTTTAAGACGAAAAATGTAATACGGAATTTTTGGAAAATTTACAAGTTTTACAGAAAATTTGTTCGCTTTTTTTCTAAAAACTAAAGACAAAAGAGAAAAAATGTGTTATAATATACTTAGTATGAGTTGAATTAAGTTCTTCTCTCAGGTATTTTCGAGAAAGGATTGAAAAAAATGCTGAATGAAAAGTCATGCGGTGCGCTTGTTTACAGAAAGTATCACGGCAATACCGAAATACTTCTGATTAAACACATTAACAGCGGTCACTGGTCTTTTCCTAAGGGTCACGTTGAGGGTAATGAAACAGAAGTTGAAACTGCAATGCGTGAAATCAAAGAGGAAACAGGAATTGATGTTATAATCGACCAGAGCTTTCGCGAAACAGTTACTTACAGTCCACGCAGGGACACACACAAGGAAGTAGTTTATTTTATCGCAAAAGCAAAAAATACCGACTATACTCCTCAGGAAGATGAGATAGCCGATATTAAATGGGTGGAAATCGGACGTGCGGGAAGTGTTCTTGCATATGAAAACGACAAGTCCATCGTAAACAAAGCCAAGAATTTTATTCCATAATACCGAATAAGCTATGAAAGAGGGGTATTTCGCTGTTCTTTCAGGTAGGCGTCAAGAATTGAGTTTTCGATAACTGTTCTTGCCTCCTGTGAAATAGGGTGAACGATGTCTCGGAAGGTTCCGTTGTCGTCACGTCTTGAGGGCATTGCCACAAAAAGACGTTCCTCGCCCTGAACGATTTTTATATCGTGGACTGCGAAATAGTTGTCAAAGGTTACGCTTACGACGCCTTTGAGTTTTCCGTCCTCGAATGTTTTTCTAACCTTGATATCCGTGATTGTCATAATTATTTCTCCTTTTTTGTGGGATTTCAAGGATATTATGGGAAGTTTTTGAAAAGAATATACACAGCCGTATAAAAATTTCCCACAACTGAAAGGAAACGTGATTTTTTTGGATAAAAACGTGCTTTTAAATAAAAAACATATCCACTTTATCGGAATCGGCGGTTCGGGAATGTATCCTCTTGCTCAGATTCTTCACAGCAAGGGCTATTATCTGACAGGTTCGGATAATAATGAAACTGCCACACTTCAGGCGGTAAGAGATATGGGAATCCCTGTTTTTCTGGGACAGAGAGCTGAAAACATTGAGGGCGCTGACCTGATTGTTTATTCGGCTGCTATTATGAGTGACAACCCTGAGCTTATTGCCGCAAAAAACAGCGGTGCTGTCGTTTTGGAAAGAAGCGACCTTCTGGGACTTGTTACAAGCTGGTACGATAATGCGGTATGCGTATGCGGTACTCACGGAAAAACCACTGCAAGCTCAATGCTTACCACTGTTTTTATGGAGGAGGGCATTGATATTTCCTGCGTAATCGGCGGAAAATTAAAATCCATCGGCGGAAGTGGCAGAGCAGGCAAAAGCGACACAATGATTTGTGAGGCCTGCGAATACGTTGACACATTTTTAAGACTTTATCCCGATATTGCGGTTATTTTAAATGTTGACGCCGACCATCTTGAGTATTTCAAAAACCTTGACAACATCAAAAAATCCTTCAGAAAGTTTGCATCAATGGCGACAAAATGTCTTGTGGTAAATGGCGATGACGAGAACACTCTCGACGCAATTAAAGGACTTGACAAGGAAGTTATTACTTTTGGTTTTGACAGAAAGAACGATTTTTCAGGGGAAATTGTAAGCGTAAAGGGTATGAAAACCGAGTTTAACCTTTATATCAAGGGCGAATTTGAAAGAAAGCTCACAATTTTTGTCCCGGGAACACATAACGTACTTAACGCACTTGCGACAGTTGCAACAGCTGTGAGATGCGGAGTAAGTCTTGACGGAATTGAAATGGGGCTTCAGGTTTTCAGAGGGGCTGTAAGACGCTTTGAGAGAATTGACGAGGTCAAGGGAATTACAATAGTTGACGACTACGCTCATCACCCGAAAGAATTGGAAGTTACACTTTCGGCTGCAAAAAAACTGGGTTACAAAAGAGTATGGGCGGTTTTTCAGCCATTTACCTACTCAAGAACAAGCATTCTGCTTGATGATTTTGTAAGCGCACTTAAAATTGCTGACAAGGTTGTGCTTACCGACATTATGGGAAGCAGAGAAAAGAACACTCTGAAGATTTACACTAAGGACTTAGGCGAAAAAATAGAGGGTGCTGTCTGGTTTGACTATCCTGAGGAAGAGGTTGACGCACAGACAGCAGAGCAGAAGAGCAGGAATTTCAAAGACATTGTGGAATTTCTCAGAAAAAACCTTGCCGAAGGAGATTTGGTTATTACTTTAGGCTGTGGAGATGTTTACAAGCTGGCTGTTCAGCTTGCCGGGGAGCTTAAATAAAAGCGAAAGGACTTTGATTATGAAGCTGACTGAAAGAGACCGAAAGGTTTATGAATTCATAAAGGCACGTCTGGAGGAGGGTTATCCGCCGACAGTGAGGGAAATCTGTACTGAGTTTTCCTTTAAATCAACATCTACTGCACACAGATGTATAAACATTCTTGCTGAAGCAGGACTTGTTGAAAAGGGAAACAACCAGAACAGAGCGCTACGTATTGCCGGAGGAGCAAGCAAAAAAGTTCCGCTTGTTGGTACGGTAACAGCAGGTCAGCCTATTACTGCCATTGAGGAAATCACTGATTTCATAAGCTTTTCACCTGATAAAATATACTCAAATCCGCTCTTTGCACTTAAAGTCAGAGGCGAAAGTATGATAAACGTTGCAATTCTCGACGGGGACATTGTTATTGTTGAGCAGGTGCCTGTTGTTGAAAACGGGGAAATTGCGGTTGTTATGGTAGGTGGCGAGGAAGCTACTGTAAAGAGATTTTTCAAGGAAGACGGACACTTCCGTTTACAGCCTGAAAACGATACTATGGACCCGATTATTGTAGAGGAATGTTCTGTCCTCGGCAAAGTCGTGGGAGTTGTGAGATATTTCTGACAATGCACAATAGCAACCCTGACGGTTTCACCGACCTCGCCTGTTTTTTCGGTAGCGAGCAAAGTGAATTTCCAGTGACGGCGGTTATCGGCTCGCATAAGGCTCGCCTTAAAGAGAAAAAACAATAAACCCACTATCTTTTTACGGATAGTGGGGTTCTTTTTTCACTTATAATGTGGGTGCTCTGAAATGATAACAGGATAGTTGGGGAGATATTTTTTTACAATATCAGGGTTTTTGTCAGCCTCCTCATAAATGACAGGTGCAAGCTCCATAGCCACTTTGCATATTTCATCAAGAGGACGGGTTTTAACCACAGGACAAACAGGCGACAGCGTAATAACACGCTTTCCTTCAAAGTCCATTACCCGAAAAGGCCAGATTTTGCAGTCGAAAGGCTTTTCGTCACCCAGAACACAGCCCTTTTCCTTGTCAAGAACAGAGCAGTAATAAAGGTCGGCGTCAGGCTCCTTATCCATTCTGAAAAGAAAGCTTTCGCCTTTTGTTATAAATTTCATTTCGGGATAGTCGTCAAGGATACGGATTTTCATTGACGGTGAAATCACCGGAGTTTCCCAGAGGTCAGTGCTGTCAAATGAACAGCAAATCTGACACTTTGCACACTCGCTTTTTGAAAGAAGTTTACCAAGCATAATTAACCTACTTTTTATAGTTTTCTAAAAAACATTTCAGCTTTGAAACAGTTTCCTTACTGATGACGTGCTCAATTTTGCAAGCGTCCTCTTCGGCGTTTTTTTCACAAACCCCAAGGGTATCCCGAAGAAAGCTTGTGATGAGCAGGTGTCTTTCGTAGACCTCCTCAGCCTTTTCAAGTCCCACGTCGGTAAGAGTAATCTGTCCGTCCTGAGCAAAATTTATAAATCCGCCGTCCTTGAGAATAGACATAGCGCGGCTTACTGACGGTTTTGAATAGCCAAGCTCGTTTGCAATGTCAATGGAACGAACATAGCCTGTTTTTCTATGAAGAATAAGTATAGTTTCGAGATAATCCTCTCCGCTTTCGTGAATAGCCATAAAAATCTCCTTTCTTATTCCTCTTCGGTTTTTGAAAAGCAAAGACCGAGAAGCAGGAAGAATACAGGTGTTGAAACAACCGCTGAGGTTGAGAACACTCCACAGGCAAGGTATCCGATACAGCCTGCGAGACAAGCCGGTCTTGTCCAGTTATCCTTGAGGTTAAAGAAGCCCGAAACTGCCTTTACTCCTCTGATTAAACAGCCTGCAACAAATCCAAGATAGAAAACCAGTGAAACAACTCCTGTTGAAGCTGCAATATTCAAGTATTCGTTATAAGCTCTGTCTGCCGAGCCTGCGATTTCAATGGTTTCAGGTATGCCATACATTTTCATACCGATACAGTCAAAGCCCATACCAAAAACGAAATTATCCTTAAGCTGACTGAGAATATCCTTCCAGATATGAGGATAGATTTTAATTCCGCTTGTTTTGAAGGCAGGACGTGAAAGGAAAAGTCGTGACATAGAGTCCTGAAGAATAATATAACTGTCTTCAAATGCGAAATTCCCCGTAATATGGAGAATGATAAAAATTACCGTTACGATTCCCACTGAAAAAACAAGTCGCCCCAGAGGGTTTTTAAGAAAAGCCTTTACAAAAAGTCCGTGACCCGATTTAATTCTTACAACTTCCAGAACAAAAAGAGTAACCGCAACAACACAAAGTCCCGTAACAGCTGCGATATTTTTTGTGAGCAGACAGGCTGTTGCTGAAATAACGCCCGAAGCTGCGAAAAATACGGAAAGCTTTTTATTCTGGCTGTACATAAATCCGCACACGCCGATTGCTGTTGCCATAGTAAGGAGAGAAGCAAGTGCGTAAGGTGAAGTAGCAAAGCCGTTTGCGATATAATGCTCAGAAACAGCACCCGCCACCTCGTATTTCTCGCCGAAAAATGTCGGAAGAAGCTTAAAAGTAGCTTCAAAGCTCTGGAAAATTCCCACAACAGAGTGAAAAAGTGCAACAGCGACAATGACGAACAGAAGCTTTTCCTTATATTTCTTATCGGTAAGCTGGCTTGCTACTGCAAAAAATCCACAATAGGAAAGAAAAGCAACAAGTCCCTCAAAACGTCCGTGGCTTCCGAAAATTGCAACATTCACGTCATATGCCAAAAAAGTAGAAACAGCACACATAAGTACAAATCCGCCAAGAAGAACCATCGGCAGGTTTTCCTTAGCCTTGAAATATCCTTTAGAAGCAGAAATCACCAGAAAGAGAAATCCGAAAAAGCCAAAAGCCATAAGTACAATAGCAGAATATTTCAGAAAGTCGATAGCGATAGTTGTTCTTATAGCAACAGTAGTTGCCTCTTCAATACCGCCCGAAACAAAATCGTTTCCCTTTTTAAGATAGTATGGGAGACAGCTAAGTCCGACGCCTATGGTAGCAAGTGCCATAAAGACAAAGCAAAGCTTCATAAAGCCTTCTTTTGTCATATTGACAATAAAGTCTGTTTTTGTATTTTTTGTAATTCTTTTTGGCATAAAATCTCTCCTTAAAGAAAAAATCTATATATAAATCTCTTTATTTTCTGACTTTAAATAACGAATAATCCCGCAGTTTTATGAAACAGCGGGATTTACGTTTACAGGGCATATATTTTCTATATGCCCTGTTTAATATTGCTTTGGGTATATTACTTAGCGTATTCAACCGCTCTGCTTTCTCTGATAAGATTAACTTTAATCTGTCCCGGATAGTCCATTTCATCTTCGATTCTCTTTGCAATTTCTCTTGCAACAAGAGTCATCTTTTCATCATTTATCTTTTCAGGCTGAATCATAATTCTTACCTCACGACCTGCCTGGATTGCAAATGATTTTTCAACCCCGTCGTAAGATGTACAGATTTCTTCCAGCTTCTGCAAACGTTTGATATAGTTTTCGTAATTTTCGCTTCTTGCAGCAGGTCTTGCTGCTGAAATAGCGTCGGCTGCCTGAACAAGTGCTGCTATTACAGTTCTTGTTTCTACGTCGCCGTGGTGTGCTTCAATAGCGTGAATAACATCGGCGTTTTCTTTATATTTCTTACATACATCTACGCCAATCTGAACGTGTGAGCCTTCGATTTCATAGCTCAACGCCTTTCCGATATCGTGGAGAAGTCCCGCTCTTCTTGCGAGATTTGCATCTACTCCAAGTTCTGATGCCATCATTCCTGCAAGGTGTGCAACCTCGATTGAATGATTAAGAACATTCTGTCGGTAGCTTGTTCTGAATCTTAAGCGACCGATAAGCTTAACCAGCTCGTGGTTAAGTCCGTGTACATTGGTTTCAAGCACAGCTCGTTCGCCTTCCTGCTTGATTTTAAGCTCAACCTCTCGTCTTGCCTTGTCAACCATTTCCTCAATTCTTGTCGGATGAATTCTTCCGTCCTGAATGAGTTTTTCAAGTGCAATTCTTGCAATTTCTCTTCTTACCTGGTCAAAGCAAGAAAGTGTAATTGCTTCAGGAGTGTCGTCAATTATCAGGTCTACGCCTGTAAGTGTCTCGATTGTTCTGATGTTTCTACCCTCACGACCAATGATTCTTCCCTTCATTTCGTCGTTCGGAAGCGGTACAACAGAAACCGCTGTTTCGCTTACCTGGTCGGCAGCGCATCTTGCTATTGCAAGTGAAATATACTGTCTTGCCTTATCCTCACATTCTTCCTTGAGCTGTGACTCAAAGCCTGCAATCTTAACAGCCTTATCGTGTACAAGCTCTTCTTCAAGAGATTTAAGCAGGTATTCCTTTGCCTGTTCTCTTGAAAACTCCGAAATTCTTTCAAGCATTTCAAGCTGGCTGTTTTTAATTCTGTCAGCCTCGCTGAGTTTTTCCTCAACTGTCTTCAGCTTGCCCTGGAGAACTTCTTCCTTCTTTTCGACGTTATCAATCTTTCTGTCAAGAGATTCCTCTTTCTGCTGTAAACGTCTTTCCTGTCTTGAAACCTCAGAACGTCTTTCTTTAAGTTCCTTTTCAACTTCGCTTCGGGTCTTATGAATTTCGTCCTTGGCTTCGATGAGAGCTTCTTTTTTCATACTCTCGGCTTCTTTTTTTGCGTCTTCAACAATTCGCTGTGCTTCGGTTTCGGCAGAGCCTATTGTAACCTCAGCTGTTTTTCTTCTATATTTAATGCCCATTCTAAACAGAATAAATCCGCTTATAACAGCACCGATTATAAAAGCAATGACACTCAGCAAAATAGCTAATTCCAGTTCCATCGGTTTAGCCTTCCTCCTTTATTTTAAATTGTAAAGTTTCAAACCGTCGGTAGTATCCGACAGTGCATAAAATGCAAATCATACAATAAACATGTATATTATTATTTTATAACATTTCCCTCTTTCTGTCAAGTGAAATTCAGCTAAATTAACAAAAATTCACAGTTTTTTATAACAAAATATCTAACATATAACGACACGCCGCAGCCGGCAGATGAGGGTCCTCAACCCCGCAAGCTTTGAAAAGCTTGACCAAACTTTTTAAAATTTGGCAGATAACAAAAAAGAGTAGGATTTCTCCTACTCTTAATTTTTTTAAATTCGTTGCCGAAGGCAACACCTTAATTGTCCATTGTCCATTGTCAATTTAATCAAACGTGCCGTTTGATTAGATTACTCTTACACCTACAACGCCTTCGATAGCCTTGATAGCGTCAACGTCAACATCGCCGTTTACGTCGAGCATTGTGTAAGCCCAGTCCTTCTTTGACTTGTTTACGAGGTTTTCAACGTTACCCTTAACAGCACCTGTAACCTGTGTGATTACTGCAGGAATATTCTTGTGGAGCACGCAAACGAGTGCGTTTCCTGTCTTAGCAAGCTCAGCGTTAGGGAAGTTTACGCTGTTCTTGATTGTTCCTCTTTCGATGTATTCGATAAGTTCATCAGCAGCCATAACTGCACAGTTGTCTTCTGATTCTTCTGAAGAAGCACCGAGGTGTGGGATAGCAACGATATTGTCAACACCAAGAACTTCATCGCTTGGGAAGTCAACAACGTATCTTGCAACCTTACCTGAATTTACAGCTTCAACAATGTCAGCACCGTTAACAAGCTCGCCTCTTGCGAAGTTAAGGAGTCTTACTCCGTCCTTACAGAGTGCAAGTGTATCCTTGTTGATTGTGTTCTTTGTTTCAGCGTTGTATGGGAGGTGGAGTGAAATGTAATCACTGTTTGCATAAATGTCGTTGATGTTAGCAGTAACCTTAACCTGTGGCTTGAGGCTGAGTGCAGCGCCAACAGAGAGGAATGGGTCATAACCGATAACGTTCATACCGAGAGAAATAGCAATGTTAGCGAGCTTTCCGCCGATAGCGCCAAGACCGATAAGACCGAGAGTCTTGCCCATAATTTCGCAACCTGCGAAATTGCTCTTGCCCTTTTCAACCATCTTTCCTACTTCGTCGCCGTTGCCCTTGAGAGTCTGAGCCCAGTTGATAGCCTCGTTTACCTTTCTTGAAGCAAGGAGAAGTCCGCAGATAGCAAGCTCCTTAACAGCGTTTGCGTTAGCACCAGGTGTGTTGAAAACAACGATACCCTTTTCAGCACAGTCTTCAACAGGAATATTGTTTACGCCTGCGCCTGCTCTTGCGATAGCAAGGAGGTTAGGAGCAAATTCCATATCGTGCATCTTAGCTGAACGCACCATAATTGCGTCAGGTGTTGCGCAATCGTCAGTAATTGTGTACTTAGCAGTATCAAACTTGTTTGTTCCGATAGCTGCAATCTTATTGAGTGTAAGAATATTATACATCGTAATAACAACCTTTCATATTATTTTTTTAAAACTTAACACTCCCATTTTTGAGAGTGTTAAGATAAGTGTTTTTTATTATAAGCCTTATGTCCACTCTATTTAAGGCGAACATTAAGTGAGCCGATAACCGCCGTCACTCAAAGGCATTGACCTTCGCAAATGAGTAAAAAGGCGAGGTCGGTAAAACCGTTAGGGTTTTAGTTGTCCTCTTCGAACTTCTTCATGAATGCAACAAGCTTTTCAACGCCTTCGATTGGCATAGCGTTGTAGATTGAAGCACGCATACCACCAACTGAACGGTGTCCCTTGAGGTTTTCAAAGCCAGCAGCCTTAGATTCCTTGATGAACTTAGCATCGAGCTCGTCGTTGCCTGTTACGAATGGAACGTTCATAAGGCTTCTGTCCTTCTTGTCAACAGTACCCTTGAACATCTTGCTCTGGTCGAGGAAATCATAAAGGATAGCAGCCTTCTTTTCGTTATGAATCTTCATAGCCTCAAGACCGCCCATCTTCTTAATCCACTTGAATACCTTACCGCAGATGTAGATACCGTAGCAAGGAGGTGTGTTGTAGAGTGAGTCATTGTCAGCCTGTGTCTTCCACTTGAGCATTGTTGGTGTGCCTGGGAGAACGTCGTCTGTAATGAGGTCTTCTCTTACGATTGCAATAACAACACCGGCAGGGCCTACGTTCTTCTGAACACCGCCGTAAATTACAGCGTACTTAGAAACGTCAACCGGTTCTGAAAGGAAGCATGATGAAACGTCAGCTACAAGGTCCTTACCCTTTGTATCAGGGAGCTCCCAGAACTTTGTTCCGTAGATTGTATTGTTTTCGCAGATATATACGTAGTCTGCATCTTCAGGAATATCGAGATTTGAGCAGTCAGGAATGTAAGAGAATGTCTTATCAGCTGATGAAGCTACTGCTACTGCTTCGCCGTACATCTGAGCTTCCTGATAAGCCTTCTTAGCCCACTGACCTGTGATTATGTAAGCAGCCTTCTTGTTCTTCATAAGGTTCATTGGTACTGCAGCAAACTGCTGTGATGCACCACCCTGAAGGAAAAGCACCTTATAGTTGTCAGGAATATTCATGATATCACGAAGGTCCTGTTCAGCCTCCTTGATAATTGTGTCGTATGCCTTTGAACGGTGTGACATTTCCATTACGGACATTCCTGTGCCCTTGTAATCAAGCATTTCGTCAGCTGCTTCGATGAGAACTTCCTCAGGGAGAACAGCTGGGCCTGCACTAAAATTATAAACTCTGCCCATTGTAAATAACCTCCAAAATTTATTGTAAAAAATTGTTGCTTTTACCCTTCGTTCAAGTAAAAAGCTCATAGAATAATTATATAACTTTCTTTTAAATAAGTCAATAGAATTTGAGAAAAAATTAACATACTTTTTGTCTTATTTACAGTAGTTTGTAAGGGCGTGGTGGTTATTGAGTTTACTTTTGCATTCAAGTTAAAAAGTATTGCCAAAAACGTACTACCAGCACCTTTTTGAGGAAAGTTTTGTCTAATCACCCAAAACGCTTTGTGGTATTGGGGGATTCCGCCCGTTGCGACGGGCGATGAGGGCTTTGACCCTCAACCCCACAAGCCTTTTGAAAAAGGCTTGACCTAAAACTTTTAATCTTTGGCAGGTAATAAAAAAGAGCAGGATTTCTCCTACTCTTAATTTTTGTCTTTATAAACTTTTTGCCCTCACTTTTTAAGCAGAGCTTTAGCGAGGCGATAACACCCGAGCACTCAAAACTCCGACATTTCTCAAATGAAATGCGAGGGTAGGAGGATGCAAACGTCACGTTTGCAACTGTCAATTTACATTGAGTCCGTTTACAACTATGTCAGGGTCTTCGAGGTCGATGATAAGACAGCGTTTTCCGTCGATAGTCTGGGTTTTTACCTTGGAAAGCCCGTCTTTTTTGATATTAACCGTCACGCTTGGTACAGCAACAACTGTTCTGTTCTCCACAAGGTTCGAGGCTCTCATTACAGTTTCGCCTACGATGTTTTCGTAAACCTTGTCAAGGGTTTCCAGCTTTTCGTCGCTTACACCGGATTCAGAAAGAATTCTCGTCAGTCTTTCCTTATCGATAACAGGAGGCTCGGTGTCGTCCTGATTCTGTGCCACAACCTCAGAAATTTTCTCATTTACCGAGGTTACAACCTCAAAATTAAGCTCGTCGCCTACAACGTTATTCATAACGCTCTGGAAGGTAACTCTTTCGTCGTTGTAGGTAGAAATAAATCTACAGCCCAGCACCTCGTTTATGATGGAAATATTGGGAGCTTTAGGCTTTCTGGTGTAATACATAACGTGGTTTACATCTGCTCCGCCCTCGCTGAATGCCGGGAATACAAAGCCGTCGGTAGGATTTTCACCAACAACACGGTCGTTTGTGGGCTTTCTTGTGATGACATTTTCGTCCTCGTCGTAAACAAGCCCGTCAATGCGGATTTCCACAGGACATACGGCTGTTACTATGAAATTATAGTTGTGGTCGGAGTCGTCAAGCGCCTCGCCGTCCTTGGTTTTCTTAAAAACTGAATATGAGCAGTATCCGATAAATACTGCATATGTAGAAAGATAATCCATCTTTTTGGTGATGTGTTCGAGAAGTGCGTCGGCTTTTTCGTCGTCCTCAAGCTTTGTTCTGGTAGCCTCGTAAAGAATGTTCTGCGTGCCTCCCGGAGCGTACGCAGGATTAGGAAAAGCGTATTCAAGCAGGTTTTTTGAAACCTTTCCGCTGAAAACCTTTCTTAAGGATTTCATAATCAGCTCGGCTTCGCTTTCTTCGATTATGTTGAAATTCTTTGAGGCTTTGTATTTGATGTTTTTTTCTGCATCAACAAAGGCAGTAACTACCTTTCCTATGTTGAAAAATCCGTCCTCCTCGGTGAAATGTCTTTTGATTTCCGAAACTTCCTTTTTGTTCATAAAAAACTCCTTGATTAAATAAAACTAAAAACAGTATAACACATTTTTCTACAAATTTCAAATGTCAGAAGTGATGCGTTTTCTGTCAAACAAAAAGCGTACGGATTTTCCATACGCTTTTATTTTTACTATTTCGCAAGGTCCACAACTTTATAAGTCGGGGCCTCCATAAGCCTGAACTCCGAGGTATGCTCTTTGTTTTCGCGCCAATAGGCGAATTTCACCTTATCGCCCGGCTTGTTGTCCTTTACAGCAAGAGCAACATCTCCTGCTGTCAGCACTTTTTTGCCGTTTACAGAAGTAATAATATCTCCCGCTTTAAGTCCTGAGTTGAAAATATCGCACTCAGGGTCAATTTTTACAACGAAAAGTCCGGCAACAAGAAGCTCCGATTTCTGTGCGTCCTCCTCGGAAACCTCGTAAAACTCGATTCCGATTTTAACTCTTCCCAGAACACAGCCGTGTTCGATAATGCTTTCGATAACAGGCTTTGCCTCAGCGGTAGAAACAGCAAAACCGATTCCGTCGTACTGTTCAGATTCCAGCTTTGCACTGACAACGCCGACCACCTGTCCCCACATATTAAGAAGTGCACCGCCTGAATTTCCCGGGTTTATCGCAGCGTCAACCTGAATACAGTCGTAAAGACTCATATCTCCCAGAGCAACATATCTTCCCACTGCCGAAACAACTCCGGCAGTAATGCTTGCTTCAAGTCCGGCGGGGTTTCCGAAAGCCACAACATCTTCGCCCTGAAGAAGCTGGTTGCTGTTTCCAAAGGTAACAGGTGTAAGTCCCAACGCCTGAATTTTCAAAACAGCAATATCTGTTATAGGGTCAACCCCGATAATTTTGCCGTTATAAAGGGTGTCGTCCCAGAGATAGACGTTTACGCAGGAAACATCGCCATTCTGGACAACGTGAGCGTTTGTGATAATATAGCCGTCCTCAGAAAAAATAAAGCCTGAGCCCTGTCCGACACTTTTAGTGGTGCTTTCGTCATATACCACTACAGTTACAGCACTTTTTTTCATAAGCTGAGCTATTCCCGCAACGGTATAACGTCCGTCCCCGGTATAAAGGCCATCGCCCTCAAGCTTTGGTTTATCAGCAAGCGGAAGAACATACTGAAAATCTTCGCCGTGAGGTTTATCCTTCTCAAAGGCATTCTTAAGCCAGCCGAAGCCGAAAATTGTGCAGGAAAGCATATAAAAACAGCCTATCAGCACACATACCATCAACAGGTAAACAAACCACATATAAGCAGGACTGCCTTTTTTGCGGGAAGTCGCCTCAAACCACAGAAGCTCCTTTGGTATTTCTGAATTTTTCTCACAGCTTACATTTTCAAGTTCTTTGTCAAAATAGTTCAAATTATTTCACCCTTAATTCAGTTTTCGTCGGTATTCTTAAACTGAATAATAAATTTTGTGTATTCACCTTCCACGCTGGTAACTCTGATTGTTCCTCCGTGAAGCTTTACAATAGATTTTACGATATTGAGGCCAAGGCCCACGCCTGTTGCGTCAAGACCTCGTGACTGGTCGGTTTTATAAAATCTGTCAAACACAAGTGGAAGTTCCTCTTCACTTAAACCGTCGCCACTGTTTGCGATAGAAACCTCGGTGATATCCCCGATTTTTTCAAATTCAAAGGCGATATAACCGCCGTCATTTGCAAATTTTATTGCGTTTTCGATAAGGTTATACATAACCTGATGAACAAGGTCGTTGTCAGCATAAATAAGAGTTCTGTCGACATCAAGACCACGGATATCGAGGTTTTTCGCATTGATTCTGTCCTCGAAAGAGAAAAGGGAATTTGCGATAGGCTCGATAACATTTATCATCTTGAATTCAGGCTTAGTTGAACCTGATTCGATTTTTGCAAGATTAAGCATTGATTTTACAAGACGGGTAAGACGTTTGATTTCCGTAGAAACAAGCCCCAGATATTTTTTATGCTGGCTTGGTGGGATAGTTCCGTCGATAATTCCGTCAACAAAGCCACCGATAGATGTCATCGGTGTTCTCAGCTCGTGAGAAACGTTTGCTACAAAGCTTGTTCTCATCTTATCGTAGCTTCCGATAGAAATAGCCATATCGTTGATAGCGTGTCCCAGCTCCTGAAACTCGGTGATTTCATACTCGGGAAGCTGCGATGAAAAATCGCCTTCACCGATTTTTTTGGCAGTCTGCGCCATTTCCTTGATAGGAGCAGTAAGTCGCAGTGTTGCAACATAAACTACTACCACGCATATAATAAGAACAACTATTATCGAAATCATAAACAGCTTAAGCATATTTACAACAGAGGCGTCCTGCTGTGAAACAGGTGAGGTTGCAAAAATATACAGAGAAACATGAGACATATCGTAAAAATGCTGAGCAACCGTATGATGAGTTTCCTTAAAGAATCCGTCAAGGGTAGACTGGTCGTAGGTAGCGGTTTCACCTATTTTTTCAAGAAAGCTTACAGGGATATTTCCCGCTGTGGTATTTTTCAGTCCAAGCACCTGCCCTGAAGCTACTATCTGTCCGTTTTCGTCAGTAATAAAAAAGTCGGCATTACTTGCGCTGGAATAAGATTTCAGAACCACGCTTACGTTATGAAGTCTGTCGGCAAGTCCGATTTCTCCACCTTCCTGAAAAGCCAGACGGGCTTCTGTCAGGGCTTTATCAAGATTTGTTGTGAGCATATCACGCTTTTCTCCGGTGAAGTACTGAGATGAAACAAGCAGTAATACTGCGCCCAGACAAATAAAGCTGGTGAGTATTACTGCTGAACAGATGTAAAAATATTTAAAGAATATACTTTTGGTATGACGCATTATTCTTCTTCAACTTCAAACTTGTATCCGACGCCCCATACTGTTTTCAAAGCCCACTTGTCAGATACGCCTTCAAGTTTTTCACGAAGTCTCTTTACGTGTACGTCGATTGTTCTTGAATCGCCGTAGTATTCAAAGCCCCATACTTCATCAAGAAGCTGGTCTCTTGTATAAACTCTGTTTGGATTTGATGCGAGGTGGAACAAAAGCTCAAGCTCCTTAGGAGGTGTGTCAAGAACCTTTCCGTCAACTCTCAGCTCATATCTTGTCATATTTACGCTGAGCTTGTCATACTTGACTTCCTTAACTTCTGTTTCTGCTGTTGTCTGACCAACTCTTCTGTAAACAGCCTTGATTCTCGCAATGATTTCCTTTGCGTCAAACGGCTTTACAACGTAGTCGTCAGCGCCAAGCTCAAGACCAAGCACCTTATCAAAGGTTTCTCCCTTTGCTGTAATCATAATAATCGGAACATTGGACTTCTTTCTGATTTCACGGCATACCTGCCAGCCGTCAAGACCAGGAAGCATAATGTCAAGAAGTACAATATCAGGCTTGAGAGCGTTGAATTTTACAACTGCTTCTTCTCCGTCGTGTGAAAGAATAACGCTATAACCATCTTTTTCGAGATAAAGTCTCAAAAGCTCGCAAATGTTCTTGTCGTCATCTACAACAAGTACTTTTCCTAATGACATAATTTTTCATCCTTTCTTTTATATGACTAAAATTAGCCCAAAATTCCTGTAAAAACGCCAAAACCTGAAAATGTTAATAAGCGCATTACAAATCTTAAATTGATACCTTAATTATAACAAATTCACACCCGAGTGTGTGAATAAATAATTAACAATATAACAACAAACTGATAAATCACGTAATTTATTGACGATATTTACTGAAAAATGTTTACAAAGTTTATTTATAATTAAAATATTAAATACGTTATAAAATTTAATCATTTATGGTATGTTCACATTAAACGTTTTCGTAAGTCGCAAAAAGAAGAAAAAGGAGGAAGAGTTATAACCAAAAATTTGTGAAAAGTCTTGACAGTAGGGGGATAGTGTGGTAGAATAAATTAGCACTCACAGGAATTGAGTGCTAAGCTTTTGATAATAATTTACTTAATATAAGGAGGAAGAATTATGACTATCAGACCTTTACAGGACAGAGTAGTAGTTAAGATGACAGAAGCAGAGGAAACCACACAGAGTGGAATAATTCTCACAGGTTCAGCTAAGGAAAAGCCTGAAATTGCTGAAGTTTTAGAGGTAGGACCAGGCAAGGCTGACGTAACAATGGGTGTTGAAAAGGGCGACAAGGTGCTCATTTCAAAGTATGCAGGAACAACAGTAAAGATTGAGGGTGTTGAATACATCATTGTAAAGATGGACGACATTCTTGCGGTTGTAAAGTAATTTAATTTTCGGAGGTACTATATATTATGGCAAAGGATATCATTTACGGCGAAGAAGCAAGAAAGGCTTTGCAGGCTGGTATTGACAAGCTTGCAGACACAGTTAAAATCACTCTCGGACCAAAGGGAAGAAACGTAGTTCTTGACAAGAAGTTCGGCGCTCCTCTTATCACAAACGACGGTGTTACAATCGCAAAGGAAATCGAGCTTGAGGACGCATTTGAAAATATGGGTGCACAGCTTGTGAAGGAAGTTGCTACAAAGACAAACGACGCTGCAGGCGACGGAACAACAACTGCTACACTTTTAGCTCAGGCACTTGTAAGAGAAGGTATGAAAAATATCACAGCAGGTGCAAATCCTATGATTGTAAGAAAGGGTATGCAGAAGGCTGTTGACGTTGCAGTTGAGGCTGTCAAGGCAAATTCAAGAGAGGTTTCAGGCTTTGAAGAAATTGCAAAGGTAGCTGCTAACTCATCTGCTGACGAAAACGTAGGAACACTTATTGCTGAGGCTATGGAAAAGGTTACAGCTGACGGTGTTATTACCATTGAAGAATCAAAGACTGCTGAAACCTACAGCGAGGTTGTTGAAGGTATGCAGTTTGACAGAGGCTACATCACACCTTATATGGTTACTGACACAGACAAGATGGAAGCTGTTATTGATGACGCACTCATTCTTATTACTGACAAGAAGATTTCAAACATTCAGGAAATTCTCCCACTTCTTGAACAGATTGTTCAGGCTGGAAGAAAGCTCCTTATTATTGCTGAAGACATCGAAGGCGAAGCACTTTCAACACTTATCGTAAACAAGCTGAGAGGAACTTTCACTGTTGTAGCTGTCAAGGCTCCGGGCTTTGGCGACAGAAGAAAGGATATGCTCAGAGATATTGCTACACTTACAGGTGGTGAAGTTATCAGCGAAGAACTCGGTTTTGAGCTTAAGGACGCTGATGTTTCAATGCTTGGTCGTGCAAGACAGGTAGTTGTTCAGAAGGAAAATACAATTATTGTTGACGGTGCAGGTGAACCTGACGCTATCAAGGCAAGAATTTCACAGATTAAGTCACAGATTGAAACAACAACTTCTGATTTTGACAGAGAAAAGCTCCAGGAAAGACTTGCTAAGCTTTCCGGTGGTGTTGCTGTTATCAAGGTTGGTGCTGCAACTGAAATTGAAATGAAGGAAAAGAAGCTGAGAATCGAAGACGCACTTGCTGCCACAAAGGCTGCTGTTGAAGAAGGCATTGTTGCAGGTGGTGGTACTGCATTCATCAACGCTATTCCTGCTGTAAACAAGCTCATTCCTACACTTGATGGCGACGAAAAGACAGGTGCCAAGATTGTTCTCAAGGCACTTGAAGAGCCTGTAAGACAGATTGCTAAAAACGCAGGTCTCGAAGGAAGCGTTATTATCGACAAGATTATCCGTTCAAGAAAGGCTGGTTACGGCTTTGACGCATACAACGAGGTTTACGTTGATATGATTCCAGCGGGAATTGTTGACCCTACAAAGGTTACACGTTCAGCTTTGCAGAATGCTGCATCTGTTGCCGCTATGGTGCTCACAACAGAAAGTCTTGTAACTGACATCAAGGAAGATATTCCTGCTGCACCTGCTATGCCTGCAGGCGGAATGTACTAACCAGCGGTGTCGCTGGACCCTCCTCTGCCACATATCCTTTTGTTTGGGACTTGTGTTTTGAGCTGTGGCAGGGTTCTCGCCTCGCTTAATGCTCGGCTTGAATTGAGAGGACAGAGGGTTATTAGTAATTGACAGTTGACAATGGATAATTTAAGCGTACGGATTTTCCGTACGCTTTTTGTTTTTTGTGGTGCTTTCGCACGCAAGCCAAAAGGTTGTTGCGTCAAAAACGTGCCACTGGAACCTTTTTGAGGGTGGTGCGTTTAAAACTACTACAAGGAACCTTTTTTACTTGAAAAAGGTTCCATCGTTTATAAGGCTGGCACCTTATAAACTCCCCTCCAAAAAACGCTTTGTTGAATAGGGGATTTCGCCCGTTGCGACGGGCGATGAGGGCTTTGCCCCTCAACCCCACCACCTTTGAAAAGGTGGACGAAACTTTTTATATATTGACAGGCAACAAAAAAGAGTAGGATTTCTCCTACTCTTAGTTTTTGTCTTTATACGCTCTCTGTCCTCACTATTTAAGGTGAGCGTTAAGCAAACCGATAGCCCTGCCACGACTCAAAATTTGAGTCCCAAACAAAAGGATATGTGGCAGAGGTGCCCGTGCCGGCTACGGCACAAAAAAGAGTAGGACCGAAATCCTACTCTTAATTTTTATCTCTTTAAGCCGAGCGTTAAGCGAGGCGATAACACGCCGTCACTCAAAGGCATTGACCCTCGCAAATGATAAAATAGGCGAGGAGGGGGTGGCGACTCCGCCACTAACCCATGATTACTTCAACGTCGTGAGTTGTGCCGTCAGCGAATACTGGGAGAACGTTTCCGTTGAGCTTTACGCCGTCAACAACAACCGACTTGATACCCTTGCAAACGTGGTCAGGGTTCTTAACGCTGATGTTGTATGTGTTTCCTCTGTATTCTCTTG